>JBNKHG010000057.1:0-208606 GCA_050290225.1 Cellvibrionaceae bacterium
AAGCCCGCCGCAAAGGTCGAGCTTATCATGGCAAACGTAGCTGGCGCGGAAGCGAGTATGACTGAGGAGCCCCGTGAGGGAAAACTTCATGCGGGGATCTGTGTGGGGGGCGTTGGGTGACCGGCGTTCCTACCACAACGGTTTCCCCTTGAAAACGAAGCATGATATGCAAGAGGTATTGAAAGAACCAGAAGGCTTGTTGCTGAGATACTATTCAGCTGAACATCGATACCTTGTTAATTTGAGACGAGTAATGGCAGTTAGTGACGTAGCTGATCCAGCATTTAGTGAAGCCGTAGGGCAGTTGGGTTGGTCTGGAGCAGGGTCATTTCTCGACCAAGTATTTCTAGATGTCCCGAGAAGTAAATACGAAGATTCTGAGCTAAGGTTTGCCGAAAATAAGTACAAAGAGTTTATGGTTGAAATTGGGGCTCATGCGCTGGAGGTCGATCCTAATACTCCAAATAACTTGGCGATCAAAAGTATGCTAAGAATATGGCAGAAATAAAACTTAACAAGAGTAGGCCGCACAGCACACTTCGTGTGCTGGACGTCTTTTCCGCAGCTTCGTCGCTACTAAATGCTTTTTCGATAACAGAATACGCATCAGAATTGGAATGCTTAAATAGTATCGTTCCGTTTGCATGCAAATGGGGTGAAAATAATATCCAAGAATTTGGACTAATTACCTATGAGCAAGCAAGTCAAAAAGTTGCTTCGAGCTTTGGTAAGGAATTCCTAACCAACGAAGTCCAATGGATATTAGAGTGATAACCATACAAGGCGGTTAAGTTCACTCCGGCCGCGAAAAGCGCGCAGAACGCTGCAGAGCTGACCTATGCTGTATATTGTGGGTTGTAAACTAAACCGCTGTTTCCGGGGAAGCACTAGCCTGTGCATCCCCGGAAACTATGCGTTTATGCTGCCGACTGATGCTTCGCTGGCAGTGACAACAGAGCCACGGCCCCAATGATGGAACCCGCGCCCATACAGAGGGCAACGACTTCCAGATCGAAACCCGCCTGGAATAGGAATCCTGCCACAACCGGGCCCAGTGCCGCGCCGCCGCGTCCAACGCCGATGACAAAGCCCGTACCCCCTGCCCGAATTTCGGTGGGAAAGTATTGAACGAAGATCGCGTAGAGACCCACTATCGCCGAGTTGGTAAAAAATCCTGCGGCTGCAGCCACCATAGAGAGCCCGCTCAGCTGTGACTGACCGGTACCGAACAGCCAGACCAGCAGAGACCCGATCAGCATGGCGCCCACTGCCAGACTCCGGACACTGAACCTGTGGGTGAGGATGCCCAGCAGGACCGAACCCAGCATGCCTCCGACATTGGCCCACACCAGCACGCTGCCGGCACTGGAGGCGGTGAATCCCATATCCACCACGATTTTGGGTATCCACTTCAGGATGAAATAAAAGGTCATGATGTGGAAGAAGTATGCTACACACAGCAGGACGGTGATGCGTAGAAACTGTGGTGAAAACAAGCGGCTAAACCCTTTTTTAGCTGTCTCCTCAACCTTTTGCGGCAGGCTTTCAATTGTTGCGAAATTCATGCGTTGCAGGGATTTGTTGATTTTCTCCAAGGCACCTGCCGGTCTTCTTCGGCACAGGAACGATATTGATTCGGGCATGAAATACCAGACGAAGGGGAGTAAGAGGCTTGTCAACAGGGCTCCAAAGGCAAACACCGAACGCCAGTCATGGTTTTGTAACAATCTTGTGGCAATCGCGCCTCCCAATACGGCGCCCAACGGATAGCCGGTTGCCATCAGGGTCACGCATAGATTGCGGCGGCGGGCGTTGGAAAACTCGGCCACCATGGCATTGGTGGCGGCCAGCATTCCACCAATCCCGAGTCCGGTCAGAAATCGATAGAGCGAGAGAATTTCCACCGAGGCGGAGGTGGCGGCCAATAACATGCCGAAGGTCATAACCAGCAGGCAGGCGAGAATGGTTGGACGCCTGCCGACACGGTCAGCGACACTCCCTAACCAGACGGAACCGATAGCCATGCCAATCAATTCCATGGAGAGCACTATACCGAGCGCCGCCCGGTCAATGCCCCACTCGCTGGAAATACCCGGAGCGGCAAAGCTGATCGACAGCACATCGAAGCCGTCCAGCGCGTTGAGGAAGATACACAGGGTGACGACAATGATCTGCAGGCAGCTCATCCTGGCTTCGTCGATAAGACGGTGGGGGTCGTCTGTGTGATTTGTGTTCGGTGTACGTGCCGCCGTCGCCGCTACTTCAGTCATGGTGGGTTCTCCCTTAATTTATATACTTATCGTGCAAATGCGTCGGACTGTCTCTACTGGAACTGTTCGGTATCGATCTCCTGCTGCGTGGCCGCCGGATAACGCTCACCTCTTACGCAGTGTTGATTAATCAGATGATCGGCTGCGACGAGAATGTCCGCGTCGATCTGCAATTCCGCCGCTTTCAGGTTTTCCTTTAAATGAACGATACTGCGGGTGCCGGGTATGGGCACTATGTGGTCGCCCTGTGCTAATAGCCAGCTGAGAGCCAATTGCCCGGGGGTGCATCCGGCGGTCTGAGCCAGCGCTTTGTATTCGGCCAGCAACGCCAGGTTGGCACTGAAATTGGGTTCCTGAAAGCGTGGCATGTTTCGACGGATATCCCCTTCAGCCAGTTCTTCCAGGTTGGTAATCCCTGCGCTCAAAAAACCCCGGGCCAGTGGACTGAAGGCGACGAATGCAACACCGAGTGCCTGGCAGGCGTCCAATACGGCGATTTCCGGATTGCGGGACCACAGGGAATACTCCGTTTGCACGGCGGTTACCGGGTGCACGGCGTGGGCCTTGCGCAACGTGTTTGCCGATACCTCCGACAGTCCCACTGCGCCGATTTTTCCCTGTTCCACCATACGCGCCATGGCACCCATGCTGTCTTCGATGGGCACCTGCTTATCCCAACGATGCAGGTAGTAGAGTTCGATATGATCGGTCTGCAGGCGCTGCAGGGCTGCGTCCACGGTTGCCATCAGGGTGTCGGGCCGGCCGTCGATGACGCGTTTGCCGTCGACGCCGGTCATGCCGCACTTACTGGCCAGGAATATTTGCCGGCGGAAGGGTTTGAGCGCCTTACCCAACAGGGTTTCATTGCTACCAAAGCCGTAAAGGGCAGCGGTGTCAAAGTGCCGTACACCCAGCTCGAAGGCGCTGTGCAACAGGGAGATGGCGTCAGCTTCGCTCGGTGCATGTCCATAGGCGTGATTCAGATTCATGCAGCCCAGGCCTATGGCCGGTACGCTGATCTTACCAATAGTGCGCTGTTGCATTGAGAGTTCCTGTTGTGGGATTGGGATTAACGGGGAAGTTGCTGTTCCAGGTCGTACAACACCTTGTAGCAAGGCAGGACCTTGGCCACACTCGCGTTGGGTTCACGACCTTCGCCGATGGCGGCGAGGAACTCGCGGTCTTGCAACTCGATGCCGTTCATGGACACATCCACGTTAGAGACATCGATGGGCTCTTCCCGGCCGTTGACCAGATCGTCATAGCGGGCGATGTAGGTGCCATTGTCACAGATATAACGGAAGAAGGTACCCAAGGGGCCGTCGTTGTTGAATGAGAGTGACAGGGTGCAAATGGCACCGTTTTCGGCCCGCATCTGGATCGACATATCCATGGCGATACCCAGCTCCGGGTGAATGGGACCCTGGATGGCATTGGCCTGTACCACGGGCGAGTTGGCCTGGTAGGCGAACAAGTCAACCGTGTGGGCGGCGTGGTGCCACAGCAGGTGATCGGTCCAGCTGCGTGGTTCGCCCTTGGCGTTGATATTCTTGCGGCGGAAGAAATAGGTTTGCACATCCATCTGCTGGATGTTCAACTCGCCGGCCTGAATGCGGTGATGCACCCATTGGTGCGACGGATTAAAGCGACGGGTGTGACCAACCATGCACACCAAGCCGGTTTCCTGCTGGGTTTTCATCACCGCCTCGGCGTCGGCCCAGCTGTCGGCCAGCGGGATTTCCACCTGCACGTGCTTACCGGCTTGCATGCATTGAATGGACTGGGCGGCGTGCATTTGCGTCGGTGTACACAGAATGACAGCCTCGGCTTCTGTTTGTGCCAGTGCCTCGGCCAGGTCTGTCGAAACGTGACCGATACCGTATTCATCGGCTACCGCCTGAGTTTTTTCCTGGTCGTGACCCACCAGGGAGACCACTTCTGCGTTATCGATATTTTTCAGGCCATCGAGGTGTTTGATACCAAAGGCACCGGGGCCGACTACCATGACTTTCATGATTAACTCCTTTGATTTGCTTTCCAATATCCGCTAATCCGCGGCCGTGATTGAGACCGGGCGCAGGATCTATAATCGACGGCTGTGCTTAATCGTTCCAGTACAGCCGCATGGGGTTGTCCACTAATAGTTTCTGTTGCAATTCCGGCGTGGGCGCAATTTTCGGAATAAAGTCCACCAGCTTGCCGTCATCGGGCATATGGCTTTTCATGTTGGGGTGGGGCCAGTCCGTTCCCCAGAGTACCCGATCGGGAAAAGCCTCCACAAGGTGACGGGCGAAGGGCACCACATCTTCATAGTCGTGGGGCCCTGACTGGGACAAACGCTCCGGACAACTCACTTTGGTCCAGAAGTTCTCATTCTCCCGCATCAGTTTGACGAACAGTTGAAACTCGGGACCTTGTACCGGTTTGCTGACATCGGGGCGGCCCATATGATCGACCACGACGGTGGTGGGCAGCGCCGTAAAAAAGTCATTGAGTTCGGGCAGTTCCTGGGATTCAAAATAGATGACAATATGCCAGCCCAGCGCCTTGATGCGCTCGGCAATGGTACCCAAGTCATCAAACGGCAGGGCGTCCACCAGGCGTTTGACAAAGTTAAAGCGCACGCCGCGCACACCGGCGGCGTGCAATCGCTGCAGCTCGTCATCGCTGACGCTGGCTTTTACCGTGGCGACGCCACGGGCGAGGCCGTTGGAATGGTTGAGGGCATCCACCAGGGCGCTGTTGTCGGCGCCGTGGCAGGTGGCCTGCACAATCACATTGCGGGAGAAACCCAGGTAATCGCGCAGCGCCCAAAGCTGATGTTTATCGGCGTCGCAAGGCGTGTACTTGCGCTCCGGGGCAAAGGGGAACTGGTCGCCGGGGCCAAAAACGTGGCAGTGGGCGTCGACCGCCCCCGCCGGCGGTGTGAATACGGGTTTGCTGGGAGACTGGTGCCAGTGCAGCCAATCGGCGTCGGGGGTGAACTTGCTCATAGTCCTCTCTCTTTCAGCGCGGCGTCCAGGCGAGGGTAAACCCTGCGGGCATTGCCTTCGAATACTTTATAACGGTTTTCGTCGGTCAACTCGAGAGCGTCCAGGTAACGCTTGGTGTCGTCAAAATAATGGCCGGTCTCCGGGTCGATACCGCGTACCGCTCCCACCATCTCTGAACCGAACAGGATATTGTCGATATCGATAACCCGGAACAGCAGGTCAATACCCGGCTGGTGATAGACGCAGGTATCGAAGTAGACATTCTTCATCACGTGTTCGTTCAAGGGTGGTTGCTTCAGCATATCGGCCAGGCCGCGGTAGCGCCCCCAGTGATAGGGCACGGCGCCGCCACCGTGGGGAATGATAAATCGCAGTTCGGGAAAGTCCTTGAACAGATTGCCCTGGATGAACTGCATAAACGCCGTGGTATCGGCGTTTATATAGTGCGCGCCAGTGGCGTGGAAGTTGGCGTTACAGGAACCCGACACGTGGATCATGGCGGGTACATCCAGTTCTACCATCTTCTCAAAGAAGGGGTACCAGCTGGGGTCTGTCAGGGGCGCCGAAGTCCAGTGGCCGCCGGAGGGATCCGGGTTCAGGTTGCAGCCGACAAAGCCCAGCTCGGTCACACAGCGCTCCAGCTCTTCGATGGAGCGGCTGATGGAGACGCCCGGGGACTGGGGTAGCTGGCACACGCCGATAAAATACTCGGGGTAGAGGTCCACCACCCGTTTGATCAGGTTGTTGCAGGCGCGGGTCCACTGTTGCGATACCGCATCGTCGCCGAGATGGTGAGCCATGGCCGAGGCCCGCGGCGAGAAGATGGTCATGTCGGCACCGCGCTCGCGCAGCAGGCGCAACTGGTTCTGCTCGATGCTTTCGCGAATCTGGTCGTCGCTGATTTGGGGAATCTGCGGCAGGGCGTCGCCTTTTTTGTAGGCGTCCAGCTGGGCTTCACGAAACAGCTGGTGGGGCTCCGGCGCGGTGGTGTAGTGTCCATGACAATCGATGATCATAGTCGCTTACTCTAAGGGGTTTTAAA
This sequence comes from Cellvibrionaceae bacterium, assembly GCA_050290225.1. GTDB lineage: Bacteria > Pseudomonadota > Gammaproteobacteria > Pseudomonadales > Cellvibrionaceae > JBNKHG01. The sequence continues at coordinate 6,306 of JBNKHG010000057.1, forward strand.
GGTTGTTTTCGTGTGTGGTTTCGATGTCGTATTCAAGGCGTCGCCAAGGACATCGAGCAATTGATCGAGGCTCTGATCATTCAACAGGTGCCCGTATTGCGCCGCCCAGTCCTGGCGCTTCGCGCAGGCCTCACTCATCCAGGGGGTGAGGCCGGACTCCTCCACGGTTTGGGCGACTTCGCGCATTTCCGCCGCGCGCCGCTCTCCGTGTTGCAGGGAGCGGGAGATCAGGTAGCGGGCGAACTGCGGCCAGTCCGATCGCGGAAACAGGTTGTTAAGGGATTCCAGTACCTCTCGTTCCACCCCGTAAAAATGGGCCGACAGCAGGGATTCGGTCACCAGCGCCTCCACGCCCTTGACGATGACGCTGCGACACATTTTGGTGGCGGCGGCCGTGCCCAGCGTTTCGGAGACTACCTGCGCGTTACTGAAGCCCAGCGAGCGTCCGAGTTCGGCGAACGCATGGGCATGGGAGCCTGCCAGCAGAATAGGGGCACGACTTCTCGCCGGGTGGATGGGCGACATAATCGAGGCTTCCACAAAGCGGCCTTCAGCGTTATCAATCAGTGCGCCGAGCTGTTTCTTGGTGGCCGGGGAGACGGAGTTGACATCGATATACCAGGCGCCCGGGGGCAGGCCGGGTAGTATCGATTGCGCAGCGGCACAGGCTTGGTCGGCAGTGACGGCGGACAAAACCAGTTGGCACCGGGCGGCGGCATCGGCCGCGCTCCGGGCTCGCGTGACGCGCTCGTCGCCAGCGAATTGATTGAAATGTCTGGCGGCGGGACTGTCGGTCTTGTCCAGTTGCCAGTCCCATACGCGCAGGTTCAGTGAGGTATTGGCCAACAGGTCTGCCGCGAGGGTCGAGCCCACTTCACCCAAACCCAGCAGGCAGATGCTCTCCAGTTTCATGACCTGTTCACCTGTCGACCTCGACCATCACTTCCCCCCGCATCAGCAGACGCGCGGTTCGCAGCAGGGCCGCGCGCTCGACGCTAAAGGTTTCCAGACGGGCACTGCCACTGACTTCCATCTCCACGGTAAAAGATCCAGTGGGGTGTTCGACTTCCAACTGGCAAACACCGTCGCCGTATGTTTCGGAACTCACCTGTTGCACCACTGAGCCCGGTATCATACAGGCGGTGGCGACACTGACTGAACCCAACACGCCAATGGCTTCGTGTACGCGGTGGGGAATAAAGGTGCGGGTGTTGATCGCGCCACCCGCCCGGGGGGCGGAGACCAGACTCATCTTGGGAACAGTTTTGTCTCTGACATCGCCGAGGTTCATCAACGGTCCGACGGCCAGGCGGATCGCTTCCACCCGGCTCTTCAAGTCCGTCATCGATTCCAGCTTGGCTGGTGATTCGGTACCGCTCAAGCCAAAGTCGCTGGCCTTTAACAGGACCACCGGCATGCCATTGTCGATGCAGGTGACTTCGATGCCGTTGATCAGGTCCTTGGCATGTCCGGTCGGCAGCAATGCGCCACAGCCGGAGCCGGCGATATCGAGAAAATCGAGGGGGACTGGTGCCGCGGTGCCGGGCACACCGTCGATACGGGCCTCGCCTTTATAGTTGACCTGGCCGCCGGGCGTTTCCACCCGGGCCACCGCACGGGCTCCGGTATTGAGCATATGGATGCGCACATCGGTATGTCCGTCGCGGGCGGGCACCAGGCCGCGTTCAATGGCAAACGGGCCGACACCGGCGAGAATGTTGCCACAGTTCTGTGAGTCGCTGACTTCAGCCTTGTCCACCACCACCTGCAAAAACAGGAAGTCGACGTCGGCATCTTCGCGCGTCGAGGGGCTGACAACCGCCACTTTGCTGGTCAGCGGGTGAGCGCCGCCCATGCCGTCGATCTGTCGTTGGTCCGGGGAGCCCATCGCCGCCAGCAGTACCCGATCGCGCTCGGTGGACTCGGCGGGCAGGTCCGAGGCGAGAAAGTACAGGCCTTTGGATGTGCCGCCACGTATTACCATGCAGGGGATCGCGGTCTGCATGATTCAGATTTCCGCCAGGGTTTTCACATAGCGCAGGCCTTTTTCTGCGAGGCGTTCGCGCATGTTGTAGATGTCGAGCCCCAGTTCACCCGCCTCAAACCGGACGCGTTTGGCCTCTTCGTTGGCGGCTCTCTGCTGCGCCTTCTCGTTCACGGCTTCGGCCTCCTCGCGTCGCACCACCACCACTCCGTCATCATCGGCGACGATCAGATCGCCGGGATTGATCAGGGCACCGGCACAGACCACCGGTACATTGACGTTACCCACGGTTTCCTTGACACACCCCTGGGCGTAAACCGCTTTGGACCATACCGGGAAACCCATTTCGGTGAGGGTGGCGATATCGCGCACACCGGCATCCATGATCAGGCCGCGCACACCGCGCGATTTCAGCGAGGTCGCCAGCAGGTCGCCAAAGTAGCCGTCTTCGCAGGGACTGGTGGGAGCCACCACCAAAATATCGCCCGGCCTGCACTGTTCCACTGCCACGTGCAGCATCCAGTTGTCGCCGGGGGCGACTTCGCAGGTGATCGCCGGACCGGCAATCCGGGCGGGCCGATAGATCGGGCGCATGTAGGAAGCCAGCAGCCCCTTGCGGCCCTGGGCCTCATGGACCGTCGCCACTTCCGCTCCCTCATAGAGGCTGACGATATTCTCCGGAACGCGTTCGATGTCGGTTACGCAGACTGGCATGGTTACTCCCTTATCTGATCGTTTGTAGATTTCAGTCATTATGCCCCCCGGCGGCATCTGCAAGGATGTCCGAATGCTGTTCAGAGCTATTAGATTTTTCTATAATCATCCAAAAGGCCGGTGATTGGATATGACCCCACTGCTCAATTTGCGCCATTTGGCGGCAGCACTCGAAGTTCGCAAGCAGGGCAGTATCAGCGCCGCTACCGAACGTATTCACCTGTCGCAGTCGGCCATTACCCAGGCTCTGTCCAAATTGGAAAAGGCCCTTGGGCATACCCTGTTTACCCGTACCTCCAAAGGGCTTTATGTCACGGAAGTAGGGGAGATTTTCCTGCTGCGCGCCGAGCGTGCCATCCACTGGTTGAAGTCCCTGGATGCGGTGTTAACGCCGAAAGGTAGCGGCAAATTCCGCTCGCTGCACCGCCTGTTCACCACCACCCAGTTGCGGGCCCTGGTGACCGTGGTGGAATACGGCAACTACACCCTGGCCGCCAACCGGCTCGAGCTGGCGCAACCCACCGTACATCGCGCGGTGCGTGAAATGGAAAGCGTTTGCGGCCAATCGTTTTTTCAGCGCTCACCCTCCGGTGTGGAACCCCGTTGGCAGGCGCGCCAGGCGGCGCGTTACGGCAGTCTTTTCTTCGCCGAGCTGGCGCAGGGCATGGACGAAGTCAGCGAATACGCGGGCCTCATGACCGGCAGTCTGCGGGTGGGAAGCTTGCCATTGGCCCGGACCCGAATAGTGCCGCATGCCGTTACCGAACTGCTGAATGAATTTCCCGCCGCCCGGGTCAGTATTATCGATGGTCCCTACGAGGAGCAGCTGCACAGCTTGTTGCACGGTCACCTGGACGTGATCGTCGGGGCGCTGAGAAAGTCGTCACCCAGTCCGGATATCGAGCAGGAATGCCTGTTTCGCGATCCGTTGCAAATTGTGATGCGCCCCGGACATCCCCTGGCGTTGAAGCCTTCCCTTTCCGTCCTGCAACTGCAGGAACTGGATTGGATAGCACCGCGCCAGAATACGCCAGCGCGCGCGGCTTTCAGCCAGTTTTTTGAAGACCGTGGCTTGCGGCCGCCGGAGCACGTTATCGAATGCAGCTCGCTGGTGGCATCCCGCGGTTTACTTTTGGAGAGTGACAGGGCCGCACTGTTGTCAGCCCGACAGGTGGAGGTGGATGTCGGCAACGGTCTGTTGGCGCTAAGTCCTCAACCGCTGGCGGGCACTCGCCGCGAAATCGGCCTCGCCACCCGCCGGGACTGGAAGCCGACACGTCTGCAGGCGCGTTTTCTGGAGCTGATCCGGAGAGAGATTCAGGAATGAGCCGTGGCGCTTGCGGGTCAGGAGTGAGCCGACGCTAGCCCTTACCGGATTCCTGCCCCGACTTCAAATCTGGGTTTTGCGATAGTTGCCCGCTGTCATCCCCTCCATCTTTTTGAAAAAGCGGGAAAAGTAAGCATGGTCTTTGAAACCCAGTGTGTAAGCGATCTCCTCGACGGTCTGTCGGGTGTAGATCAAGCGTCGCTTGGCTTCCGCCAGCAGGCGCTGTTGCACAACCGACTTGGGGCTTACGCCGCAATACTCGTGGCAAAGACGACCGAGGGTCGAGGTGGAAACATACAGGTTCCGGGCATAGAGTGCCACCGGCCAGTGTTCGCGGAAGTGGTTTTCCACCAGGGCGCGGAAGCGGTTGAGCAGCAGCGATTCCTTGTCTGCGCTACTGGTGTGGATGCGACTGTGTTGCAGTTGCCGATTGAGACTGAGTAACGTCAGCTTCGACAGTGATGCCAGCGCCTGGTTGCGGTCAGCGTTGTAGTGGACGAATTCCTGCCGAATCAGGTCGATGTATTGCAGGAACTGCTTGAGGTGAAGGTCTTCAGGGTGGCACTCAATGAGTTGCGGCGCCAGTTGGATTTCTGTCGCCGGGTTCAGTTGCCGTTGATCGGATTCATTTGCCAGCACTGAATCATCCACGGATAACACAAATCCCTGGCTGTTGGGCTGGAACCGAAAACCGTGAACCGTCCCGGCGGGAATGCTGACAATCCAATTGCCGCTGAGTTGATGATGTTCGCGGTTCAGCGTTACCTGCAGCTGGCCATCAAAAATACATAAAACCTGAAAAAGCTTGCTGTGGCGATGGGGTTTGATCACCCAGCCCAGGTCACTGCTTCGATCGGCGATTTCCTCGATATGAACAAAACCTGGATCGCTATTAACAGGGTTTTCTCCATAGAGGCCGTAGAAAGGTATCTGTGAACTAATAGCGGGCATGGTTAGGCCTATTCATTATTACGGTGTATCCCAATAGGGTATCTATGATCGAAAAGTACAATAATAAGAAGGAAAAGTGAATAACAGCGAGAACTGCACTGGGGCACCATAACGGATTAATTCAATCCTTTTCGTGGAGTTTCTGATGAAATACCTGAAGACTCAAGTCGCTATCATTGGCGCTGGCCCCTCCGGGTTGTTGCTCGGTCAGTTGTTGGCCAAGCAGGGTATCGACAACATTATTATCGAGCGCGTCAGTGGTGACTATGTTCTGGGCAGAATTCGTGCCGGAATACTTGAGCAGGGGTTTGTCGATCTGGTGCGTGAGGCCGGTGTCGCTGAACGCATGGATAAAGAGGGGCACGTACATGACGGTTTTGACATTGCCGTTAACGGAGAACGTACGCGCATCGACCTCAAACGACTCACGGGTGGCAAGTCCGTGGTTTGCTACGGTCAAACCGAAATTACCCGGGATTTAATGGAGGCCCGTGATCAAGCCGACCTGCCAACGCTCTACGAAGCCAGCGATGTGGCGCTCCATGAGGTTAAATCCGAGTCACCTTATGTGACCTTTCAATACCAAAATGAGCAGTATCGACTGGATTGCGATTACATCGCAGGCTGCGACGGTTTCCACGGCGTATCGAGAAAGACCATTCCCGAGTCTGTGCGCACCGAACACGAGCGTGTCTACCCGTTTGGTTGGCTGGGATTGTTGAGCGATACACCGCCGGTCAGTGATGAACTGATTTACTGTAAGACCGAACGCGGCTTTGCCCTGGCCAGTATGCGTTCCTCCACGCGCTCGCGCTATTATTTGCAGGTGCCGCTGACAGACTCCGTGGAAGACTGGAGCGATGACAGGTTCTGGGAGGAATTGAAAAAACGTCTGCCGGCCGAGGCCGCTGAAACACTGGTTACCGGCCCGAGTCTCGAAAAAAGCATCGCGCCCTTGCGTTCATTTGTGTGTGAACCACTGCAATATGGCAAGCTCTTTCTGGTCGGAGACGCCGGCCATATTGTGCCGCCCACAGGCGCCAAGGGGTTAAACCTGGCAGCCTCCGATGTGGCCACGCTCTACAAGATCCTCACCCGGGTATACCGTGAAGGCGATACCGAATGCATCAATCAGTATTCCGGGATTGCCCTGCGCCGGGTGTGGCATGGCGAACGTTTCTCCTGGTGGATGTCCAACATGCTGCACAACTACGGTGACACTGACGTTAGCGATATGAAAAACGAGACCTTCGAACGCTTCATGGATTCGGAGCTGGATTATTACCTGAACCACGAGGATGGGCTGAAGGTGATCGCCAATCAGTATGTGGGGTTGCCCTACGAGGAGCTTGCCTGACACGGAGATTGGATTCGAAATTGACTGAATCGCTGAAGCTGGGCAGAGGACAGGATTTTAATAGTGTCCTCTGCTGTCAGTGACCGAAGTCACCTCGGGTGCCAGGCCATCCGCGCTTGACAGATAGTGTTGAATGGTAGATTTTGACACTTCGTGATCATGCTGCTGAGATTTGTGCCGAGGTGACAATGTCCGTCGACTTTTTGGAGCGATTTCTCCCCACGCTTTACCACACCGCCGAGCAACCCGAGAGCTGGAATCACGCGCTGGACCAGATTCGCGATGAGTTACAGGTTGGCAGCGCCGTGGTACAGATGCTGACACGAAGGGGTAACCGATTGGCTCAGCAATGGGTGGTCAGGGACTCCCTGTCAGCTGCACATGCCGAGTCACACGATTGCCTGGTCAACAACGATCAGAATCCTCGTCTGGAGATCAGCGGTACCCAGGAACTGGTCGCTGACTATTCAATTGTTCGCGATGAAGATCAGACTGTCTATCGGCAACCCCAATTCCGGGCGTTCCGCGACCGGCTTAAAACGCTGGGGTATGGGCGTGCCGTCACCCTGGAAGTTCGCTACCCCGAAGATCGCCATCTGTGCCTGGTCCTGCACCGCAACTATTCTGACAGCCGGGATTTTAACCACGAGCAGGAAAAGCTATTGCGGCTGCTGACACCTCATTTAAAGCAGACCGTTTCTTTATGCGAAAAATTGGGACAGTTTCAACGACAGGTTGAGGTTCTATCGCTATCCATCAATCATTTGAATTCGGGGGTGGTGGTCCTTGATCCCGGGGGAAAGATCAACTGGGTAAATGACTGTGCATTACAGTTGCTGGCGCGCTCCCAACTCATCTCCATTACAGGGGGCCGATTGCGCTGCAGTTCCGAGGTCGATCAAGCTGTCCTGATCGATGTATTACAGTCTGCGTATTCAGATTCCGCGTCTGACGGGCAGGCGGTGGGCGTCCTCGGCCAACATCTTCGCACGCCCATTCATCTGCTTGCCCGTCCCCTGGTGCACCAGGCGTCGACGGGCACTTCGGCACCCGGCGTAGTGCTTTATCTGTCCGACGGTGAGGCAGGTTACGATTTGTCCGCCGCCGACCTGATTCCACTGTTTGGTCTCACCCTTGCCGAGGCACGGCTCGCGGCCGCTCTCTGCCAGGGTTCTTCGGTCAACGACTACGCCTTTCGTCAGGAGATGTCCACTGGAACGGTTCGAACCCAGTTAAAAAGCATTTTTTCCAAGACGGGCGTAAACAGGCAGCCGGATTTGGTTCGGCTGATCTGCTCTTCGGTGGTGGCAAAAACCCAATCGCTTCGCAAGCATTGACAGTTTTGGTGCTTTCCCGCTCAAGAGGCACTGGGTGAGTAGAGCTGGTTGCCTGAGAGGAGCTCTAATTTGTCATCGTAGCGAAGTCCTATGTAAGCGTGTTCGCGCATGAGACTTTCGACCCTGGCGCCTTCTCCATTTACCAGAGCATCCAGGACCACCTGGTGTTGGACGTGGGCGAATCTCAGTTTTTCATATTCGCGACCGAGCGCTTTCGTATCGATAATTAAAGAGTCTGCAGAGGCAAACGGTAAATGGTTGTTGCGGGCGATAGCGTCGGCAACCGGGCCGCTGTCACTGGCTTCTATAATGGTTGTGTGAAATTTGCTGTTCAACTCGCTCCAGCCGTCGATATCTTCCTCTGTGATATAGCCTTTGGTCAGTAATTCACTGCCCGCATCAATACACGCTTGTAACGACTGTTGTGTTTCGGGGGAGAGTCCCTTTTCCGCCAGCCGTCTGGCGGCAATGCCCTCCAGCGCGCCTCTGACTTCGAGCGCGCAATGCACATCATTGGCGGTAAATTCCCTAACCAGGTAACCGCGCTTTTCGCGTTTTCGCAGCAGCCCCTCTTGCTCCAGTGTTCTGAATGCCAGTCTCACTGGCGTCCTGGAGACACCCAAGCGTTCGGAGATGGGAATTTCGGCGAGCTTCTCCCCCGGCGTTAACTCTCCTTCCATGATCAGCTTTCGCAGGGTGGTCACGACATTCACTTGGTCACTCATATCCGGGTCTGCCTTCGCGATTATTGGATCCAAAATTATATCACGCGCTTACCAACAGTTGACTAGCATCGATTTTTCGGCTATTTTGGATCCAATAATGCGTAAGATTAAACTATCTCGGGGGTTTTTAGGCAAAAAATGACTGTAAAATGATCAAATGGGATCCATTTTAGTCTTTTTGAATTGGAGTTTGGAGAACTCACCCATGTATATTGCGAGAAGGTGGAGTACCCGTAATGCCTGGCTACTTGCGCGGGTCTATAAGGGCTTCGAAGCTTTATTGGTTTCTTTGGATCCTCTGTTTAGAAAAATCGGTTATCAATCGCTGGAGGGACCCTTTGCCAGAATTGAAAATCTCGTAAAGGGTTTCCTGTTCGACAGCAAAATGTGTGGTTCCTGCACTTTGAGTTCCACGGGTATGACCTGCCCGATGAATTGCCCCAAAAAGCTACGCAATGGCCCGTGTGGTGGTGTCCGCCAGAATGGTTTTTGTGAGGTCGATGCCACGATGCCCTGCGTTTGGCGCGAGGCATTTACCGGCAGCCAACGATTTGCCGAGGGTGTTCAAATATTGGAAATCCAGCAACCCGTCGATCATCGCCTGCAGGGCAGTTCGTCTTGGTTGCGGGCGGTAAGAAACAAACTCGGCATGTAAGCCGCCTGGGAATTCTATGACCGACGATAAAGTTGATGTTCCGGCCTATACCACTCCCCTTGATGATGGGCACAGTTCACCCGGCCATTTGGAGCACCTGCTCCGTAGCGGGCACTTTGCGGTAACTGCTGAGCTGGCACCGCCGGATTCCGCTGACCCTGAGGATGTGTATCAGCGAGCTCGCATATTCGATGGTTATGTGGATGCTATCAACGCGACTGATGGCTCTGGCGCAAACTGCCATATGTCCAGTGTCGCCGTATGCGCCCTGCTTACGCGTAAAGGCTATTCCACGATTATGCAGGTGTCCTGCCGTGACAGGAACCGGATATCCATACAGGGGGATGTGTTGGGGGGCGCCGCAATGGGGGTGGCCAATGTCCTCTGCCTGACTGGCGACGGGGTGCAAACAGGCGATCATCCTCAGGCGAAACCGGTATTTGATCTGGATTCTGTATCGCTACTGTCCATCGTGAAAAACATGCGCGATAACGCCCAGTTTCAGAGCGGCAGGAAACTCACACACCCTCCACATCTGTTCCTGGGGGCCGCTGCAAACCCGTTTGCTCCGCCGTTTGAGTTTCGGCCTATGCGACTCGCCAAAAAAGTGGCTACCGGAGCGCAATTCGTTCAAACCCAGTACTGCTACGACGTGGAAAGGTTGAAGGAATACATGAACGTCGTCAGGGATATGGGGTTGGATGAGAAGGTTTTTATTATTGTTGGCGTTGGACCCCTGGCCTCAGCCAAGGCGGCTGAATGGATTCGAAAACATGTGCCCGGGGTTCATATACCTGACGCTGTTATTGCCCGGTTGAGAGGGGCGGAAGATCAGAAACGGGAAGGTCGAAAAGTCTGTGTCGATTTGATACAGCAGATTCGAGAGATCGCCGGCATTTCCGGCGTGCATCTAATGGCCTATCGTCAGGAAGAAGCGGTAGCCGAAATTATTGAACGGTCCGGCGTATTGGCAGGCAGAACGCCCTGGCAACCGGGCTTGGAAGAAGTCAACAAATGGTGGAGCACAGAGGTAGTATGAGCAAAAGCTATATTTTAACCATGAGTTGTGATGACAGTCGGGGAATAGTCGCTGCCGTTACGACCCGTCTCAATGAAATTGGAGCCAACATTACCGAAGCGCAGCAATTCGATGATCAGGCGAGTAAGCGCTTTTTTATGAGAATTGTATTTTCGCTGGATGAAGGCGTGTACAACTCGGGGAAACTTGACGCGGCGTTGAACGATCCCATCCGGAATTTTTCCATTCAGTGGCAAGTGCAGCCTGCTGATCACAGGAAAAAAGTGCTGATACTGGTTTCCAAGCATGACCACTGCTTGGGAGACCTTTTGTACCGGCATCGTATTGGTGAAATGCAGATGGATGTAGTTGGTATCGTTTCCAATCACCCCAAGGAAGCCTTGAATATCTCCGTCATGGGCGATATTCCTTATTATCACCTGCCTGTGACGACAGAAACCAAGCCGCAACAGGAAGCAAAAATTAAAAGCATTGTTGACGATAGTGGTGCGGAGCTGGTCGTTCTTGCGCGCTATATGCAGATACTCTCTGATGACCTGTCGGCATTTCTCGAGGGCCGTTGCGTCAACATACATCACAGTTCACTGCCGGGCTTTAAAGGCGCGAAACCTTACCACCAGGCCTTTGATCGTGGCGTAAAACTGGTGGGTGCGACGGCGCATTACGTTACGGCCGATCTCGATGAAGGGCCGATTATCGAACAGGATGTTGAGCATATTACCCATGCGGACACGCCGGAAGACCTGGTAAGAAAGGGCCGGGATATCGAACGTCGTGTGCTGGCAAAAGCGGTTACTCACCTGCTTGACAATCGAGTGTTTATCAATGGTTCCAAAACCGTGGTGTTTCGGGGCTAACAATTTTACGGATCCAGTCCAGGCGATAGTTCTGGATTCAAATTTAGAAAATCAGCAATTAAAACAAGTGAGGACTTTGCTATGTCTAATAAAAGTTTGGAAGCTGTTTTACAGAGTGGGATCAACCCTGTGGACATGCTGCGCAATTCAAAAATAGGGGCCTATGTATACCCGGTGGTTCCCTATGAGTTCAGTAACTGGCGCGATGAGCAGAAGGCTTGGCGTGAGACCTGTGTGCTGTTTGATCAGTCTCACCATATGGTCGACCTCTTCGTCGAGGGGCCGGACACATTTGAATTTCTCTCCCGCCTGACCATCAACAGCTTTAAGAACTTTGTGCCCGGCAAAGCGAAGCAGATGGTGCCTTGCAGTTACGATGGATATGTCATTGGTGACGGCATTTTGTTCTATCTGGAAGAAAATAAAATGGTCTTCGTCGGACGTCAACCAACCGCTAACTGGATTCAGTTCCACGCTGAAACCGGAGACTACAATGTTAAGGTAACCTATGACGACCGTTCTCCCTCCAAAACCTTTGGCAAGGCGGTAAAACGTATCAATTACCGTTTCCAGATTCAGGGACCGAACGCCAACCAGGTGATTGAAAAACTCAATGGCGGGCCCGTTGCTGATATTAAGTTCTTTAATTTCGATACCATCAAAATCAATGGCAAGGAGGTCGCGGCTCTGCGGCACGGTATGTCCGGTGCCCCCGGTCTGGAAATATGGGGCCCTTATGAGGAATACGATGAGATTCGGGCCGCTATTGTAGAGGCGGGCAAGGAATTTGGTTTGGTAGAGGTGGGATCACGCACCTACGCCAGTAACACCCTGGAATCGGGTTGGATTCCCTCACCGCTTCCCGCCGTTTACACCGGTGAAGAGATGAAACCCTACCGCGAATGGCTGTCCGCCAACGGGTATGAAGGTACGGCGGGTGCGATCGGCGGCAGTTTCGTTTCCGATAACATCGAAGACTACTATATGACCCCTTACGCTTTGGGTTACGGACCGTTTATCAAGTTTGATCATGAGTTTATCGGTCGCGAAGCGTTGGAAAAAATGGCCGATGCGCCTCATCGTAAGAAAGTGACCTTTGCCTGGAGCGGAGACGATGTTCTCAAAGCCTATGCTTCCCTGTTCCAGAAAGACAAGCCCATTAACAAGTTTATCGATTTACCGATCTCAAACTATACGTCAGCCGGTCACGATAAAGTGGTTAACGCTGATGGCAAGGTGGTGGGTCTCTCCATGTTTTCCGGCTACAGTTACAACGAACGCACCATGCTGTCGTTGGGCGTAGTGGATGCGGATGTGGAAATCGGTGATGAACTCACGCTTTATTGGGGCGAGCCCGATGGGGGTACCGACAAAATCACCGTTGAAGAACATGAGATGCTGCCTATTAAGGTGATTGTCAGCCCGACGCCTTACTCTGAAGTTGCGCGAAATACCTACTCGGCCGGGTGGAGAACCGAAAAATCTTCTTGATCACGGGCGAGTGAAATCTACTGGGTTTTAGTAAGGTAGACTTTGCCATCCCCCCTCGAGGGGATGGCCTTTTTTTAGCGCGAGAGCAGATGTTAAACCCGTTGGGAATGAATTATTTTGTGGATCCATGTTGCTTGACATTGGTCAACTAACGCCCGAATTCTCCAGGAGCTATTTATAAATGGATCCAATTTGATTGGCGGGGAAGTTCAGTGGTTGTAAACTTTACGCTCGACAAATCAGTAGTTCGCCAGGAGGAAAATCGATGGTGTGGAAAAAGCATAAATACGATGAAATACCCGGAACATACGTGTTTGACGGCAAAAGAGCCAATGGCTCCTACGCGTTAAACAAGTTGTTCTATTCCTTTAATCAGGAAGGTTGTCGCGCTGAGTTCGATGCGGATCCGGCCGCCTATTGCGATAAGTTTGGTCTCAGCGAAGCGCAGAAAGAAATGGTATTGAAGCAGGATTACCTGGGGATTCTTCGCGCGGGAACCAACATATATTATATGGCTAAATTCTGTATTCCGAGAGGTGTCAGTGTTCAGGACGCGGGCGCCGCGTTCCAGGGGATCTCTGGTGATGAATTTAGGGAAAAATTGCTGAAGAAGCGAGAAGGCTTGGAAGAGCGTCTGGAAAAAGAAGGGGGTTACTGGAATGGCTAAAATTATTGGCGGTGTTACGACTTCCCATATCCCTGCGGTTGGCAACGCCATCACAGACGGACTAACGGAAGAATTTTATTGGAAACGCTTCTTTGATGGATACAAGCCAGTCAAAGAATGGCTTGCCGAGAAGAAGCCGGATGTCATTATCATTGTCTACAATGACCACGGCCTCAACTTCTTTCTCGATAAGGCGCCAACCTTTGACATTGGTTGCGCCGATCACTATGACAATGCGGATGAGGGGTGGGGTTTGAAACCCACGGCACCCTTTACGGGTGATGCGGAATTCTCATGGCACTTGGCGGAGTCACTCATCAATCAGGAATTTGACATGTGCACCTGTCAGGAAATGCTGGTTGATCACGGGTTCGTTAATCCTGTGAGGGTGCTTTTTGGCGACCATGAAGAGTGGCCCGTTAAAACCATACCCTTGGCGGTCAATACCGTGCAACACCCCCTGCCGAGTGCAAAGCGCTGTTTTAAATTGGGACAGGCGCTGAAGAAAGCAGTTGAGTCTTATCCTGAAGATCTCAAGGTGGTTGTCGCGGGTACGGGGGGGATGTCCCACCAGCTTCAAGGCGAGCGGGCTGGCATCATTGATGTCGATTATGATCTGGCGTGTATGGAGAGCATTATTAACAACCCGGAATGGTTTTACAGTCAAAGCAATGACGAAATCATTGAAAAAGCGGGTACCGAAGGTATTGAAACCATTATGTGGTTGGTCATGCGAGGCGCCATGGGGGACAAGGTTAATTGCTTGCACAAGCATTACCATGCACCCATTTCCAATACTGGTGCGGGCGTGATGTTGTTGGAAAGTGCTTAGTTCTTAATTCCAATTCATGATGTTCCAGTTGCAGTGCTTCTGGCTGCAGCTGGAAAATGAATTCTTAGTTGTAACTGGTATTGTCGATCAGTTTTAAAAACGCTATAGGTAGGGGAAATGGCTGCTACGATTCTTGATGGGAAATTGCTTGCCCAAAGAACGGAAGAAGAATTGTCAATGCGTGTTGCCCGATTGAAGGAAAAGAGCGGTGGTCAAACGCCGAGTCTGGCAACAATTCTGGTTGGAGGGGATCCCGCGTCCGCGACTTATGTGCGGATGAAACAGAATGCCTGTAAGCGCATTGGCATGGATTCTATAACGGTTGAGTTACCCGAGGAAACCTCTACCGAGGTGCTGCTTGCAAAAATTCAGTCGCTCAACAAAAATCCGAATTGTCACGGTATTTTGCTACAGCATCCGGTACCTTCCCAAATTGATGAAAGAGCGTGTTTTGATGCTATTGCCCTGGATAAAGATGTAGACGGTGTCACCTGTCATGGCTTTGGGCGAATGTCGATGGGTGAGGAAGCCTATGGTTCCGCTACCCCCCAGGGAATTATGCGCCTGTTGGCGGCCTACGGTATTCCCCTGCAAGGTAAGAGCGCGGTGGTTGTTGGTCGCAGCCCCATTCTTGGAAAACCCATGGCGATGATGCTGTTGAACGCCAATGCCACCGTGACAATTTGCCATTCCAGAACAGTCGACCTGCCACAGATTGTCGGGCGAGCCGATATTGTTGTGGGGGCGGTGGGTAAGCCCGAGTTTATCAAGGCTGAATGGATTAAGGACGGTGCCGTCGTCGTCGATGCCGGTTATCACCCCGGTGGTGTGGGTGATATTGTACTGCAGCCGCTAATGGGCCGTGCCTCGGCCATTACGCCGGTACCGGGCGGGGTGGGGCCAATGACTATTAATACCCTTATCTTTCAGTCGGTTCAGGCCGCGGAGAAAAAGCTGGATGTATAAAGTTATTTAGCCGGGAAAAGTTGATTTCCCGGTAAATACTCGCCAGCGACAAGTCAAAAAAGAGTGCTTTGGCTATGAATATCCAGCGAGTCGTGGTTAGGCAGGAAGCGGTAACGCCAGTGTGTGGTGCTGGCCAAGCGCCAATGTCTTCCAACGCTGTCTACCTGGGCATTGGCAGCAATATTGATCCAGAGTTGTATATTCGGAAAGGCTTGCGTGCTTTATACGATATTTTCGGCAATTTTCTGACGTCGAGCACCTATAAAAGTGCTGCCGTGGGTTTCAGTGGCCCATGTTTCCTTAATATGGTCGTGAAAATAGAAACCCACCTCGATTTGCCTGACTTGGTGAATACTCTCAAAGATATCGAATATTGTTTTGGCCGTGAGCGGCGAAGTTGCAAGTATTCTTCCAGAACGCTGGATATAGATATCCTTACTTACGGTGACTTTACGGGTGATTTCTGTGGTGTGGTTTTGCCAAGGGAAGAGATTCTATATAACGCTCATGTGCTTGGTCCCTTTGCGGAATTGGCTCCAGACTTGACCCTTCCAAACCAGAGGCTAACGCTAAACCAGCTTTGGCAAATGTATTGCCACCCATTTCAACGGATTGTCAAAGTAAACCCGGCTTGGAATAGCATTTCAGATATTGAGTAACCCGATGAGGCATTACATGAGATGTAACGTCGATAATTTATCGCTATGGGTAGAGCGAATTACTCAATGGACGGCTAAGCAATGCGATGTGTTTTATCTCAGTAGCTGTGGTCAACCGGATGCATGTCATCTTGGTGAGTATGAATTGATCGTCGGTGTTGGAATCGCCGACAGAGCAGTGGTGGAGATCAACGGCACACACAGTGGAGATGTTGCCAGGCTCTCTGGTGGCTCGTGCTGGAAATTTTTTGTCATCTCTTACGAATACGACCCTGAAATATCCCTGCCTGGCATCGCGCCTTCAAATTGGGATGAACTCAATTGGCCCAAGTTCTATATGGTGCAACCGGAACATGTTGTTGTACTGCGAAAAAACGGAACGCTTGAGATATTATCAGAGGAGGGTGATGCGATATACGCCGAGCTGGAATCGCTGAATGGTGCGTTTTCGGAAAATAATTTCAGTATCCGGACGGGCGAAGTCAGACATTCCATCAACCAACATGACTATTTTGTCAAAGTACACCAAATCAAGGAAGCGATACGAGCGGGGACATTCTATGAAATGAACCTCTGTATTGAAACCTGCATTGATGATGTCGTCATTCCTTCACCCTTTTCCCTGCATCAGCAGTTGTTGCGGCTATCACCGACACCATTCTCCAGCTATGTCCAGCTGGACAATATGCACCTGCTTTGCGCCAGCCCGGAGCGCTACATCAGAAAGTGTGGGGAAACAAATATACAGTCAACCCATTAAAGGGACATCTGCTCGCTATCAGGACTTTTGGCAGGATCAGCGGAGCAAAATGTACCTGGTTAGTTCTGTGAAAGAGCGAGCGGAACATGTGATGATCGTTGACCTCGTCAGAAACGATCTCGGCAGAATCTGTAAAACCGGCAGTGTTCGCGTCGATGACTTATACGGCGTTTATGGTTATCGGCAGGTGTATCAAATGATCAGCACCATCAGTGGCACGCTTGAAGAGAATATCGCATTCAACGACGTGCTGGCCGCCACTTTCCCGATGGGAAGCATGACAGGGGCACCCAAGATTACGGCTATGGCGTATATTAAGTCACTGGAGACCGCCGCGAGAGGTTGGTTTAGTGGAAGCGTAGGCTATACTCGCCCAATGGAGACTTTGACGCTAATGTTGTTATCAGAGGCCTTTTCTATGATTCCCGCTTGAAAAAGGCCACCTTTTCTGTCGGCAGCGCCATCACCTATGATTCAAACGCGGCCGCGGAGTATAAAGAATGTCAGCTGAAATCCAGGGCGATCCGTGAGTTGCTGCAACTCGATCGCAGGGCTTCGGGCGATACTTTGGCGTGCAAGCAACCGGCTTGCTGAAATTGAGGGAATTTTTGCTCGTCTGCTGCAGTTGACAAGCGTACGCACACATTGTATGTATTGCCGAACGTCCGTCAAGAATTCTAATTAAAAGAAGCCATAATTGAAGGAATGTGGTCAAATTTCTATAGGCGTTCAGAGCGCACAGTGTCTACCGCGCCCGGGCAGTTCCAGTAATCGACCCCAATAATGCTGGTTGAGAACGATAGCCAAGAACGATAATTAGTATAAAGATTGGAGGAGCATGATGAGTACTATCCAGCGTGTGAATACTTCAAACGTTGTCCCATCGAAGCGGTTGAGTTACTGGAATGACAAAGTCACCAGCATCTACACCGGGATGTCGATCGACAGCTCTGTGGGTGATTTCTCCGCCAATATGCTGAAAGTGAACGTGGGACGCATCAGTGTGATGCGTGCGCGCTCGGATGAATCGATTGTGAGGCGCAACAGCTTCAGCACCGTACCCCATGAGGGGGAGGGGATCAAACTTCACCTGCAAAACCAGGGTGCCAGTGTCAATCGTCAGGCGGGGCGGGAAGCCCTTCTGCGGGTCGGGGAGCTAACGGTGTGCGAAAACCGCTCTAGCTATAGGATTGAGCCTTCCAGAAGTTGCGATATGTTTGCGTTGGAGTTACCTTACGAACTGGCCAAAGCGCATATCCCGGATGTTTTCGGGCAGGTAATGCAGCGGATCTCCGCGTGTACGTTGCACGGCCGTTTGTTGTTCAATATGTTGCATACTATTCACGACGAGTGTGCTGCGACACAGGAGGATGAGATTGAGTTCGACAACCTGGAGGTTGTGCTGCTGGAACTGCTTAAGTCGGTGCTGAGTGGACCCAGCGAGGTGGCTGGCGGGATGGAGCACCGAAAAAACCGGCAACTGGAAGAGCGGTTGAAAGCCATTGTGCAGCGACATTTGACGGATGCCGGGTTGAATACAGAGTTACTGGCTAATGAGGCTGGAATGTCGACACGAAGGGTGCAGTTGTTATTTGCCGAGCTAGGTACCACGCCTACCATCTATATCCGGGATCAGCGCCTCAGGCGGGCAGCCGAGAGACTGCAGTTTGAGCCGGATACACCGGTAACCGGCATTGCCCACGATGTCGGATTCAGTGATTCGGCCTACTTTACTCGCTGTTTTCGGCAGCGGTACGGCGAATCTCCAAAGAGATACCGAACCAGATCATTCAGCTGAGATATTTAAGCGCTCTCAGTTAGCGACCCTTTCAGTTAACGACTCTTTGATCAATTATCCCAATTTTGCGGATTTGTCCCGTTTTTGTGCGTAAGGGTGCAAGTGGGGCGTCCCTTTATCCACTAACATACCCGCGATTATCGGCGCTTACTGCCGTTTCTGGCGTTTACTGCCGTTTCTATTGATACTAAGAATACGAACGAGAGGGTATGACGAAGATGAATGGTCTTTTTTTCAGATGGCATGTCATTGGAGCGGTTTCGGCGATGGCAATGGCAGGACAAATCTCGGCTGCCGATAGCGTAGGGGAAGGGTCTTATGCTTTGGAGGAGGTAGTCGTTACGGCGCAGAAAAGGGCTGAAAATATACAGGACGTACCCATTGCCATTAGTGCATTCAGCGCAGATAAACTGGCCGAGAAGGGTGTGACCAATGTTGCTCAAGTGTCGGATTTTACCCCTAATATTCAGATCGACCGGGCGTCGCCGTTCGCCGGATCTTCAACCATTATCAGTGCTTTTATCCGCGGTATCGGCCAGAATGATTTCGCCTTCAATATGGAGCCTGGCGTGGGACTTTATGTGGATGGCGTTTACTACGCGAGAACCGTAGGGGCGGCTATCGACCTGTTGGATGTTGAGCGCATGGAAGTCCTTAAAGGCCCCCAGGGCACTCTCTTCGGTCGCAACACCATCGGTGGTGCCCTGCATGTTGTCACCCGTCGCCCCGGCGATGAGCTGGGGTACGATTTGCAGGTGACAACGGGCAGCTACGACCGCTTCGATGTTCGCGGTATAGTGGATATCCCACTGATCGACAATCGACTCTATTCGTCGCTATCCTTTTCCTCCACCAAACGTGACGGTTATCAAAAACGTATCGGGTTTGATCCAAGCGTGGTCGATGCCATCAATCCGGTGACGGGCTCAACCTACAGTGACGACTTCTATGACACGGATTCTGATCGCTATGTCCGTGCCCGCAGCAACGCCGGCGGTTCAACACAGGGCGGTGAAAATGTCCGTAGTATGCGGGCCAAGTTTCTGTTTACCCCTTCCGATACATTTGAATTGAGTCTGTCGGCAGATGCCACTCGCGCCCGGGAAGATGCCACCCCCGCGACCCTGATCGCCACCAATGGGATGGGATTTCCCTTTGCCCTGTCCTACAACGCCTGTATCGATGGTGTTGATCCTTCAGGCATATCGTTGGGTCCTGCGCCCACATTTGCCCTGGCCGGTATCTGCGATATAGACCGCGGTCCCATAGCTCAATCTCTGGCGGACGCCGATAACCGACTGCCGTGGGGCGATCACTTTATTACCGGCGATAAGGATGTTTCCTATGCCACGGGCAGTAACTATTCAGAAGTCGATACCTGGGGAATCAACGCCACGGCCAACTGGGATATAAACGACGCCATGAGCCTGGTATCCATTACCTCCTATAGAAAACTTGAGTCCGTTTTCGGCGTGGATACAGACGCTTCGCCACTGGGGTTCCTGGATACCTCCTTCACCATGAATCAGGACCAGCTTTCCCAGGAATTCCAACTCAACATCGACGCATTTGATGGGCGTTTGCACTCGGTGCTCGGTGCCTACTACTTCGAGGAGCAGGGTGATCTGCTCGATACTGTGACCTTTGGCGCCGGCCTGGTACAGATATACGGCCCCAATGACCTCGAAAACCGGGCCTTTGCCCTGTTTGCCCACAACAACTTCCAATTGACCGATAATTTAGGGCTGACTTTTGGTGTTCGTGCCACCGAAGAGGAGAAGACCTTTACCGGGGGACAGCGGGAGGTCAGCGGGTTTACCCCCCTGTTTATCGGCAATTTTGGATTCCCACCGGAAATCTTCCCAGGATTTGCGCAGGGTGATTTTGATTTGCTGTTTCCGCCGGGTGAGAATAAAAAGGATTTCGATGATGTCTCGGTTAGGGTGGGTCTTGAGTACACCTTTTCAGAGAATGTAATGGGCTATGTTTCATTTGCCCAGGGGTACAAAACCGGGGGCTGGACAACACGCCTGGCGGCGCCGGTGGCAGTATCGGATGCCATCGCCTCGAGTATGGGTTTTGCCGGTGTAGTAGACCCGGTAAATCCACCGGAGCATGATTCGGAAACCGCTGATACTTATGAAGTGGGTATTAAATCGGAGCTGTTTGATCGTCGCTTGCGTCTCAACGCCGCGCTGTTCAACACCGATTACGAGGATATCCAGGTGGTTTCCGCCCCCGCCTTTACCTTTGGCGCTCCCTGGTTCTTCAATGCGGGCGATGCGCGCATCCGCGGTGCCGAGATTGAGATGGATTTGAGTGTGACCCACAATTTCCTGGTCAATGCGGCGATTGGTTACCTCGATGCAGAGTATAAAACGCTGAACGATATGGCGCTTGCGGGTGGTATTACCCTGGATCACCAGTTGATGAATGTGCCGGAAACCTCTGCCAATTTAGGGGGAACCTATACCTTCGACCTTGACGGCAGCGGTACCTTGGCATTGCACGTTGACGTGATCCACAAGGGGGAAATGGCCAGGGATCTCACCAATACACCGGAGTTGATCGAGGATGGTTTTACCACTGCGAATGTATCCGTCACCTATGAGTCTTCGGATGAAGCCTGGCAGTTGGTATTGGGGGGCGAAAATGTCACTGACGAGCGATTTATCGTCACCGGAAATAACAACCAGGCAGTCGGTTCACTCACCGCGACCTACAATCGACCCCGTACCTGGTTCCTGTCGTTGAATTTTCGTCACTGACCATTGCATGTGGACCGCCGGCACGGTGTTTTTGGGGGCAGGGTTTGAGGCGAAAACGCAACTCGCTGATAAACACGATGCTGGTGATCGGCAAACTGGATAATGTTCATTTTGGAGTGCTTGTATCGTGAAAAAATCTGAAATTGAAAGTCTACTGGGTGACTCTCGCTGGCAGGGGCGGGTATTCAATGGCGACTGGACCCTGTCGCAGGGCGGAAGCTGCGAGGTAGTGGAACCCGCCTCCGGTGCTACCCTGTCCAGTGTCGGTTTCGCCAATGCTGAGGATGTCTCCCAAGCCTGCGGCGATGCCGCCGAAGCCCAGATCAAATGGGCCAGGCTGGACGCACGCGAGCGTGGAAAGCTGTTGCTCAGAGCCGCCGACATTCTGCATCGGCATACCGATGAGCTGGTCGCCTGTGTTGCGCGGGAATCAGGCGGTATTATGCCTAAAGGTGGGCGCGAAGTGGGGGCGGCGATCGACATTCTGCATAGCGCCGCGGCATTGACACAGCAGTCCTGCGGTGAGGTACTGCAGAGTCCGCCCGGGCGCTTGAGTTATGCTCGCCGGGTACCCCGGGGCGTTGTGGGCGTCATTTCCCCCTTCAACTTCCCGTTGATTCTCTCCATGCGGGCGGTAGCGCCAGCGTTGGCTACCGGAAATGCGGTAGTGCTCAAGCCCGACCCGCAAACACCGGTTTCAGGCGGCTTTATTATCGCCCGCGCCTTTGAGGAGGCGGGCTTGCCCGCTGGCGTGTTACATGTACTGCCCGGCGCCGCCGACGCAGGCGAAGCCCTTTGCACCAATCGTCATGTGCAGATGATCCAGTTTACCGGTTCAACCGCTGTAGGTCGCCAGGTGGGGGCGTTGGCCGGCAAGCACTTGAAGCGGGTGTCTCTGGAACTGGGTGGCAATAACGCACTGATTATCCTCGACGATGCTGATATCGATGCCGCCGTCAATAATGCCGCCTGGGGAGCCTTTCTTCATCAGGGGCAGATCTGTATGGCCTCGAGCCGTATCTTCGTACAGGAGGCGATACGCGAGGAATTTACCCGCAAACTGGCGATCAAGGCTGCGGAGCTGCCGATGGGTGACCCAATGTCCGGGCAAGTGGCTCTTGGGCCCGTCATCAACGAAAAACAATTACAGCGGGTGAAATCCATTATCGCAGACTCGGTCAGTGCCGGTGCCCGGATCGAAGCCGGAGGCGAGAGTGTGGAATTGTTTCATCAGCCGACAGTTCTGTCGGGCGTCGAGCCGGGAATGCGCGCCTTCGACGAGGAGACCTTTGGCCCGGTGGCCAATATTATCGGTTTCGAAACCGACAATGATGTTTTGCGGCTGGCCAATCAGCATGAGGGCGCATTGGCCGCAGCGGTGATTTCGCAGTCGGTGGGCCGCGCCATGGGCATTGCCGAGCAACTCAATGCCGGCATGGTGCACGTCAACGATCAAACCGTCAATGACGACGCCAACAATCCGTTTGGTGGCCCTGGTGTGGCGGGTGCCGGTTCCGCCGTGGGCGGACCTGCGGACCTTGATGAATACACACGCTGGCAATGGGTAACAATCCAGGAAAAACCGCCGACGTATCCGTTCTGATTTGGTATTCAAACCGGAGCCCTGTATGAAAATAAGAGCAGCCGTATGCCGCGCACCGCAGGCACCATTATCCATTGAAATCCTTGATCTGGAGGCGCCGCGCGATACCGAAATCCTTGTGCGTGTGGTCGCCACAGGGGTTTGTCATACCGACATCGTAGTGCGGGATGGCCATTTGCCCACGCCGCATCCCGTGGTGCTCGGGCACGAAGGTGCGGGTGTTGTGACTAAAGTGGGCAGTGCCGTGAACAAGGTGAAGGAGGGCGATCATGTGGTGATGACGTTCAATTCCTGCGGCCAATGCCCGAGTTGTGTGGAGCAGGCTGCGACCTACTGCCACGAGTTCTTTCCGCGAAACTTCTTTGGCACGCGAGCCGATGGCAGCAGTGCCCTGTCCAGTAACGGCGAAACGGTGCATGGAAACTTCTTCGGCCAATCCTCGTTTGCGACCTATGCCCTGTGTCACGAACGAAATATTGTCAAAGTCCCGAGAGAGGCGCCGCTGGAATTGTTGGGGCCGCTCGCCTGTGGGGTACAGACCGGCGCCGGGGCGGTGATCAATGCCCTGAAGGTTGCCGCTGGCAAATCTTTCGCCGTGTTTGGCAGCGGCTCGGTGGGACTGTCAGCGATTATGGCGGCGCGTCTGGTGGGGGCTGGCAGGATCATCGCGGTGGATGTCAATCCGGATCGCCTGGCATTTGCCCGCGAAGTCGGCGCCACTGATACCATTGACTCCCGGGATATCAATGTCAGTGAGGCGATTGTCGAACTCACCGGCGGCGGGCTCCGCTATGCGCTGGACACCACGGGCAGGAGCGATGTGATACGCGAGGCGGTATTGAGCCTCGCGCCCCGTGGTACCTGCGGTATCCTGGGGGCTTCCCCTGAAGGCAGTGAAATCAATCTCGACGAAACCCACTTCATGAGCGGTGGCCGCCGCTTGATCGGAATTGTTGAAGGAGAATCGACGCCGGACGTGTTTATTCCCGAACTGGTAGACCTGTACACCCAGGGCCGTTTCCCTTTTGACAAAATGGTCAAGTTCTATGAATTCGAAGAGATCAATGAAGCCATTCGCGACTCTGAAAAAGGTACTGCCATCAAACCGATTTTGAGAGTCTCAGACGTTAATATGTAGAGTGGAATCGGCTGTAGTCTCAACGCCGTGCCAGGCCAGAGTGGAAGGGGAGATCACCGGCAGAAATCCTGTCTGGAAAACCCCATTCGCACTGGCTGGAACTGATGAGTTTTGAAAGATTTACACACGCCGCTGAAATTCAACTATCCTGCCGATTCGACTATCTTACATAAGGTAGCTGTACAGGGAGGCGTAAACAGGAGTGAAAATAGGAGGGGCACAAGTAGTGCCCCTGAATGTATCTCTTGCTTAATGGCGACTGGCTCAGAATAAGCGCTTCACTTTTAATGTATAGGTTCTTGGCAGGCCGGGAGCCCCGTAGGCGGTGCCTCCGCCGCCCACTACAGCGTCTGTCTTGGAAGTGAAGTAAAACTTGTCTGACAGATTGCGACCAATCAAGGATACTTGCCAGTCTTCGTTGTCTGATATCCAGGTAATATTGGCATTCACAAGCGTATAGTCATCGATCAACTGGTTTTCGGTGTTTTCCGTACTGGCATAGATATCATCCTGATAAGAGGCGTCCAGGCGTGGTATGAACGTACCTGCCGATGTCTTCCACTCGTATTGTATGCCCAGGCTCCAGGTCATTTCCGGTGTGTATGGGGTTACCACATCATCCGACAGTCCTGTGGCCGCCTCTATGCTGGTAAATTCGAAATCCAGGTAGCTGATGGAACCATCAATCGTGAGGCCATCGATCGGCAGGAAATCAAATTCCAGTTCGGCACCTTTTACGTCGGAATCACCACCATTTTGTGGTGTCAGGCAAGGATTACCAAAGATCGGGCCGAATAACTCTGTACATTCGTTAAATGTCAGTAATACATCGGAGTAATCATTCTGGAAAAGGGCGCCATTAACGCGTAGCTTGTTCTCCAGCAAGTCCGCTTTAAAACCAATTTCATAGGCTTCCAGTTCTTCAGGTTGGAAGGTTACCGCTTGCACGTTGTAGAAGGGACGTGGATTTACACCGCCACCCTTAAAGCCGGTGGACCATTGCGCATATGCCATCACATTGTCATTGATGTTATAGCTTAAGGCCACGCGGTAGTCAGTCCGCTCATCCTCGAAAGAACTTGTAGTGCCATCGAGACTGGAGATCAGGCAGTTGGGTGGATTGCCCGGGGTTCCGGGAGGGCCCAAACACGGCTCGATGGTTGACAGATCTGCATTGTGACGTGCGTATTCGTAATCCTTCTGGTCGTCGGTATAACGAATGCCCAGGGTCAGGGCCAGGTTGTCATTCAGATGCCAAATGCTCTGACCGAAGACGGCCCAAGTGGTGGAATCCACCGGGTCAGGGCCGTGGATAAAGTCAAAGCCCACATAGCCCAGGGTTACCCGGGCCTCCATTTCCGTATCCGCATCAAAGTAGAAGGCACCGACCGTATAGTCCACATCGCCGGCTTTACCATTTAAACGGAACTCCTGGCTAAGTTGATTGTGATGCAGCACCTGATACAACTGCTGAACTTGTGCGGGAGTGCCATCGGGGTCGGTACCAAAGCTACTGTCGTATTTGCGGTATCCGGTGATGGACTGCAGCTGGATGTCGTCCGAAAGTTGCCAGTCAACATTCAAGGAGTATCCCGTGGCATCCAGCGTCTGCTCGGGCGTAATGGTCGATCCGGTATTGGGATCGGTGTAGGTTGAATAGGTGACATAGGGGTCATCCGGGATAAACTGGTTGCCCAGGTCCGGGTTAATAAGGGCTTGCAGGAACGGAGGAAGGCTATCCGCAGTGGATTGAATCACTGGCCAAATTTGATTTCCCAGGAACACCGGTGCCACCGTGGGGCCGGTGGCAAATATTGTGTTTGCTGGTGTCTCAGATTTGTCGTTCAGGACATCTGCCGAGAACGTCATCTCCAGGTCGTCCGATGGAATCCATCGCACTGTACCTTTGAGTGCGGTATAGCTGATACCACCTTGTGTATCCGTCTCACAGCCGGAACCTTTGATCTGGGAGGAAAGGCCCAGCTCGGCCGCGGCGGCAGGATTGGCACAACCAAAATCCTGGACGCTGATATGACCTTCCCGCGTGCGGGAGACACCCGCAATACGCGCGTAAAGTGTTTCCGGCACCAGGGTCAGGTTGGTGCCGGCGCGGGTGGATACTTCGTCATAGGTGCCATAGGCGACTTCCACATAACCGTCGTTTTCTTCGCTCGGCTTTTTCGAGTACAGTTTGATGGCGCCGCCAATGGAGTTTTTCCCCGCCAATGTGCCCTGGGGGCCACGCAGGACTTCCACGCGCTCAAGGTCCAGCAGATCCAGTACGGAACCTGTGAGCGTGGAGTAATAGACGTCGTCAACGTACAGGCCAACGCCGGGTTCCAGGGCCGGGTTAAAGTCGGTTTGTCCGACGCCCCGAATAAAACCAATCAGGGATGGGCCGGCGAAGGAACCTGCTGCGGTCAAGGTCACGTTCGGTGCTTGCGCCGCGATATCCTGAACCGATTGCTGGCCACGCGCTTCGAGAGTCTTACCGCTGATCGCGGTGATAGCGATAGGTGTGTCCTGCACATTTTGCTCGATGAACTGGGCGGTCACAACGATTTCTTCCAGTCCCAGCTGTTCCTGATTGGTGTCCTGCTGAGCTATGGCAGCCCCGGATAATACCATTGAGGCGGCGGGAATAAGCCGTGCCAGGTGTTTGACTGTGAACGGTGTGTTTTTCATATGTCTTCCCTCTCGTGTTTAGCGTTATAGGTTATATTAGGAAGTTTTAATGTAACGACTGTGCTTTCGTTAAATATATCTGATTTACTTCAGCCCGACAGCGACAAAAACGAAGCCCAGTAGGACTGATGCGGATAATTGTTATGCAATATAGCAATTTTGTAAAGGTTTGAGATTATTGATACTTGGGTTCCCATTTGGATGCCGCCTGGAAGAATTCGACAGACTCCCTTATTGCGGCATCGTTCTTGTCCTGCGGTGGGAAATAACTGAGTTTCACCACCACGGTTTTGGTGGATGGATCGACAAAGATAAATTGTCCTTGCAACCCTATTGCCGAGTAGGCGGGTGTTCCGGAAAGCGTCCACCATTGATAGCCGTAATCCAATAGTTGGTCTTGTTTACCGGTGGGGCGCGTGGATTCCCTGATCCATTCGGGGGACACAATCTGTTTGCCGTTAACGCGCCCCTCATTCTGCATCATCAGACCGATGCGAGCATAATCTCGCATCACGGCGTTAAAGCCGGCGCCGCTGAATTCCCGCCCAACGCCGGGTTCTCCATCCATAATAAAGAACCCATCGGCTTCAGCGCCTAAGGGTTCCCAGAGGTGGGTGGTCATGTAGGAGGAGAGAGTGCCTCCCTGGCTGATTCGCTCAATGAGCAAACCCAAAACTGCCGTATCGATGGTTTTGTATTGGAAAACTTCCCCGGGAGGATGCATGCGCCCTATATTTATCGCCGCATCGACAAACCGGGTGACGTTTTTAACCAGTGATGTAATGTGATTTCGTGCCGCTATGCCCGGTGGGTGAAACTGCGCCGGCGCGGGATACGTTTCTGGTAGTAAACAGCGTATCCATACTGCGGAAGGTGAGTGTATTGATATTCCCGTCGAGCATCTCCCAGCGGACATTCTGGATGGCGACGGGCACTTTTGAGGCAGGTCCCACTTCAGCGACTCTGGGATTAACGCTCATTTGGGCGAAGACCATGCCGGGGAGTATCCCGAGGGACAGGCTTCCCAAAAGACGGATCAGCCAGCGTTGTTTTCTTGTTCCTTTCTTCATTCACACGACCTTTTTACGTTATTGATTCCCGCTCCATAATTCGGTACCGCTGAATAATCCAGAGGGGATTGGCGTTGTATGGTTTGATGTCGTACAGATTGATGTTAACAAGGGGATAGAATGGCAGTCATGTCCCATATGGGGTATGGCTCGTGACCAGGAATTTCCCAGGATATGTGTATCGTAGCGGTGAGTAATCCCGGACGGGGGGTAGTCTGCATAAGCCTGGACACGGCATTTTCCAAAATACCCCGGTAGGGGTATGGGGTATATTCAGAGAGTTATTTAGACTCTTGAGAAATATTCAGTCTATGCGCGCTGTGCAACGTGTGTTCTTCAGGTGTCCGACAATGGCAGTAACAATTGGTATTTTAGAAACCGGTTTAACACCCCCGGAATTGATCGACGAGCATAACAGCTACGGCAATATGTTCATTGAGCTTCTGGGCGCAGCTGATTCCTCTTTGGACTTCAAGGTCTATCGCGTACTTGATGAGCAGTTTCCCGACTCAGTCAATGCTTGCGACGGCTGGGTTATTACCGGCTCCCGTCACGGGGTCTATGAAAACCTGCCATGGATGCAGCACCTGAAGCGTTTTCTAGTGGATTGTCGGGAGGCGCAAAAGAAGGTCGTCGGCATCTGTTTTGGCCATCAGATCCTGGCGGAAGCGATGGGTGGCAAGGTGGAAAAGTCGAATAAAGGGTGGGGCATTGGCCCTCATACTTACCGTCTCAATGGGCGACGTTTCTACATCGATGGGGAGAGTGACAGCTTTACCATTAACGCGATGCACCAGGACCAGGTGGTGGCGCTTCCTCCCGGGGCCGATATTCTGGCATCATCCGATTTTTGCCCATACGCAGGCTTGTATTACGGCGATTGGGCAATATCGTTCCAGTCGCATCCCGAGTTTTCGGATGCGTATGAAACCGCTTTGATTGGTCTGCGTCGGCAGTCCCTGTTTGCCGGTGAGCTTGCCGAAGCGGCACTGGAAAAAATCTCAGACGATGGGTATCGCAACGAAGGTTCTCGTGTGGCAACCTGGATGGTGAACTTCCTGAAGTGATGTCTGCTGCCGGCTAATGGGCGGTTGAACTTCCGGCATCCTGGGAGAGGAGGGTGCCGGCGCGGTAATCCCGCGGCGATACGCCTGTCCAGTGCTTGAAAGCGCGGGCGAATACGGCAGGGTCGGAAAAACCCACGGACTCGGCGATTTCGCTGAGTGGCATGGCGTGGCGGGTCAGCAGCAAGATGGCTTTGTCCCGGCGCACCAGATCCTTGATCTGCTGGTAGGAGGTGCCTTCCTCTTTCAATTTCCTGATCATCGTGCGCTTGGTCATGTGCAGCGTGTCTGCGGCCTCTTCAATAACGGGGAAACCGAGGCGCAGGTGTTTTTTCAACAGCCGCTGCAGATCATAGGACACACTGAAATCGGTTTTGGGCTGATTGAACAGCTCCAGGGGGCAGCGTTGTATAAACGCTTTTAGTGAAGCACGATTTTGATCAATTCCCCGGTCGAGAAAGTCTGTTCGAAATGAAAAGCCCTGGAACGCGGCGTTGAACCTGTGCCGCCCCGGGAATAAATAGCTGTACTCGCTTACGTGAGCGGGGGTTGGATAGGTAAAAAAGATTTCGTTGAGGGTGAGGTTTTCGGAGATCAGCCATGAAGCGAAGCGGTGCCAGGCCAACAGGTTGATTTCAGACCACAGGTAGTGGCTATCCAGTTCCGGACTGTTAATGTGAAATTTCAGGGTGGTGGTGCCACTTTCAACAGCCAGTTCCAACTTAAATGCGTTGGTCACCATATCGTAAAACTGCTTACCCACTTGCAGTGCTTTGCCGAGGTTGGGTTCCTGAATGGCCAGCTTGCCCATCATATAAAAGGCGCCTCGGGGGATGGGAGAGGCACCGAGCCCCATGGATTCATCCTGTAGCTGGTCCCAGATACTCAGTACCATAACCGCCAGTTTTTCCGTTTCCACGCGAACGTCCGGCGAGTCGATGACATCCAGGCTGAGGCCGGCGCTGTGCATCAATTCCACCGTGTCCAGACCTTTGGCCTTGGCCAGGTGATAGAGTTGGCTGACAAAAATATTGGCGGCACTCATGGTGCGCTATCGCCGTCGAGGCCCAACAGTTTTACGGCATTGTCCTTGATAATCGCCTGCAGCACATGATCCTTGAAGCCAACCTTGCGGGCCGCCTCGATCCAGGCGTCGGGCCGGATCAAGGGAAAATCTGAACCAAATAACATCTTGTGGCTCAGTTGGCTGTTGGCATAGCGGATGATCTGTTCGGGGAAATATTTGGGTGACCAGCCGCTCAGATCAATGAATACGTTGGCCTTGTGCAGTGCCATGGACAGGCTTTCGTCGGTCCAGGGCCAACTGGGATGGGCGAGAATAAACTTGATGTAGGGAAAGTCCGCGGCGACCTCGTCAACCAGCATGGGTTGACCGTATTTCAGTTTGACGCCGCCACCGCCCTTGAGTCCGGTACCCATGCCGGAGTGGCCGGTGTGAAAGATGGCCGGCAGCTGATATTCGGCGATCACTTCGTAAAGCGGGTAGGCCATCCGGTCGGCGGGGTCGCATCCCTGCATAGGCGGGTGAAACTTGAAGCCTTTGATGCCCCAGTTCTCGATCAGGTCCCGCGCTTCCCGTGCCCCCAGTTTGCCCTTATGGGGATCGATGGAGGCAAACGGAATAACGATGTCGGCATTGTCCCTGGCCAGTTCCGCAATTTCCTCATTGCGGATTCGCCTGGCCCCCACGCCGGCTTCGCAGTCGACGGTGAAGAGGCAAAAAGCCATGTGCTGCTGGCGGTAGTAGTCGATGGTTTCCTGCAGGGTCGGACGTTGTCGGGGCGCCTTGAAGTAGGCGGTGGCAGCGTCGAAAAACTTCCCCATCACCGGGTCTTCCGGATCGGTGCACGAAACCTCGGCATGCACATGCACATCGATGGCCACCACCTCGTCTACCTGAATCATCCAACTACCTCGTTTACAGCCCCGCCACTCAGGCCGGATCGAAGCCTACTTACCTATATCCGTCAATATTATCTTGAAGGAGTACTAGGGATTGAACAATTGTCGCAGCTCGTGCTTTAACACCTTGCCGACACCATTGCGGGGCAGTGCTTCCAGGGCCTGGGTTCTTTGTGGAATTTTGTACCTGGCAAGCTTGGATGTCAAAAAACCGGCGACATCCTCAGGGCTGATCTCTCCGCTGTCACACACGTAAAACAGGCAGCCAACCTCCCCCCATTTGTCATCGGGAACACCCACAACCGCCAGCTCCCGAATCCCAGGGTATTTAACCAACAATGCTTCAACTTCGGCGGGGTAGACATTTTCACCGCCGGAGATAAACATGTCCTTCTTGCGGTCGGTGACGCGATAGTACCCGTCATCATCCCGGGTGACGATATCACCGGTACGAAACCAGCCGTCTTCTGTCAGGGTGGCGTGATAATCCGCCTCCCGCTGCCAGTAGCCACAGGTGATATTGTCGCCTTTGAGCTGTAGCTCGCCGGCGACACCCGTGGCCACGGGCTGATCGTTGCCGTCCACCACCCGGGCGCGAACACGGGGTGTGGGTATTCCCACACATCCGGCTTTCCAATCAATCAGCGCCCGATCCAGCGGCATGCCGAAAACGGTGCCGGCCTCACTCATACCATAGCCGTCGACAATGGCGATGCCGTCGGCCAGCCAGTCGCGAATCTGTGCTTCAGGGTGTGGCGCGCCACCGGTGAAGAGGGCTTTGAGATTGCGCAGTTGAGCGGGATCGAAACCTTCCACATCACGCAGTGCCAGTGCCATCTGTGGCACGCAAAAATAGTGGCTGATCCGGAGTTCCGGATCCGCCAGGCGCTCCAGGGTCCGTTCCGGGATAAACCGGTCAGATACCGCAATATGCCCACCGCGAAGCAAGGGGGGCCTCACAGAGGTGACCATCCCGATGATATGGAACATCGGCGACTCGCACAGAAAGCTGCAGCTGTCCTGAACTTCCCCCAGGATGGAGAAGTTGATGGCGGTCTCACTGAGATTGCGCTCAGTCAACATAACGCCCTTGGGCTTGCCAGTCGTGCCCGAGGTATAGAGCATCAATGAGGGCACGTCCGCGTCCTGCTGCTCGGGCCGGGCGGGACAGAGCTCTGCGCAGCGCTCAAACAGGCTGTTGATGTCTTCACAATCTATGTTCAACGCGCCTGCCATCTCGTCGCCCCATACCATGGCAGGCGTGCAATCCTCCAGCAGGATACCCAATTCCTCTGTCGACAGGCGCCAGTTAAGTGGCACAAACAGCGCGCCCATACGGGCGCAGGCCAATTGCAAAACGATCTGCTCGGCGCGGTTTTTCGCCAGGCAGGCAAGCCGGTCACCCACGCGGATTTCGCGCTTTAACAGTAGCGCTACGCACCTGGCGATCAATTCGTCAAGCTCGGCGTAGGACCACCGTTGCTCAAAGGTCAGATCGGTTAGCGCACGTTTTCCGGGGTGTAAGGTCGCGTGTAGACGGACATAATCCATTAGGGCACCTTAATTTTTCTGCTTGGACTTGTCGTAAGCTCCCAGGCCGGGTTTGTAAGTTTTGTCGTCGATGAACTGCTTGATGCCCTCTTTGCGGCCTTCATTGTCAAAACTGTTGGCGGCTTCCTGGGCGCGAATCAGAAAGTCTTCGGCATTATCATATGTCATCTCTTTCACGCGGCGAATGGCATCCTTGGTGGCTTTGAGGGCGACCGGGTTTTTCTCCAGCAGGGCATTGGCCACTTCCGTCACACGGTCCTTCAGGCGGCCCAAGGGTACGGCTTCGTTGACCAGACCCCATGCCTCTGCAGTCGCGCCATCGATATTTTCTCCCAGCATGGCATGGTACATGGCCTTGCGCATCGGCATCAGTTCCGCAGCCACTTTACTGGCGCCGCCGCCGGGCAAAATGCCCCAGTTGATTTCACTGAGGCCGAATGTCGCTTCCTCGGCCGCAAAGGCCAGATCGCAGGCGAACAGGGGGCCGTAACCACCGCCAAAGCACCAGCCATTAATCATGGCGACAGTGGGTTTTTGATACCAGCGCAGGCGGCGCCACCAGCCGTAGGCTTCCCGTTGGGCCTGGCGAGTGCCTCCCAGGCCCTGGGCCTCGGTTTCACGGAAGTACTCCTTCAGATCCATACCGGCAGTCCAGGACGTACCTTCGCCGCTGAGTACCAGTACGCCCACGGAGTCGTCAAATTCCAGTGCATCCAGCACTCTCATCATCTGGCGATTGAGTTTGGGGCTCATGCAGTTGCGCTTCTCCGGGCGGTTGAACTTTACCCAGGCGATGCCATTTTCAACAGTGTAGGCTACTGTTTCTTCCTCTTTACGTTCGGTCGTCATATTTCTTTCCTTCTGTACTCACTAAATATCTTCAAATAGAAATGAATCCGCGTTTAAAAAACCAGGGGTTAAATGGGGTAATGGCCCGGCTGGGTCTCCAGGGTGATCCAGCGCAGTTCGGTAAAACTGTCGATGCCGGCTTTGCCGCCGAAACGTCCGTAGCCGGAGGCGCCGACACCGCCGAAGGGCATTTGCGCCTCATCGTGCACGGTGGGTCCGTTAACGTGGCAGATGCCGGAGCGAATCTGGCGCGCCACTTTCAGACCTCGTGCAGTGTCTCGGGTAAATACGGAGGCGCTGAGGCCGTAGTCGCTGTCATTGGCGATGCGAACCGCATCGGTCTCGTCTTTCGCCCTGATCATGGCTACCACCGGACCAAAGCTTTCGTCGCGGTAGATATCCATGTCTGAAGTCACGCCGTCGAGCAGGGTGGCTGGCATAAGCACGGAGTCTACGCTGCCCCCGGCCAGCAGGCGTGCGCCTTTGGCGACAGCGTCTTCGATCAGGGAATTGACGCGGGTAACCGTACTCCGGTCTACCACCGCACCCAGGGGCGTGGTGCCTTCGCGGGGATCTCCGCAGGCCAGTGATTTAGCTTTATCGGCCATTTTCTCCGCAAAGGCGTCGGCCACGGCATCCACCACCACCAGGCGCTCAGTGGACATGCAGATCTGGCCCTGATTCATGTAGGCGCCAAATGCCGCCGCTTTTACGGCCTCATCCAGATCGGCATCCTCCAGCACGATCAATGGCGCTTTGCCGCCAAGCTCCAACAGGCAGGGTTTTAGGTGTTCGGCGGCGCGTTTGGCGATAATCCGCCCGACAGAGGTGGAACCGGTAAAGTTGATACGTTTGACCCCGGGATGATCGATCAGGGCTCCCACCACAGCCCCGGCGTCTTCCGGAGCATTGGTGACAATGTTCACCGTACCTTCGGGAAATCCCGCTTCGGCCAGGGCTTCCACAATCAGCTCATGTGTGCGCGGACAGACTTCGGAGGCCTTGAGGATTACCGAATTACCGCAGGCCAGCGCTGTGGCAATGGCGCGTACGCCGAGAATGATCGGGGCGTTCCAGGGGGCGATACCGAGGATGACTCCCACCGGTTCGCGCACTGCCATGGCCAGGCAGCCGGGCTTGTCCGAGGGGATAACCTCGCCACTGATCTGGGTGGTGATGCTGGCGGCTTCGCGCATCATGGATACGGCCAGCATCAGGTTGAAGAGGGCCCAACCCTGAGTGGCGCCAATTTCGGCCATCATTGCATCGACAAATTCCCCCTGTTTGTTTTCCAGGGCTGTGGCCGCTGCCGTCAGCACTGCACGGCGCTCATTGGGGCCGGTCGCGGACCAGCTGGTGAAAGCCTGTTGTGCAGACTCAACAATGGCGGGAATATCTTCCACCTTCATGGCTACGGATTGACTGGCAGTTTCGCCTGTCAGTGGGTTCAAGCGTTCAAAATGCATATGTGCCTCCAGTTTTGGGCTTATGTAGGACTTCCTATTTAAATTTGGATGAATGGCGGTTAAATAAAGCTACCCTCAATCTTCCCAGGGATGGGCGAAGCTTTGAGGCTCTACCCCGCTTATCAGCGAGCAGTTTTCGCTATTGATGTCGCCAGCGATATCGTTCACCGATTGACGCAGTCGATCTATCGCCCCCAGAGCACTGAGTAGTCGAAGCCCCTTCAGTTCCTCCAGTATCCGCTCAGACTGGAAGCGGGCAATCCGCTGTTGGGAATCATCCAGCTTTGACGCGTGGGCGCAGACTGCCGCCATGGACATCAACAACTCGATACGTTTACCCAGGCGTTGCATCGGGATCTGGGCCCGCGTCAGTTCCAACTGGTAAATCAGGTTCAGTCCCAGATAGGTCCAGCGGCAGCGGCGCAGACCGCGCTCGGCGATGCTCACATATCGGCGCAGGGCGCGGGGCACATCGCGATAGCGTGACTGCAGACTGGCGGGAATCAACAGGTTGGGCAGGCGGATCAGATCCCGCACCAATTGCATCAAGACCCAAGCGAGCAGGCGCCAGAACCCCGGTTGGACTGCCAGCAGCAGGCAGGCTTTTATACTGCGGCCCGGGTATTTCAGAAAGCTGGCGATCGACAGGCGGTCTATACGTTTCCCGGCATCCACCGCTGATCCGTCGCCGCGTTGGTTCACGTTTCGCAAAACACCCAACAGGCCAGCCATGTACTTTTCGGTGAAACGGGCGGTGACATCCTTCACCATACCCAGGCGAATCAGATCGTCCTCCCCTTCGACAATGCCGAAGGCATGAATGGTGGCGCGCGCTTCGGTAATGCGCGAACCGTTGTCGAGGCTGCGCCCGCCCAACACCCGCTCGCAGGCAATCAGTGATTCCAGCAGCGCCTTCGCCGAGGCGGATTTGGTCAGGTCCCGCAAGCCTGCGAGATCGACACCTGCGGCGTCCTGACTAAGCGACAGGTGTGACAGGGACTGGGCGGTCAGCGCACCGCCGAGTATGCGGGCCAGCCCCAATCGCGGCAGCTCGTGCTTAGCCACTTTGCCACCCACGCCCTCTCGTTGGCGGGCATAGAGGGCGGCGTCGGCGGCCATCATGCGTTGAAAGCCGGCGCTCATCGCCGCCAGCATGCAACGGCCCATGCGCAGGCAGTAAAACAGCACCTCGATGCCATTGCCCTGGATTTCATGCTCGAAGGGAATTGGGAAATTGCTGAATCTCAGCCTCGAATTGATGTTTTGGGCAAAGGCGCTGGTATTCGAGGGGTGACATTCGAAGTGGAAATCCCCGTGCACATCCTCCTCTGGCAGTTGCACAACAAACAACCCGATTTCCCTGCTGTCGCACCCCTTGCGAGCGACGATAGCCGCCAGACCGCCATGGGTGGCGCTGGTGATATAGAGTTTGTTGGCGGCGCCGTCGGCGTTGAGACGCCAGCATTGATGGTGCTCATCGTGTTCCACCCAGGCCTGTACCCGTTTGGCATTTGCCCCGACCCCGACTTCGGTAAGGGCAAAGGCAATCAGTTCTCCGTCGGCAATCAACGGCAAAAAAGTGGAGCGCTGTGCATCAGTTCCGTAACCCAGCAGGGAACTGGAACCTATGGTAAGTTGACCGGAAATCTCGACCGCCAGGGACCCCAATCCGTTGGCGGCCAGCTGTTCCTCCAGGCAGGCGAGTTGGCTGTAGTTGAGGCCCAGGCCGCCAAATTGCGCAGGGACGGTAAACCCGTAAGATTTGTCGGCGGCCACTGCCGAGCGCAGTTGATCGGAAATTTTTCCGTCGGCGGTAAAGGCTTCTCCGCTGGCCAGACAGGCCATCGCCTTCTCCAGAATACGGTCGCTGCCAGGGTGCCCGGATGCCAGCATATGTACAGCGCCTGAGGCCAGCTCATGGACTGAAGGCTGTGGTCCGTATAGCATGCGTTCCACCAGGCTGACGCGGGTGGTGCCCAGTTTTTGCTGGGCTCCACTCTGCGCTGCTTCCAGGGCCGCAACATCGGCCGCCTGTGTGGCATCGCCGGCGACAAGGAGCGCTTCAGTGGCAGCGGAACCTGTTTTTTGCTGTAAATTGCTCATCGATTCTCAGATAAAAAAAGCGGGAGCGCCGGTATCACCAGGCCGCCTCCCGCTGAGTGCGGTTGATCAGAAGTTATAACCCAATGTCAAACCATAGGTGCGCGGCGGTGCCAGGAACCCTGCATTGGAGCGTGAGCTGTTGATCACAAAAGTACCCATATAGATGGTTTCATCAGTCAGGTTCTTGCCCCACAGGTTAATGCTCCAGTGCTCATCTGCGGAGGTGAACTTGAAGTTGGCATTGACTGTGGTCACTGAATCCTGACTCAGTTCCTCGTGGTTGAACTGGGAGAAGTAGACGCGATCCTTGTAGGCGGCGGAGAGGCCGGCCGAACCCTGCCAGTCACTGCCCGGCAACTGGAAGTCCAGGGTGACGCCCAGGCTGTAGGCCCATTCCGGTGATTGCACCATCTGGTTTCCTGACAGTTGTTGTGACAGGTCCACACTGGCATCGATCAGCCCCAGTTGTTGAAATACCGTGTCAAAGGGATCGGTGGAGACATAATCGTCAAAGGTGGCATCGAGATAGGTGGCCGAGCCGTCAAAGCGCAGGTTGTCAGTCGCCAGCCAGGTAAATTCAGCTTCGGCGCCCTTGATTTCCGCCGAGGCTGCGTTTTCGTACACCAGGGTAAAGCCGCTGGAGCCGGCCGGGACACTGCGTCCCTGTTGCAGGTCAGTGTAATCGTACATAAAGGCAGCGGCATTGAAGCGCAAACTGTCTTCCATGAACATGCCTTTCATGCCAAATTCAAAGGCATCGACGATTTCCGGCTCGAGAACGGGTGAGCGCTGCCCCGAGAGGAAAATTCCGCTCTTGAAGCCTTCGGAATAGCTGGCGTAGACGATGACCCCCTCTTTGGCGTCCCACTCCAGTCGTACGCTGGGGGAAAACTCGTTAAAGCTTTTCTCATCGCTGAAGGTGATTGGCGTGACCATACCGGGGGCGATCCAGCGAGTGGTGTCGCCCTCCTTTTTCTCGTAGCTGTAGCGACCGCCGACATTCAGTGTCAGCGTGTCGGTCAATGTATAGGCGACATTGGAGAAGAGGGCATAGGCTTCGGTCTCGCTGGAACCGATGAAGTTAAAACAGATGTCGTCGAGATCGCCATCGATGACAGAGGCGGACACATTGTCCGCTACGGTACAACGGGGTGGCCCAACGGGGAGTGCCAGGTCGAGCAGGTTGGCGGAATCAATTTCCTCCGCGTAATAGTAGAGCCCCACCAGCCCGTGGAACTTCTCGCCTTCAAAGTTGAGCCGCAGCTCCTCGCTGGTCTGATCGGTCTCGAAACTCTCGGACCACACATAGAAATCCACCTCGGTCATGTCGAAATCGGCCTGCGGGGTTTTGTCAAAAGTCTGGTAGTTGGTCAGGGATGTCAGCGACAGACTGTCGTTGATCTGCCAGTTGTACTCCAGGCTGACAGAGCTTTGGTCTCGTTCGTTCTGCAGGTTGGCGGTTGAATTTATATCCCGCTCATCGACAGCCCGTTGCCCCGAAATCGGTTGCGGTTCCAGTGCCGGTATGGGTGCCGGGTCGTAGGAGGGCGCCCGGAACTTGGGCATGTAGTTGGTGTCGTCCTCCCGATGGTACTCGGCCGCCAGTCTCAGGTCCATGTTGTCGGACAGCTGCCACGTCAGTTGTCCGCGAATGGATTGTTGATCGGCATCGTCGATATCATCGCCGGTAGCGATATTTTCGCCGTAGCCTCCACGGTCCACACTTCGCAGGGCGATGCGACCCTGCAAGTTGTTGGCAAGCTCGCCCCCCACAGCTCCTTCGAATTTGGACAATTCATAATTGCCCAGTGTCAGGCGTGCATAGC
Source organism: Cellvibrionaceae bacterium (assembly GCA_050290225.1). GTDB lineage: Bacteria > Pseudomonadota > Gammaproteobacteria > Pseudomonadales > Cellvibrionaceae > JBNKHG01. The sequence continues at coordinate 44,471 of JBNKHG010000057.1, forward strand.
CGGACAGCTCCTCGGTGGGTTTATAGGTGATGACATTGATGGACCCGCCGGTGGCGTTGCGTCCGTAAAGGGTACCCTGGGGGCCGCGCAGCACCTCAATGCGCTCCACATCAAACAGCGAGCCAAATTGAGCCGAGGACTGTCCGGTGACCACGCCGTCGAAGTGCATGGCTACGGAGGGATCTCCTCCCGCGAAGGGGTTGTCGGTACCGATACCGCGAATCATTACCTGGGCAAAACCGAAACTCTCACCAATCTGCAGGCTGGGCGCCATGTTTTGGATGTCCTGGATATTGTTGACATCGGTATTGGATAACTGATCTCCGCTAAGCGCCGTAATGGCGGCGCCGATGTCCTGGCTGCTCTCCTGGCGTTTTTGGGCAGTGACAATTATTTCTTCGATAACTGCGGCTTGTGCGGTTGTTGGTACCAAGGCTGCGGTGGCCAGCATGCCTGAGGCCAGGGCCCTCGACAGCTGCGGGTGGGGTAGTGTTAAAAAGGGGGGTGTTTTATGTGTCTGGCTCATGGGGTCTCTCCTGCTTGTGCGCTTTTATTGGTTAGCTTTCTTGTCTGCGCGTTTTGGCTTGCAAAAGGTTAAGTGAGTCGGGAGATGTTAGGAATGGCAGGAAGTGACGAAAAACTTTGCAAAAAATTTGGATATTCTTTTTATGCAAAATGGTGTGCAGGTTATATAGCTTTTTGGGCTTAATGCTGGGGTATTAATCGGGCTGGAGATCAGAGAGAAAGGGGTGTAGGGGTTTCCGGAAAAACGTCGGAACCCGCTGAATATCCCCGTATTAAAGGAAATGCCACTGAGTAGTGGTACCGGCCCGATTTACCTCCAGCGGTACTAAAAGGCGCAATATGGGGGCATTTGCATAGGGTTGCACCCTGGGCGTAACTACAAAGTTCCGATTGTTTTACGCTCAGTTAATCCGTATCCCCTTCCGATTCTGAAAACGCACCGGATTTTTCGATGGAAGTGTTCAACCGATCCAGTTTACCGACATCCAGTACCGGAGATGCGTCAATGTGTTGAGCATCCATCATGTAGGCTACCCGCTGCAATGAGGAGATTATCATCGTCTGTTCCCACTCCTGCAGGTCGGAAAATTGCCGGGTAAAGTGCTCCTGCAAGGGAGTGGGGGCATTTTTCAGAACCTCCACGGCGTTGTCCGTAAGATAGGCGTGGACTTTGCGTTTGTCCTGATCCGAACGTTCCCGGTAAACCAGGCCCCGCTTTTCCAGGCGATCGAGAATGGTGGTGACGGTCGCCTGACTTAGGCTCACATCGTTGGCCAGCTCGCCAATGGTGACTTCACCCTTATCCCTGATCGTCTGCAACAGCAATATCTGTGGCGCTGTAAGACCGCTGGTCTTGGCCAGATATTTTGAGTGCAGGTCGGTGGCTCTAATGACACGACGTAACGCCACCAGCACTTCATCAATGCGATTCAAATTCAACCCCTTCTCATTAGGTAGAGTAGCCGGGGTATTATATTCCAGAATGCTATCGGAGCCGATAATGTTATTCCTCCAGTGGTAGTGACTTCAGATAATGGGCAATATCGGTCTGTATCAATAAGCCAGAATGATGTTGGATGGTCCCGCGTATGATCCCGCTCTCCCCCTGACAGGCGGAAGTGTCTACATCGGTGGGCCGAAACTTCACTATTTCAATCACCTGATCTACAACCAGGCCTAGTGGCCCCCGGTCTGTATCAAGAAGGATTACCCGCCAATCCTCTGTGGGGGTTGACGCTTCGAGTCGCAGCAGCCTGCGCCCTGAGGCAATGGTAATAATTTCCCCGCGGACATTCAGGATGCCGTCGATCTCAGTCGGAGCGCCCGGTACCGGTACGGGTGCCGAGTACCTGATAATCTCCCCCACGGTGCTTACCGGGTGAACATATCGTTCGCCAGACAAGCAAAAACAGATCCATTGTTGATCGATTAACGTATCGGCATTCAAGAGAAGTAGCCTAAATTTACCCGGTTTGTGTATCTAATATCCATAGTGTACAATGTTTAGAGATCTAAACAATAAAAAATAAAAATTATCGATCTGTCGCTAAATACTTATATACAACCCTAAATGTCACATAAATTTCCAAACCAAGGGGATTTATTGGGTGTATATAGTTTTGATTACTAATTAAATGAACTGAAAGTAATATGTCGATGAACTACGCGAATCAGATTGAATTGCGTCGTCCTGTCCCCGAAGACGGCATGGCGGTATTTGAATTGATTCAACAGTGTCCGCCCCTCGATACCAACTCCGCTTACTGCAACTTGCTGCAGTGCACCCATTTTGGAGGCACCTCAGTTGCCGCCTGGTTAAAAGGGGAGTTGGTGGGGTTTATTTCCGGCTATATGCCCCCCGAGCAAGTCAATACCCTTTTTGTTTGGCAGGTCGCTGTGAGTGAGCGGGCGAGAGGCCTGGGGCTGGCAACCCGGATGCTGGAGCATATTCTTAACCGACCGCAGTGTCGGGAAATCGTTTACCTGGAAACCACTATTACCGAGGCCAACCGAGCTTCATGGGCGCTGTTTACGGGTTTTGCCAACAAGATGGAGGCAAACCTTGATTCGAGCGTGGGATTTGATCGGGAATGCCATTTTCACGGCGAGCACGAAACAGAAATGTTAGTGCGAATAGGGCCATTAAATTGCGCGGCGTCACGTGCACCGGAACCATTGGATACGGGTTCCGTTCGATAAATTACAGGAGATATCACTATGAAAATTTTTGAAGAAATTGAATCGGAAGTGCAGAGTTACGCCCGATCATTTCCCCGGGTATTCAATCGCGCCAAAGGCGAATTTCTCTACGATGAAGAAGGCAATGAATACCTGGACTTTTTGGCGGGCGCGGGAACCCTGAACTACGGCCACAACAATACGATCTTCAAGCAGACGTTACTGGAGTATATTAATAACGACGGCATTACTCACGGCCTGGATTTACACACCCAGGCCAAAGGGGAATTTCTGCAAACTTTCAATGAAAAGATCCTGAAACCGCGCGGCCTGGATTATGTGGTGCAGTTTACCGGCCCCACGGGCACTAACGCGGTAGAGGCGGCCATCAAGCTGGCGCGCAACGTCACCGGTCGCGAATCGATCATCGCCTTTACCAATGGCTTTCACGGGGTGACGTTGGGGGCGCTGGCAGCGACAGGTAACTCTCATCATCGCGGGGCCGCGGGTGTCAGTCTCAACGGCACGGTGCGTATGCCTTATGACGGTTACCTGGGAGAGGATATCGATACAACTGCCTATCTGGACAAGGTGCTTTCCGATTCCAGCAGCGGCGTCGATAAGCCTGCCGCGGTGATCGTTGAGACTGTGCAAGGAGAGGGCGGCATCAACGTTGCCAGTGTCGAGTGGCTGAAAAACCTCGAGTCGGTCTGCCGAAAACACGGCATATTGATCATTGTTGACGATATACAGGCGGGCTGTGGACGTACCGGTACCTATTTCAGTTTTGAAGAAGCTGGCATCCAGCCGGACATCGTCACGCTGTCGAAATCCCTGGGTGGCTATGGTCTGCCCTTTGCCGTGGTACTGTTCAGCCCCGAAATTGATCAATGGAAACCCGGTGAGCACAACGGCACTTTTCGTGGCAACAACTTTGCCTTTGTTACGGCAAAGGCTGCGATCGACGCTTATTGGTCGAATGATAACTTCTCTAATGAGGTTAAGCGCAAAGGCGAGTACATCTCCCAGCGCCTGGAAGCCATTGTGGCGAAGTATGGTGAAGGTCACTTTACCACCCGCGGTCGTGGCATGTTTCAGGGTATCAATTGCGTCAATGGTGAGATTGCCGGGAAAATCACCCGCAAGGCGTTTCAAAACGGGCTCATCATTGAAACCAGTGGCGCCGACGATCAGGTGGTCAAATTCTTATGTCCATTGATTATCAGTGACGACAACCTGAAAAAAGGGATCGATATTGTCGAGCAGGCTATCAGGGAGGTGTGCGCGAAAGAGGATTCCATTCCTGAGGCGGTCGATTACTTCGGTCTCGATCGCCTGGCAAGTTAACCGGGCAAACAAGGGGATGGGAAGAGGACAAAGTCGTGTGTTTACCAGCGAAACGCTGCGTGTTTGGCGGGGTGAGCGCAGGCTGTTGCCCACAGAACCAACGTCAAAGGAGGAGACCCGGATGCTGCTCCTGCGTTGTCTCAGCGGGCGTGGGTACTTGCGGATTATGTCAAATCCGAATCGTCTTCTCATAACGCAAGGTCACGAGTTGCGAGTCCCGGGTGGTGAAATAGCCACTATCAGCGGCTCGCGAAATATGATTATTGAATTGAAAACCATTGAACAACGGGAAAGCAGTTGATGATAGTTAGAGATTTAGCGGAAGCGGAAAAAACCAGTCGAAGAATTGTGTCGCCGGATGGTAATTGGGAAAGCACTCGATTGTTGCTCAAAGAGGACAATATGGGCTTCTCTTTCCACATTACCACCATTTATGAAGGGGCAGATTTTCAGATGCACTATCAAAATCATTTGGAATCTGTGTACTGCATGTCGGGCGAGGGAGAGGTGGAAACGCTGGATGATGGCAAACGCTATCCGATCAAGCCTGGAACCGTTTATATCCTGGACAAGCACGACAAACATGTGTTGCGGGCCTTTAAACAGATGAAAATGGCCTGTGTGTTCAACCCGCCACTGAATGGCAAGGAGGTGCATAACGCTGAAGGAGCGTATGAACTGGACGCGGAGTCAGCCGGAGAGTAAAGAGGGCGTTTGGAGATGAGTGCGACCTTCAACTTTGTAACTGACAATACCGTAGATTGTTATCCGTCCCGCAGTGGCCATAAAGCGACTATCCGCAAGCGTCAGGATCCAGTGGTTTATGCCGGGAACGACGGGAGTGGTCCCATCGAACGTGCGCTGGTTCAGCAGTACGAAGAACAGGGGTTTCTGTTGCTGGAAAATGTCTTCAGTGCTGAAGAGATCGTAGCGTTCCAGGCTGAATCGGATCGATTAAGGCACGACCGGGAGATTCAGGCCTCTGGCGAAACGATTACCGAACCGGGTAGTGGTGATGTGCGCTCTGTATTCAAAGTGCACGCTATCAGCACTGCATTCTCAAGGCTGGTAGCCGACGCCCGTCTGGCAGGTATCGCGCAATACCTGTTGAATGACCAAGTCTATATTCACCAGTCCCGACTCAACTACAAACCCGGCTTTCGCGGCAAGGAGTTTTACTGGCATTCGGATTTTGAAACCTGGCACGTGGAAGACGGGATGCCGCGAATGCGGGCGTTGAGCATGTCGATCACATTGACAGAAAACACGGGTAATAACGGCCCTCTCATGTTAATCCCAGGCTCGCACAAGGATTATGTGGTGTGTGAGGGGGAGACGCCTGAGGATCATTATAAAATGTCGCTGAAAAAGCAGGAATATGGCGTTCCCAGTGATGAGTGTCTCAGTCGATTGGTGGGTGCCGGTGGTATAGTGGCGGCAACCGGAAAACCCGGCAGTGTCATTATATTCGATTGTAATGTCATGCACGGTTCCAATGGTAATATTACACCTTGGCCCCGCAGCAATGTGTTTTTTGTGTATAACGCACTGAGCAATCGAGTGGTGGCTCCCTTTTGTAACAGGTCTCCGCGCCCGGAATACATTTGCAGCAGAGAACATATCGAGCCCATTGTCCCTCAGCGGGTAGAGGACTTTTATGAATGACAAGGAAGTTGCGCTTCTAAAATACCTGCTCCGCAAACATATCGAAGAGCTGGAATGGATTTTGGGTGGGGCGCAGCCATCAGCAGAACGGAAGCACAGCCAGTCGGATGACCCATCGGCGAGTCTGGATTTGACCATATCTTCAGAAGTTGAAGACAGGCTGATTCAGATTGCCAAGGATGAACTCAAACAGTTAGCGCAAAACATGGTATGGCTTGACAGTGAGGATGCCGGTTGTTGTGAGAGCTGTGGCTGTGACATCCCCCTGGACCGGCTTGTCGCTGTGCCCACAACACGACAGTGCATCGATTGCGCTGAGGAAAACGACGAGAACTAATAATGGCACTACATACCGTTGAAAAAATTGGTGGCACGTCCATGAGCGATTATGCCGCCGTACGAGACAATATTGTCCTTAAGTCTCATCAGGCTGACTCCCTGAATCAGCGAATTTTGGTGGTTTCGGCCTACGGTGGTATTACCAACCGTCTGCTGGAGCACAAAAAAAACGGCCAGTCGGGTGTCTACGCACTTTATGCCAGCAGCGTTAACGATAACAGCTGGCAGACGGCGCTGGCTGATTTGAAAGCGGAAATTTTCACCATCAATGAGCGCTTGTTTGATGAGGCGCACCTGCTGGGGCAGGCCAACCAATTTATCGGGCAGCGGCTTGACGATGCCGAGCGATGCCTGAGTGATCTACAGCGACTTTGTCAGCACGGGCATTTTGCATTGGATTCGCACCTGGCTACAGTTCGGGAGATGTTGGCCAGTATTGGAGAGGCGCACAGCGCCTGGAATACAGCAATGCTGTTAAAGCGCGACGGTGTTAATGCGTGCTTTGTGGATTTGACCGGATGGCAATCCAGGGATCATGTTTCCTTGGATCAGCGCATTGAATCGACCTTCAAGGATCTGGACCTGAATCATCAGTTGCCTGTTGTCACCGGCTACGCCCATAGTGATGACGGCCTGATGTCGACCTTTGATCGTGGTTACAGCGAGATGACCTTTAGTCGCATCGCTGTCCTGACCCAGGCGAAGGAAGTGATTATTCACAAGGAATTCCATTTGAGTAGTGCCGATCCGCGCATGGTCGGTGAGCAGAATGCAGTCCCCATTGGTCGAACCAATTATGATGTGGCGGACCAGTTGGCCAATCTGGGAATGGAGGCCATTCACCCCAAGGCGGCGAAGGGCTTGCGCCAATGCAATATCCCCCTGCGCGTGAAAAACACTTTTGAACCGGATCACACCGGCACATTGATAACAGGTGATTACGTTAGCGATACACCGCGGGTAGAGATTATTGCCGGTTGCAAGGGGGTTTATGCGCTGGAGCTGTTCGATCAGGATATAGCCGGCAATATCGGCCGCTATGACGAGAAAATTCTTGCTGTCCTGGAGCGGTTTAGAGCAAATATTGTTGCCAAGGATATTAACGCCAATACCATTACTCACTATTTGTCCACCAACTTGAAAACAATCAAACGGATTCGTCGTGCACTTGAAGAGTGTTTTCCGGAAGCGGATGTCAATCAGCGAAAAGTTGCCATTGTTTCCGCTGTTGGTAGTGACATGCAGATTTCCGGTATCCTGGCCAGGGCGGTAGCCGCGTTGGCCGATAGCGCGATCAGCGTGTTGGCCATCCATCAGTCCATGCGCCAGGTTGATATGCAGTTTGTGATTAACGAAGATGATTATCAGTTGGCGATTAAAAGTTTACACCGTTGTCTCGTGGAAGTGCATGATCACGGGAGAGCGATATGTCTGGCCTCCTAGGACATCCTGATGGCTCTCCAACAAATAGGGATACTAACGGCGAGCTGACGCACTCGCTGCGAGGACCCGATAAGCAATTTCGCGCATTTGGCATGAAGGCCCTGAAGCCAAACCACCCGGAAGTGGTGAGTATGCTGGATGCGGGTCATTGTCCCACACAGTTTGGATCACGAATTTGGCCGTCAAGCTATCTGTTGATCAGTTATTTATCGCATTTGACGTTGTCTGATGATCTGCATGTGATGGAGTTGGGGTGTGGTTGGGGGTTGCCTGCTGCCTACGTTCGAAAACGGTTTGGTTCGAAAGTGACAGCGGCAGATAGCGATAAGCAGGTTTTTGCTTTCCAGCAATATATTAGCGAGATCAATAATGTCAACGTGATTGGCAAGCACTGTAGTTATGCCGATCTTTGCGGGCAGGACTTGGCAAGTGTTGATTTAATGATTGGAGCCGATATCTGCTATTCGTCGACGATAAGCAAAGACCTTGAGCAGTTGTTTGAACGCTTTGCCCTCCAGGGTGGAAAGGAAGTGATATTGACCGATCGCGGTCGCGTACCTTTCACACGCTTGGTCGAGCGGTTAGCAAGCTGTTACGCCAATAGCTTAACCGATGTTGAATTGTCTCTGCCTACCAGTGTTAAGGGCCATGTCTTCCATATAAGGATGTAAAGATGATCATTTCCTTTGTTGGTTTTTTGCTGGCGTTTACCCTGATTGGCTTATCGTCCGCCTGGAAGAGTCGTGGCACCCGTCACGATTATTATATTGCCAGTGGCGCCATCAAGCCCTGGCTTGTGGGTCTATCAGCGGTTGCCACCAACAATAGCGGATACATGTTTATCGGGGTTATAGGCTATACCTATGTCACAGGGTTGGCATCGATTTGGCTTATGCTCGGTTGGATTGCCGGTGACTTTTTAGCGTCGACGTTTGTACATGCCCGACTGCGTGCGGCAACTTCAAACACCGACGAAGTCAGCTATGCGGGTGTGCTCAGCAATTGGTATGGCGTTAACAATGGCATGTTACAGCGCCTGATCGGCGTTATTTCACTCATTTTTCTGTTGGCCTATGCCAGTGCGCAATTGGTTGCCGGCAGTAAAGCCCTTCATGTCCTGTTTGGCTGGCCTGATTGGGCGGGCGCTGTCATGGGAGCGGTACTCGTTACCCTTTACTGTTTTGCCGGTGGCATTCGTGCCTCGATCTGGACCGATGCGGCGCAGTCCATCGTCATGATATTCGCAATGGGGTTACTGCTGGTTGTTGCAATGGTAGCATTGGGCGGTGTTAATAGCGCCATTGCGCAGATGCAAGCGGTATCCGGATTTCTTGATTGGTTTCCCCGGGATCTGGCGCTGCCGGGCGTCGCCGGGGCAACGCTGTTCGCCATCAGTTGGATGTTTGCCGGGCTTTCTGTCATCGGTCAGCCACACGTTATGGTCCGGTTCATGACGCTCGATGACAACGATAAAATGCGTCGGGCGAGGTTTTGGTATTACGTCTGGTTTTTGGCGTTTTACGCTATGGCTACCGGGGTGGGAATGCTTTCACGTATTTATCTGGTCGATACAGGAAGTTTCGATGCTGAACTTGCCCTGCCGACTATGGCGCAAGCGTTGCTGTCGCCGGTATTGGTCGGTTTGATTCTGGCGGGTATCTTTGCCGCCACCATGTCGACTGCGGACTCCCTGGTATTGAGCTGTTCGGCAGCAATTACTCACGATTTATTGCCCCACAAAATCGAGCACACCGGGTTGCTCAAGCTGGCCACCGTGGTGATTACACTCGGCGCACTGGGCTTGGCGTTAATCAACAGCCAGAGTGTGTTCAATCTTGTGATCATGGCCTGGTCGGGCCTGGCCAGTGCTTTTGCTCCCTTGCTTATTACGCTTTGCCTGGGACATCGACCCAGCCAGCGGTTGAGCATTTTTGTTGTCATTGTTGGCTTGGCTGTAGCGCTTTTGTGGCGATATCTGGGGTGGCATTCCGCCATTTATGAGGGCCTGCCCGGCATTCTGGCAGGATTGTTGTTGCTGCTGGTGTTTATGCCGCTTCAACGCACTGTCTCCAGCCGTCTGCCGCGTGCACGCGTGAATTAGAATTCATAGCGGACGTTGATCGTCCTATTCAGATTGCACGGATAGTTGTAGTGCCGGAAAAAGTGGTCGCTATGTCAACGGTGTTGAAAGAATAATTTCCAGGAGTATAGTCAATAACAAAGGAAGTGAACCTTGCATTTGGGCAATTTTACGACGCTGGATGAAGGAGGTACTTATGGAATTTGTTACTGAGGGTAATGCAATTAATTGTATTAAAACGGTTTATGACCCTGAAACGGGTGAGTCTATGGAAACGGTAGTGGTTTCATTTGACGCGAATGTTGATAGGGTGCCTCCCCATGTGGCGGCCAGTTTGAACCCCGAGGAGATCAAACAACTGGATTTGTGGATCGAGGAAAGGGCGAAACTCCAATCCACGTTGGAGACCAGGCCAGTTGAAAAAACGGTGTTGGAGGCTTTGCCGGCCGTGCTTGAGGAAGCGTTGCACGCGCTGGATGATATCGATGAACTGGATATCGAGGTCTTCAAGGATATCAAACGAACACTGCTAAAACTCGACGAGGCCATTAACAGTTTTCAGCCGTTGTCTGAAGAAGAGACGGTGGTAATCCGGCAATTGCAAAGCTCTGAAGTCTTGAAGGAGCAGTTGGATACGATCAAGAAAAAACTGTGAGCTGTAACCTAAACCGTTGTTTCAGGATGGCACTAACCGGGTGCGAGGAGCGGACCGTTTTCTTTTTGGCTCAGCACTTCGAATTTTACATCCAACCGATTCCAAGGTGCGAGCGCCCTACCATCGCACATCGAGATTTACATCCTGACAACTCCAAGGCCAGAGCACCCTACTATGGAACTTCGAACTATAAGCCAAGTGGTAATTTTCAAGGGGGTAGGGCAGCGACACAGTTTAATCCGGAGTTCTGAGCCGAGGGAGACAGGGGTGTTGTAAGCAGCGCACAGGATGTGCCCGACAAGCCCTTCAGACAGGGTGGTCCGGCACTCCGGCGTCTGCAGGGCGGCGTCAATACCCCTGTGTCCCCTCGGCGGTCTCATTGTTAAAAACCAAACCGAGAATAGAAAACCCATACACGCAAGTTATAAATTTGTCAGCAAAGGGTACAGATTTTTGAGTAGCAGTTGTAGGATAAACTAGAGTCCCGATATCGAGAACAGCTGGATCAAATCCAAGCTTTTACACATAAACACCGTTAACACCAAGCGCTGTTACAGATTATCGCTGTGCCAGCGGCACATGCTCAGGTTCGTGGTCGGGTGTAATAGCATGTTTCTTAACGTCACCAATTCCATTTTCCGATTATAATTACCACAGTCTAGCCGGCAATCAAGCTTACGGAACTTAAAGTCATGCCCACAAAATACGCCCTTGGTGATCTCGAAATTTTTGCCACTACCCTGTTTGAGCGCGCCGGATTGAGTCAAGCACGAGCTTCAGTGATGGCAGAGGTGTTTATCGAGGCCGATCTCATGGGTTTTAGCACCCACGGTATGAATCGCGTTCCGAGCAATCTGGATTGGCTTCTCTCCGGACAAACTCGCCGGGAAGGCGAACCGAGCGTGCTGATGGATCGCGGCAATACTTTCAACTGGGACGCAGCCTTTCTGCCTGGTCCATGGGTGGTGACGCAAGCCGTGGAGACCGCTTTGAAACGTTTGCCAAACCGGGGTGTGGTGGCCGCGACGATTCGTCGTAGCCAGCATATCGCCTGCCTGGCTGCGTATTGCCCACGGATTGTGGAGGCCGGGTATATCGCTTTGCTCAGTTGTTCCACGCCCGCGGAAAACACAGTCTGTGCCCACGGTGGCATCGACCCGGTATTCTCCGCCAATCCCATCGCTTTTGCTGCACCTGCGGACGACTTCCCGTTGCTGTTCGATATCAGCATGTCGATTACCGCAGGTGGCTATGTGGCTCGCGCGCATCGAGAGGGAACCTCCTTGCACGAGCCCTGCCTCAAAGACAATCAGGGGAATATCAGTGATCGGCCCTCTGCATTTTTCAGTAGCCCTCCCGGCAGTATCCTGCCCATTGGTGGAATCACTCACGGATACAAAGGCTACGCCTTGAGTATTGCGACAGAAGTCTTGAGTATGGCGCTGGGCGGCTACGGACGTGCCGATACGCAGTCACACAGCGATGGCGAGGCCAATTCTGTGTTCCTGCAACTCATCGACCCGGGCGCTTTCGGTTCGCCTTCACAATTCAAACGGGAGCTGGCAGCCTTGCGCAATCTTTGCGAAGAGAGTCGCACGCCCCCGAATAAGCCCTCTGTGAGGTTTCCCGGCCGCCGGGCGTGGGAGAGGCGCAGCCATCAGCGGCAACATGGGGTGGAACTCTATTCCAGCATCATGGCTGATATCGAACCCTGGGCAGAGCGGTTGGGCGTGGCGTTGCCCCGCCCGCTTTCTGGTGACGGTTGAGAAGGGGGCGGACTTTTAAGTCGAGTCATGCCATGACGTGAGGATTGCTGCCAGCTCGGCAATATCGATATTGCCTCCGGTCAACACCAGGGCAGTGGGCTTGTGACTGTCGATCGGTACTCTACCTTCCAGCAGTGCTGCCAATCCTACGGCTGCCCCGGTTTCCACCACCATCCGTGCCTCTGTCAATAACCGCACCGCTGCTTCGATAATGGATGCATCTTCTACGGTGACCAGTTTATCCACCACTTGACGGCTGGCGGCAAAAGTAAAATTTCCCACCACTGCCGGGCCCAGGCTCACGGCAATAGTGTCGATGTGAGACAGGCTGGCATTGACATCGTTGTGATCCCAGGCATTGCGCAGAGTTGCCGCCCCCGTCGGTTCGACACCGATGAGTTCGATATCCGGCCGCTGTGCTTTCAGGGCAATACCCATTCCGGAAATCAATCCGCCCCCACCGACGGGGACGATAACCCGTTGCAGGTCCGGCGCCTGTGCTAACAGCTCCAGCGCGACCGTTCCCTGACCCGCCATGATACGAGGATCGTTATAGGGGTGAACCAGCGTCAACTTCTGTTTCTCCCCGAGTAAATGACAATGGGCTACGGCTTCCTGAATGGTGCCGTGGACTATAACCCGGGCGCCGAACCGCCTGGTATTTTGGATTTTCAGTTCACTTGAGCCTTCGGGCATCACCACGGTTACTGGTACCTTGAGCTGGCGCGCGGCCCATGCGAGCGCCAACGCATGGTTGCCCGCTGAGACCGTAATCAGTCCATTGGCCAGTTCCGCATCAGTAGCGGTGCGGAGCCAATTCAGGGCACCGCGCACCTTGAATGAGCCAGTGTGTTGCAGGTTTTCCGCCTTAAGCCAAAGGGGCTGATCCAGTCCGGCAGACAGATCCGGGGCGAACACCGAAGGTGTCAACACAATCTGACCCTGAATACGTTGCGCCGCCTGCATGATGCTGCTTACGGTGGGCAAGCGCTCATCGGACATGGACATCTCTGCTTGCTTTGGTGAGGAATTCACAGCCGTCACCGCTGACGACAATCGTGTCTGACAGGAACGCATCACCGACACCACAGCGCAGCAGCCAACTCATCAGGTGAAATACCATTCCCTCGCGTAGCACCATATCCGAATCGCGACGCAGGCCCACGGGCACTCCACTACCGGACCAGCTTGGTGGATAGCCGATTCCGACAGAGTAACCACAATGGTGGCGGCGGTAGTGGGATAAATCGTGCTTGTTCAGGACCTGTTGCCATTGCTCGTAAACATCGCCGGCGGGGACGCCGGGCTTGATGGTTTCTGCTGCCGCGAACAGCGCCTGTTGACAGATATCATTAATGTACTCGGCTTTCCTGGGGGCTCTGCCGATATACACCAGGCGTCCCACGGGGGCGTGATACCGGCGTACGCAGCCGGCCATCTCCAAAAACAACAAATCGTTGTCTTCCAGGATATGGCTCGACCAGGTGCCGTGTTCGTGTTCGAGCTCTCCCGCAGAACGAACCAGGGGAACGAATCCCGGGTAGGTACCGCCGCGTCGAAACATGGCGTCGTAGATGGCGGCCATGATCTCCTGTTCATTGATATCGCTTCCCGCTGCTGCGACGGCCGACAGCATCATTGAATCCGATATGGCGGCGGCTTGTCGGGTCAGCGCCAGTTCGGCCTCCGACTGCACCAGTCGCACATTGTCGATCAGGTTACCCAAATCGTTCCATTCCGCGGCGGACGTTTGCTCCATGATGCAGTCGGCGACGGCATAAGGCAGAAAAGTACTGTTCATATCGAGCGCTAGAATGCCTTCGGCGACGCCCAGGTCGTGGAGTGTTTCCACGGTTTTCTCGACGGCAGCCGTCGGTGAAATGGCGGGGCGCCTGCGAAGATCGCGCGTCGTTTGTCCACCGATTATCTCCAGGGTTTGTTCTAGGGGATTGGTTTCATTTTGAGATTTAGGCAGTATATTTCCATCGGAATAGCCTACGTGAATGACATCCGGTACCTGGTCGCGAACGGTGCTTTTCTCCATGGCGCGCGTTATAAGTGCCGGTCGTCCTTTCAGTGGAAACACTAGCAGTTGATAAGCGAAATAACCCATATGATCCAGACCCGTCAGGTAATAAATGTTTTCGGGGCTGGTAATCAGGCAGGCATCCAGCCCCTGACGGGACATCGCTTCCCGGACCAACTTACGGCGACGCATGTATTCTGTATCGTTAAAATAACGATTGCTCATTGCGCTTTTCCTGTTCGCTGTGGTTAAGCATTCTCCTATGTTTATTGGCACAGGCGATGGGTTATAGCAAGCTCGTCGAGGTGATTAAAATGATTCGTTCTAACGGGCTGTCTTTTTAAAATTCAAATATTCCGTTGTTATTCTTTCATGATCGCGAAGTTGATTCTCTATACTGTTATCAACTGCATTCAGCAGGACCGGAGGAGGTGACGGGGCCCGACGCTGTAAAAAGGTGAAAACAGGTGCAAAAGTGATGACATCAATAGCAGATCTGACAGCGACCGCATTGCTGAAGGCGTTCAAGCGTAAAGAGCTGTCACCCGTAGAGGTGGCGAATGCCTGTTTGGTGCGCATTCAGGCTTATAACGACTCGGTTAATGCCTATTGTCTGCTGGACCCGGCACGTACGCTGGAGGCCGCCAGAGCATCGGAACAGCGCTATCGGAGGGGCGAACCTCTGGGTCCCGTCGATGGCATCCCCACGGCGATCAAGGATGTGTTCCTGACGAAGGGGTGGCCTACCTTGAAAGCCAGCAAGACCATTCCAACTGACCAGCCGTGGAACGTAGATGCCCCCGTGGTCGCCGCTTTAAACCGCAGTGGGTTTGTACCTCTGGGTAAGACCACGACCCCGGAGTTTGGCTGGAAAGGGGTAACTGACAGCCCGCTGTGTGGTAACACCAACAATCCCTGGGACCCTACGAAAACAGCAGGGGGTTCGAGTGGTGGTAGTGCCGCGGCAGTGGTGATGGGGATGGGGCCTCTGGCACTGGGCACCGATGCCGGTGGATCTATTCGAATTCCCGCGGGATTTTGCGGACTTTTTGGCTTGAAGCCGACTTGCGCACGGGTGCCCTTCTTTCCTGGTAGCCCGTTTGGATTCCTGGCGCATGCAGGTCCTATGACCCGAACCGTGGAAGACGCTGCACTGATGATGAATGTCATTGCAGCGTGGGATGCTCGTGACAGCGCTCAGTTGCCACCGGATGGGGTCGACTACCTGCGTGATCTGGAAGCGGGCATCAAGGGCTGGAAGGTGGCATACAGTGCGGACTTGGGTTATGTCGACGTGGATCCGCAAATCGCTACAGCGGTGGAAGCGGCTGCCAAAACTTTTGAAGCACTGGGGGCCAAGGTGGAACGGGTAGATCCGGGTTTCGCTGATCCCAGGCCGGCGTTTGAGCGATTGTTTTACAGTGGTGCGGCCAATGCCCTGCGGAACCTTGATAGCAGACAGCGTGCCCTGATGGATCCCAGCCTGGTATTTGTGGCAGAGAACGCTGCGAAATTCAGCATGTTGGACTATATGGAGGCGATTAACGAGAAGGTGAGGCTCAGTGAGCTGATGTCGGTTTTTTTTGATAAGTATGACCTACTGTTGACGCCGACATTGCCTATCGCTGCATTCACCACGGGTCAGGAAGTCCCCGATAACTGGCATGACCCCCGATGGCCGTCCTGGACGCCGTTTACATTTCCATTCAATATGACGGGAGAGCCAGCAGCTTCAGTGCCTTGTGGATTTACGAAGATGGGTTTGCCTATAGGACTGCATATTGTCAGCGGGCGTTATCGTGATAAACAGGTATTGCAGGCTGCATATGCCTACCAGAATGCCCAGCCGTTATACGACCGACGACCTTTGGATACGCTGCACCAATAAGCGCATTTTGTGTTAGGTGAGAGTCACCTGGTTGTTCATATGGCAGTGCCTGGCCTGCGACGCGTCTGTTATTGGGCTCTTAAAATATTATCAATCTGCTGAAGGCGGTGGCGGCCAGTTATTTTCGACAGTCGGGTCGATTATGCCGGTAAAAACGAAAGAGCTATAGGTCTTTCGAAAGCGTTTTGCCAATCTTGTCCTGGCTTCGATTGTATTGGCTTCAGACACAGTCAGAAGAATTCCAATCAATGAGACAGTAGCAGTGATAATCGCTGCCATATCTGGATCTATGTTGTCTTTTGTATGCCCGTGCTTCTGGTGCCAATGAAAGAGCTTTCTATAGTAATTGATAAGCGGGTCGTTTTCTGCTCCGCTTTTGAGCATTCGTTGTACCCTTATTTTCAGGAGGCTCAGATCTTCTGTGCTTAAGTCATCTGAGTTATCGTAGAATTCTCTTTCTGTAAACGACTTGTCTATGGTGTGCAGCAGTTCACGGTCGAGCATTGCTTCCACAGCGGTGATTAGGTCTTCTTTTTTCTTGAAGTGGTAATAGGCTCCAGGTCGTGTGACACCTGCTCTGCGTGCTACCTCGGATATGGAGACGGCCTCTTCGCCAACTTCGGCCATCAACCGCATGGTGGCTTTCATCAGAAGGTTTCGGGTCTCTATGGCCTTGGCTCTTCTTGCATCTGATGTCTGACGTGCCGGTTTCGGTTTGGACTTATTCAGGTCGTTCGAAGCATTTGAGTATTTGGGCAGCTCCGGCCAATCTTTAAACGTTTCGAACTTAAGAACACCGTGGAAAATGTGTTCATAAATGGTTTTTCCGAAAACTTTTGCTAACTGGTGTCGGCGCTTTTCCTGTTTAGCCTGGGATACCGCCAGGTAAGCAGCTATGATGGTTGCACTCGAAATTATTGCCGCCATATGGGCATCCACGCCGGCCTGAAGTCGACCTTCACGTTTTAAGCGCTCGAATCCCCGCTTGCGTGAAGCGATAATAATGTCTCGCGACCCTTGATCCAGCAGACGCTGTATCCGCAGGAATATCGTGTCTTCGTCTTCGGCGGCCAGTTCGGCTGCCTGTGAGTAAATAAACTCATCTTTCATGCTGCCGGTAACTGTTCTTACCAGTAGGTGGTCAGTTTCTGCTCGGACAGCATCCAGAAGTTCATCCCGACTTTTAAAGTGATAGTAGGCTCCTGGTCGAGTGATGCCGGCTTCTCTGGCAACTGCTGCGACAGAGACGGACCTAATCCCCTTTTGCACCATTAGCTTTGAGGCGGTGGTGATCAGCTTTTGGCGAGTAATGCGACTTCTCGCGGACCAACCGTTCTCTGGTTCCGTGTCAACTTGATTTAACTGAGGAGAATTTGTCAGTTGCATTGCAGTATCAGACCCAGGTGGTTTGTCTTGAATAGATTTTCAGGCCTACTGTGGCCGCCAAAGATTAGTTGACTTTACAGTTGAGTATACTGGATAAACAACAGGAGATCATTCCTATTTCGAGTTCTCAAGGGACTCGGAAAGATTCAGAATTTGGCAGATGGAAAAATCCTCAGCAGCCCTGTTTTCAGTATCATACCAAAGTGAGCTACTCATGATGCCCCGGGAATATAGCCCAGCCCTGGCAAATTGATAGAGTGATTCCCATGACCGGAGTGAATAAGCACGCATTAGACTGGGTTACATCACCTTACAGCTGTGAGTAGGACATCAAGCATTGTTTCTTCAGTGTTACGGTATTATCTTGCCAATCCTATTACTCATTGAGAGGTTAGTTTCAGCTCCGACCCTTGATAGGGTCAGCCACTATTGGGGTATATTCAGACAATCTCCCAAAGCCAGGGGGGGCGGTAATTTTAAAATATACCGACCTGACAGTCTGGTAAAGGTGGTTATTCGGCGTCGGATTGTAAATGCCTGAAGAGTGCTTCCGACTGGGTAATGCATGCCAGGGCAGTCAGCGTGTACTCTACCGAATTGTGATGTGTTTCCGCTGAAGCGCCGGCTGTGCAGCCTTCGGGAATAACTACAGAGAATCCGCGGTTGACGGCCTCTATGCTTGTGCCAACGAGAGCCATATTGCCTGGGTAATGGCGAAAGTCATCATCCCCCGGGTGAGAGTCTTACCTTGGGGGTCAATGCCGATGCGATCGATCAGATCATTCGGCAGATCAGGTGTGATGGGATTGAAGGGAAGCGTTTTTCGCAAATCGTCACTGTCGGTCATTCCTACGGCTCTTTGACGGCGTCCTATGCGCAAGCCACCTGGGGCATGCAGACGGTGTGCTCCTGACCGGGATCACGGGTGCGAACGTCAACCAGTTTACTGCGCGGAGGAGTCAGTCGACGGCATCATGGAAGTCTTTACGCCCGCGCGCCCTGAGCCTTTCTTTGCAGAGCAATTTGATCGCCTTGACGATGATTATTACGTTACACGTACCGACAGACGCACCATGTTTTCTTTTCGTGTTCCACCCGTCGAACCGGAGATGGTGGATGACCATTTGAAAGGCACGATGACGCTCGGCGAATTTCGTACCGCTTACCAAAATTTTGAGGTGTCGAAGAACATCACTGTTCCGGTGCTCGTGGAATTGAGCGAATTTGATACCTACTTTTACAATCCTCAAACTGAAGAGGATTACAGCCGCGCGTTGAAAGAGGCCATTCGGCGCAATCCCTCGAATTTTACCCATGCACCTCTGTTCAAAAATGCCGGCCACAATCTGACACAGCATCCCAACGCGCATGAACATTACCAAGTGATGTATGAATGGATGAAGGCTAACAACCTGGCCTGATCCACCGGCAAATTTAAACTGTTGTGACGAACAATCGCTCGGCTCGGTATGAGCGTTCCGGTCGCGCACCTCAGGGCTAAAGCCCGGCGGCCCTCGAGATCTTTGATTTCCTATTTGATGACAACCTGAAGTCCTTTTGAAATGCTGCGCTTGCGCCCCAAAATGGAGCGTAATGGTAAAATTTGGCGGTTGGGGCAATTTCTGAATTTAATCTTCCTTCCGAAATCCTCGTCTGGCGGGGTTTTCAGCGATTTTCCTCTTTTCTGTCGATAAAATCGCCAGAACCCCCAGTGGCGTGTTCAACGATTGGACGTTCGAAGCGATGGGTACGCTGGCCCGTTGAGTGATTGAGTGATAGGCTGTCGTTTTCCGGGTGGGTGAGGTTATCGACAGGCCGTTTGTCCGTTTTTTTCGCTGCGTATGCTGATGAACCTTTGAAGTTAAGGAAGGAACACGTATGGAAAATCAGGCTTGGGAAGCTCTGCTTAATCATCAAAAAGAACTGCAGGCGGTCAAAATTGTTGATCTCTTTGCGAAAGATCCAAACCGGTTTAAGGCGATGTCCTGCGAAACCGCGGGCATTACCCTGGATTTCTCCAAAAATATTGCCACATTGCAAACGCTTGATTTGTTGATCCAGCTGGCGGAGGAACGCCAGTTGCCTGAACGCATCCAAAGCTTGCTAAGCGGAGAGTATGTCAATCGTACAGAAATGCGACAGGCGTTGCATTCGGCGTTGCGCTCGCACAATCCGAATACCCGTACGCAGGAGGAGGCGGTCTCAGCGGTATTGGAAAAAATGGGGCGTTTCGTGGAAGCTATCCACAGTGGAAACTTGTGCGGATACTCAGGCGAGAAAATTACCCATATTGTCAACATTGGTATCGGCGGCTCTGATTTAGGACCGTTGATGGTGGCCGAAGCCCTGACGCCCTATCGCATTGATACCATTAACTGCCATTTTGTCTCCAATATTGACGCCTCGGATATTTGTGAGACCCTCAAACGCCTGGATCCGGCGTCAACGCTGTTTATCGTTGCCTCCAAAACCTTTACTACCGTTGAAACCCTGGCCAATGCCTCGACGGCGAAGTCCTGGCTTCTTGATTGGTGTGTCGATGAGGCCGCAATCCAAAATCACTTTGTTGCCGTGACGTCCAACACCGGCAACGCCGTGGCCTTCGGTATCGCGGAGGATAATATTTTCCCCATGTGGGACTGGGTCGGAGGGCGATATTCCCTATGGTCCGCCATTGGTTTACCTATAGCGCTTGCGATCGGTATAAACGGTTTTAACCGGCTGCGCGCCGGTGCGGCAGCGATGGATGAACACTTCCTCTCAGCACCACTGGATTCCAACCTGCCTGTGTTAATGGGACTGTTGGGTGTCTGGTATATTAATTTCTGGGATGCCCATGCCCATGCGGTGCTGCCGTATGATCACTATCTGCGCTACTTCACCAAATACCTTCAACAGCTGGATATGGAAAGCAATGGTAAGAGTGCGACCCTTCATGGTGGTTATGTCGACTGCCATACAGGGCCCGTGATATGGGGGGATGCCGGTACCAATGGCCAGCACTCTTTTCATCAGTTATTGCACCAGGGGACCCGTTTGATACCGGTGGACTTTATCGCACCGCTTCAAAGCCATAATCCGATGGGTGATCATCACAGCCTGTTATTTGCCAACTGCTTGGGTCAAAGTCGGGCACTTATGACCGGCAAATCAATCGAACAAGCCAGGGATGAATTCCTGGAGATGGGCTACTCTGAGGATGAGGCGGCGGGCCTGGCACCACATAAAGTCATGCCAGGCAATCGACCCAGTAATACCTTGATCGTCGACCAGTTGACGCCGGAGAGCCTGGGAGCGTTGATTGCCCTTTATGAGCACAAGGTCTATGTGCAAAGTGTCATCTGGGATATCAATGCGTTTGACCAATGGGGGGTCGAACTCGGCAAGAAATTGTGTCATGAAATTCATGAGGTTATTGAGGGAAAAACGGAAGGGCACAGTCTCGACGCCTCAACGAAGGGGTTGATTCAGTTGTATCAAGGAGGCTCTGAGGGTTAGGACAACGCCTAAATGGGTGGTTTTCCCTATCTCATATCACAACGGCCTGAGGCTGAGCTATTGCTTCAATGTATGTCGAGCAAACGCCTGCATAAGGTTGTTTCGAAGCCATCTGTACTCAATGGCAATTTCAAAACGCTATTACCTGTGTCTCCAAACCTATGTCTCCAAACCTAGGGCTCCAAAGAGAGCACATGCGAGGGTATTGCCTTTGGAATGGGAGTGTGACCAAGTTTCTTCAGTCAGTCATGATTTAACATCAAATTGACAGCGTTGTCATTTTGATGTATCGTTTGCATTCTTGTCCAGGGAGCTGTGCAGATGGTGAAGTAGCATGCATACCTAAACCCGTGGATTTGCTCACCAACAGAATGTTCATATGACACCTTGGGAGAGGGCCCAAGGCGTGTAAACAGCTGGCAAATTAGTAAGACAACGAATTGAATAACCTTGAAAAGCTACTTTACCTCCGAGGTATCTCTGCCGAATACCACGATTATTCGGGGGAGAGAATCGTTATTCCATGGGATGATCGACTGCGTCTATTGCGCGAGGTCGGTTGTGATCCCCATGATGAAATGGCAGTTGAGAGAGACATTTTCGACCTCGATGCCAAGCCCTGGCAGCGCTGGCTGAAACCTCTTAATATCCTTACCCGGGGCGAATCTGTCTATTTACACGTTCACCTGCATCCCGAAGAACTACAAAACCCGATCCAATGGCAAATTACCACCGAGTCAGGGGCCCGGCTGATCGGTGTTTTTACGGCAAGTGAATTGAATGAAGACGGGGAATATTATATAGGGGATGTCCGTTATTCCTCCCGTCGCTTGCCGATACCTGAAGTGGAACCAGGCTATCACCAGGTTTGTTTTTGGCGGGGGCAACGAAGAGAACAGGCTTCCCTGGTTATTGCCCATCCCCGCTGTTTTGAAGATGGTTCGCCAAATGAACGGTTGTGGGGTCTGAGCTGCCAGCTCTATAGCCTCAGATCGGAGCGCAACTGGGGAATGGGCGATTACACTGATTTGCTCGAACTGGTGGGTTTGGCTGCCGACGCCGGAATGGATATGGTCGCCATCAATCCCATTCATGCTCCGCTACTCGACGATCAGAGCGCCGTGAGCCCCTACAGCCCGTCGGATCGGCGCTTTCTCAATCCTCTCTATATAGACCCTGAACAGGAAGCGGATTTTTTCGAGTGCGAGGAATTCGCTGCTGAGTTTGGCGCAGCTGAATTCCATGCACACTTGAATGAGTTGCGAGCGGCTGAATGGGTCGACTATTCTGCAGTTATGGTTGTTAAATTTCGTGTTTTCGAACGCATGTTCAATCATTTCCGGGTAAAGCACTTAGTGCCGGGTACGACCCGGGCGAAGGCATTTCACAGTTTTTCCGACGAATGCGGTGAACCGCTGACGGCTTTCTCTGAATTCGCATCGCAACACAATGCGTTGAACATCGATTGTGCCAATGACCCCGTATTTCACCAATATCTTCAATGGCTGTGCCACAAACAAGTGACAGCCTGCCAGACTCTGGCGGTCAAACGCGGAATGCCGGTGGGGCTGCTGGGAGACCTTGCCGTAGGGGCCGTCAGGGAGGGCGCTGAAGTTACGGAAAATGCCCATCTGTTTTGCGCAACGGCAACCATAGGCGCGCCCCCGGATCAATTTTCGGGAAAAGGGCAGGATTGGTCACTGCCTGCGTTGAATCCCGTGGCGGTGCGGGACAACAAGTTCCAGCATTTTATTCAACTGTTGCGGGCTAACATGGCGCCTTACGGTGCGCTGCGAATCGATCACATCCTCGGGCTTCTACGCCTTTGGTGGTGTCTTCCCGAAGCTGAAACGGGCACCTACGTCTATTATCCGCTTGCGGATCTTATGCGTCTTTTATGTCTTGAGAGCCAGCGCAATCATTGCCGGGTTATTGGCGAGGATATGGGGCTGGTACCGGATGAATTGCGGCAGACCATGAGCGCTTCGGGTGTTTACAGTAACAGTTTGTTTTACTTCGAAAGAGACCACAGTCAAAACTTCCACAATCCGGAGGCTCACAAGCCAAACACATTACTCATGGTGGCAAACCACGATGTGCCAACCCTGGCCGGCTGGTGGTCTGCTGCAGACATTGCCTTGAAAAAGGAGATCGGATTGCTCGATAACCGAGAATCTGAAACCAGGGCGATGGCGGAGCGAGAATTCGACAAAGCCCGTTTGCTCGAATGGCTGGAACGGCAACAATTGCTACCGTCTGACTGGCAAGGCTCGAGGCCGGACAGGGAATTTGACTTGTCGCTTTGTGGTGCGATATTGAAGGCAAATGCCCGGACCCACTCAAAAATGATGATATTTCAGCTCGACGACCTCATATTGGAGGAAAAGCCGGTCAATATTCCAGGTACATGGCGGGAATATCCCAACTGGCGACGTAAGCTGAAGCGGAATTTCACCGACCTGTTTCGCGACCCTGAAATTAGGGACCTGTTAAAAACTATTTACCAGCAACGAAAACAATGAACGATCAAACTATCTCTTTGTTAAGCAACGAACAAATCAATGCACTTGCGAGTACCTGTTACGAGGATGTTTTTTCCGTATTGGGTATGCATGAGCTCCCTGATGCAAAGGGTTTGATTGCAAGAGTGTTTCTTCCAGGCGCGCAAGTCGTGGATGTGATTGCCCGTAAAGGCGACAAAAAGGTGGCGTCGTTGACGCGGATACATGAAGCCGGGCTGTTTGAAGGAAAGTTGGGTCGCCGCAGAAATCGCTTTGACTACTATTTTCGGGTCCAATACGAAAACGACATCATCGAATGTGAGGATCCTTATCGCTTCCCTTCACTGATCAGCGAAGATAATCTTTACTACTTTTGCGAGGGAACGCAAGAGCAGCTGTATAAATGGATGGGGGCTCACCCAAGGAGCGTCGATGGGATTGATGGCATGCTCTTTGTGGTGTGGGCGCCGGATGCAAGCCGGGTTTCGGTCGTTGGTGATTTCAATAACTGGGACGGCCGTTGTCATGCTATGCGCAAGCACCCGGCAGCCGGTGTATGGGAAATTTTTATTCCGGGAGTGGGCCAGGGAGTCAACTACAAATTTGAAATCAGAAATCGAGATGGTCAATTATTGCCGCTAAAGGCAGACCCCTATGGATTCGCTCACCAGCATCCTCCGGAAACAGCTTCGCGAACCGTCTCTGCGCCAGCGTTTCATTGGACTGACAGCGAGTGGATGGTTGCGCGCGAGCAATCTGCCGATCATTACCATGGACCGGTTTCGATCTATGAGGTCCATGTTGGATCCTGGATGCGAAAACCTGAAGAAGGTAACCGTTACCTGACCTACCGTGAACTGGCCGAAGAATTAATACCTTATGTGAAAGATTTGGGGTTCACTCACATCCAGTTTATGCCACTCAGCGAATACCCATTCGATGGTTCCTGGGGCTACCAGCCAATTGGCCTGTATGCACCGACCTGCCGTTTTGGCACGCCTGATGATTTTAGGTATTTTGTCGACTGTTGCCATCGTCAGGAACTGGGCGTGCTGCTGGACTGGGTGCCGGGTCATTTCCCTTCCGACGAACACGGGTTAGGACGTTTTGATGGCAGTTGCCTGTATGAGCATGAGGACGTGCGCCAAGGATTTCATCCTGATTGGAATACCCTCATTTACAACTATGGCAGGTCCGAGGTTAAAAGTTACCTGATTAGTAACGCTATGTACTGGATGGAGGAATTTCATCTCGATGGATTGAGGGTCGATGCCGTGGCTTCCATGCTTTACCTGGACTACAGCCGCGAAGAGGGTGAGTGGGTTCCGAACGAATATGGCGGTCGCGAAAACCTGGAAGCCATTGAATTGCTAAAGCAGGTCAATAACCGTGTTTATTTCAACTACCCGGGAGTGATGATGGTTGCGGAAGAGTCTACCGCCTGGCCTGGTGTATCACGCCCCACCAGTGAAGGAGGTCTGGGTTTCGGATTCAAGTGGAATATGGGGTGGATGAATGACACTCTGCATTATATGGCTCGTGACCCAATCTACCGAAAATATCACCACGCAGAAATGACCTTCGGATTGGTGTACAGCTTCAGCGAAAATTTTATTTTGCCGCTTAGTCATGATGAAGTTGTCCATGGCAAGGGTTCGCTGGTTAGCAAAATGCCCGGCGATGAGTGGCAAAAATTTGCCAACTTGCGTGCCTACCTGGGCTTTATGTGGACTCATCCCGGGAAAAAACTGCTATTTATGGGCGGTGAATTTGCACAGTGGCAGGAATGGAATCATGACCAGAGCCTCGATTGGCATTTGCTTGAAGGGCCGATGCACCTGGGAATGCAGTCGTTGGTTAAAGACTTGAACCACCTCTATCGTGAATTACCGGCGCTGCATGAACTCGATTGTGATGCCGGTGGGTTTGAATGGGTTGAAGTTGAAAACGAGGAACTCTCCATCTTCGCCTACTGGCGGAAAGGAAATGAAGGCACTGCGCCAGCGCTTGTGGTCGTCAATATGACACCGACGCCTCACTACGATTACCAGGTCGGTGTTCCATGCCAGGGCTATTTCGCAGAACGGCTTAACACGGATAGCGCTCTCTATGGTGGCGGTAACATGGGGAATGGTGGCGGCGTTGTGTCCAATGAATCAGGTTGGCAGGGCCAATCTCACTCCATCAAAATCGTTGTGCCACCCTTAAGCACTGTGGTTTTTCAGCTTGAGAATTAGACCGGATGACCAAGGCAACTTTAATTCGGCCCGGTAAAGCCTATCCGCTTGGTGCCACTTGGGACGGGAAGGGTGTTAACTTTGCGCTCTTCTCCGCCAATGCCGATAAAGTTGAGCTTTGTCTGTTTAACGCCTCCGGCGAGCGTGAAATACAGCGCATCCCATTGCCGAGTCGCACGAATCTGGTTTGGCACGGTTACTTGCCGGGCGTCGAGCCTGGTGCGCTCTACGGCTATCGTGTGTACGGGCCCTATGAACCGCATTTGGGGCACCGTTTTAATCCTCACAAGCTGCTTATAGACCCTTATGCCCGTGCCATTACGGGACCATTGCAATACTCCGTCTACCAACTGGGTTATGACAGCGAGAGCAAGGATCAGGATCTATCTTTCTGTACAAGGGATTCCGCTCCCTATGTGCCCAAATGCCGTGTTGTCGCGCCGTTACCGGCATTGGATGTTAGCCGGCCGAATATCAGTTGGTCGGACACAATACTGTATGAGTCACATGTGCGCGGATTTACGATCGCCAACCCGGAAATTCCCGAATCCGTTCGCGGCACTTTTGCCGGGATGTCGCAACCGCAGGTCATCGAATACCTGACAGCACTTGGCGTGACTTCGGTGGAGCTATTGCCTGTGCAGGGATTTATGAACGAAGACTTCCTGCAGAAAAAAGGACTGTCCAACTACTGGGGATATAACAGCCTCACCTTCTTTGCGCCTGAGCAGCGCTACGCTTGCGGACAAAGCAGTGAAGAATTCCGTGAGATGGTTGAGCGTTTCCACGATGCCGGCCTCGAGGTCATTCTCGACGTGGTTTTCAACCATACGGCCGAAGGTGATCACTTGGGGCCCACACTTTCATTCCGTGGCATAGACAATGCGTCCTATTATCGGCTGCTACCGGAAGATTCACGTTACTATATTAACGACACGGGCTGTGGCAACACTTTGAACATAACACATCCCCGCGTTTTGCAGATGGTGATGGACAGTTTGCGCTTCTGGGCTGTAGAGATGGGTGTGGATGGATTTCGGTTTGACCTGGCTTCCGTATTGGGTCGCGAAGCGCACGGGTTTGATCCGGGTAGTGGCTGCCTGGATGCCATTGCCCAGGACCCGGTGTTGGCGCAGGTGAAATTGATCGCTGAACCTTGGGATATTGGGCCGGGCGGCTACCAACTGGGTCAATTCCCCTGTGGATGGGCCGAATGGAATGACCGGTTCCGGGATAGTTCGAGACGCTACTGGCGTGGTGAAAAAGGCCTGTTGCCAGAGTTGGCGCGAAATATTCATGGCTCAAGTGATCTGTTTCATCAGCCTGGTCGATGCCCCTGGGCGAGCGTGAACTTCATTGCCGCTCATGACGGCTTCACTCTGCACGATTTGGTGAGTTTCGGTGAAAAGCATAACGAGGCGAATGGCGAACAAAACAGGGACGGACATTCGGCCAACTACAGTGCGAACTACGGTGTAGAGGGTGAGACGGATAACCTTGAAATTAACGCCCTGAGACGCAGGCAAAGTCGCAACCTGCTGGCGACGGCACTGTTATCCCAGGGAACACCCATGCTATTGGCTGGCGATGAAAGGGGTAATAGCCAGGGTGGTAACAACAACGCCTATTGTCAGGACAATGAAACCTCCTGGCTTGATTGGAATACAGAAAATGCGCACCAGGAGTCACTTACGCGCTTTGTCAGTCAACTGATCGATCTGAGGAAAAGACACGCTTTGTTGCGCTGGCCGTCCTATTTAAGCGGGGATATTCACTCAAAAGGCGCGAAATTACTTTGGTTGAATTCGCACGGAACACAAATGCACCGTGAACAGTGGCAGGACCGTGAAGTGAAAAGTTTCGGTTACCTGCTCACCAACGATGCGACAGATGCAGTTGCCACATCAACTCACTCACTGCTGATCTATTTCAATGGTGCCAGTCGCGATCAGCATTTTGAAATTCCGGAGGTGGAATATGTCAGTGCTTGGCATTTGTGTGTCGATACAGCCCTCGATAATGGGGAGACACCCGAGCGGAAATTCGCTCCGGGCGAAGTTATAACATTGAAGAATCGCTCTCTACTGGTGTTAGAGAGCCGGTAAGGGAAATTAAAGGTAAGTTGGAATGACTATGAAAACTACGCCAAAGTCTCCGATGTTGGAAGATGAAGCCATGAATTCCGATCTGTCCCGGCACCTGAATGTCACTTTGGGACGGGACAGTTCAACGTCCCACCGCTATTTGTATAATGCGCTTGCCCTGACAATTCGAGATCGCCTGGTGAGACGCTGGCGTAACACGCGTGACAGGTATAATGAGGAAAGCCCGAAGCGGGTGAGCTACTTGTCATTGGAATTCCTGATGGGGAGGACGCTGACCAACGCTGTGCTCAATCTCGATTTGGAAAATGATGTACGTGCAGCGTTGAAGGACTATGGGTGTACGCTTGAGGATCTGGCGGAAGAAGAACGTGATGCCGGATTGGGCAATGGTGGGCTGGGACGCCTGGCTGCGTGTTTCCTGGATAGTTGCGCCTCACTGGAATTGCCGGTGACGGGCTATGGTATTCGCTATGAGTACGGCATGTTCAACCAGAAGATCGAGAACGGCTACCAAGTGGAGTCTCCCGATAACTGGTTGCGTGACGGCTATCCCTGGGAAATTGAATGCCCCGAAAATACCCGTCGTATCAAGTTTTTCGGTCATACTGAAATGATCGTTGACAGCGACGGGCGCCAATCCACGCTCTGGTTAGGTACCCATGATGTGCTGGCCGTGCCCTACGATATCCCCGTTCCGGGCTTTCGCAATGGTACTGTAAACACGTTGCGTTTGTGGAAGTCGGAAGCCACTGATGAATTTGATCTGGATGAGTTCAACGCCGGCAGTTATACCGAATCTGTGGCGGCGAAAAATGCCGCCGAACAGATTACCATGGTTTTATACCCCAACGACGTCAGCGAGAGCGGCAAAGAACTGCGCTTGAGACAACAGTACTTTCTGGCATCTGCCAGTTTGCAGGATGTGATTGACCGCTGGGTTAAAAAGCATGGACGGGACTTCAAGACATTTCCGCATTACAACTGTTTTCAGCTGAACGATACCCATCCGACGCTGGCCATTCCGGAATTGATGCGCCTGTTGATGGATGAATACCATCTTGGTTGGGACCAAGCATGGGACATAACCACCCGCACCATGGCCTATACCAACCATACATTGCTGCCGGAAGCCCTGGAAAAGTGGTCAGTCAACTTGTACCGCCACTTGCTGCCTCGTCTGCTGGAAATCATTTTTGAGGTCAATGCCCGTTACCTTAGCGAAATTTCCCAGCGTTGGCCGGGCGACAACGACCGTCTGCGGCGTATGTCCATTATTGAGGAGGGGGATGAACCACAGGTGCGCATGGCCTATTTGGCGAATGTTGCGAGCTTTTCAATCAATGGCGTGGCTGCGCTGCATACAGAATTGTTAAAAAGTGGACTGTTCAGCGATTTCTACGAACTGTGGCCGGAGAAGTTTAACAACAAAACCAATGGTGTGACTCCCCGCCGATGGTTGGCCTATTGCAATCCCGATCTCACCCGTCTAATCAGCGAGAAAATCGGCGACAGTTGGATCTCCCACTTTGACGAAATTGAAAAGTTAACCGCCTATGTGGAAGACAAGCGTTTTCAAGCCCAATGGCAGCGATGCAAATTGGAAAACAAGAAGAAACTCAGTGAATTGATAAAGCGTGATTGCGGCGTTGAATTCGATACCAGCATGATGTTCGATGTGCAAGTCAAGCGCATTCACGAGTACAAACGGCAGTTGCTCAATGTTCTTCACGTTATTCACCTCTATGACCGGATAACCCGTGGTGACACTGAAGGTTTGCAACCCCGTTGTGTTTTGATAGGGGGTAAGGCCGCGCCGGGTTACTACATGGCCAAGTTGATTATCAAACTTATCAACAATGTGGCCAAGGTAGTGAACGAGGATTCGCGAGCGAAGCCCTGGTTGCGCCTCGCATTTCTTCCCAATTACCGGGTCAGCTCTATGGAGACTATCTGTGCGGGTGCCGATTTGTCCGAGCAGATCTCCACTGCGGGTAAGGAAGCCTCCGGCACGGGCAACATGAAGTTCATGATGAATGGTGCTGTCACCATCGGTACCTATGACGGGGCGAATATTGAAATTCTCGATGCGGTCGGCGGGGACAATTTCTTCCTCTTCGGCCTCAAGGCCCATGAAGTCGAAGCACTCCGTCCCACCTATAATCCCCAGGCGTTTATCTCCGAGGATAAGAACCTGGAAAGAGTGATTAATTTGATTCGCTCCGGCCACTTTAATCTGTTTGAAAACGGGCTATTCGATCCGGTTTTGAACGCGATCTGCGATCCCGGTGACCCCTGGATGACAGCGGCAGACTTCTCTGATTATGTGGCCGTCCAACAATGCGTGTGTGATGCCTATGTGGATAACGAGCGTTGGACACGTATGAGTATCCTGAATACCGCCTGTAGCGGGCATTTTTCCAGTGACCGAACGATAAAATCCTATCATTCGGAAATTTGGAGTCGGGTGTAGATATCCAAGTCGTTTGAAACCATAGACACCAAAAGGGGGTTGTTATGGAAACAGTAAAACATCCGCGTTACGTAAGTCGCTTGACCCGCGATACCTTCGCACTGATATTGGCCGGCGGTAGAGGTTCCCGATTACACGAACTGACGGACTGGCGTGCTAAACCGGCACTGTATTTCGGTGGAAAATTCCGCATTATCGATTTTCCATTGTCCAACTGCATTAATTCCGGTATTCGCCGGATTGGCGTAGCGACTCAATATAAGTCTCACTCACTGGTACGCCATCTGGTGCGTGGCTGGAGTCACTTTAAAAAAGAACTGCGTGAATATGTGGAAATTCTTCCCGCTTCACAACGCAATTCCGAGGACTGGTATCAGGGTACGGCGGATGCGATATACCAGAACCTGGACATTATCCATGCCGATATGCCCCAATATGTGATGGTCCTGTCCGGCGATCATATCTATAAAATGGACTATGGCACTATGTTGGCGGCCCATGTTGCTAGTGGTGCTGATATGACGGTTTCCTGCCTGGAGGTGCCGGTGGAAGAGGCTGCGGGCGCATTTGGTGTAATGCAGGTCGATAAGTCCAACCGGGTTATCGGCTTCCAGGAAAAGCCTGCCAATCCGGCACCGGTTCCCGACAATGACAACCTTACGCTGGCATCGATGGGTAATTACATTTTCAAT
This sequence comes from Cellvibrionaceae bacterium, assembly GCA_050290225.1. Taxonomy (GTDB): domain Bacteria; phylum Pseudomonadota; class Gammaproteobacteria; order Pseudomonadales; family Cellvibrionaceae; genus JBNKHG01. The sequence continues at coordinate 75,272 of JBNKHG010000057.1, forward strand.
ACAGAGTTCCTGTTTGAACAGCTCAAGGATGATGCTGACAACCCGGCTTCGTCGCACGATTTCGGCAACGATATAATTCCCTCCATTATCAATGACAATAAGGTCTATGCCTTCCGTTTCCGCGATGAGATCAGCGGTGGCAAGGCCTATTGGCGTGATGTGGGCACCCTGGATTCTTTCTGGGAGGCCAACATGGAGTTGGTTGAGGTGTCTCCGGCGTTAAACCTGTACGATGAGAATTGGCCCATCTGGACCTATCAAGAGCAATTGCCGCCGGCGAAATTTGTCTTTGATGACGATGACAGACGCGGTACCACCCTTGATTCCTCTGTCTCCGGCGGTTGTATTATATCCGGTTCGACTGTTCGTAAAACCGTGCTGTTTTCCAATGTCCGCGTCCACTCATACTCAAACATTGAAGCATCCGTCATATTGCCCGAGGTTGAAGTCGGGAGAAACTGTAAAATAAAGCGGGCCATTATTGATCGGGGCTGTGCTGTTCCCGACGGAACGGTGATAGGTTACGATCACGAGCAAGACAAGGCGCGTGGATTCAGGGTTACCGACAAGGGTATTGTACTGGTAACCAAAGGCATGCTCGGGCAGCGCACCGGATTCGCCTAATGCGAGGAGATTAAGTATGAAAATCGTTGCAACTCAGCCCTATGGCGACCAGAAGCCGGGAACTTCGGGCCTGAGAAAGAAGGTTAAGGTATTTCAACAACCCAACTATCTTGAGAACTTCGTACAGTCGATTTTCACTACAATTTCACCTTGTGTCGGCAAGACCCTGGTGGTGGGTGGAGATGGACGATTTTACAACCGCGAGGCAATTCAGGTCATTATCAAGATGGCGGTGGCCAATGGTATTGGCAAGCTTCTTATCGGCCAGGGTGGAATACTGTCTACACCGGCGGTTTCCTGTTTGATTCGCAAGTATGGGGCCGATGGCGGTATCGTGTTGTCGGCAAGTCACAACCCCGGGGGCCCCGATGAGGATTTCGGCATCAAGTTCAATGCATCGAACGGCGCTCCTGCACCGGAGGGTCTGACCGAGGCAATTGCCGCCTGCTCCCGTGAAATCACCCGTTACTCTATTGCGGAACTGGACGTTGTCGATCTCGATCAACTGACATCGCTCACGCTAGACGATACCCGGATCGAAATTGTGGATTCAGTGGCCGACTATGCCGAGCAGATGGCCAGTCTGTTCGACTTTGATGCCATCCGGGCGCTGTTCGACGAGGGCTTGTTTCAGATGTGCTTTGATGCAATGCACGCGGTCACCGGGGGTTACGCGATTGAAATTCTTGAGCGTCAATTGGGTGCAAAACAGGGAACTGTGATCAATGGTGTCCCAAAGCCGGATTTTGGCGGTGGGCACCCCGATCCCAACCTGATTCATGCTCATGAACTGGTGGCCAGGATGCACAAAGGAAGCGGCATGAGCTTTGGAGCGGCATCTGACGGGGACGGTGATCGCAACATGGTACTGGGCGAGGATTTTTACATTAATCCTTGTGACAGCCTGGCCGTGATCGCCGCCAATGCCCACCTCGTACCGGCTTTTGCGGGTGGGTTGACAGGCGTGGCACGCTCCATGCCGACCAGCCGAGCGCTTGACCGGGTCGCCTCAGCCCTGGGCATTGATTGTTATGAGACGCCGACGGGCTGGAAGTATTTCGGAAACCTGTTGGACGACGGTAGAATCCAGCTCTGTGGTGAGGAAAGCTTCGGTACCGGCGCCAATCATGTTCGGGAGAAGGATGGCCTGTGGGCGGTACTCTGCTGGCTGAATATACTGGCTGTAAAGCAGATGACGCCCGAGCAGATACTTCGCGACCACTGGAATCGATACGGTCGGGATTATTTCTCCCGCCACGACTATGAAGCTGTGGAGTCTGAGTCGGCGACGACGATGTTCTCGACCTTGAAATCCGATTTACCCCAGCTGCTGGGGTGCACCTTTCAGGGATTGCGGATAACAGCAGCGGACGACTTCAGTTACACCGATCCAGTGGATAACAGCTTCACCGAGAAGCAGGGCGTGAGGATTTTGTTTGATAACGGTGCTCGAATCGTTATGCGGCTGTCCGGTACCGGTACCCAGGGTGCGACATTGCGGGTCTATTTTGATTGCTATGAGGGCGACCCCGAGCGACTGGAACAGGATCCTCAGGCGGCACTGAGAGCACTGATTCTGGCGGCGGACGAGATTGCCGGAATTGACAAATTCACTGGTCGCACCGCACCGGACGTTATCACCTGATAAAACTCGGGCATTATTAGGGAATCGGGTATGCAAAAAAAGATAAATGTGCTCATGGTGGCGTCGGAAAACGACGCTCTGTCAGGCGGTAAAGTCGGTGGTATTGGCGACGTGGTGCGGGACGCACCAGTGGCGCTGGCACAGGCAGGGTGTCTTGTCCATGTGGTCACGCCCGCCTATCGCCTGTTTTCGCAACTCCCGGGGGCAGAGCGAATCGACGCCTTCCCGATTCCTTTCGCGGGGCAGAGCCACGAAGTGGTGCTTTACCAGGTGCCGCCGAAATCGGCGGTCGAGGGTGTGATCCATTGGGCTATCGAACTGCCCGACGGGGTCGCACCGGCGGGTAGCGGCATCTATTGCAATGATCCTCCTGATTCGCCTTTCGCAACCGATGCTACCAAGTTTGCCTGTTTTTGCAGTGCCGTGGCAACTGCGATTGTGAGGGGCAGTTTCGGTGTGCTGGATGTGGTGCATCTGCATGACTGGCACGCGGCTCTGCTGCTGTTGTTGAGACAGTATGATGCTTCTTTTCAAGCGCTGAAAGAGATTCGCACGGTTTATACCATTCACAATTTGGCGTTGCAGGGTGTGCGTCCCCTGCATGGGCACTCCTCTTCCCTGGAGGCCTGGTTTCCCTTGCTCGACTATAATCCCGCGGTGATCAGTGATCCTCGTGCGGCGCACTGTGTCAATCCCATGCGGGTGGGAATCAATCTCTCCGACAAGGTCCACGTTGTGTCTCCCACCTATGCCGAGGAAGTTTTGCTGCCCAGCAACCCCGAAGGTGGTTATATCGGGGGAGAGGGATTGGAGGGCGATTTGGCGGTCGCCCAGTCCCAGGGGAAGCTGGTAGGGGTACTTAACGGTTGTATTTATCCGGCACATAAAAGCCGGAGGTGGTCGAAGGCTAAACTGGTGAAACTGTTGAACGAACAAACGCTGGCTTTGATTGCCAGGCACCCGGTCGTGGACAGTACGCTTTATATCGCGCAGCAGCGGATTGCATCGTTTGCCGTTAAAAAAGGGCAGGGGATGCTGGTGACAAGCGTTGGCCGAATTACGGATCAGAAAGTGCGTATATTGCGCGAAATCATGCCGTCCGGAGCAACAGCGCTTGATGAGCTGTTGATCCAGTTGGGTGATGAGGGAACGATGATTTTGTTGGGCAGCGGTGACAATGATCTGGAGCAGTTATTAACGGAAGTGGCGAGTCGTCACGAGAATTTTATTTTCGTGAAGGGGTATTCCGATGCGCTCGCTGAAGCACTCTATCAGGCGGGTGATCTCTTCCTTATGCCCAGCTCGTTCGAACCCTGCGGTATTAGTCAAATGCTGGCCATGCGGGAAGGGCAGCCCTGTCTGGTCCACGGGGTCGGTGGGCTGAATGATACAGTGAAGGACAATGTCAGCGGTTTCAGTTTCCGCGGGAATGGCTTGGCGGAACAGGCGGCGAATATGCTCGATAGTTTTGCCGAGGCCAAGAAGCTGAAGCAGGAGGGAGGTAAACAGTGGAAAGGGATTTGCGAAAACGCCGCCCGTGAGCGTTTTCTCTGGCGGCACAGCGCTGAACAGTATATCAATGATATTTATCAGGTTTGTGAATCCGGGATCGCAACAGGATAGATGCTCGCCCCCAAGTATCGGTTATTGACGCCTCTCCGATCCGATCAAGTGCTGATTTTATCTCCATTTTCCAAAGGGCATGTTGTACAAGCGCTTGCCGGTAGCGGCGAACAGGGCGTTGGCCACCGCTGGTGCAATCACCGGCGTACCCGGTTCTCCGATACCGGAGGGTTTCTCCGTTGAAGGCACGATATGTACTTCGATGTCCGGCATCTGGTTGATTCGCAGCACCTGATAGTCGTGAAAGTTGGACTCCACTACGCGCCCCTTGTCCAGGGTAATTTCACTATCCAGCACCGGCGAAAGCCCATAGCCGATTCCGCCTTCAATCTGCGCGCGGATCACATCGGGATTGATCGGCACACCACAGTCCACGGCGCAGACCACCTTGTCGACACTGAAGCCACCATCGTCCTGAACCGTCACCTCCGCGACCTGGGCGACATAACTTTTGAAGGATTTGTGCAGGGCGATTCCCATACCGCGGCCCTTGCCCAGTGTTCTCCCCCAGCCCGCTTTTTCAGCAGCTATTTGCAGCACCCTTTGATGGCGGGGATGATCAGCTAACATACTCAGCCGGAATTCAACCGGGTCCCTGTTCAGTGCCGTGGCGACCTCGTCAATCATGGTCTCGACGGAAAATGCGTTATGGTTTGAACCCACAGAGCGCCACCATTGGACAGGCACTGAAATATTGTCGGGGGTGCTCAGTTCCACCAACTTGTTGGGAATAGCGTAGGGCAGATGGCGTGCGCCTTCAACGGAGGTGCCATCGACACCGTTTCGAATGAGACCCTCGAACATGGTCCCCGCGGCAATCGACTGCCCCACAATATGGTGTTGCCAGGCGATAAGCTTACCGTGTTTGTCCACACCGGCTTTAAGCGTGTGATAATACATCGGTCGGAAGTAACCCGCCCTGGTATCGTCTTCCCGTGTCCAAACCAGCTTGACGGGTGTTCCTTTTCCGACTGCTTTGGCAATCTGTACCGCTTCCTCGGGGTAATCGGAGTGGGGGTTGGCGCGCCGGCCAAAACTGCCGCCTGCATAGACCGTGTTAATGGTTACCTGCTCGACCTTAAGTCCCAGTACATTGGCCAAATGCATCTGGTCACTGGTGGTATTCTGGCACCCGTACCAAAGCTCAACTCCATCATCGCGGAGTTCCGCAACACAATTCATGGGTTCCATCGTAGCGTGGGCCAGGTACGGGAATTGGTAGGCCGCTTCAATAACTGTGTCAGTATTCTCCAACGCGGCTTCCGGATCCCCCTCCCGGTGCGCATTGATGCCGGGCTTTTTCGCCATCTGCTTGTACTGAGCCATAATCTCGTCGGAGCTCATTTTGAAAGCCTTGCTCTCATCCCACTGGATTTTGAGGGCATCGCGGCCCTTTTTGGCCGTCCAGAAATCTTTGGCGAGAACGGCGACCCCTGTGGGAATTTCCACTATCTTGACTACGCCTTCAATTTGATTCGTCACAGAGGCATCGTAGGACTGCACTCGGGCCCCAAAACGGGGAGGATGGGCGACCACCGCCGTCAATTGATTGGGCAGATTAATATCCTGGGTAAAGACCGCTCTGCCGTTGGTTTTACCGCTATCCTTGCGCGGCAGGTGTTGTCGACCAATCAAAGTGAAATCCTTCGGATTTTTCAGTGCTACCGAGACGGGAACCGTTTCCCTGGCGGCGGCTTCAGCCAGTTCGCCAAAGCTGGCTTCATGTCCTGAGGCTTTGTGGCTGACCACCCCTTTGCTTACCGACAGTTCGGCCGCGGGTACGGACCATCGGCGGGCGGCGGCCGCGATCAACATTTGCCGTGCGGCAGCTCCGATAGCGCGGTGTTGCTCCCAGGAGTTGTTGATGGCTGAACTGCCCCCGGTACTCTGAACCGGCCCCCAATTCAGGTTGGCATAGTGCGTGGCATCAGCGGGGGCATGTTCGAGACGGATTTGCGACCAGTCCGCGTCCATCTCTTCGGCGATAATGGTCGCCAGCCCGGTAAATGTCCCCTGGCCGAATTCGATGTGTTTGCTGACTATGGTCACCGTGTTGTCGGGTTGTATGCGCACGAAAGCGTCAACATCAATCTTTTTTTCGTTTTCCGCCCCGATGGCATTGTCAGCCATGACTGCGCCGGATAAATGGAAGCCGAGTGTAAGGCCTGCCGCCGTAACAGTGGAGATTTTTATAAAAGTCCTACGGTTTATATTGATGCTTTCATGCTTGTTCACGGTCGCGCTCCTGGCCCAGCTCTTTTGCCGCGTCCTTGATAGCGGCACGAATACGTACATAGGTGGAACAGCGGCAGATATTGCCCGCCATGGCTTTGTCGATATCAGCGTCTGTCGGGTCTGGATTGGCCTGCAACAGAGCCGTTGCCGACATGATCTGGCCTGATTGACAGTAACCACACTGCACGACATCGAGTTTGTCCCAGGCATTCTGCACCGCCTGTCCCTCTTTGGACGTGTGTGCGGATTCGATGGTGGTGATTTTCCGTCCCTGCGCGGCTGTCACCGGTGTGACACAGGCGCGAATGGGGCTACCGTCCAACTGTACGGTGCATGCACCACACAGTGCCATTCCGCAGCCAAACTTCGTACCTGTCATCTGCAAGTGATCGCGAAGTACCCAAAGGAGGGGAGTATCAGCTGACACATTCACCTCGTATTTCCTGGCGTTGACCTCTAATGTATAAACCATCTAAACCTCCGAACTTCCACATTTAATGGAAGGTTGTTGTCCCGATAGACACCTATTCCCTGTGCCTATTCTTTGATCACTAATGGATGTCGTGAGTTAATCCCGGTTGAAAACAATTGGCAGAGAATGCGAGCGCCCACAGGTGGCCGCAAACACGGTCTTGGCCACAACTGCTACAGCGCAAATAGTAACAACAGACCAATATAGTAGCAGGGAACTGAAAATGAAAACCATGAAACGCTTGCCTGTTTCCACAAAACGCTAATGCGGGGTGCAGGGATACTGGCAAAATGGTAGGTTATGTCGGCCGGGGTCGAACGTTTTTCCTGCCTTGGTGGTTGCCGGACCAGCAGGCAAGTTCAAGGCGCCGGGACAAGCTCGCAGAACCAAAAGTAGTGTCCATTTATGGCGAACCAGTTATCGCATTTGTTAAGTCATTGGTATCCCAACCGCAGAGACCGCAACTGGGTGTTGGGGACCGTCTACAAGACCGAAGGCCCCTGTTACCGTAAAGCCGGTGCGATGATGTTGTTCAATGATCTTGGCCAGCAGTTTGGCATGCTCAGCGGGGGGTGTCTGGAGTCTGACATCCAGAAACATGCCGTGCGGGTGATGCAGGAGGGACGAGCGATTACCCTCCGTTACGACGGCAACGATGAAGATGACTTGTCGTTCAGGTTGGGCATTGGCTGCGGTGGTATTGTCCATATCCTGCTGCAACCCCTGACCGCCGAAAATCAGTACCTAATGCTGGATGTTGTCCACCAGGCGCTGAAGGATCGTCGGCTGGGGTGTTTCTACCAGCGTATTCCTGACCGCTCGGGACAGGTTGACGGTTACTTCGTCACGGCTGCTCAGCCGTCCGAAAGCACCGGGTCGCACCTGGCCACCCTGGTGGAGAAAGAGGGGAGCCACTGGCTGGCGACCCCGGTTTTTCCGCCTCCCCACCTTCTGGTGGCAGGTGGGGGAGTGGATGCGCGCCCGCTCGTGGCTATGGCGATAGAACTCGGCTGGCAGGTCAGCCTCTGGGACCCCCGGCCTGCCAATGCACGACGGGAATTTTTTATGGGTGTTGATCAAATCCTGCGCAGCCCCGATGAGGAACTGGCCTGCTTTGTCAGACAGCATACAGTGGATGCTGCTGTGTTGATGACCCACAATATGGGCCTGGATAGCAGGGCCTTAAGCGCCCTCAGATCGGCAAATCTGAAATACCTGGCGATACTGGGTCCCCAGCATCGTCGCAATCAGGTGCTCGAAGTAGCAGGGGTGGTTGAGTCCGAACTCGGTATTCCTGTGGCCGGACCCGCCGGGCTCGACCTGGGGGCGAAACTGCCGGAGGACATTGCGCTGTCAATACTGGCGGAATGCCAAGCCTGCCTTAATCGGCGATCCGGCCGGTCTATCAGCGGCATTTTGGATTGAGAAAACGTTCGTACTGGACAGCCTTTTCCCGCAGTCCTGATCAAGGCTCTATACTATGACTGAACATGTTCGGGAGCAAAATATTGCTTGAACAATTCGATCAAAAAGTTGACCCATCTTAGGTTTGTATTTGCCATTAGCGTATATTAGGATCGCTTCCTGCTACTTAAGGGATTATCAATTAAGGGAAATCGAAATGGACCTTACTCCTCCCACATATCCACAGAATAAAACTGAAACTCGATCGCATCTTGACCAACTTAGGATCCTCCGAATACTACGCTTGATAATTTTCTCAAGTCTTCATTGGTTATCGGTCCGCTGTATTGAAGTCGCTCAAGAATTGCTATACGAAGCCTCAGTTATCCCATCTAGACCATACACGTAAATTTTGGTTGGCCACTAGTCCTCTATAGCATTTATTTGAGTGCTATATGGCTTTAGACTTTTAAGGAAATTGGTCTAAACATTTTTTCTTTTCGTTAAATTGTATAGGGAATAAAATGCCTTCAAATAAAACTAAAATTTCATCTAAATTGAATTCCATTCTTAAAACTGCAGCGACATTGGGTATAGCACTCGCCGTAAGCCAAACATCTTCAGCATATTTTGATGAGGGTGTAATTATTGACAATGAATACGGTAACTGGGGAGCACATGGTGGTACTCGCATAAAAGTCATCGATTACAATGTCGATGGCAAAGAGGATATTGTATTGGGACCAGATGGTTCCGGGAAGTGGTATTTTTTGCGAAATGACGGTGGAAGTTTTACCGACGTGGGTGCATTGATCACTGGACTGTATTCTAACTGGGGAAGTGCAGGAGATCGTATACGCGTTATAGATTACAACGCAGATGGAAAACAGGACCTTCTTATAGGTCCAGATGCCTACGGCAAGTGGTACGGCCTCAAAAATAATGGTGGGACGTTTAGCAATCAAGGGGCAGTCATTAGTGGTCAATATGGTAATTGGGGCGCTAGCGGCGCAAGTCGCATAAAAGTCATTGATTATAATAACGATGGTTTAGATGATATTTTATTGGGCCCTGATGCTAATGGAAAGTGGTATTTTTTACGAAACAATGGTGGAAGTTTCACAAACGTTGGGGCTCTCATTACTGGCCTGTATTCGAATTGGGGGGGGGCTGGGAACAGGATTCGAGTAATGGATTATGACGGAGACGGCAAAGAGGACATTCTGATTGGCCCTGATGCCTATGGTAAATGGTATGGCCTCAAAAATGATGGAGGTTCATTTAGTGACCAGGGCGCAGTCATAACAGGACTTTATGGTAGTTGGGGGGCTTATGGGGCGAGCAGGATAAAAGTGACCGATTACAATGGCGATGGACTCGATGATATTCTGCTGGGACCAGATGGAAGCGGAAAGTGGTATGTCCTTCGAAACAATAGTGGAACATTTGTAGATCTCGGCGCAATAGTTACTGGTAAATACGCAAACTGGGGCGGCGCAGGCGAACGAATCCGTATAATGGATTATGACGCCGACGGTGCTGAAGATGTTCTTATTGGGCCAGATGGGTACGGAGATTGGTATGGGTTGAACACCATTGGTACTAACCCAGTTATTCCGCCGATACCAGACAACATTTCCGATCCTGAGCTAAGAAGATGTATAGACCAAAATAAGCAGAGAGAAGGCGTCGTGAATGATTACGAGCTGACTGAATTAAATTGCGTAGGCAATGGAACATCATCCGGTCCATATTGGATTTACAGCCTTTCTGGGATTAGGCAGTTAACCAGCTTAGAACGCCTAGCTATTGGTGGCAATTCAATTTCAGACTTATCCCCCGTTGCTAATTTAAGCAATCTAAATTGGTTACATTTGGTTGCACCTTCTACCTACTCAAATACGTTTGATAATAATGACATAATCAGTATCAGCGGGTTGAGTCAGCTCGAGTTTCTTGCGATAGGCATGAAGTCTGATGACATTATAACCAGTCCAGCATTCAGCAGTGGATTTACGAACTTAGATAAGGTCGACATCTATACGCCGAATGACAATTACGTTAGTTGCACGCTAATCTATACGCTGGAATCTCGAGGTATTACCGTTGGCGGAAATTATGCAGTATGTCAACCCTAGTCAATTAGATTAACTTACATTGCAGAAACCCTCCTCATCATAAAAGGGGGGTAATAGAAAATCTAGTTGGCGCCTAATTCATACTACATGGATGTAGTCAACTAGTTTTCGGCAATGTAGATTTTCTGTTGGAAAAGTCCCAACTCAACGGGGAGTTGGGACTATGAAGCGTTGAATAATGTCATTATTTCCTTCGTGACTGATGGCAACGCGAGGATGGCACCAATAGCCAGATTCTATTAAGCGACCACAAGCTATCCCGTTTGGTTATCCCTATTTTAATCGTCTATATTTGTTGATTGGACTTCAAGTTTTAGCATATCGCCATCTAACTCAGCCATCACAGGCACGCCATAATCCCAGGCTGATCGATACAGTGGGATTGTGAGTAAATCAGAATTGGATGTGATTTAGATGTGGAGTCAACCTTGGGTAGATTTAACACTCATTCAACAATTTTTCTATAATTATGAAACGATTTTACCCCATGTTGTTGAATTTAGGCCGCCAATAGTGATAATTCGATCCGCCATGTTCATGTTTTGAAAATGAAAGAAATCGCAAATTTGGGATTGAGGTAACACAATTGGTAAGGAAAATCTTTAAAAAACGAAAGAAATCGTTACAAGAGCAATACCCACAATATGCAATTGGCAGAGGCTCTTATGGCAACCTCAAAGTACGCACTTGGGGCGAAGGTGCGCAATTGCGGATAGGGTCATACACATCCATCGCAGCTGGCGTGCAAATTTTCCTTGGAGGCGAACATCGAATTGACTGGGTTACAACATTCCCATTTAACGTTCTGTGGGAAGACGCTAGGCATTTTTCAGGTCACCCAAAATCAAAAGGTGATGTGGTAATAGGGAACGATGTGTGGATTGGTGCGGAAGCCATGATCATGTCTGGGGTAACGATCGGTGATGGGGCGGTCATTGGAGCCAGGGCTGTTGTTGCGAAAGACGTGCCTCCTTATTCCATCGTGGCGGGAAACCCCGCTGTAGAGGTTAAAAGAAGATTTAGCGATACTACGATACAGCGATTATTGACAGTAGCCTGGTGGAATTGGGAAGATTCTAAAATCAAAAAGGCGCTTCCGATGTTATTGAACAGCAATATCGACGATTTCCTAGAACTCGCTGAGAAGGATGCCATTTAAACGTTTTCACTCCTGCGCGACAAGGACGTCGCGCCCGAGCCCCGGGCCGGCCCCGCGAGTGCAACGAGTGCCTTGGGTCCACGGACGGGTTCACGGCGTGTTTCTGAAGGCACCTCGGCCACTCAGGCCGGATCGAAGCCCACCTGTCCTACAAGCGTCAATATCACTTTGAAAGACTACTAGAGGCAAAAAATTAGCGGCAAAAAATGTCAAATCGAACCCTTAACCTGACCGACCCCTTGTACCAATACCTTCTGAACGCATCGTTGCGCGAATCGGATGTGCTCAAGGATTTACGCGCGGAGACCGCAAAATTGCCGTCGGCGAATATGCAGATTGCCCCGGAGCAGGGCCAGTTTATGGCGCTTTTGGTGTTAATGCTGAACGCCCGACGGATTATCGAAGTGGGAGTGTTTACCGGATACAGTTCGCTGGTAATGGCTATGGCATTGCCACCCGATGGCCAACTGGTCGCCTGTGATATCAACCCGGATTACACCGATATCGCCCGGCAATACTGGCAGCGAGCTGGTGTGGTGAAGAAAATCGACCTGCGGTTGGCGCCGGGGAAGGAGACCTTGCGACAACTGCTGGACCAGGGGGAAGCCGGTCAGTTTGACCTGGCCTTTATCGATGCAGACAAAACCGGCTATTTGGAATATTACGAACTCTGCCTCAAGCTCTTGCGCACCGGTGGGCTGATTCTGGTGGACAATGTTTTGTGGAATGGCTCAGTGATCGATGAAAGTATCCGGGATGAAGACACGGCCGCCATTCGCACATTCAACGAAACACTGAAAAGTGACCAACGGGTCGATATCAGTTTGTTACCTGTTGCGGACGGTTTAACCCTGGCAAGAAAAAGGTAACGTCGAAAGTATCGTTGATGCCCCACAAAGTTAGAGCCTCCATCAGAAGTGGCACCAAATTGTGATTAATCTCCTCCTATAGTGCCATATGGGGCGCGAGCTTGTTTTCTTAGTATGGTTGTTAACTGTTCAAAGAAAACAGGGTGGCGCACCAGAGCGCGGACCGTTATTGGGGAAATGTCTTCGCCAATTGAGAGGAGAGGTCGAATTTGCTTAACTTTCGAGCAGTCGCTCTGGGAATGAGCCTGACTCTTTACACCGGTGTGCTTAGTCACCTGGCAGTGGCGTCCGGGAAGGAAAAATCCGAGGATATGGAAATTGTCGAGGTGGTCGGTTTCACTCCTACAGAAGGCTTTGGTCTTCCCCGCAACCGGGTGCCGGCCCGTGTGCAGTCTGTCAGCCAGGAGGCTCTGGAGACTGCCCAGGCACTGGATGCCGCCGACTTTATGAGCCGCCATTTCAGTGGCGCCACTATCAATGCTGCTCAGAATAACCCCCTGCAGCCCGACCTGCAGTATCGCGGTTACACGGCCTCGCCGCTATTGGGGCTACCCCAGGGGCTGGCGGTTTACCAAAACGGCGTGCGTATCAATGAACCTTTTGGCGATACCACCAACTGGGACCTGATTCCCCTATCCGCGATTCACCGCCTTGACCTGATTGCCGGTTCCAACCCTGCCTTTGGCCTTAACAGTCTCGGTGGCTCCCTCTCGTTGCAGATGAAAGACGGGTTTAATACCGAGGGCTATGGTGTTGACCTGAGCAGCGGCTCTTTTTCACGCCAGCGTGGAGCTTTGGAAGCGGGTGGTAATGATGGCACCTACGCTTACTACCTGAACCTGTCCCGGTTTGCAGAAGACGGCTGGCGTGAGAGCTCCGCTTCCGAAACGCTCAATGTCTATTCAAGCCTCAGTCGCCATACCGATTCGAATCAGTTGAGCCTTGATCTGCAGTACGGCGATACGGAACTGCGCGGTAATGGACCCAGCCCGGTGGAACTGATCGAAGAGGATCGCGCGGCCGTCTTTACCCATCCCGATTTGACGGAAAACCGCATGACCGTGGTGACGCTTCGCGATATCCACCGGCTGACGGAGGATTCCAGTCTCTCGGGTGTTATATACTGGCGCAAAAACCGCACCTCCACGTTTAACGGTGATGGCACCGAGTTCGAGGCGTGTGATGTTGCCGACGAGGCGTTGCTGGTGGAGGCGTTTGAAGACCGGGACGGCGATGACGAGTGCGATGCGGGCGTTGACAGCGATATCGAATACGTCCTCGACCAGTACGGTGACGCTGTCGATGGTGATTTGAGCGCGATCAACAACCTCGGACACCTGACGCAGGAAAGCTACGGTGGCACCGGGCAGTGGAGTTTTAAACACCATCTGCTGGGCTTCCCGGCGCAATCTGTTGTGGGGATCAGTTACCGACGCGCTACGGCGGAATTTGACTCTTCGGTGGAACTGGCCGAACTCAGCAATGACAGAAGTACCCTGGCCAGCGGACTGTTTGTGCCGGCGGGGGCGACTGCTCTGGACAGCGGTACCCGCAGCAGCGGCATCTACTTCGCCAATGCCCTGTCGATCAGCGACCGGCTCAATGCCACCTTCTCGGGGCGCTATAATCACACCCGCGTGACCCTGCGCGATCGCAGTGGGGAACACCCCGAGTTGGATGGCGAACATGATTTCGAACGCCTCAACGCCTCGTTCGGGATGACCTATCAGCTGAATATCGATACGAATCTATATGCCAGCCTTGGTCAGACTTCCCGGACGCCGACCCCTATAGAACTGGCCTGTGCCGATCCGGAATTCGAGTGCCGCTTACCCAATGCTTTCCTGGCGGACCCTCCGCTGGAGCAGGTGGTTGTCAGTACCCTGGAGGGTGGCATGCGCGGGATGTGGCCCGGGAACCTGGCCTGGGAACTGGCCCTTTTCCACAGTATCAATCAGAACGATATTATTTTTCAGAGTACGGGTGGTGCCCTGGCCAATCACGGCTACTTTGACAATATCGACCAGACACGGCGCACGGGCCTCGAACTCAACTTCAGTGGTGAACATGGCGCACTGGCCTGGTCTGCGGGATACAGCTATTTGCGCGCTACCTTTGACGATGGATTCGCCGTCAGCAGCCCCAATAATCCCGCTGCCGACGAGGCCGGTATGATCCAGGTTTCCCGCGGTGACCGCCTACCGGGTTTGCCTGAGCACAGCTTGAAGTTGGGGGTGGATTATCGCTTTGGCCAGAGAGCGATGCTGGGTGCTGAGATGCAGTACAACAGTGGTATATACCTTCGCGGAGATGAAGCCAATCTGTTGGGCAAAACCGGCAGCTATGCGGTATTTTCACTGGTTGGCCAATACCAGCTTAATAAAGCGTTGAGTCTGGCCCTGAGAGTGGACAACCTGTTTGACCGGGAATATACCAGTTTCGGCCTGTTGGGCGAGCCGGACGAGGTGCTGGGCGAGGATTATGAAAACCCGCTCTTTCACAGTGTGGGGGCTCCGCGGGCGGCCTGGCTTGGTCTGCGATTGCGGTTGCGCTAGTGGTGGGGTGCTTAAGGAGACAGCGGACTATGCCCAGTGATATATATATCTAAAAGTGCCCTATAATTGTAAAAGTTCCCTGATATTAGACGTTGTGCTAGTATCGGGGAATCCCAAATGTCGAATTATAATATCAATGAATGACGGGTTTATTATGTATCAGATTCTTGTCGCGGATGATCATCCCCTCTATCGTGAGGCCATTATGGGCGTCGTTGAGCACGCCTTTCCCGGCTCCACCGTGCTTGAGGCCGAGGACTTTGAGTCAGCGCTGGAAACTGTCGGTCAACAGGACGATCTCGACCTGGTGCTGTTGGATTTGAATATGCCGGGAATGGACGGCCTCAACGGCCTGATCCAGTTGCGAAATACCGCCCCCGAGGTTCCAGTGGCGATGATCTCCGCCGAGGAGGATCGCGATGTGGTGCTGCGGGCGATCACCTACGGCGCCGTTGGTTTTATCAGCAAAACCACCAGCCGGAGTAATATCGGCGAAGCCATTTCACAGATTCTCGAAGGTCAGGTTTATCTCCCGTCGGATATTATCCGCAGCGGCAAGCAAACTGCCTCTGCCGGAAAAACGGAAACCCAGACGATTGATCCGAAATTACTGTCTTCCCTAACCCGTCGTCAGTTGCTGGTGTTGGAGCGGATGGCCCACGGGGAGTCCAACAAGCAAATTGCCTACGAACTCAATATCGCGGAGACCACGGTTAAGACCCATGTCTCCGCTATTCTGAACAAGCTGGATGTGCACAACCGCATGCAAGCGGTTCTCTGCGCCAGCAAGGTTAACTTCGACCAGTACCTGCATCGTTAACGGCGTTTGGTCGGGATTTTGGGTAATGGTCGCCCGCCTTCCCATCCCCCTCGTCATCCTGTGACTGCGGCAACCACTTTTGCAGTAGACCCTTTACCGTGCTGAGGGTGATCGGTTTGGCGATATGGTCGTCCATGCCGGCATGCAGACAACGCTCGCGATCACCGCGCATGGCATGTGCAGTCATGGCGACGATCGGTGTGTGGCGGCTCTCTCCCTCATGGCGGCGAATCTCAGCCGTGGTTTCAAAACCGTCCATTACCGGCATCTGGCAGTCCATGAAAACCAGATCATAGGTCGTGGATTTTGTCCGTTCCAGAGCCTCCAGACCGTCATTGGCGACCTCGGTGTGATAGCCCAGCTTTTCGATAATTTTGGTGGCCACTTTCTGGTTGACGACATTGTCTTCGACCACCAGAACAGTGCCCTTGATTTTCAGGTCTGGCTGTTCACGCGCTTTAGGTTGTGATGAAAGCGGGGCGGTGTTGTGAGGTGAGAGGCTATCGTTGAGCAGATCGAGCAGTTGTCGCTGACGTATCGGTTTATTCAAACAGTTGTTAAAGCCCGCGTCCTGTGCTTTTGATCGAATACCTTTTTCATGGCGCGAAGCCATCAATATCAAGGTGGTATTAAGGGGGGCTGAAACTGACTGGGCGGCGGCTGCGAATCCCAATCCGTCCAGTCCCGGCGAGGACATGGCGATCAATGCCAGACGGTAAGGTGGTTTCGCCGCTCCAAGCCATTGCAGGCCGGTCTCTGCATCCCCGGTGGTGTCGCATTCTATTTGCCAGCTCCCGCAGAGTTCACGCAGTGTCTCCCGCGTGGTGTCGTTGTCATCGACCACCAGTACCCGCGCATCCTCGAAAGTTTCGATATCCGGTGGGGACTGCAAGTGTTCCGTAGCCCTGTCAAAGGTGGCGTCAAACCAGAAGGTACTCCCGGCCCCTTCAAGGCTGGACACGCCCACCTCTCCATTCATCAATTTAGCCAGTTGTCGGACAATGGCCAGACCGAGCCCGGTGCCCCCGTATTTGCGGGTGGTCGAACTGTCCGCCTGGCTGAAAGGATCAAACAGCTTGGCTTGTTTGTGTGAGGGAATACCGATGCCCGTGTCTTGCACTTCGAAGTGAAGGCGAACTTTTCCTTGCGGGGCCGGAGTTGGGTGTTGTGTGATATTGAGGAAAACCTCGCCGTGTTGGGTAAACTTGATGGCATTGCTCAACAGGTTGGTAATGATCTGGCGCAGTCGACCCGGATCGCCCCGTAATTGTCGGTCGATTTCGGGATCTACCCGATAGGATAGTTCCAATCCCCGTTCAAACGTCTGCGAGGCCAGCAGGTCGAGAATATCCTCAACTGTGTCAACGAGTGAAAAGTCCAGATTTTCCAACTCAACCATGCCCGCTTCGATTTTCGAGAAATCGAGAATATCGTTGATGATATCCAGCAGGGCATCGGCTGACTTTCGTACCGTTTCCACATAGTCGAGTTGTTCGTGGGTGAGCTCGGTATCCAAAAGCAGGCTGGTCATGCCGATCACGCCGTTCATGGGTGTGCGTATTTCATGACTCATATTGGCGAGAAACTCACTCTTCGCGCGGCTGACCTGTTGCAGTTTTTCCTCAATTCGCTGTCGCTCTTCAATCTCCTTTTCCATTTTCTGGTTGGCAACGCTGAGGGCGCTGTTGGTCTCTTCCAATTCATCCAGTGCCGCTTTGAGTTCTTCCGTACGCTTGCGAATTTCGTCTTCCAGCACAATCGTGGTTTGCAGCTGTCCGAAAGCGGTGGTGGAGTCATTCGTACCCAGTTCCACGCGCTTGATCAGCGCTTGGATAATTTTTTCCTTTTTGGCGAGCTGGGCACTCAGGCTTTCGATGGTAGGGTCTGTATCCATAAACGGAAAATGATCTGTAGAATCTCTGTGGATAGAAACGGGTAATACCTGCTTTTTTCGTCATTAGCTTTATCTAATTCTAGCATCGGGAAGAAATGGATTTGGGTGCCAGGCTGGATTTGATGCCTGTATATTCCTGAAAGTACTTAAACACAAAGTACTAATGAATGAACATCCTGAAACGTAGGGTTTTGCTATGGCTCGCTAAAGGTGTTTGGTGGTTTTGGGCAGCTCACTTGCCGCTTGAAGCTTGCGGCTTGAAGCTGCAAGCTTCAAGCTGCAAGCTGCAAGCTTCAAGCTTCAAGCTTCAAGCTTCAAGCTTCAAGCTACAAGAGATGTCGCAACATCGATTTGAGCTTGTGGGGTTTGATAGGCTTGTTGAGCAAGTGGTAACCCAGCTCACGGACCTGTTGTTTTAGCGATTGGCTGCGATTGGCGGTGATCATCAACACCGGCAGGGATTGCCCCAGCCAATGGCGCAGTTGTTTGGCGGCTTCCACCCCGGTTTCTTCGTTGTCCAGGTGATAGTCGGCAATCACCAGGTCAGGTGGAGCCTGTTTCAATACTTCCGCATCCAGTTTGTGGATGGAGGTGGTGGCCAGGACCTGGCAACCCCAGTTGCCAAGCAGTGTCTCCATACCTTCGCAAATACTGGTGTCGTTGTCGATGACCAGTATCCGCCGCTCGATCATGGCGTCCTCCACTGCCGCCAGCTGTGGGGGTTGCATGATCGGCTGGTGTTCGGGGAGTTTTCCGTAAGGCACCAGTACCGAGAATACAGATCCCTTACCCGGCTCGGAGCGCACATATATTTGGTTGCCCAGAATACGCGATATTTTGTCCACGATCGCCAGCCCGAGTCCCAAACCCTTGGCGCCACGGTTTTGTTCAGAGGGCAGGCGTTTGAATTCCAAGAAAATTTCTGTGAGTTTTTCCTGGGGAATCCCAATACCGGTATCCCAGACCTGTATCAGCAAACCTTCGGGATGGCGGCGACATCCCAACAGGATATCACCGTGGTCGGTGTAGCGGATGGCATTGGAAAGCAGGTTTCGAAGGATGCGTGCCAGCAACTGGGCGTCGGTGGCAACCACGGCGCTGCTGGGCACAAACCGAAAGTGCAAATTGGCCTGTTCCGCTTGCGGGCGAAATTCATTGGCCAGGTTTTTCAGCAGTACATTGGCATCGAAGGCTGCAATATCGGGTTCCACCACGCCAGCGTCCAGCTTGGAGATGTCGACCAGGGTGCTGACCAGGGATTCCACGTCCTCCATGGAGTAATTGAGCGAGTCCACCAACTTGCTCGCCTCCTGGGGCAACTTGTGTTCCTGCAGGGCAGTGGTAAACAGCCGTGCGGCGCTCATGGGCTGCAACAGGTCGTGGCTGACCGCGGCCAGAAACTTGGTTTTGGTCAGGTTGGCGTGTTCCGCTTCGCCCTTGGCCTCCATTAACAGTTTTTCCGCTTCTTTACGCTCAGCGACCTCCTGGCGCAGTTTGGAGTTGAGCTCCGTCAACTCCTTGGTTCGCTCCGTCACCCGGTGTTCCATGTGCTGGTACGCGTGACTGAGCGCTTCGGCAGTACGGCGTTGTTGGGTGACATCCTGTTCCAGGGCGAACAGTCCCACTACCATGCCGCTTTCGTCATAATCGGGGATATAGGTCTTGTGGATATATTTCTTACCGCAGGGCAGCGATTGTTCGATATCAAAGCTGACATGCTGCCCTTCGAGGGTTTTGAGGATATAGGGGCGGTGGCGCTCAAACTCGTCTTCACCCAGGATATCCAGCAGGCTGAGGTGGTCGATTTCCGCCCGCGGCCGTTGAAACCATTCCTCGAAGGCTTTATTGGTAAAGGTGTAGCGCAGCTCCCGGGAGATATAGCCGATCAGGGCGGGCATGGCGTCGGTGATCAGGCGAATACGGTGTTCACTGGCTCGCAGGGCCGCTTCGTATTCCTCGCGTTCGGTTACATCGGTGTAGGTGATGACAAATCCGCCGCTGCTGGTCGTGTGCCTTTGAATCTCCAGTAAACGGTCGCCCTTGAGAATTTTTTCTGATTCAAAGCTGCCGTGATTCGGATCCACGTGCTGGGGCAGGGCACTGCCCAACTCGGCGTGGGGCGCCAGTGCCTGAAAGCGGATGCCCCGGCGAATCAGTTTGGCCGGTGTGTTGGTCAGCTCCAAAAACTGGTTGTTCCAGGCCTCCAGCTGGTGGTTGTCGTTAAACAGGGCGACCCCCTGGGAGAGGTGGTCCAGGGTGGACTGGAGGATTTTGGATTTCTCCGCCAGCGCTTGCTCCCTGCGCGCCGCTTCACTCTGCTTGAGGCTGGTGATATCGGTAAAAATAATCACCAGTCCGCCTTCGCGGGTTTGTCGCTCGGTGATCTGTACCCAGCGGTCGTCCCGCAGGCGGAATATTCCCTGATTGGAGAGTTCGCCACGACGGACTATTTTTTCATTGACCGGAATGGACGTATCGATAATACCCGAGAGCGCGATCTGGTGTTGAATTTCCGACAGGTAGAGTCCTGGCTGAAATTGTAAGCCTGAGTGGCTCCAAAGCTCATAAAACGCGCTGTTGGCGAGGGTGAATCGTCGTTGACTGTCGAACAGCACAAAAGCGTCAGAGATACTTTCAATCGCGTCGATAAGTAACTGGTGCTTTTGCTCAGCTTCGCGCTTGGCAGAGGTAAGGTTGTTATTGGCGCTTTCCAGTTCGTTGTTGGCTTTTTCCAATTCATTAAGCGCCTGCTGCAATCGGATGGTGCGTTCCTTGACCTTCTCGGTGAGGATAACGGCACTTTCAAACGAGGCATAGGCGCCGCTATAGTTGCCCAGGCCGTTTTCGATGCGTTGCACCAGGGTGCGATTGATTTTTTTCAGCTTGGCGTTTTCGTAACGCAGTGCCTCCAGCTCCGAGGTGTCATTGGCCGGCGTCAGGGTGGTGGCTTTGTCTTCCGCGGGCGCCGGTGAGGCAGATTTCTCATGTTTCCCCGGCTCAGGTTGGCAGATTTTGCGCATGGGGATTGTTACTCACTATCGGGTGGTGCACCAATGGCGACTCCGGAGAAAGTCTGATTGACATGCATGGCGTGAATTTGCTCGCCATAGGTTTCAAAGCCAATGACATTGTGCTCCGTCAACAGGGCCGACATCGGTGCTTCCAGCTGCATTTCATCGACTTCGACACGCCGGAGAATACAGTCGTACCCCACGATCAATTGAGGTTTGCCGACGGCCTCCTTCAGAGTGTTGAGCAGGTTTTTCAGGTGTTCCACCGGGTGACTGCGATGGCAGGTGGAAAATACGATACCCTCGTCAATGGCGCAGAAAAAGGTCAGGCTCAAGTCGTCGTTGACTTGTCGAATGGAGCGGATAAAACAGCGGTCGTGAATATTGACGCCGATAGGGTGCAGGGCAAAGGTTTTCAGGTCCAGCTCTTCCAGGGGCTTGCCGATGGCGCGAGCGTATTCCAGGGCGGCGGGTTCGGCGTTGAGTTCCTGCACGACCCGTGACTGGGGGTCAGCGGCGGTGACCACCAGCTTGGTGTCCTTGGGTTCCATATGGTGAGTGGAAAAGACCTCGAACGGGCATCGCGTGTTGACCAGGACGATCACCGCGGCATCGCTTGAAAACTTGCCGTTGTAAAACACATGGGTGTCTTTAAAATCCAGTGCGTCGCCCGCCGAGCCTCCCACCAGGGGGATTTTACGCAGCGAATCGTTCAGGGCGTTGAGTACCATTTCCTCCCGGATCGCCAGCCCGTCCAGTAGCGACAGGGCGAAGCTGTTACCCTCGAGGGGCATGATAGCCTTGCTTTCAAGGGATATAAGCATTTCCTTGACCAGGGCCTGGGTATCGCGGAAGGAAAAGTTATAGAGGTTGTCGATCTGGGCGGCCTCAACGGCAAAATGTGCAGCCGGCAGACTGAAACCGGTGATTGTGCCGCGCTTGTATCCCATGGGGGTGATTTCGCCGGCGGTAGTGCAGCCGAGCAGGGGGATATCGCCAAACTGTTTGTCGAGGGCGTCGGCCAGTGCGGGTAGATCGTACTCCACCGAGCAGAAAAAGATCACACACTCGATATCTTCCTGGTATAGCCCGTTATACAGTTCCTCCGCAGCCTGCGCGGGTGTCCGGTTTTGGGAAAAGGCCGTTTTGATCAAAGGTTGTTGCATAGAAGACCCCACGCCGGGTTGTAGCTCTTCCATTAGTGTAGCTTGATGGCTGGGACAGTTGAATGTCATTGCGATACCCCGATCTGAGTGTTTCTTCTGATTAGCTCCGCCGCTTGCAAAGACGCTAGCCCTTGGCAATCAAATCCCGGGAATTGCGCATGTTGCGAAACAGCATTGGGTGTTGGCAAGCACTCCCATTTTGGGATTCTTTTTGGGATTCTGCCACTATATCCAGTACCTTATGGTGGTGGGGGCTCTTATCGCAGACTGGATCCGCGTTGGCAGCATCGCCGGTCAGCAGCAGTGCCTGGCAGCGGCAACCGCCAAAATCCTTGGTCTTGTCCGGGCAACTGCGACAGGGTTCGCGCATCCAATGGTCGCCGCGGTAATAATTGAATCCCTCAGAACGATACCAGATGCTTTCGATGTCCATCTCCGAGACATTCGGAAATTCGATGGGCAGGCTTTTGGCGCTGTGGCAGGGTAATGCGGTTCCCTCGGGGGTAATGGTCAGGAAGATCGATCCCCAGCCATTCATGCAGGCTTTGGGTCGGGTTTCATAGTAGTCCGGTACCACAAAAATAATCTTCATCCGTTGACCGAGCTTTTCCCGGTATCGGTTGGCAACCGCCTCCGCCCGCTCTAACTGCTCTTTCGAGGGTAGCAGCTGGTTCCGGTTTTCGTAAGCCCATCCATAATACTGGGCATTGGCCAACTCCACATAGTCGGCATCCAGTTCGGCGGACAGTTCGAGAATCTGGTCCATCTGGTCGATGTTGTGGCGATGTATTACGAAGTTCAGCACCATGGGATAACCCTGGCGTTTGACTTCGCGGGCCATGGCCATTTTTTGGGCGAATGCCTTGTCGCTGCCGGCGAGAAAATTGTTCAACTCCTCCGAGCTGGCCTGGAAACTGATCTGGATATGGTCCAATCCCGCCTCGCGCAGTGCGGCCACGCGGTCCGCATCCATACCCACGCCAGAGGTGATCAGGTTGGTGTAGTAGCCCAATCGCCGCCCCTCGGCCACCAGTTGATCCAGATCCCGGCGAACCAGGGGTTCCCCACCGGAGAAGCCGAGCTGAGCCGCTCCCAATTGGCGTGCTTCGCTCATAACCCGAAACCAGGATTCGGTATCCAGCTCCTCGGCCGCCGCCGCTATGTCGAGCGGGTTGGCGCAGTAGGGGCACTGCAGGGGACACCGGTAGGTCAACTCCGCCAGCAACCAAAGCGGGGGAGTGATGCTTGCGGTATTCGGGTTAGTCATGGTCGAGCCACTGGTTACGCCGAGCCTCGGCGAGAAACGTCAAAATATCCCTGTCGATATTTTCCGCCTCCGGAAACTGCTGCACAAGCTGGTCGATAATAGTCTGAACACTGCGCTCTCCGTCGCAGCGTGACAGAATCTCCCCGGCGCTGGGGTTCAGTTTGACCATGCCTTCGGGGTACAGCAGAACGTAGCAATCCTGCGCCGCTTCCCATTGCAGGCGAAACTGGCGGTTTATGGTGGGGATCCATTGCGGGTCAATGGGGTCCCCTTCGATGTCAGTGGGAGTCGCTGGGTTTTGTTCGAGCATAGGCCCGTGTCTCGCTGTGTTGGTGATCAGTGGGGTTCGGCCACTTCACAGTTATGATAGGGAGGCGTTCCGTGCACGTAGGCCATGGTCATGGCATCGAGCATGGTCCAGAGAATGTCCAGTTTGAATTGTAGGATATCCAGGGCCTGCTGCTGTTGTTCGCGGGTGACAAAATGGTTCAAGGTCACTTGCAAGCCATGCTCAACATCGCGTCGGGCCTCGGTAAGGCGGTTGCGGAAGTACTGGTAACCCTCGGGTTCTATCCAGTCGTAGTGGTCCGGCCAGGTGTCGAGACGGCGCTGGTGAATGGTCGGAGCGAACAACTCCGTCAGGGAGGAGCAGGCTGCTTCCTGCCAGTTGGCACGACGGGCAAAGTTGACGTAGGCGTCTACCGCGAACCGGACGCCCGGCAGTACATGACGCTGGTCGATCATCTCTTCCCTGGTCAGTCCACAGGCTTCGCCCAATCGCAGCCAGGCCTCGATACCACCTTCTTCCCCCTGGCGTCCGTCATGATCGATAATGCGTTGTATCCACAGCCGCCGCGCGTGGCGATCATTGCAGTTGGCCATAATGGCCGCATCTTTTACCGGAATAATAATTTGGTAGTAAAAACGGTTGGCCACCCAGCCTCGGATCTGTTCCGGGGTGCTCTGTCCGCTATTCATGGCAATGTGCAGGGGGTGGTGGATATGGTAGCGGGCACCTTTTGCGCGCAGCCGCTGTTCGAACTCTTCGAGAGACCAGGGTTGATTGTGGGATTGACTCATCGTTGTCTACCTCGTGTCGTTCTTTATGGTTTGGCTCGCGTTGTTGCCACCGGCCTTTATTAAAGTGTGATTTCCATTCCGTCGAAGGCCACCTCGATTCCGTGGCGATCCAGTTCTTCCCTCTCCTCGGAAGTCTCGTTGAGGATAGGGTTGGTATTGTTGATATGAATCAGGATCTTGCGCGGTTTGTCCAGCCTATCCAACTGCTCGATCATGCCGCCCTCTCCGGATTGAGGCAAGTGGCCAATTTCACTGGCCAATTGGGTGCCCACTCCGGCGACGATCATTTCGTCCTCACGCCAAAAGGTGCCATCCACCAGCAGGCAATCGGCCGCTTTCATGTAGGGCAAAAGGTGTTCTTCAATCATGCCCAGTCCAGGCGCATAGAAGGCATTTTTGCCGCTGTTCAGGTCTTCGATGCGAACGCCGATATTGTCGCCAGGGTGGGGGTCGTGTCGGTGCGGCGAGTAGGGGGGCGCTTTGCTGCTGAGCGGTACCGGCGTAAAGCGCAGCCCCTCGATGCCATCAATAGCGAAATGGCTGTTTTCGCCAATATCGATAGGGTGGCGATTGATACCGCCATTCCAGGCCTCGAGCATACGAAACGTGGGGAAACCGTGGGTCAGGTCTTCGTAGACCATATCGGTACAGTAGACCTCATGGGGACAGCCTTCGCGCAACATCAACAAGCCCGTGGTGTGATCGATCTGGCTGTCGATATAAACAATGGCTGCGATGCCGGTATCCCGCAGCCCTTTTTTCGGTTGTATCTGTGGAAAGGCCTCGAGTTGGGCGCGAATATCGGGAGAGGTGTTGAAAAGTACCCACTTTTCCTCGTCGACGCTGACGGCGATGGAGGATTGTGTGCGGGGTTGGGCCTGGATTTGCCCTCGGCGAACGCCGTAACAGTTATTGCAGTTGCAGTTCCACTGGGGAAAACCACCGCCGGCGCCGGAGCCTAAAACGTGAATTTTCATAATATCCCGGTGTTGGTTTACGGCGTGACCTGCGAGTTATCGCCGGCCACGCCGAAGAGGGGTTAGCGATTTGCGAAATACATGGTGACTTCGAAACCAATGCGCAGATCGGTGTAGGCAGGTTTGGTCCACATGGTATTGTCCTCATTATGGTTGGTTGAAAGTGCTTTGGGGTGCCCTGGGCTCCGTTCTAGCGTGAATCGGGAATGGGCGCTGGACAAAAGTGCTTTAAACAAATGCGTCACTGACTATTTAAGGCCCTTTCATGTCCGGGCGGCATCCAACTTTGGTAGGAGGCGGGCTAGGCAATTGGTTGTGGATTACCTGGCCCGTGGGCTTTCTATTGCCGTTCCTACTCTAGTCTATCCCTTAAAAGAAACCCAGTGGGTTAGTGCTGTAGCTTATCAGCAGGTTCTTGGTTTGCTGGTAGTGCTCAAGCATCATCTTGTGGGTTTCGCGTCCGACACCGGACTTCTTGTAGCCGCCGAAGGCGGAGTGAGCCGGGTATGCGTGGTAGCAGTTTGTCCATACGCGACCCGCCTGGATGCCGCGACCCATGCGATAGGCGCGGTTGATATCCCGTGTCCAGACACCGGCACCAAGGCCGAACTCCGTATCATTGGCGATGGCGAGGGCTTCGGCCTCGTCCTTGAAGGTGGTGATACCCAGGGTGGGCCCGAAGATCTCCTCCTGGAAGACGCGCATGCTGTTGTTGCCTTTGAGCAGCGTCGGCTGAATATAGTAACCGCCGGACAGATCGCCCTCCAGCATGTTGCGGCTGCCGCCCAGCAGGAACTCGGCTCCGTCCTGTTTGGCCACATCCATGTAGGACAGAATCTTGTCCAGCTGTTCCTGGGAGGCTTGGGCGCCTACCATGGTCTCGGTATCCAGCGGATTGCCTTGTTTGATCATTGCCGCGCGCTCGAGCACCTTGGCAACAAAGTCGTCGTAGATTGTCTCCTGCACCAGGGCACGGGACGGACAGGTGCAAACCTCACCCTGGTTGAAGAAGCCCAGAAGCAGCCCTTCGACGCACTTGCTGATATAGTCGTCTTCCTGCTCCAGTACATCTTCGAAGTATATATTCGGGGACTTGCCTCCGAGTTCCACTGTAGACGGGATGATGTTCTTGGCGGCATAAGCCATGATTTTTGCGCCCACTGGTGTAGACCCTGTAAAGGCGATCTTGGCTATGCGGGTGCTTTCCGCCAGGGGTTGGCCCACTTCCTCGCCGTAACCGTTGACGATATTCAATACACCGGCGGGCAGCAGGTCCTGGATGGTTTCAATCAATACCAGGATGGAGACGGGGGTCTGCTCGGCCGGCTTCATAACAACGCAGTTGCCAGCGGCGAGGGCGGGTGCGAGTTTCCAGGCTGCCATCAGCAGCGGGAAGTTCCAGGGAATAATCTGACCCACCACGCCGAGGGGTTCGTGGAAGTGGTAGGCGGCGGTGGTGCTGTCCAGTTCGGCGGCAGTGCCTTCCTGGGCGCGGATACAGCCGGCAAAGTAACGGAAGTGGTCCACCACCAGAGGAATGTCGGCATTCAGGGTTTCACGCACACTCTTGCCGTTGTCCCAGGTTTCAGCAACCGCCAGTGCCTCCAGGTTCTGCTCGACACGGTCGGCGATTTTCAGCAACAGGTTGGAACGCTCGGTCACCGAGGTCTGGCCCCAGGCATCTTTGGCGGCATGGGCTGCGTCCAGGGCCAGTTCCAGGTCAGCGGCGCTTGAGCGGGCCACTTCACAGAAGGGCTGACCTGTGACTGGCGTGATATTCTCGAAGTAACGCCCTTCAACCGGTGCCACCCACTCGCCGCCGATATAGTTGTTGTAGCGGGATTGAAAGGAGACGACAGCACCTTCGCTCCCTGGTTGTGCATAGATCATAATCTACCCCTTTGTATGTATTCTGTTACCAACACACTTGCCGCTGAAAATCAGAGCAAGACCTTGAGTTTGATGGTATGTCGAGGCCGGGGGGTTCCAACACTCTACTTTGGTGCTTAAAAAAGGGGCCTTTAGTAGTAGGCGGGTAGGCGGTTGTGGCAATGGGTTGACCAACAATACGCATTAAGTCATTGGATCAATCCGGTAACCGATGATGGGGAGACCGTCACTCACACGAATATCTTCCCCAATCCCAGGTTGAGGCGATTATGCCAGGGTGCACAACGCCCGATTGTTGTGAAAATCCCGCACAAACTTATCAGCAATACCGTTCGCCTCACCAAATCCGGCCGGGTTCTGCCGTCTCGCCTCAAATTTAAAATTAAAACAAAGTGGTTACTTAAACTGGAATCAATAATATTCTGCAAAAATATTCTTTAAAAACAGTAGGTTATTAAATTGATTAAAGTGTTGCTATTTGTAAAGCATGTATAAAACTGATAGCCTGAAATTTATTTTTAAGTCAAGTGACAACATATTTATGGGAAAGGGCAGTAACTCCAGTGGTTTACGCCGCTACAACGAGCGTGTGGTGCTCTCGGCACTGCGGAAGATCGGCTCGGCCTCCAAATCCGATCTGGCGCGTATCAGTGACCTGACTCCTCAGGCCGTGACACGCATTGTGGATGAGCTCGAGGATATGGAGCTCGTTATGCGCGAGGGCAGACGACTGGGGGGCAGGGGACAGCCGTCCGTGATGTATGCGATTAATCCCCCCGGAGCTTACTCCATTGGCGTGAAAGTGGGGCGCCGCGATATTGAGCTGTTGCTGATGAATTTTGGTGGCCAGGTGCTGGAAAAAACGTGCCACGACTTCGAGTGCCCCGAGCCCGGCTATTTACTGGATAAAATCGAGCATGACATTCAAGCCCTGGAAGACACGCTGGCACCTGATGACCGCAAGCGGCTGATGGGCGTGGGCGTGGCAATGCCCTGGTTTATTGGCGCCTGGACCAAAGAATTAGGGATGAGCGAAGCGCTGGCCAGGCAATGGTTGGAAATCAATTTTTCCGAGGAAGTCGCCAAGCGTACCCATTTGCCAGTGTTCTTCGAAAACGATTGTTCCGCCGCCGCCGTGGCGGAGTTGCAATTCGGGGGCGGCACCCGGGTGTCGAATTTTCTCTATTTTTATATTGGCACGTTTATCGGCGGCGGGTTGGTGTTAAACGGCAACCTGGAGTCTGGGGTACACAGCAACTCTGGCGCTGTCGCCTCCATGCCTGTGCCCTATTCAAAACTCAGTAGCGTGCCCACCCCTGATGCGCCATTCGATACGCTGTTGAATCGCGCTTCACTGTTCGGTTTGCGTCGCCACCTGGAGGTCAATGGCATCTATATCTACAGCGTGGCTGAACTCGGCAGTGTTATGGATGAGGCTCGTGTGCTGGTACAGGAATGGATGGATGATTGTGCCGATGCACTGGTTTATGCCGTGCTTTCCGCTGTTGGTGTGCTGGATCTGGAAGCGGTCATTATTGATGCCTACCTGCCACGTTTCCTGCTGGATGAACTGGTCGCGACAGTGGACCGGCGCCTCCGCCAGGTGGCGCCTGCGGGCGTATTCAAGCCCGATATAATGGGCGGTAAGATTGGTAAGGATGCGGTGGCCATCGGGGGGGCAATACTGCCGTTTTATTCCAACTTTGCGCCCGACAAAACCGTCTTGCTCAAGGGCGGAGTGCCCGAGCGAGTGCCGCTTTAGCCAGTCGGTGGATAACCAATTCGATTTTGCTCAATGTCTTGTCTTTGAAGGTAGCCGGCAGGTGTGGCCTCTTTCCGGCCTGGCTGCTTGACTGGTTACAGGATAAGGGGGCACAGCCTTATGCCCCTTTTTTTAACGCATCAATCCCCGTCTTCATTCCCAAAACAGCCGTTATGGTCCTGATGCCCGGCTAATGTCATTCTGAGTGTCTGCCATCGTCATATGAGTCCTCCGGTCAGTTCGCCGAGAGGCTTATTTAACCGACATTTATTGATGTATTTAAAATAATTTTATCAGTGGTATTTAACATATATGTTGATCAGTATAGGTTTATATTTCATAACCTATTGAAATATAAGAGTAAAATAATATTTCATTGGAGGAGTTTAATTATTGCTCCCAATCATTTGCAATTAATACATAACAGTGCTTTAATTAAACGCGAAGTGGGTTGGAAGTATTTCGCAGGCCAGTGCCTGTGACTGTTGTACCCACTGATAAGCTTTTTGAATAGAAGCTGAGAAACAGCTCATCCCAATATCCATAGGAAGATAGGAAGAGAGGAATAAAAATATGTCTCGAAGAGTCAAGAGCGACATCGCCAGGTCAACCTTGCGTCGCAATACATTGAGTGTGGCAATCCTGGCCGCTATGGGATCACCCGCGGCAATGACACAGGAGGGCGGCCAGAATTTTCTCGAGGAAGTTGTAGTTTCAGCGAGTTATACCGGCAGACCCGCCACTATAATGGACTCCACGGTATCCGTGAGTGTTTTGGATGACGAAGAAATATCGAATAACTCCCCCCGCAGCACCCCGGAGATACTGAAGAACATCCCAGGTCTCCGCGTGGAATCTTCCTCTGGTGAAGGTAATACCAATGTCGCCGCGAGGGGATTGCCTAATCCCACCGGTGGATGGCGTTATGGATTGTTCCTGGTGGATGGCCTGCCCACCGAGATGTTTGGGGATATGAATTTCCTGGGGCAGGGAACGCTGTTCCGTCACGATGCCGGCGTGAAGCGGGTGGAATCCATTCGAGGTGGTGCTGCCGGTACTCTTATGACCAACACCCCCGGTGGCTTTGTTAATTTTGTCCATAAAAATGGCGAAGATGAAGAGGGCACTCTCATTCTGACAACCGGCATCGGAGACTATGACACCAATCGTGTTGATTTTGCCTACGGTGGTGCCCTGTCGGACACGGTTGATTTCCAGGTGAGCGGATTTCACCGCATTGGTGAAGGTGCCAGGGACGTCGGTTACAAAGCTGAAGAAGGCGGCCAATACCGGGTTAGCCTGACCAAAAAGTTTGACGAAGGGATTGCTCGGGTCAGCTACAGGAAACAGGATGACCACACTATCCCCCTGTTTCCCTCCGCGATCGGTCCCAATGGCAAAGAGTTGCGTGCGGGATTTGATACCGATGATGTGGCAGCGAGCAAGCACTTGATCCAGAATCGGTATATCAATGCGAACCGTGATCTGGGAGTTACCGATATCAGGGATGGAATCCATCCTTTGGTCGAGTCCTTCGGCGTTGAGATTGAATATGACCTTGGTGACGGTTGGACGGTGTCCAACAAGTTCCGTACCACGGACGTAACGGGTGGATTTGTCGGTAACTTCTTCGCCGGCTTCTATGACGACCCTGCCGCTGTAGCTGGAAATTTCGCATACCTGGGTTCGGGTGTCGGCTTCCAGTATGCGAATGGACCCAATGCGGGTCAGGCCTATAACGGTGCGGTGCAGGATATCAAGGTTTTCGATGTTACCTTTAACGATATGGGAAACACCTTTAACGATCTTCGCTTGAGCAAGGACCTGACGGACGAAATAACCCTGGTTGTCGGTTATTTTACCGGACGTCAGAGTTTTGATCAGGAGTGGCATTGGTCAAACTATATCGCTGAAGCCCGGGGTTCCGATGAGGCGCTGATCGATATTGTCGACGCCGGTGGGGACGTAATTACCGAAGCCGGTCTGGTTGCCTATGGCAGTAACTGGGGTGGATGCTGCACCAAGCATGAGGATCTGGATTTTACCGAATCAGCGCCCTACGTCGCACTGAACATGAGATTCGATGACTTGACCATTGATCTGGGAATTCGCCAGGAGATGGGTGAGGCCAGTGGTATCCAGTACAGCGGGGTAACCGGCGTAAATGTTGGCGATATCAACAACGATGGCCGAATCACGCCTGTAGAGCAGAATGCTGTGATTACCGACCGCAACAACCCAACCAGTTTTGTGGATTGGGACTATAGCGAAACTGGCTTCAATCTTGGCGCCAACTACGCTTTCAATGATGAGATGGCTGTGTTTGGTGGTGTGAGTCGTGGTTACCGCTTTGCCGGGGACCGGAAAAGTGGTTCCACCGATGCCAGCGGCGAATTGACTGATGAAGCGGTTGCGGATGAAGTCACACAGTATGAGCTGGGCTATAAATGGTCCGGGGATAACATGGCGTTGTTTGCCACGGCGTTTGCGGCTTTGTCAAAAGTCGCCACCAATGACTTTACAAAATTACCGGCGGATCCCAATATCAACGCAGAATATGAGATCACTGGTGTTGAGTTTGAGATGGACTGGGATATTACCGACAGCTTCAGCCTTTCCGGAAGCTTGACGCTAACGGATTCTGAAATCACCAAAGGTGCCAACAAAGGAAATACCCCGCAGCGCCAGGCAGATTACATCTATAACCTGACAGCCGCGTATACGAAGGAAGACTACTCAGTGGGCTTGAATGTTGTCGGCACGGATGATTCCTACGCGGGTGATGACAATACCATTGTGATGGACGGCTATACGACGGCAAACGCATTTGTAAATTATAGCCTGACAGAAAAACTGGAGTTCTCTCTGAATGTCAACAACCTGACAGACGAGGTAGGTGTTACTGAGTTGGGCGGTGGACCTTTCGCCCGGGTCATCAATCCTCGAACTGCCTCAGTATCGGCCAAATTCAACTTCTGATTACCGAGGTTGGATATCGGGCGTTCTCGACAAAAGGCCGGATGTTATTCCGGCCTTTTGTCGGTTAAGGCATTGTCTTTTTGAATTCGCTTGGAATTCAGACGGTGATGCCGCAATTGGATGATTAGCTGTGAGGTTAGCCGTCCTGCAACAGGTCGCTAACTGCACTTAAGGCGTCACATTTACCCATACGGTGGTCTATCAATGAGTGCTGCACCCAATCAAATTGGCGTCTCTGGCGGGGCGCTGCTCTATGAAAACCCTGTTCCCTTAAAGTATGTAGACCATAAAGATCTTGGTCTGTCCAATGCGGCGAATAACTACAGCTTTGCCAGGGGGGCACATATGGTGCCGCTGGTAGCCGCCGAAATGCCTTCAATTGTCAGCGCTTACCCGATTGTTTTCGTTGGCGATGAACGGATGCCGGTCGCGGCGCTTGGGATTAACGCCAATAACAATGTCTACTTGGATTCCCAAGGCCAGTGGATGCCGGGTCGGCATATTCCCTCCTATATTCAAAGGCACCCGTTTATATTGGCCAGAGATTCCGCCAGCGACAGAATGGTGCTGTGTATCGATCAAAATGCCTCCCGGCTGACCTCGGTGAATGCCGATGTACCCTTGTTCAGTGGCGAGTCGCTGTCGGCATACGCGGAAAACGCCTTGGCCCTTTGTGAGTGGTATGAACAGGGGCTGGCGGCCACCAGGGTAATGATAGGCATTTTAAGAGAGTTCGATCTCTTTTGTATGAAAACAATCTCCTATGTTGATCCGGAGGATAACGTTAAAAAGCGTGTTCAGTTTGTCGGGATTGACGATGCAAAATTCGGTGCGCTTTCCGGCGAGGACAAAATCAAATTACATGACAGTGGGGCTATAAATATCGTCTATGCCCATTTGTTTTCCCTGGCTAATTGGAACTACCTGGTTGAACTGGCAACGGGCAGGCCGCCAGTGGTTTAGATGTCGATTATTGAAAAACTTGACGCTTAAGGTAACTGAAAGAGGGCATTCCAGGTGAGCAATAAAAAACAGATCGTTATTGTGGGCGGAGGCACCTCCGGTTGGCTGGCCGCGACTTTTTTTTCCAGGGCACTCTCGGAAACCTGTCTGGAAAGCGTCGATATTACGCTTATCGAATCCAGTGATATCCCCCCTATCGGAGTTGGTGAGGCCACTACGCCTTCTCTCAGGGGTACCCTGTCGGCAATGGGTATCGATGAGTATGAATTTATGCGCGAGTGCGAGGCCACTTTCAAACACGGGATAAAATTTTCCCAGTGGAAGCATTCGCCAGGGGAGGAGGTTGGCGAATACTACTTCCATCCTTTCCAGGCCCCTATGAGATCCGGCGTAGATTACCTGACACACCATTGGCTGAATATGCCGAAGGACTCCAGGGGAAAGTTTGCTGATCGCTTTGGGGTGCAGCAATCACTCGCGGAGCTCAATATTGCACCCAAAGCGGCAAACTCCGGTTCATACTCCGGTCCGCTTCCTTATGCCTATCACCTTGATGCAGGCAAACTGGCTATCTTTCTGCGAAAAAAAGCGATAGAGAATGGGATTAATCATGTGGTCGGGGAGGTGGCTGATATTGTCATCGATGATGATTACACAATCAGAAAGCTTTTGTTAAAAAGCGGTCATACCTATTGCCCGGATCTGGTTGTCGATTGCACGGGATTTGGTGCTCGCCTTATCAATTACGACAAACGGAATCGATTTGAGGATAAAACGAATCACTTGTTTTGCGACAGGGCTGTTGCCACTCGGGTGAAAGTGAACAGTTATGAGGATGTACGCCCCTATACCACATCAACCGCCCTGGCCAATGGGTGGGTCTGGGATATCAGCTTGACGGAACGCAAAGGCGTGGGTCACGTCTATTCCAGCCAATACTGCTCGGACGACGATGCCGTTCTTGAGTTGGCGAATTATTTGCGGACAGCGCCGGAAGACCTCGATTACAGAATGTTGAAGATGCGAATCGGTTATCACCGCCAGCAGTGGCGGGGAAACTGTGTGGCGGTGGGGCTTTCGGCGGGATTTCTCGAGCCATTGGAGTCGACGGGAATTTATCTGGTGGAAATGGCGATCTGGTTGATCAGCCAGTCAGTGCCGCGATTCTTTGCCGGTCAAAACGTATCAGCTCGCTTCGACCGGATTATGAACCGCCATTTTGAAAATATCGTGGATTTTGTCAAAGCCCACTATTGCCTGTCCGAACGAACTGACTCCCCGTTTTGGGTGGATAACAGACGCGGGGAAACCATACCGGAAAGCCTGAAAGAGCGCCTGGGAATGTGGGATGCCTCGGTGCCAAATGATTACGATTTTGACAGCAATATTCTCTGTTTTAACAGTGATAATTACCAGTACATCCTTTATGGCATGGCAGGTGACGGACCGGGAAGGTGCGTAAACCTGGAAAAGAGCATCAAGTTCATGGATAAGATCGACTCTCGTAGAACGGCCATGTTGGAGCGGATGAAAATGGGTCTGGCTAATAATGCGAAGCTGTTGCAGGAGATCCACGAAGGCGTATCAAAACCCTATACCTACGGGTCAGTGGCTGCACCGGGAACCTTTGCCAGCGCCAATAACTACAGGGTAAGATAGCTGCGAGCGCTTTTTGAAGATAGTTGCGAGCGCTTTTTGAAGATAGCTGCGAGCGCTTTTTGAAGATGGCTGCGAGCGCTTTTTGAAGGGTTGCCGCGGGCGCGACGACCTATCGCACACGGTTTCTGATGGCACCCCTGCCACTCAGGCCCGGCATCTCAGTTGGTTCGCAGAGCCAATGTGTCATTATCAGATTGAAAGAGTACTGGTGACTGGCGGGGAAAACAAAAGCCGTCTGTAGGGGTGGTTGTTTTTGCGCTTAACCGATTTCGTTCCCTGAAGTCGGTTATCGTCATGGTCGTTGCCGCTCCGCGTTGTTATTCCGGCACAGTCGCCGGCTTCTCAGCTGGCAGCAACTTTTTTTCTTCCACAACTTTCAGGTTGATAAATTTCACCGAAATAGCGGCCAGGATAAGCAGTATCCCTGAGGCCTGAATGGCCTTGGTGGGGTCGCCGCCAAGCCAGCTGTTGTAGAAAAGTGGTACCGTAAAACTCTGTAAAATCATGGGTATGACAATGAACATATTGAAAATGCCCATATACACACCGGTTTTTTCCTTGGGGATAACGCCCGCCAGCATCACATAGGTATTGCCCATCATACTTGCCCAGCAGAAGCCGAGCCCCAGCATGGGGATATAGACCATCGTGGGATCGGAGATGGACGGCAGGTTAAACAGGCCTACACCGGCCAATAACAGGCAGAAACTGTGAACAAGCTTGACCCCGAAACGGTTGGCCAGGTAAACCAGGAAAAAGGCGCCGACAAAGGCGACAAAATTGTAAAAGGCACCAATTTGCCCTACTAGCAACTCCGCGTTTCGGAACCCCGGGCTGGTTACATCGGAATTGCCGTAGATGGAAACGGAAAGACACTTGGCAATATAGATCCAGTACATAAACAGCGCATACCAGCTAAACAGCATCATCGGCATCATCTGTTTCATCGCCAAGGGCATATCCCTGATGGCTTCACCGATATCCGCAAAAGTGGCAGCTACGCCCCGAGGGGATTTTTGGATTTCCGCCTTTTCCTCGTCGGTCAGAGGAATTTCCTTGGTGGTTTTCAGCGTCCATAAGATGGAAACCAATGTCACCACCGAGCCAAATATAAAGGCAAACAGCGTAGTGAGAGGGATATGGTTGCCGTTCGTCGCTGTTTTGCTCATCCCAAAGAGTATTAGCAGGGTGGGCGTCAGATAGGCCAGGGTTTGTCCCAGTCCGGTAAAGGCACTTTGGGTCAGGTAGCCTATGGAATGCTGCTTTTTATCCAGCTTGTCGCTTACAAACGCGCGGTAGGGCTCCATGGTCACATTGTTGGCGGCATCCAGAATCCACAGTAGGCTGGCCGCCATCCACACGGCACTGCTGTAGGGCATGGCAAACAGACAGATACTGCAAATAATGGCACCAATCAGGAAGTAGGGGGTGCGCCGTCCCCAGCGGGTGATGGTCTTATCGCTGAGTGCGCCGATTATAGGTTGGATAACCAGGCCGGTCACAGGACCCGCGAGCCACAGGTAGGGCAATTGGCTTTCTTCCGCGCCCAGGTAGGAATAAATGGGGCTCATATTGGCCTGTTGCAACCCGAAGCTGTATTGCAAGCCAAAGAAGCCAAAGTTCATGTTGATGATCTGGGAAAAACTCAGTTTGGGTTTGGAATAGCTCATCAGGCTGGAATCTCTTTATGGTTGCTTGCTGTTTTTATAGTCTGGTATTCATCGCTTGATATGCATTAAATCACACTGAATTCATTAATTCAATGCTGTGTAGTGAACCCTTTTCGGCAGGGTGTCGGATCTTGTGATATCTTTATCCAACTTATTGAAAAATATAGAATTAATATTAAGTCTGCGGGGCTTGTCCGGCCATCGGGGCCCAGCCGTTTTAATACGGCTATTGTGAAAATATAAGTAACTGTAGTTTAATTATTTAGTATTGAAAGATTAAAAGGGAGTTTTCTCCCGCTGGATCAAGAATCGGGATGTATCGATGACGTTTGCCATTAAAGACAAGTGGGTGTGGGATTTCTGGTTTGCCGTTACGGATAATGAATACCATATGTTTTATCTGCAGGCCGACAAGAGCCTGAAGGACCCGGAATTGAGACACTGGAATGTGAGTGTTGGGCACGCGGTTTCAACGGATCTGAAAAGCTGGAGACGACTACCCGATGCACTTGCTCCCTCCCGGGAGCCAACGGGCCCTGACGGGCGAGTGGCTGCAGACTCGTGTACTACCTGGACGGGTAGCGTGTTTAAGCATGAGGATACCTGGTATATGTATTACACAGGTACCAGCACGGCCGAAGAGGGGAAGGTGCAGCGGGTTTGCCTGGCCACATCCGTGGATCTTGTTCACTGGGAAAAGCACCGGGGTAATCCATTGGTGCAGCTCGATACCCGCTGGTACGATGGTCTCGACTTAGAGCGCTGGCATGATGCCGCCTGGCGCGATCCCTGGATTTTAAAGGACCCGGAAAAGGACCTCTATCACATGTATGTGACCTGCCGGGTGAACAAGGGAGCCAACGATGGCCGTGGTGCCATTGGTCACGCGCAATCTGCGAACTTGTTGGACTGGGAGGTGACCGGCCCCATTCTGGCGCCGGGCGCCTATGGGGAGATGGAGGTTCCCCAGGTTGAAAAGATCGGTGAATACTATTACCTGTTTTGCTCGGTATCCGAAAAACATACCTCGGCACTGCAGCGCGAGAAATTGGCGGGCCAGCCCCTTAGTGGCGTGCTGTATTATGTTTCCGGCAGTGTTAATGGTCCCTTTCGCACTATTGGTTCCGGATACCTGTTTGCGGATGATCAATTTAGCCTGTATTCCGGTAAAGTGATCCGGGGGCCTGACGGGCAATGGTACCTGATGGGGTTCCTGAACAATAACGAACAGGGAAATTTTATTGGTGAAATATCCGCGCCCATACCGATCAATGTGGCCCCCGGGGGGGGGGCTGACTCTGTCATCAACGTTTTAACACCGTGTATCGGTGTTAACTGCCTATAGCGTTCCTCCAATGGCGAGTGGCGCTTTCTGTGAAGTTGCGTTTTTCCGAAATGTTGATAATGAGATTATCAGTTTTATTTAAAACAGATTTAATTATATTTTTTCGGTAAATGACGATTACATGTTAATAGTAATAAAGTGTTCGTATTTTAAGGGTAAAGCAGGTTTGTCTAATTGACCTTAATAAATAACAGTGGTTTAATAATGGTGTTTCTTTGAGTGCTTTGCGGGTCAATGGCACTCAGGCAAATCTACTACAAATTACTTGAGCGGAGCACTAAGAGTGGTGATGCAAAGCGTAGGATCTGCGAAGTTGCTGGGCGGCGTTGAGGCTGGGGGTACCAAGTTCAATTGTATTATCGGTACCGGACCCGATGATATACGCGCCAGGGCACATTTCCCCACGACAATCCCCGAAGAAACCTTGGGGAAAGTTAAGCAGTTCTTCGCTGACGGCATTCGGAAGTTCGGGCCTTTGGACGCTATCGGTGTGGCAACCTTTGGCCCTGCTGATCTGAATAGAAAATCAACCACCTACGGTTATATTACCTCTACGCCCAAGCAGGGCTGGTCCAATACAGATATGGTGGGCTTCTTCAGGGGCTCGCTGGGTGTGCCTGTCGGGTTCGAGACCGATGTCAATGGTGCCGCGTTGGGTGAAGGTTTGTACGGTGCGGCACAGGGGCTCGACAACTTTGTTTATGTCACCGTCGGGACGGGTATCGGTGCCGGTGTCGTGGTTAACGGGACCTTGTTAAATGGCGTAATGCATCCGGAAGTAGGGCATATGCTTATACCTCAGGAGCCGGATATCAATGGATTTGAAGGCAATTGTCCTTTCCACAAGGGATGTCTGGAGGGCTTGGCATCTGGCCCGGCCATTGAGAAACGCTGGGGCGTGACAGGAGACCGTCTGCCCGAATCTCACCCTGCCTGGGATCTCCAGGCGCACTACCTGGCGGTCATGTGCGTCAATCTCACGCTTTGCTACTCGCCTGAAAGAATAATTCTTGGCGGTGGTGTCATGGGACAGAAACAGCTGTTTGCGAAAGTTCGAGACAGGTTCGCCGCACTTATGAATGGCTACCTTTCTATGCCGCAATTGCAGGATTTGGAGACCTATATCGTACCCCCTGCATTAATTGGTATGTCTGGAGAATTAGGCGCCCTTTCCTTGGCGCGTTCGGCTTTGGAAGAGTAATTTTTCAGGAAAATTTGTAAACGGATTTCCTGTTTCACCTACGTGCTTTATTAATTCAGTTGGCGATTCCACAAGAGGTTAGGCTTGTGAAAGATAGGATGGAAAGTAAGGTTTGGCAAGCGCTGATTGAGCATCAGAAAGCGCTAAAAGAGGTTAGGATTGTAGACCTGTTTGCGAATGCCGAACACAGGTTTGAAGAAATGTCCTGCGAGGCAGCTGGCGTATTTCTGGATTTTTCCAAGAATATTGCGACACCGGAGACACTGAGGCTGTTGAAGGAACTGGCTAAGGAATGTCGGCTGCCGGAGCGCATTCACAAACTGATTGGCGGCGCGTACGTGAATACCACGGAAAAACGCCAGGCGCTTCACACCGCTCTGCGCTCTCACAATCCAAATACCCGGCGTCAGGAAGACGATGTTGCTTCTGTTCTGAAGAAAATGGAGGGCTTTGTTGAATCTGTCCATGCCGGTGATTTTTGCGGGTATTCCGGCAAGAGAATTACTGACATTGTCAATATTGGTATTGGCGGTTCCGACCTGGGACCGTTAATGGTTACCGAAGCCTTGAAACCCTATCAGGTTGATACGCTGAAGTGCCACTTTGTGTCCAATATTGACGCTTCCGATATCTGTGAAACACTTAAACAGCTAGACCCGGCGACAACCCTGTTCATAGTTGCCTCAAAAACCTTCACTACGGTAGAAACCCTGACTAATGCCACCACGGCAAGGTCCTGGTTGCTTGAACATAGCGGCAGTGAAGAAGCCACTAAAAACCATTTTGTGGCGGTAACGGCCAATGTCGACAATGCTGTTGGTTTTGGTATTACCGAGGACAATATTTTCCCCATGTGGGATTGGGTGGGTGGGCGTTACTCGTTATGGTCTGCCATCGGTTTGCCTATTGCCCTTGCAGTCGGCATGAACAGCTTTAACCGTTTACGCGCGGGTGCGGCGTCCATGGACTACCATTTTCTTGACGCCCCCCTTGAGCGAAACTTGCCGGTGCTGATGGGGTTGTTGGGTGTCTGGTATACAAACTTCTGGGATGCGCATACCCATGCGGTACTGCCTTACGATCATTATCTGCGCTACTTTACCAAGTACCTGCAACAATTGGATATGGAAAGTAATGGCAAGCGTGTGACTCTCGAAGGAGAGACCCTTGACGTTCACTCCGGTCCGGTAGTTTGGGGCGATGCGGGAACCAACGGCCAACACTCATTCCACCAACTGCTGCATCAGGGTACACGTTTGATCCCCGCCGATTTTATTGCCCCCCTGAAGAGCCACCACCCTG
The DNA here is from genome assembly GCA_050290225.1 of Cellvibrionaceae bacterium. Classification (GTDB taxonomy): domain Bacteria; phylum Pseudomonadota; class Gammaproteobacteria; order Pseudomonadales; family Cellvibrionaceae; genus JBNKHG01. Next base: position 114,982 of record JBNKHG010000057.1, read on the forward strand.
TCGGCGATCACCACTCTCTGCTGTTTGCAAACTGTCTCGCCCAGAGTCGCGCCCTGATGACGGGTAAGTCGATCGGGCAGGCTGAGCGCGAATTTCTGGAGCTGGGCTATACGGCGGAGGAAGCCGCTACCCTGGCGCCTCATAAAGTTATGCCTGGTAATCTGCCCAGCAATACTTTGATTATCGAACAGGTTACACCGGAAACCCTGGGAGCCTTGATTGCATTGTATGAACACAAGGTCTATGTACAGAGCGTAATCTGGGATATCAATGCGTTTGATCAATGGGGCGTCGAGCTGGGCAAAAAGCTGTGCCATGAGATTCATGAGGTTATCGAGGAAAAAGGAAATGCAGATAGCCTCGATACATCGACGCTGGGTTTGATTCAACGCTATCAGGGGATCTCTTGAGCGTGAGATACGATTCACCTGAATTGTGATTAATAAATGTACAATTCCGGCTTTGGGTCAATGGGTACCATCGCTTGATGCGACGAAGGATTGAGTTGCAGATGGTGCCGTCCGGTAAGGTTACCGGGAAGTAAGGATACCACCGCGTTGATACCTCTGCGTTGATACCTCCGCGTTGATACCTCTACGTTAATACCTTCTTGCACGAAGCCTGTGAAATATGGCCGAACTGGGGTATCGGCTGGTTTATATAAAAAATAACAATTTTTTGTCCCCCTTTCTCTACCCTGTGCGTCATCCTACCCGGATACAGTCAATCAGTGACTGATTTAACGACTCTCACCTGCCTCGATAAGAGGTTTTCGGGGCTTGGACTGCTGTCGGGATACCAGTCCCGTTAGGCGTGGTCCCGTCAGGAGTGCCCCTTTTTTTTTGCAATACGTTATAACCAAAAAAAGTATGCTAAGTCCGGGAGACAGACGATGGAAAATACCAATTCACTGAAGAAACCCATGGCAATCGCCATCGGGATGCTAATTGCGACGGGGGCCATGGCCCAGGAAGCGCAGCCGGTACGGAAGGGCGCTGCCGCGTATATGATTGAAGAGGTTCAAGTGACTGCCCGGAAGCGCAGTGCGGCGGAATCAGTGCAGGACGTACCGCTGGCTATCACCGCCTATGGCGGTGAACAACTCGATGCCATGTTTGTGAATAAACTGGAGGACTTGAGTTACGCTGCTCCCAATGTCCAACTCGAGGCGGTGGGAACTTTCCCCGGGGTACAGAACTTCACCATTCGTGGACAGGGCATTAACAGCTCCATCCCTTCTGTTGACCCGACGGTCGGTACTTTTGTCGATGGCGTTTACCTGGGTGTCACCTACGGTGTGGTGATCGACATGTTCGACATGGAAGCGGTGGAAATGTTGCGCGGTCCCCAGGGGCTGCTGTTTGGTCGCAATGTTACCGGTGGGGCGGTCGTGTTGCGTACGGCGCGTCCTGACGGTGAGTTTGACTACCGTGCCCGTGTGCAGGTGACCGATCACGACCAGTACAACTTTGCCGGTGCCATTGAGGGGGCGCTGATTGAAGACAAGCTGGCGGCCAAACTGGTTGTATACCACGATAACGACGATGGATATTTCGATAATGACAGTCCCGGTGCGACGCCGGGTGCAGCCTATTTTGTGCCGGCATCCGGAGGCAAGTCGGGATCCCTGGAAACCACCTTTGTACGCCCGAGCTTTGTATTGCAGGCCACAGATGAGTTGGAACTGGTGCTGATTGCCGAGTCCGGTGAAACCAAGGGGGACGGTGCAGCTTGGACCGCGGCCAGTTTCCAGCGTGCCGGCATTGTGGATGAATTTACCACCACCCAGGACGAAATCGGGGAAACGGATATGACCTGGGACCAGGTGACCTTTGAGTCAAACCTGGATGTGGCGCTGGGTGAAGGCACGATTACCAATATTCTTGGCTGGCGTCAGGTGGAGGCTTTTTCGGTTGCCGATGTGGATGGCACCGCATCGCCGATTTTCACTGTGCCGGGGAATACTGAGCAGGACCAGATCAGTAACGAATTGCGTTACGCCGGCACGTTTATGGACGGAAAGCTGGATTTGACCACCGGGCTCTATTATTTTGAGCAGGATATCGATTATCGCGAAAGCCGCTTTATTTTCGGCGGCGCCGTGTTGCGTTCCTTGGGCGGAGATATGGACCACAAGACCTGGGGAGCATTCGTGAGTCAGGATTACCACGTCTCCGATGCGCTGACATTGACCGCTGGCCTGCGTTATACCAAGGAAAAAAAGGATGCCCGGGTGATCTCCGGCATCTGTACGGACGTGGTTAACTTCAATTGCAGTTTTGATGACCTGAACGACGAGTGGTCCAATCTGACACCAAAGGTTGGGTTCAATTATGGGCTCAGCGACAGTGCCCAGCTGTATGCTTTCTGGACCAAGGGATTCCGTAGCGGGGGGGTTAACTTCCGTAATGCCAAACCGGATGTGATTGATCCTGGCCCCACCAGGGAAGAGGAACAGCAGAGTTTTGAAGTGGGTATCAAGTCGGATCTGATGGATGGACGCTTGCGCTTGAATGCGGCGTATTTCTACAACACCGTGGACGATATGCAACGCGAGTTGAACCAGGGGGATCCGGATGTCATTGTGCTGCAGGCCACCATCAACGCTGGAGATGTCACCATCCAGGGTGCGGAAGTGGATTTCGTGGCTCTGTTGAGTGACAACTTTGCTTTGCACGGTTCCGTGGGCTATATCCAGGGGCGTTACACGGAGGTGAACCCTACCTACGAAATGTTATTGGGTACCGACTTGCCACGGCTATCTCCCTGGACGGCAAGCCTGGGGGCCACCTACGACCTGGATCTGGGGGATGCCGGTATGCTGACATTCCGCGGTAACTACAGTTTCCGGGATGCGGCCGCCTACAACGATGCCAACACGGAATACTTCGAGCAGCAACACGAAGCCAGTGCCAGTGTAAATTACCTGTCGCCAGACCAGCATTGGCAGGTGTCGCTTTACGGCAAAAACCTGAACGATGAAGCCCGTTGGGGCAACCTGACTTCCATTGCCGGGTTGTATACAGCAGGCCCGATGCAGAAAGGGCGAGTGTTTGGGTTGGAAGTGGAGTATAGCTACTAGAGCCGTTACTAAAATATAATCCTTTCGGAAAGCGGAGCGGGATGCTCCCCTTTCCACCCCCCCCCTTTATTTTTTTCCGCCTCTTTTTCATTCCCATCGCTGACAGATCTCCGCCGCTGTTGTGGGAATAAAATCAGAATTGAAACGGTTAACCCGTGCTGTTCTGCTTTTATTCTCACTTTTAAAACCACAGCTAATGTATTGAAAAATATACGAAATAGGTTAGCTGAAGTTTGAAATTTCAGAGTACTGGTTTGTCCAATGTAGGCTGAAGGGTGAACCGTCGGCACAAACCTGGGAGGCGAAGAAAAGGTACTGACGGTTGGCCGGAATGCTGTTAGATCAAACTGTGGACCAGGACTTTTGACAAGTGTTCGCTATCACCTCGTTTCAGGGTTTCACTTTACCTGTGGGCGCAATTCTCTTCGATTATCTTCGCTGTTTATATAATGATCAGCGGATATCATTTATCAATCTAACCGAAACACACCCACCTACTAAGCTTTTTTACTAAGAATGTAGAATAACGCTCGCAAAACAGGGAGCGTCAATTCGACTAGGTTGTTAAAAGATCAAGTTAAGTTCCAATGTGTGAGTTGTGAAACCCAAAACGGCGCATCGTTATGGGCTGCCTTGGAATTGTTCCTGACTATATTATGCCAGGTCTATAGGTAGTACCCATTGGCCCGGTAGAGTTGTTTTGCTAAGGACGGCGCAACTGGCAAAGCATTCATAGAAGTTGGCGTTTTTGGGGCCGGACTGTGACAGATTACCACTTGATGCAGTGCCGCTCAGTCTGTATCAAACCGCTATCGCATTAAAGGTCAGACGGTTTATAACGTTACTTTTTTCGGGTCTAATTGTCGAGAGCCGTTCAATTGTGTCCAATTAGTGAATAGGTCGACCGACTCGTTTACCCTCAATACCCACCGGGAATTTATGTACGGACGAGGGAAATAGAATGCTTGGAGAAGAAACCAAACGGACAATGGTAACCGGAGGCGCGGGATTTCTTGGTTCTCACCTCTGTGAAAAATTGTTGGATGCCGGACAGGAGGTGGTTTGCGTCGACAATTTTTACACCGGTCGCAAGCGTAACATAACCCACCTGATGAGCAACCCTCTCTTTGAGATTATTGATCACGATATTACAAACCCTTTGTATGTCCAGGTGGATGAAATTTACAACCTGGCTTGCCCGGCTTCGCCCATCCATTATCAAATGGATCCCGTACACACAATGAAAACCAGTGTTTTGGGTGCTATCAATATGCTCGGTTTGTCAAAGCGTGTGAAGGCCAAAGTATTGCATGCCTCTACCAGTGAAGTTTACGGCGACCCCCAAAAACACCCACAGTCTGAAGAGTATTGGGGCAATGTTAATCCGATCGGTTACAGGTCCTGTTACGATGAAGGTAAGCGGGCTGCCGAAGCCCTTTTCTTCGATTACCACCGCCAACACAATATTCAAGTCAAATTGGTTCGGGTATTTAATACCTATGGGCCGCGCATGCACCCTCAGGATGGACGTGTCATTTCCAATTTTATCGTGCAGGCGCTGAAAGGCGAGAAAATAACGGTTTACGGTAATGGGCAACAAACCCGTTCGTTCTGTTATTGCAGTGATTTAGTGGATGCATTTATTAAAATGATGAATTCCCCTGATGCTGTTTCAGGGCCGGTGAACCTCGGAAACCCGGTGGAATGTACCATTTTGGAGTTGGCAGAAATGGTGCGTGCGATGGTCGGTACAAAATCCAAAATCGTACACAAGCCACTTCCCAAAGATGACCCCAGGCAACGAAAGCCGGATATCTCCCTGGCAAAGGAACTACTGGATTGGGAACCCCAGGTTCGACTTCAGGAGGGCCTGTCGAAAACGATTGAGTACTTTGAGTCGTTACTTAGCGTCCCTCCGCAAGATGACTCAGCTAATCCGACACTTATTATCGCCAACTGAAACTATTGGATAAGGTTTGGACTATGGCAGGCAATATTCTGGTAACGGGGGGGGCAGGGTATATTGGCAGCCATACCTGTAAGGCCCTGGCCAATGCGGGTTTCAATCCCGTTACTGTGGACGACTACAGTCAGGGGCATGATTGGGCGGTGCGCTGGGGTCCCGCTTTCTGCGCCGATATTGCAAACCAGTCCGCTTTGACGAAGTTGATCAAAGAGTTGAAAATCGAGGCGGCCATACATTTCGCGGCTTTCGCGTATGTTGGCGAGTCCATGAACAACCCCGGCAAGTATTTCAGGAATAATGTCACTAATACACTGAGTTTGCTGGAGACGCTTGAAGCAAACGGTGTCAATCACCTGGTTTTCTCCTCGAGCTGCGCAACCTATGGCATTCCAAACGCTCTGCCCATTGCCGAACAACATCCCCAGGTACCGATCAATCCCTATGGAGAGTCCAAACTGTTTATAGAAAAAGCGCTGCGATGGTTTGAGGTTGCGCACGGCTTGCGCTCGGTATCATTGCGCTATTTTAATGCCGCTGGTGCAGATGCGGAGGGAGAGATAGGTGAAGCCCACAACCCCGAAACTCATCTCATTCCATTGGCGCTTTCGGCTTCGATGGGTGAACTGCCCGAGATCGAGGTTTATGGTACTGATTACCCAACGCCGGATGGTACGGCCATTCGTGATTATATTCACGTCACAGATCTTGCTGATGCCCATGTCAAGGCGCTGCAGTATTTGCGTCGCGGAGGCAGAAGCGTTCGCCTCAATATTGGTACGGGAAAGGGAGCTTCAGTGCGAGAGGTGGTAGCGATGATTGAGTCAGTCACCCAGTCGAAGGTACCGGTGAGTGAAGAGAAGCGTCGAGAGGGAGATCCAGCGATTCTGGTGGCCGACCAGTCCAAAGCACAGGCTGTTCTCGGTTGGTCCACCAGCCACTCGGATTTGGAAACTATCATCGAGACTGCCTGGCGCTGGCAAAAGCGCCTGTACAGCAGTGAGGGAACGACAGGGAGATCTGCAGCCAATGAATAATTGGCTTTGTGCGAGCAGCAGAAGCACTTTGGCAACCACGCAAACTGACGTGTATCCGGCCGGGGAAAGCGATTCCTGTGATCCGGAAGAAAACCGCTTGAACTCGCCGGTGGTGTCGCCGGTATTTGAAAAGGTGAAAGTTCGCGGCAAGTTTCTCTTTGCCGGAGACCATAAATTCTGGGTGAAGGGTGTTTCCTACGGTGCTTTCAGGCCCGATGCATCGGGCAACGAATACACCGATGAGCGCAAGATCGCTCATGACTTTGCGTTGATGGCTGCAGCGGGTATCAACACTGTGCGTATCCCCCATACCGTGCCACCCCGTGCATTACTTGATATCGCGCAGCAGCATGGTCTAAGGGTTATGGTCGGCTTGTCGGCGGAACAGTATGCCGGTTACCTGATTGACCGGAAGAATACGCCAGATCTGGAAGCGCGTGTGCGGTCCAATGTGCGCAGGCTGGCGGGGCACCCCGCATTACTTTGCTATGCGATTGGCAATGAGATCCAGGCGTCGATGGTACGATGGATTGGCCGACGACGCGTCGAGCAGTACATTGAAAGGCATTACAGGATTATCAAATCCGAGGATCCCGAGTCGCTGGTCACCTACGTTAATTACCCCTCTACCGAATACCTTCAGCTGCCGTTTCTGGATATGTTGACCTTAAATGTCTATTTGGAAAAGCAGGACCGGCTGGCGTCATATCTCGCCCGTCTTCAAAATGTCGCGGGTGAACGACCGTTGATAATGAGTGAACTGGGGCTGGATAGTATCCGCAACGGTGAGGAAGCGCAGGCCGAGTCATTGACATGGCAGCTTCGAACCGCTTTTTCCGGTGGGTGTGCCGGTGCCGTGGTGTTTTCATGGACTGACGAATGGTACCGTGCGGAGGCGGAAGTGGCGGACTGGGCGTTTGGGTTGGTGGGGCGCGATCGTCAACCCAAGCCTGCGTTAGCGGCGGTTAAAGCCGCCTATGCCGACGTTCCATTCCCGGCTGATACCCGGTGGCCTTCTATTACCGTTGTCGTTTGCAGCTATAACGGCGGGCCCACCATTCGGGACACACTGGAGGGCCTTGAGAAGCTGGAATATCCAAACTATGAAGTGATCGTGATTAATGACGGTTCCACCGATAACACTTGTTCGATCGCCTCGGATTATCCCTTCAGGCTTATCAATACCGAAAACCGCGGTCTGAGTAATGCTCGCAATCGAGGCTGGGAGGAGGCGAATGGCGAGATTGTCGCCTACATCGATGACGATGCTTTTCCTGATCCACACTGGTTGTACTACCTTGCCTCGACTTTCATGCAATCGCAGCATGTCGGGGTCGGTGGTCCAAACCTGGCGCCACCCGGGGACGGTTTCTACGCCCACGCGGTCGCCAGGGCGCCGGGAGGCCCAATGCATGTGCTTTTGTCTGACGACGTGGCAGAGCATATCCCCGGCTGCAACATGGCGTTCCGAAGGGCAGCACTAGCTGAGATTGGAGGCTTTGATGGCCGCTATAGAACAGCGGGCGACGATGTGGATGTGTGTTGGCGATTGCAGGAGAGGGGGGGAACCCTGGGTTTCAACGCCGCAGCGATGGTGTGGCATCACAGGCGCAACTCCGTATCGGCCTATTGGCGTCAGCAAATCGGTTACGGCAAGGCAGAGGCATTACTTGAGGATAAATGGCCAGAGAAGTACAACACTCTTGGACATACGACGTGGGGAGGCCGCCTGTACGGCCCCGGGCTGACACTGCCTTTGTTGCTGCAGCAGCGAGTTTACAGCGGCGTAATGGGTAACGCCCCTTTCCAGTCCCTTTTTGAGCCAGCGCCGGGAACCCTGGCCTCTTTGCCTTTGATGCCGGAGTGGTACCTTGTCATTGTGTTGCTGGGCATCCTGTCTCTGCTGGGGGTGACATGGAGCCCCGCCTTACTGGTGCTGCCCCTGTTTTTACTGGCCGCTGCATTACCGATCGCTCAGGCAGCGGTGAGCGCTGGAAGAAGTCGTATCAGCTACCAGGAAGCAAGCGGATTTGGGAGAAGGGCCTGTTTGAGGTGCCTGATTGCATTGCTGCACCTGATTCAGCCGCTGGCAAGGCTGAAGGGCCGCTTGCGCCACGGGTTGACGCTGTGGCGCAAGCAGGGCAGTCATGCCTTTGTTATGCCGGTAAGGCGTTCTTTCGCCATATGGACCGAGCAATGGGCGGAGCCTGAAACACGGGCGCAGTTCATTGCCGACACCTTGCGGGAAGAACGTATTCGCTTTCAGACGGGAGGTCCGTTTGATCGCTGGGACCTTGGCGTACCCGGCGGTCTATTGGGAAGTGCGCGCCTGCTGGTTGCGGTTGAGGACCATGGCGGCGGGACGCAATATGTACGGCTGCGCGTCTGGCCGCGCTGCAGTTGGGGGGCGGTAATCAGTGTGGGTTTATTGACACCATCTGCGCTCGCAGCCGCTACCGACAATGCCTGGTTAGGCGCTGGCATACTCGCTTGTGGGGCCTTGGCAGTTGCGATTCGCACGATATGGGAGAGCGGGGCTTCCATGGGGGCTTTAGTGGCGGCGGTGAATCGACTCGAACAGAAATTGACGAACCGGAAGGCAGGCTAAAAATGTCCACTACGCACAAGTATGGCGACCTGGCACTCTACCGACGTCTGTTTATTGAGACTCGACCTTTCTGGCCGCATATTGGTTTGTTGCTTGTTATTGGCCTGCTTTCGACCCCACTGGCACTGCTGACCCCGGTACCCCTGCAAATTACGGTGGATAGCGTGCTCGGCTCGAAACCGTTACCGGGTTGGCTGGAGCCGCTGGTACCGGCGGCAATATCCGGGAATTCGTCACACCTGCTTTTCTTTGCCGGTGGCTTGCTATTGTTTATTGCCCTGTTGACCTACTTGAATGGGCTTATTCAGTGGCTACTGCAGGTGTACACCAATGAGAAGTTGCTGTTGGGCTTTCGCGCCAAACTGTTTCGACACTTGCAGGATTTGTCTTTTTCCTATCATGACAGAAAAGGCTCCGCGGATTCCATTTATCGAATTCAGTACGACACCTATTCGTTGCAAAACGTGGCGACAGAGGGGCTGATTCCCCTGGTAACGGGTATCACCATGCTGGTGTCGATGATCTGCATCATGTTGCGAATTGACTGGCTGTTGGCGCTGGTGGCGTTGGCTGTTCTGCCGCTGATCGTTGTGATGACCAATATTTCCCGCAATATTCTTCGGGAGCGATGGGCGATATTAAAAGAGCATGAAAGTTCCGCCATGTCTGTAATTCAGGAAACGCTGTCAGCGTTAAGGGTCGTCAAGGCTTTTGGCAAGGAAGAACATGAGAGCAAACGTTTTGTAGCCCAGTCTGACAAGGTTGTTAAAGATCAGATGCGTGTGGCGTTTCTGGGGGGGGGATTTGATCTTTGTATCGGCGTAACGACGGCATTTGGAACGGCGATTGTTTTGGTGCTTGGCGTTTATCACGTTCAGTCTGGCATTATTACACTGGGAGAATTGCTGCTGGTTATGGCCTATCTCGCTCAGTTGTATGCACCGTTAAGTTCGATCAGTAATCAAGTGGCAGAGCTGCAATCCTCCCTGGCGGGTGCTGAGCGAGTGTTTTCCGTATTGGATCACGAGCCTCGGGTCAAGACCAAATCGAACGCAAAACCACTCGATACCGCTGCCGGTGCGATAGCGTTCAGGTACGTGACTTTCAGCTACGACGACGGTGCGCCGGTCATCAATAACGTTTCTTTCGACGTGCCTCCACACGCTCGTGTCGGTATTTACGGCCCCACGGGTGCGGGAAAAACAACCCTTGTCAGCCTAATGCTGCGTTTTTACGACCCGGATGAAGGGCAGATATTACTGGATGGAACGGATTTGAAAGATTATTCGCTTGGAGATCTTCGAGAGCAGTTTGCAATGGTACTGCAGGAGCCCATTCTATTCTCCGCAAGTGTTGCAGAAAATATCGCCTATTCTCGCCCCGAGGCGAGAAAGGAGGAGATTGTGGCAGCAGCCAAAGCCGCTAACGCCCATGAGTTCATTGCAGGTCTGAAAGACGGTTATGACACTCTGGTCGGTGAGCGGGGGATGCGATTATCCGGGGGCGAAAGACAGCGTATTTCTCTGGCGCGTGCATTCCTGAAGGATGCCCCTATCCTGATATTGGACGAACCGACAAGCTCGGTCGACCTTAAAACTGAAGCGGTCATAGTGGATGCCATGGATCGCCTCATGTCAGGGCGCACCACTTTTATGATTGCACATCGAATGAGTACCCTGGAACACTGTAATCTCTGGATTCGCCTGGAACGTGGTTGTGCAGCTTATCTGGAAACCTCGCCCCCTGCGATAATTAAAGAGGTGCGACAGGTTTCCTAACGTAAAAAATTTTCAATGTTCACCTGTCGTGGTAGAGGTTTAGCGGTGTCTCCACTTCGAATTATTGTAACCGGTTTGATTGCACAACACCCCAAACTGGGCGGTGTCAGTTGGGACTACCTGCAGTATGTTGTGGGGTTGGCGAGGCTGGGCCACGATGTTTACTACTTTGAAGATTCCGGCCAATGGCCCTACAACCTTGATGGTGGAACCTCAGGTGACCAGTGGGTAGCCCATGATTGTAAACCCAACGTCGAAAACCTGGCAAAAATTATGGCCCGCTTTGGGTTAGCGGATAAATGGGCATACCATTTTCCGATTAAATCCGAATGGTTTGGCCTGCCTGCCGGGCAACGCCAGGACGTTATTCGTACAGCGGATATGTTGATTAATGTATCCGGCACCCTTGAGCGACCGGAGAATTATCGATCGGTTTCCCGAATGGCATACATTGACTCAGACCCCGTTTTTACTCAGATAAAACTGAAGTTAAGCCGTGGTCAGGAAAAGTTTCAGGAAAACGTCGGTGTTCACGATGTGTACTTCAGCTTTGGGGAACATTTTTCCAACGCTGAACTGATGACAGATCATATCTGGTACCCCACCAGGCAACCCATTGTGCTTTCTGAGTGGCGGGCTTGCCAGAATCCCCGGAATGTATTCACAACCGTGATGAGCTGGACCAGCTACAAACCGCTGGAGTATGACGGCCGGAAATTTGGACAGAAGGACATGGAGTTCAGGCGATTTCTTGCGTTGCCACAAATGGTGGGTGCCGGCTTGCTGGAAATCGCGATGAGTGGAACCCGTCACATGAACTGGGAAGGCGAAGACCAGGGGGAGACAGCCAACTCGGTGTCCGACAAGGGTAATCCGCCGGCGGAGACGCTCCAGGAATTCCTGAATGGACAAGGGTGGCGCACGGTCAATGCCTACCGGCAGTGTTCGGACTTGGACAGCTACAGAGACTATATCGAGTCCTCAAAAGCCGAATGGAGTGTTGCCAAGAACGGTTATGTCAGGGGCCAGGTGGGTTGGTTCAGTTGTCGTTCCGCCTGCTACCTCGCGGCAGGCAGGCCCGTAGTGGTGCAAGATACGGGATTCGGGCCGGTACTGCCTGTCGGTGAGGGTATTCTCTCCTTTAACACGGTCAATGAAGCTGCCACCGCCATAGACGCCGTGCAAACCAGCTACAGCCGGCATGCCAGGGCTGCTCGGGACATTGCCGAAGAATACTTTGATTCTGGTCGTGTTTTGACGGCGTTGATTGACGCGATTGCCATGGGTTCAAGCAAAGGCCGGAAAACGGGGAGTGGGCGATGAGGGTGCTGGTCTCAGGCTGGTTCAGCTTCGATGGCATGGGGGCGACGGCGGGCGATCTGCTGGCACGAGATCTTGTCTGTCAATGGTTACGGCAGGCGGGAATTCCGTTGGATATCGCCAATGCTTCTCCGTTCTGTGGGGGGGTCGACTGGAAAGCCGCAAGTCCGCAGCAATATACGGATGTCGTGTTTGTGTGTGGCCCCTTTGGCAATGGCTGGCCTGTAGACGAATTTCTGGAGCGGTACGCATCCTGCCGTCTTCATGGTTTGAATCTCAGTATGTTGCAGGAACTCTCGGAGTGGAATCCGTTCGATTTTTTAATGGAACGAGACAGTTCAAGCGAGGTGCGGCCGGACCTGGTGTTTCTGACGGATCAACAGTTAGTGCCTGTTGTCGGTGTGGTGTTGATTCAACAGCAAAAGGAATATTCATCCGGAGCACTTCACGAGAAAGCGAATGGGGCGCTTGAAAAATTACTGGAAAGCCGGGAAGTATCGCGGGTTTCGATTGACACGCGACTCGACTTGAATGCAACCGGTCTGCGTACATCGGCGGAAGTTGAATCCTTGATTGCAAAGACGGACGTGGTCGTGACGACACGTCTGCATGGATTGGTATTGGCCATCAAGCATGATATCCCAGTGTTAGCGATAGATCCCATTGCTGGCGGAGCGAAAGTGCACCGGCAGGCGAAGGTCATCGGTTGGCCTATTATCATCACTGCAGATCAAATCACGGACGAGAGGCTGAACGGGGCATTTGATTATTGCCAGGGTGATGAAGCGAAAGAAAGAGCCGTGGCGTGTCACAAAACGGCCGTGGAAAGAATGTCGTCCGCTGCCGGAATCTTTTTGGAATCATTGCAGGGTGGTAGTTCGTTGTCAGGGTAGTGGTTAGTTGTCGAGAAGCGTGGATTAATGGCGAAGATCATTATTGCGACATACATGGTGCGTTATCCGTTGGGCGGAATGCTCTCTTGGGCATTACAGTGGCCCCTTGGACTGCATCGCCTCGGGCACGACGTCCACGTGGTAGAAAAGGCGAATTATGACAGTGCCTGTTTTGATCCGGTAAAGGGCAACAGCAGTAATGATGGTCGCTGCGGATTTTCTGTCGTTAACACATTGCTGGAACGTCTTGGACTGGGAGGCAGACTGATTTTTGTGGACTTTTCAAACCAGGTTCATGGGGCTAGTGCTCTGCAGCTTGAGAGGCTCTTTAAATCGGCGGATCTGTTGGTTGATATCGGTAATCATGGTGCCTGGTTGCCAGAGGCCGCTGCCGCGGAGATTGAGACAGTCGTGGTGGACGGTGAGCCTGGATTTACGCAAATGAAAATGGAAAGCAGCGCTGGAGAAGACTGCGCCAGGGGCGGGTTTAATCATTATTACACCAACGGAGCCAATATTGGAACCGAGCGAAGTTGTGTGCCGACGGCAGGCAAGAGATGGAAACACATTTTCAATCCAGTGGTGACCGATCTTTTTTCTCCAAGCGCTCCGCCCCCGAATTCGTCGTTTACCACGGTAATGAATTGGCAATCACATGATCCTGTTCGCTACGACGGCCAGCTCTACGGTCAGAAAGACATGGAGTTCTCTCGCTTTATGGACCTGCCAAAACACGTATATACCAAACTCGAAGTTGCCGTAGCCGGCAAATTCCCTCGGGATGAATTGCTGGATTCGGGGTGGTTGCTTCGGGATGCTCACAAAGTCACCGCGTCTATATACTCCTATATCAACTACATTGAAGCATCTCGTGGCGAGTTCAGTGTCTGCAAAAATGTGTTTGTAGCAACGCGGTCCGGCTGGTTCAGCGATCGCAGTGCAGTGTATTTGTCCAGCGGTCGGCCGGTGGTACTACAGGACACCGGCTTCAGTGAGCATCTCCCCTGCGGTCGCGGCTTGTTTGCCGTCAATTCGATGGAGGAAGCCGCTGGTGCCATAGAGGAAATTAACAGAGATCCTCTTCGCCACTCGCGGTGGGGGGCTGAACTGGCACGCGAATATCTGGATACAAGCATCGTTCTCGGGAAGTTCATTGATGAACTGGGCATCTAGCGCTCACACGAATTCCCTTCGTATTGTGGTACTCGGCTACATCGTACGCTGTCCGATCGGAGGCATGGCCTGGCATCATCTGCAGTATGTCATGGGGCTGGCTAACCTTGGACATGACGTCTACTTCTTCGAAGACAGCGGAGACGATCCCTGGGCCTGTTATGACCCGGTCAGGAATATTTGCGATCCGGATCCTTCCTACGGACTCGCGTTTATTGAAAAAGTATTCGACGCCGTTGATCTTTCCGGGCGCTGGGCCTATCACGATGCTATGGGAGAGCAATGGTTTGGCCCTGCCGCTGATCGCGTTAAAGCGCTTTCCAATAGCGCCGATTTAGTACTAAACCTGTCGGGTGCCAATGTGCTTCGCCCGTGGGTGCTTCAGGTTCCAACGCGGGTATATGTGGATACCGATCCGGTCTTCACTCAAATACGCCATCTCAAGAACCCTTCACGGCTGGAGCGAGCACGCCTACATACCCATTTTTTAACGTTTGGAGAAAATTGGGGGAAGCCGGGATGCGGCATCCCGGACGATGGCATTCATTGGACCTCAACCCGACAACCCATTGTTCTGGATGCATGGCCAGCCACTCCATCGCCCAAGGACGGTCGATTCACGACGGTGATGCAGTGGGACAAGAGCATTCAGGATGTCCCCCTTGAGTCGATGGGGATCAGGTACGGCAAGAAAGCCGACTCCTTTGGGCCGTTTTTCGATCTGCCCAAACGAACCCGGACGCCCCTTGAAATTACGCTGGGCGGTAGTGATGCCCCCCGCAAGGCACTGCGGGACAACGGTTGGATGATATCTAATCCCCATACGGTGGCACGAGATCCGTGGACCTACCGGCATTATATTCAACAATCCAGGGGAGAGTTTAGTGTCGCTAAAGAGGGATATGTCATAGCGCGGAGCGGGTGGTTTAGCGAGCGCAGCGCCTGTTACCTGTCGAGTGGGCGCCCTGTCTTGCTGCAGGAGACGGGATTTTGTGATTGGCTACCCACAGGGGAGGGTGTTGTCAGTTTCAGGACCATCGATGAGGCGCTGAATGGTATTGATAAAATCAATAGACAATATTCCGATCACTGTGAAGCGGCCAGGGGTATTGCTGAAGCCTGGTTTGATGCCGGAAAAGTGTTGTCGGCGCTAATCGATTTCTCTATGTCTCCTCCGCAAACCGGGAATAGCGCCACTGGAGCCAGTCCGTGATTGGCTTCAACCAAGTGTTATTGATGATGTTGCTTATCGGCATCCCCGCCATGGGAGGTGCGAATGTCAATGGACCGCCCGCCGGCCGTTTTCTTTCCCTGTTTGTACCCCAAGCCGATGTGCGGCCAGTGATCGATGGGTTTTTGACAGAGGATGAGTGGCGCCCTGCTGCCATTGCCACCCGTTTTTGGATGCCTTTAGAGCAGCGGTGGCCTTCGGAACAAACTGAAGTGCTTGTGTTGGCTGACAGCGAATTCCTCTATATCGCTTTTCGCTGTTATGACAGCAAGCCCGAGTTGATCGAAGCATCCCAGCTCAGACGTGACAAGGGGTTGGGATTTGATGATCAGGTCATTGTCGAACTGGATCCCTTTCATAATCACCGGGAAGTTTCCAAATTCCTGGTCAATGCAAAAGGGACACAGGAGGACTTTGCCGGCGGTGGCCGGGCTGACAAAATTGGATGGAAAGGGGATTGGTATGCCGCCAGCAGGGTGACCTCCTTTGGGTGGACCGCTGAAATTGCCATACCCTTTGGCATCTTGAATTACGACGAGGGGCATACGTTTGGCGTGAACTTCAAGCGCTATCATTACCGAACCCGGGAGTGGAGTGTTTGGGCGGATACCGGCCTTCATCAACGGGAGGAGGAAATGGCCCACCTGACGGCCATGAAGCTGCCGGAGAAAACCAATGGTAATCCATGGACCTATATGCCCTATCTATTGATAGGGCGAAACATTCCCGACAAGGAGGGGGATGTGCGTGACCATTACGGTACCGCCGGGCTGGACATTCGTTACCAACCTAAACCCCATGTCACCGGTGTCTTATCGCTCAATCCTGATTTTAGCCAGCTTGAAAGCCAGGTTACAGATATTGATTTCAGTGATAATGAGAAACTGGTGAACGATCCGAGGCCGTTTTATCAGGAAGGGGCTAACTATTTCGGAGCTGGTAAGGATCTTTTGTATTTTTACTCTGTTCGCGTACCCGATTTCAATGTGGGGGCGAAATACTTCGCCCAGCAGGGGGCCTGGCAATCGGGGCTGTTGATGGCGCAGGCGCCGGATGATCGGTGGGATTCGGTAGCAAGGGCCACTTATGCATTCGATACGACACACAATATGACGGGCATGTTGGTGGCGACGGATAGGAAAGACCTTTCGAACCAGTTGGTGATGGGCCGTTTTGACGGACGTCGTTCTTCAGGTCTGAACTACCGGTTTGAGACTGCTTTTTCAAACACCGATAGCACCCGTATCAGCAGTACTACTGTCGATAGCTCTGAAATTGACCTGGGTTCAGCCAGTCAATTTGACTTGGGTTGGGATGGCAATTTCTGGTGGGTGAGCAGCTCTATTGATTACTTCGGTCGGGAGTTCTTCCCTGCCAACGGCATTCAGAATAGCGACGAGGTGGGAACAAGGGGGCTGGGTTTTTCCAGCGGTTATTACCGGACTTATCTCGAAAGCGTTCTGCGGGAAGTCAATTTCTCTATAGCCTGGGATGGGCGCGATACGGTCTCCGGAACCACACAGCGTCGTATTTGGTCTTTAGGGGGCAGTATCGAAACAGCGCATCAGATAAGAAGCGGACTTTACTACTATTACGGTGAATACCGCCCGCTGAGCGACTTCGGGCGTGGTGAATTCTCGGACGATATTCGAGACGACCGTTTTTGGACGGGCACACTGGATTTCAACACGCGAAGTAATCGATTGAACTATGGGGTCAGCTATTCCGACGGGTATTTGGGAGGGGATGATTATCGGTATGTTATCGGATATGCCAAAATTTCGCCGACGCTTTCGACTTCCCTAAAGGTGACAACGGAAAGGCTGGAAAATTTTGGCGCTTTTGAACAGTCGACCTTTCAGGGAACCTGGGATTTTACCCGCAATGACGGAGTATCCTTTCGGTACATCGATTCTGATGATGGTAGCTATAAGCGATTGGCTTACCGGAGGACCGTTCGAAAGGGTATGGATATTTTTGCAGTGTACAATAAGGACTTGGCGGCAAAAGAGGAATTTTCGATAAAGTTGCTAAGTACTTTCCGCTGAGTGCTTGGGGAGCCCATGGCGGCCTGTCGGTGAATCGTCAACTCAGGTAGCAGGGTCTCGTCGTGCTGTTTTTCGACACGCCGTATTTCAGGGGAGTCCAAGCTCGCTGGCCAGGCGTTTCACTATTTTTTTTGCGTCCAGGTACTCATGGGCGATTTCGCGCGCCCATTTCGAGTGTTTGTCATAATCGGCATAAATACTGTTAATGGCAGCCGTGGCTTCTTCAAGCGTACTAAAAGCGTGAAGGCCCTCTCCACAAGGTATATGCTCGGAAAACCCGGTTTCCTGTTGCACCACGGGATTTCCACTGTGTAGGTAATAGGCTGCCCGATCGCCGAACCAGCCACAATGGGTTTGTACGAAAGCGTTCTTCGCGACACTGAATTCAGCCATCGAGTTTGCGATGTAATTTCTGTAGGAGTCGATAGTGATGGTGATGTCGTCTGCGTCTTTTACAATCCACCCGTGGTCAGTAAGACGTTCTCTGGGAACGCTTGATCCCGATACCGCAACTTCCAACGGCGGCTCAACGTGTGTGGGGAGTTCAATAAATTTTTCAAATTCCATGTCCTTCTGCCCATAGGTATTCCCTTTATATTCGAAAGCTTTGTTCGACTGCCAATTCATCACAGTCGTGATTGACGGGTTGTTGCCTGAGGATGCTTCGAATGGCATGTCCAGCAGGGAAGGGGAGATGAGCGGTTTCCAATGGATGCCTGAGGTTGGAACTTCACAGCCAGCCCTCCCGATATTAAGCCCGGCAGTGTAGTATTCATTGTATGTCGGGATAGACGCCTTGGCGTCAATCATGTTGGCCAGTTTCATTTGAAACCAGCCGGGCTCGCCATCGATAAAAACTCGCATCGGGACACCGGCCGTCTCTTCCTGCCAGGCGGCCCATTCAAGATCGATAAAAATGTCAGTGGAATGGAACACAGATTTCAGTTTTTCCGGTGACATGCCGTAATAATGATTATTGACGTCGACAAAGCACCAGTTATTTTCGAGTTGGTACCTGGCCAGAAGTGAGTTGATTACGGACCTGCCATAGCTGCTGTCATCGCCCATCGTCCGTTTGGAGGGGTCATAACACGCATATTCCCATTCTGCCTTTTCGACGAAGTAAACGTCATGCCCCAAGTATTTGAAAGCGGCCAAATAGGAAAGCACCCATTGATTCATGCCGCCCATGGGATATTGAATCATGGTGCCATTCAGGGTAATGCGTGCCATAGCCAGTGTCCGTTCTGTCTCTGGGTAGTAACAAGCTTCACAAAATGCTTAAGCGATTTTTGTTTCCACGATTGGGGATACAGTGATTTTTCCGGTGTCTCGACTTAACGGCGTAATAACAGTATCGAATACTTTATCATCATAGTTCACTTTGGCCATTCTGGGAATTTTACCTACAGGAAGGTATAGGAAAATATCCACGTCTCGATGCATTGGGAATTCAGCATTGCTCGATATTGTCAGTGTCACTTCACCGCTTTTTTCCTGAATAGCAATCTGGTGACACAATCGCGCATTCAGTTCGCCAAGATCGATGATGGTTTTCGCACCGGCCTCCTGCCAGTCGTCAAGGCACTGCTGGAACCAGCTTATGCCATTAATACTGATATCAAAATCGTGAAAATAACCGACCACAGGCAAATTGGCATCAAACCAGTCCGCATTGCTCTGGTTCAGATAGGGGGCGCAAATGTGTTGAGCCCAACAGAATTTTCCAGCATCGCGGATAGCCAGGTAATAGCTGCTGACCAGCATAAGGCCCTCGTTCAGCGCGTCAACTAAAACAGCATTGGTAAATACTTCACCAGGACAGATAAGGGTGGTCGGATTGCTGTTGAAATATCGCCGGAGTGTCTGCCTGGCTGAGCTTAACGGAGAAGGGGCGTTTGTATGCTGGTAATAGGCGACAGCATCCTTCCCGAATTCCCGGTACCAACGTTCGTTCTCGTATCTGTCTGAAGCGGCAAGCCAGGCTTTAATGTCTGGATGTATATGGGTATAGCCATGCATTTCCACACTTGCCAACCTGGATACCTGAAGTTGAAGGATCGATTGATATTCCTCTTCGTAATTACAGTGTTTGTTGGAACCGTTTGCTTCCTGGGATATAAATTGGACTTGAGGCGAGTCATGAATCTTTCCCGGTACGCGCTCTACCAGGGTGCCGTTTACCCTTAATGTGCCCGACGTCGGGTCTCCGTTGTCTACCCAGCCGGCAACATAGCCAATGGACAGCGCTGCATTTCGTTGGCTCAGTTGAGCGCCTATGGCTTTCCACTCCTTGTGGCCAAGCTTGTTGTTGGCGTAGATGCTGTGATGAACTGTTTCCGAACTGCCCGGATCGTCCATGCGCAGTACCAGCGTGTTATGCCAACTGTACCATGCTGTAGGTGTGCATGGTGCATGGCTGATCAACTGTATTAACACGGATGTGGCGGCGGCGTCAGAGTCCCGTATTGCACTGGGATGAAAACCCATCAGGACGATTTTGCTCCTTCCCACCTGTTTTTGGATTGCAACGCTTGCCCCGCTTAATCGCAATAGAGTTTGTTCATTTGCGCCGGGCTGCAGTGATTGTGCGGATATCCCGTGTTTGAGATTCCAGGAGATTTTTTCCCCGCCACCATGCCAGGTTATTCGAGTGCCACTAATAGCCGTGGAAGTGCAACGGATATTCGCCCAAGAGGATATCAGGGAGGATTCTCTGTCAATCCGGCAAAGGAACACGATTGATTTATCATGAAGTGATCGCTTAAGTAAATCCAGCGTCCTATTTTCAATATTCCGGGGGGCGTCTGCAAAAATAATCCACCGTATTTTATTTTGCTCCAATATCTCAGGTGTGAATTCCGCTTGAGATACAGCTGTTACCTGCCAGCCCATAAACCTGCACAGTGTCAGCCAATCCAGGGCTTCGCGCTCTTCGGCAGGAAGCCAACCTCCCGTTCCCCAGACAGGATGGCTGTTGGCGAATTCATTCTCGCCGACAATGATTAATACGGTTTGGGAGCGGGGTTCAATCAATCCGGTCTATTCCAATAGAAGAAAATCCTTTTTTGAGCTCTCTTGTAATAACGCCGTATGAAAAATATTCTTCGGCTATTTTCCGAATTCCGGGCTTAAGCAATGTTACTTGTTGTCTATTTCCAGCAATGTAATCCATGCATTCAACCAATGCGTCATCATTCCCGGCAGAAAATAGCCATCCGCTTTTGTTGTCTATGACTACATCACTTATGGTTCCAACATTTGAGGATGCGACGGGTACCCCGCAGGAAAAAGCCTCGCCGATGACCGCTGGCGAGGCTTCTCTCCAGGAAGCCAGCAATAGGCAGTCACTGGCGTTTAATAAAAAAGCTTTTTCGGCATCACTGCCAACCCAACCTTTGAAAAGTACTTTATCCTTGGCCTTTTCCAGGGCAATTTGCTTGAGGTGGGCTTCATCCGCACCGTTTCCGACAATGAGCAGACGAAGATTCGGGTGCTGATTCGCAATTTGTGAAAAGGCTGTGATAATTGCAGTGACACGTTTAACCTGATCTTCAAGTCTCCCCATAAAAATGAAGTAGCGAAGCTTGGGGTCAAGCTGGGCTGCCTCGCAGGCGCGGTCCCGATCCATGGGCTTGTAAACCGTTATATCAATGGGGGGGCGGATGGTCGATTGCTTGAAAATCGGGAAGCCAAAATTATCAGAAAGCAGGTGGGATTCATGCTTCCCGGAAGGAAATATCCAGTCGGCCCGCGGGATGGTAAATCTTTTCAGGAATTTCCCAAGGTAGTGTTCACGGGTGCTCCCCGAATGGAAAGTGACAAGCGGAATATCAAACAGGCGGGAAATCAATAGCAAGACATCATATCGTCCGCTGCAGTAGTCCTGGACAAAAATGGCATCTGGACGGTTCCGGTAGAGTTCCTTTATGACAGGCCAGGAAGCGGGGGCCAGGTAAGACGCCAAAACCGCATATGGCCGGTAAAACCGCCGCCATCTCCAGGCAAACGGAGGCAGGTAAAAAAGTCGCCAGAGCACGCGGTGCATCAAGGATGATTTGATAAATTTTACTTTACACTTTGTGACTTGGTGAATTTCTTCGCGAATTTCCGGGTGAATGCTGGTGACATACCAGATAACGTCGCCTATCTCTTTCTGGATAATGGCGATCCAGGAATGATTCGCGGAGTTGTGCCAGGTTGTCGCAAATTCCTGTTGATTTACCCCATAGTGAGGATAGAAATCTTCAAAAACATCCGGGTAATCAAAGAAGGCAATCAGCGGTCGTTTTCTTGTTGATGAGTTCCCACTATTTGTCACTGATGCGTTTGCCTCCTGGCATTAGGTTAAGATTCGCTAATGACATGTCAGGTAAAGCTGAGGTTTTTCCGGGGTTTAATCCAGGAGCTGGCGTGTCAGAAAGCCGTCAGCGACTTGAAAAAATTATAGTCTCCTGATGGGGTTCTCACAAATTTGGCTATGGCTGCTGTAATGATTGCGCTGTTAGTGTTCCATTCAAGTGCGACATGTCCCTATTTTTAGATGGTTTTTGAATAATAGGATCTCATTGAATAACTGGAAAAGCCAACCGACAGCAATAACGATATGCCGTCGGCTTTTTCTCAGCCTTCGGCGGAGACGCAAATGAAATCCGGTTGTGACACTTTTTTCCGCTGTCTTTTTACCGCGTTGATTTGCGGTGGACAGAGATCCTCTCCGTTATAGTACACAATACACTCCAGACATTGGATGCACTCGTTATAATCCACGTCGCCGTCCGGTGTGATGGCATCGATCTCGCATTTATGCCGGCACAGTTGACAGGGGTTGCCACATTCGCGACGTCGGTGAAGCCAACTGAAGCTTCGGAAGAAATTGAGTATTGCAAGCCCTGCGCCCAGCGGGCAGAGGTAACGGCAGTAAAATTTATGGATGGTTAGTCCTGCTCCCAGTAGCAAACAGGCGTATAGCAAAAAGGGCCAACTGCGAACAAAAAACAGGGTGATGGCTGTTTTAAAGGGTTCCACTTCCGCAGCGATCTCTGCGGCACTCAGGGAGTAAAACGAGAGTCCCACCAGTCCCAGCAAAATCGCGTATTTGAGGGTTGCGAGTCTGGTGTGCAGGCCGTAGGAGAGTTTAACCTGAGGGATGGAGAGTTTTTTAGCCAGCCAGGAAAGCATCTCCTGCATCGCTCCGAATGGACACAGCCAACCGCAGAACAGGCCACGCCCCCAAAGAAAAAGAGTGACAAACACGTAAACCCATAGGATGAATATGATCGGGTCGATGAGATAGACCTCGAGTTTAAAACCGTGAATCAATGACTGGAGAATGGTAAATACATTGACCACCGAAAGCTGGCCCTGGCTGTACCAACCGATAACCACCAGGGTAAAGGTCAGGAATCCCCAGCGCAGGTAACGGAAGGCGGTGCGATGACGCACCAGAGCGTGCTGGTAAATAAAAATGGCGGTAAGCAGAACCAGGCTCGAGAGCAGTGCAAGGATTTCAACCCAACGACTATGCCACAGCGTAACCCAGAGGGGCGTGGGCTCTGTATCTTCAACGACTTCCGGGTAGGAAAAAAATCGGGCGGGAAGATGGTAATTGCCTTCAAAGCTGGTAGTGGCCGCCTGGAACAGCGTACCGCGACTGCGGCTGACCACCAGGGACAGCTGCCAGGGAGAACCGGGATCGAAGTCCGCCTGGGGTTTGATGCGAAATATCTTGTAGCTGTCGAATAGGGGCAAATAGGGCGAGTAGACAGCATCGTAATCGTAAAAGTTGATGTCCCGAATCTCGATCGGCAGCTTTTGTTGATGCAACGCCAGCCGGTCGGGAATGGAAGCGGGCACGAAATCGTCACCGACAAAGGAATAGGGACCACGGGAAAATACGGCAATAGCCTGTTCACCCGGCTTAAGGGATTTCTGCAGGCGCTGGTAATCCAACTCCCCTAACAGGTTTTTGCCCACCGTGGGTACATTGAGATACGCATAATAAAGGTCGATAAAGCGCTGCGCGGGATCACTGATGCCTTCGGCGTCATAGCCATCGGCGGTGGTACCGGCGAAAGCCTCCTGGACTTGTCGATAGTCAAGGGACAGTTGTCCGATGTAGCCGGCGTCCAATAGTGCCTGCAGATTCTGCGCTTCGAAAAGATTTTCACGCACGCGGGCAATGGTTTTGCTTTCAAAACCCTCCAGTGTCTGGCGGGCCACTTTCAGGGCCGACAGTAAAATGGATTCGTTGATCACCACCACCGATGCGGTGGCTTTGGTGATACCGTCGATAGTGACATTGGCTCCCTGGGCGTCGCTGCGGCGATTGTCCACTTTGATATTGTCGATGGCGGAGAGTCCACTGTATTGTCGAAGAAAGTCTCGCAGTGGTGCCTCGCCGAGGCCGTGCAGGAAGATGGGCTCATGGTGCTCCAGGAGTTTGACGCCGGTCAATGTCCCTTCCAGGTCGATGCCAACCAGAAGATTGACCGGTTCCCCGGAAAAAGCGGGAATAGCAATCAGGTCGATGGATTCGAACAGGTAACCGATGAGATTGCCTACCTGATAGACCGGCCAAACCGGAGGATTCTGCTGTTTCTCCCCAATGGCGGTGGCGTGGGGAAACAGCGAGTGCCAGTCGGCCGGGGGCTCGGCCTTGGCAAGGGGAGGCGACAGAAACAGAAGCAGCAATAGGAGCTGAAAGCGGCAAGCGGCAAGCGGCAAGCGGCAAGCTGTAAGTTGCAAGCTGCAAGCTGTAAGTTGCAAGCTGTAAGCCAAATTACTATTTCCGGATAACAGCTTGCCGCTTGTCGCTTGCCGCTTGCCGCTTCCTAAAACCCCCATCCTATACTCCGTAATCATTAATTCCCCAAATAACCCCCAACTAAACGTTCAACCGAGCCTCAATCAGTTGACCCACCACCGAAGGGTCGGCCAGGGTACTGATATCGCCCAGGCTCTCGGTTTCATTGGCGGCAATTTTTCGCAGAATGCGGCGCATGATTTTACCGGAGCGGGTCTTCGGCAAGGCCGGCGCCCATTGAAGCAGGTCGGGCTTGGCGATAGGACCAATTTCCTTGGCGACAAAGCCGATCAGTTCCTTGCGCAGCGCATCGTCGCCAGCGACGCCATCCATCAGGGTGACATAGACATAAATACCCTGGCCTTTGACATCGTGGGGGTAACCCACGACGGCGGCTTCGGCCACCTTGTCGTGCAATACCAATGCACTCTCGATCTCCGCGGTTCCCATTCGGTGTCCGGAAATATTGAGCACATCGTCGACACGACCGGTGATCCAGTAGTATCCGTCTTCATCGCGACGGGCACCGTCACCGCTGAAGTAGTAGCCGGGATAGGTGCTGTAATAGGTTTCAAAGCAGCGCTGGGGGTTGCCGTACACAGTCCGGATCTGGCTGGGCCAGGAGCCGGTGATCACCAGGTTGCCTTCGGTGGCGCCTTCCAGCACCTGGCCCTCATTGTCAACCAGTGCCGGTTTTACACCGAAGAACGGATGCGCAGCAGAACCGGGCTTCAGAGCAGTGGCGCCGGGCAGGGCCGAGATCATAATGGCGCCGGTTTCGGTCTGCCACCAGGTGTCCACAATGGGACAACGGCTTTCACCCACCACCCGGTAGTACCACTGCCAGGCTTCGGGATTAATCGGTTCACCGACGCTGCCGAGGATACGCAGCGACTGGCGCGAGCTGCTTTTCACCCACTCGTCTCCCTGGGCCATCAGGCTGCGAATGGCCGTGGGAGCCGTGTAGAAAATATTGACCTGGTGTTTATCGATGATCTCCCAGAAACGGGAGGCGTTGGGATAGGTGGGGACACCTTCGAATACCAGCGTTGTGCCGCCATTTACCAGGGGACCATAGGTGAGGTAACTGTGTCCTGTGATCCAGCCCACATCGGCGGTACACCAGTAGATATCGCCTTCCTGGTAGTCGAACACGTATTTGTGGGTCAGGGCCGCCTGCAACAGGTAACCACCAGTGGTGTGGAGCACCCCCTTGGGTTTGCCGGTGGAGCCGGATGTATAAAGGATAAAAAGCGGGTCTTCCGAATCCATGGCCTCGGCCGGGCATTCGTCATCAACCCGGGCGACGGCTTCTTCGTACCACAGGTCCCGGTCGTCGTTCCAGTCGATGTCGCCACCGGTTCGCTTGACCACGATACAACAGCTGACATTGGGACAGGCGCTAAGCGCAGTATCCACATTGGCCTTGAGCGGCACAGATCTGCCGCCGCGAAGCCCTTCGTCAGCAGTGATCACCACACGGCAGTCGGCATCTTGAATACGGTCCTTGAGCGCTTCCGGAGAGAAACCGCCAAAAACGACGGAGTGGATAGCCCCGATACGGGCACAGGCCAGCATGGCGTAGGTCGCCTCGAGGATCATGGGCAGGTAGATACAGACCCTGTCGCCTTTGCTGACACCCTGTGATTTAAGCACATTGGCCAGGCGACAGACATTTTTGTGGAGCTCCCGGTAAGTCACCTTGTGGCTGTCTTCCGGGCTATCGCCCTCCCAAATGATGGCGACCTGGTCGGCACGCTCCGGCAGATGGCGATCAATACAGTTTACACTGGCATTGAGCTTACCGTTGACAAACCAGGCGGCAGTGCCTTGGTTGAAGTCGCTGTCGCAGACCTTGTCCCAGGGCTTTTCCCAGGTCAATGTATTATTGGCCTGTTCTCCCCAAAAACCTTCGGGGTCTTCGATGGATTGGCGGTACATCTTTTGGTATTGCGCCTCATCGATTAACGCCCGTGATTTTATCGTAGCCGAGGGCGGGTAGGTGATAGCATCGGACATAGGGCCTTCCTGTTGAATCTCGAAGTTGGGAAAAATAAGTTGCAAAAAAGTTGCGAAAAAAACCCCAAAGCCTGCTGCTAAGGCCTTGGGGTAAAGGAGAATCGCAAGGGATTTAGGATTTTGGCAGCTTAAAGGTCCAAACGGTGCCACCCTGATTCAGGAAGTTCACGCGCTTGGCCACATCGCCGCCCCAGAGCGGTACCGCACCACCCCAGCCGGATACCACGCTGATGTACTGCTCGCCGTCCTGCTCCCAGGTGATGGGCGAGCCGACAATACCGGATCCAGTCTGGAACTTGTACAGCACCTCGCCAGTATTGGCGTCCAGGCCGTAGAGATATCCTTCAGGAGTACCGGTGAATACCAGGCCGCCAGCGGTGGTCAGAACGCCACCCCACAGAGGTGCGTTGTTCTTGAACTCCCACTTGATCTTGCCGGTTGTGGGATCAATGGCTTTCAACGAACCGATGTGATCCTCAAAAATTGGCTTGATGGTAAAGCCGGCTCCCAGGTAGGCGGCGCCCTTCTTGTAGCTGATGGGCTCATTCCAGATATCCATGCCCCACTCGTTGGAGGGTACGTAGAACAACCCGGTGCTCTTGCTATAGGCCATAGGCATCCAGTTCTTGCCACCCAAAAAGGAGGGAATCGAGAACACGGATTTGCCTTTCTTGCCGTCTTTCGAATCGGCGGGGTTGCCCGGACGATTTTCATCGATATAGATCGGGCGGCCGTTTTTATCCAGGCCCTTGGCCCAGGTGATATTTTTCACAAACGGGTAGCCGTTGATGAATTCGCCATTGGTGCGATCCAGCACGTAGAAGAATCCGTTGCGGTCGGCGGTGGCGGCCGCTTTTACGGTTTTACCCTTGTGCTTGTAATCAAAGGGAATCAGCTCGTTGACGCCGTCGAAATCCCAGCCGTCATGCGGCGTGGTCTGGAAGTGCCAGACGATCTTGCCGGTGTCGGCATCAATGGCGAGGCGTGAAGAGGTGTAGAGGTTATCACCGGGGCGGGTGTGGGAGTTCCAGGGGCCGGGGTTGCCGGTACCGATATAGATCAGGTTGGTTTCCGGGTCATAGGTACCGCCGTTCCAGGTGGCGCCGCCGCCCTGTTTCCACATGTCGCCGGGCCAGGTCTTACCTGCTTTACCGCCGGTAATACCGTTTTCCTTACCGTTGAGGTAGCCCATATGGCCTTCGACAACCGGACGGGTCCAGATCAGCTCGCCGTTTTTGGCGTTGCGTGCTTCGACTTTACCGATAATACCGAATTCGCCGCCTGAAACGCCTGTAACCACCATACCCTTGATAATCTGGGGAGCAGCGGTAAAGGAGTAGCCGGCCTTGTAATCATCGATTTTTTTCTTCCAGCGGACCTTGCCGGTTTTGCGGTCCAGGGCCACCAGCTTGGCGTCCAGGGTGCCAAAGATGACCAGGTCGTCGTACAGGGCCGCGCCACGGTTGATCACGTCACAACAGGGCATGATGTTATCCGGCAGGCGAGCTTCATACTGCCACAGCTCCTCACCGGTAGTGCTGTCAATGGCATAAAGGCGGGAATAGGAACCCGTTACATACATGACGCCGTCTTTCACCAGCGGCTGGGTTTCCTGTCCGCGCTGTTTTTCGCCACCCAGGGAATAGGCCCAGACCGGACGAATTTCCTTGACAGTTTTCTTGTTGATCTTTTTCAACGGGCTGAACCGTTGAGCCTTGGGTCCCAGACCATAGCTGACCACATCCTCAGTGGTGGCCTGGTCGCGAAGGATATCCTTGTCGGTGACGGACTTGAATGCAATTGCGTTTGCACTGGATGCAATGACGCTCGTCAAGGTCGCGGCGAGCATCATATGACTAACCTGGCTAACGCTTGGTTTTCTTTTCAGTAATTTCATCTCTGACTCCTGTGTAGCCTTCACTGTTATCGTTAAGGTTGCAGATGGCTGGGCAGTTTTTTGGCATTACGCTCTCATTGGAAAGGATAACTCCACGGATCTTTAACCCTTCCATATATAGCAGTATCTCTGTATGGGGGGCTAGCGACAATGACACTTGAGAAGGAACTGTGTCGTCAAAAAGTAGTAGAAAAAAAGGGGATAAACCGTAGGGATGAAATAGGCGTCCATTCACCGTATACCGGGAGCTGGAACCTGATAAAAAGTGGCCTATTCGTTAGGTGACAGGCCGTTAATACGTTAGGTGACAGACCATTGATACGTTAAGTGAGAGGCCGTTGATACGTTAGGCGACAGGCCGTTCGTCGATTCGGTCAAAGATAAAACCGTTAAGATCAAAATCCTGGATAATACTGAGAACGCTGTCGTAAACGTCGGCTGGTTCGAATACCCCGCTGTCGCATAGCTGAGAGCAGATGGCGTCGAAATCCGTACGACCATCGCAACGTTTCAAGACTTCATAGGAGGCGTGGTTGAGAAAAACGACCTGATTCAGGCCGGAAATCACCCAGCGATCCAGCAGGTTATCATGATAGAGATGAATGTCCCTGGATAACACAGGTACCCACTGGGCGTAGTCTTCATGACCAGCTCTCATGGTTAAAACCCCGGAATGAGTCAATGAAAGTTATTGTTTGGCAGGCAGATAATATTCAGGGAGCTCGTAGCTCATCTGGTACTGCCTAAAAATGGCGGCAATTTCGCCCCCCTGGACCAGACTCTCAATCTTTGCTTCCAGGGTGTAGCCCAATTGCCGGTTGGTGTGTTGTACTGCCACACCTATGTCCCAAGCCCGACGCGGCCACTGAACGATACTATTGTCGGAAATGACGATATCGTCTGGTGACACACCATTGGGTGCGTCTGATTCGATTTGTCCGTTATGCAGGCGCCACTCCATGGGGCCACGCATACCTGCCACGGCGGGGATCTCTCCCTTTTTGAAGTCGTCGATGGCCTCAAGCACGCTCATATAGTGGACGACGTTATTGACAAGGCGGCCACCAAAGCTACTGGTGAGCGTAAAGTCCGGCACGCTGTCCACCTCTACACCCACACGACTGAATTGAAACGGCGCCAGGTTGGGTAATTTGGGCAGGTGGCGGGTGTTGCGCGCCACTGTCCAGCGCTCCCGGTGGTAAGGACCGAGCAATACCACCAGATCATTCTTAAGTTCGCCGAATTCATCAGTCATGCGTGCGAAATCCTGAGAGTAGGGCACTCTTAACATGACATCGGCAACCCCGCCACCGAGGTAGTGTCCTTTCCAGATGGCGTTACGTAAATCGTCTTCCAGGTTTTCATCGGCTGTTAGCCAAAACCATTGGGGGCGTACCCCCAATCGTTCGGCGATCAGTTTGCCGACTTCGATATCAATACCTGTCGGTTTTCCATTTTCACGATAGGAATAGGGAGGGAAATCGCGATAGACGGCGATGCTGATATAACCCGTGGCCATAATGTCATCGTAGGTCCGTGCCTGAACCTGCAGGGCGACGGAAAGTGTGAGCACGATAGCAAGGAGTGATTTCATCGCCGTTCAATCTCGCGAGGTTACTTAAAGGAGCCCTGGTAAAGAGGGGCCCTGTTAAAGGTTTGGATCGTAACGTGTCTCCAGCCAGGTGCGGATGGTCCAGAGTGCCTCCTGGCTCAGAACACCTTCAAACTTGGGCATATAAGGAATGCCGTTGCGTGTGGCGCCGTTTCGTACTCGGTAGACAAACCATTCATCGCCCTCTAAGCCAGGCTCCAGTTTGCGCAGGTCAGGTGCGATGCCTCCGGAAATGGCTTCCAGGCCATGACAGCGGGCGCAGTTCTGGTTGTAGGCCGAGGCGCCGATCTTGATGGCATCTTCGTTGCCGGAGTAGGGGTTGGTTTCGCGCCACTCCTCACCGAGTTTGGGCAGCCCTTCTGTATCTACCGCCTGCGGGGTTACATCACCGTGGCCGAAGGCCAATTGGCTGGCTGCCAACAGGCTGCTTATCAGTAGTGTGGATAGCTTAAGCCTCATTATACGCTCCTCTCGGATATGGATACTCACCGACCGCGGCCGGACGTGATTTCGTTGTAGAGAAACAATAGCTAAATAGCGAGGTATTCTAAATGTGACTTAGATAGGATAGAACTGGGTAATTTGGTACCAGACCCTGGCCACCGTTCCACCCTGTACCAAAGTATTGGAAAAGTCCTGCCTTTTGCATCCTACTTTGGGAGGAGGGGGTTGGTCCTCTTTATGGATGTTCCCAAAGCGGTGAGAGGTCTATTTTGGATATTGCCATATCTGTGACTGGGGTGTGGCGAAGATTTCATAGGCGATCCTCGATACACTCTGCCTGTACGGAAGGGGCGAATAGTGAATATTTATGGGCTCTAGGTTACGGTATTCCTTGAAATGGGTCATCGCCATACTGGGGTTGGCGCCCCTCTGGTGCGTCGGTGATACCGGACCTGTCAATGTGGCCATGCTCTACCTGGAGCAGGTCGAAGCACGAGCACCTGTGCTGTCCAATATAATGCCATCCCCGGCGGACAGTGGACTGCGCGGGGCGGAACTGGCGGTGGCCGATAACAATACCAGCGGGCGATTCCTGGGGCAGGAATTCAGGCTCGAGTCCCTTGTGGCGAAAGCGCCGGAGCCCCTGTTAGAGCGGGCCGGTCAATGGGTGGCGGAGGGGCAGGGTATTATTATTGCGAACCTGCCGCAGGAAACACTGTTGAATCTGATGGCGTTGCCGATGATCCAGACGGGGGCCGTGGTATTGAATGTCGGCAGCCGAAGCGATGCCCTGCGTCGCGATGAGTGCCATACCCGTTTGCTTCATACCCTGCCCAGCCGCGCCATGCTGGCGGATGCCCTGGTGCAGTTCCTGGTGGCCAAGCGCTGGAACCGATGGCTGTTGATTCGGGGCCAGCGGCCCGGTGACGGGCTATTTGCCCAGGCGATCCAGCGCGCGGCAAAACGCTTTGGCGGAGAGATTGTCGACACCAAAACCTGGACATTCGACACCGATCTGCGTCGTAGCGCGCAAAAGGAATTGCCGCTGTTTACCCAATCTAAGCCCTATCACGTAACCCTGGTTGCCGATGAGCTGGGGGATGTGGGCGAGTATGTGTTGTACAACACCTGGCATCCGCGCCCTGTGGCCGGGACCCAGGGGTTGACGCCTGTAGGGTGGCACCGGGTGGTGGAGCAGTGGGGAGCGGCGCAATTACAGAACCGGTTTATCGAACTGTCGGGGCGCTGGATGAATAGCAAAGACTATGCCGCGTGGATAGCGGTGCGGGCTGTTGGCGAGGCGGTGATCCGTACTGGCAGCGGCAGTGCCGGGGAGATCTATCGCTTTATGTTGAGTGACAATTTTGAACTGGCGGGCTTCAAGGGGCGCAAACTGTCATTCCGGCCCTGGAATGGCCAGTTGCGACAACCGATCCCCGTGGTTCACCCCCGGGCTCTGGTCAGTCAATCGCCGCAGGACGGTTTTTTACATCCGGTGACAGAACTGGATACACTCGGTATTGACCAACGGGAGGTCAATTGTGACTTTCAAGCCATCTAGGCAGCAGGGATTATTTTCATGAACATCCTTACGGTGTTTTTTATTCGACGGCTTGTATCCATCGCATTTTCCCGGGTCGCACCGATCTGTGTCGCACTGGGTTTATCCGGCGTGGCGCTGGCGGAGGTCGCCTATGTCTCTAATGAGAAAGATAATACCTTATCCGTCATCGATATTGATCGTCTCGAAGTGGTCAAGACTATTCCCGTGGGGCAGCGCCCCCGGGGTATAACCTTCGACCGCGAGTTTTCCAAACTCTATATCTGTGCCAGCGATGACGATACCATCCAGGTCATGGATATCGGCACAGGTGCCATTGTCAACGAGTTGCCTTCCGGTGAAGACCCGGAGCAGTTTTTCCTGCACCCCAACAATCGCCACCTGTATATTTCCAATGAAGACGATGCCGTGGTGACTGTTGTCGATACGGAAAAGCGCATAGTGCTCGCCCAGATTGACGTAGGCATAGAACCGGAAGGTATGGCGGTCAGCCCCGACGGCAAGTGGGCGATCAACACCTCGGAAACCACCAATATGCTGCACTGGATCGATACCGAGACCTTTAAAGTGGCGCACAATACACTGGTGGACCAGCGGCCACGCCACGTGGAATTTTCCCGGGACGGCAGCTTGCTCTGGGCCTCTTCCGAGATTGGTGGCACTGTCAGCGTGATGGACGTCGCGTCAAAGAAAGTATTCAAAACCCTGCGATTTAAATTGCCCGGAGTGCAACGTGACCGGATTCAACCGGTAGGCGTCAAGCTTACCGACGACGGCAAATACGCATTTGTGGCGCTCGGCCCGGCAAACCATATTGCGGTGGTGGATGCCCGCAATTACGAAATACTCGATTACCTGTTGGTGGGGCGTCGGGTCTGGCACCTGGCGTTTGCACGCAACCAGGAGCTGTTGTTGAGTTCCAATGGCGTCAGCGGCGATGTGTCCGTCATTGATGTCGACAAATTGAAAGTGATCAAATCCATCAAAGTGGGGCGCTATCCGTGGGGTATTGCCGTGAAACCTTGAGTCTGTCCGAGGCGGTAACACAGGCGTCGGCAGCAGATACGTTATCTTCGACGCCGCCAGCGTTGCAGGTCTGCGGCGTCAGTTACCGTTACGGCCGTGAAAAGCAGGCAAAGCCCGCTCTGGACCAGGTGGATTTCACATTGCAGTCGGGACAGTTTCACGCTTTGCTGGGCCCCAATGGGGCCGGCAAAAGTACCCTGTTTGCGTTGCTGACGCGACTCTTTGTCCCCGGCAGCGGCACCATACACCTGTTCGAGCACGACCTGCTCGCCTCGCCGGCCAAAGTGCTGGCGGATATTGGCGTGGTGTTTCAGCAAAGTACCCTCGACCTGGATTTGAGTGTCGAGCAAAACCTGCTTTATCACGGTGCCTTGCACGGCCTCAACGCTCGTACAACCCGTTCCCGAATGGCGGACGAACTGGCACAGTTTGGTCTCGCTGATCGACTCAAGGAGAAAGTCCGTCAGCTCAATGGCGGTCATCGGCGCCGGTTGGAAATCGTGCGCGCACTCCTGCATCGACCGCGTATGTTACTGCTGGATGAACCCACGGTGGGGCTGGACCTTGAAAGCCGGCATTACCTCAACCGTCGAGTGCGGGAGCTTTGTAATGAGCGCGACCTCTGTGTACTGTGGGCAACGCACTTGATGGAGGAGGTGTACGATCATGACGCGGTGATCCTGTTGCATGGCGGTCGGATCAAGGCTCAGGGGGAATGCGAAACCCTTTGTATGCAAATGGGAGTGAGCAATATTACGGAATTATTTCATCACTTGACCCGGAGCGAGATATGACTCTCTCGGGCTATTGGCAGTGTTTTCTCGGTATTCTGCGTCGGGAACTGCTGCGCTTTGTCCAGCAGCGATCCCGTTTTATCAGTGCCCTGGTACGGCCGCTGTTATGGCTGGCGGTTTTTGCGGCGGGCTTCCGGGCGGCACTGGGTATAGCGATTATTCCGCCCTATCAAACCTATATCACCTATGAAGTCTATATCATGCCCGGGCTGATTGGGATGATATTGCTTTTCAACGGGATGCAAAGCGCTCTGTCCATGGTTTACGATCGGGAGATGGGCAGCATGCGAATTTTGCTGACTAGTCCAGCCCCGAGAGGATTTTTGTTGGCAGGCAAACTGGTGGCCAGTGCCTTGGTCTCATTGCTACAAGTGGCTGGATTCATTCTGATCAGTCAGTTTTTTGGTATTGATGCGCCATTGGCCGGCTACATGTGGTTGCTGCCAGCGGCGTTCGTGGCCGCACTGATGGTCGGCGCCCTGGGGCTGCTATTGTCGTCACTGATTCGGCAGTTGGAAAACTTTGCCGGGGTGATGAACTTTGTGGTTTTCCCCTTGTTTTTCCTCTCCTCGGCGCTGTATCCACTCTGGAAAATGAGAGAGTCGAGCGAACTTCTGTATTATATCTGTGCATTCAACCCCTTCACTCACGCTGTGGAGTTGATTCGCTTTTCCCTCTATGCGACTTGGAATCCGGTGGCTGCTTCCGTTACCCTGATGACCACCTGCCTGTTATTGGGGGCGGCGATTGTGGGCTACGATCCAAAGCGCGGGATGATCACCCGGAAAGCCCGCGCCCTTTAATTGCGCCGGTCTGCGGCCGCAGTAATCTTGCTTGTTGTCTGATATTTCTCCCTGACCGTTGTCCTCACGGTTGATATTTCTGTGCGCGTTGATCTTGTGTTGGGCTCATTTTTCATACTTTTTTCAGCTTTAGTTGTAGTACTTTCGATGGGGTGTGGTTGGACGCAAGGGTGATAGCAATTGCGCTGAAGGCAGCATGTTGAAAAAAAATCAGTTGGAGGATACTCAGCAATACAAACATACTCGCGGTTAAGTAATGTTTGGGGTGTCTTTCTGCGCAGTCAGTGCAGCAACAGAATTCATAATTCCGATTCATAATTTATATATAGAGAGAGACGGACAATGAAGAATATGAAGCTATTAAGTGGTGCAATCTCCCTGGCCGCTGTCGCCAGCCTTCCGGCGACTGCGGCAGTCACTATTTACGAAAATGAGAGTACCAGCGTAAGTGCAGACGTTTTGCTCAATACGTTCTATGTGAACTCCGATGATGACGTGTCTGGTACCAAGGAGTCGCGCGTAAAAATTGGATTTCTGCCGAATATTCTCGGTTTCAACTTCTCCAATACTATGAGTAATGGTTTGAAAGTGGGTGGCCGTGTTTCCTTCTGGTCTTCATCCAGTGACTCCCGTCGCTCAAGGACCGACGGTTATCAGGATCAGAGCAGCTTGACCATCGGTCATATCGACACCCGTCAAATCTACGGTACCGTCGAGGGGGATTTTGGTGAGATCCTGTTCGGTAAGGATTTTGGTCTTTTTGGCCGTTCCAATATCATGAATGACGAGCTGTTGCTCGGTTTTGGTAACAATGGCTTGTTCGTCGATAACTCTTTCGTCTCTTACGGTAACATTGGTGCCGGTTACCTCTACCCGGTACCCACGTCCCAGATTACATGGCGCTCCAAAGACCTGTTTGGCAACTTTAAGCTGACTGTGGGTATTCAGGATCCCGAGAAAGTCGCAAGTTCAAGTGGTGCGGCATCCGAAGAAAAAGGACCCCGTTTGGAAGGTGAAATGACCTACGCGCTCGGAGAGGCGGGTACCGCTTGGGTTGGCTTTACCTCTCAGGAGTCTGAAAGTACCAATGGTGGCGAAGATGTTGAGTCAACGGGTGTGTCTTACGGCGTCAAACTGAAAGCGGGTGGATTCAGTGCAACTGCATCTGGCTTTACCGGTGAAGGCCTGGGTGCCCTGGTAAATACCGCTGACGTTCTGGGCAGCGTCGATCCTTCGCTTTCCAGTATCCTGGATTCCGATGGCGATGAGCGCGATTCTTCCGGTTATCTCGGCCAGGTCTCATACACAGCGGGTGGCAACCGTTTTGTCGTCTCCTACGGTCACAACGAAGTCGACGGCGATACCGGATTCGACAGCCTGTACGAGTCTGATGTGGCCGCGCTGGCCTGGTTCCATGACTTCACCGAAAAGGGCAATCTCAAGTTTGTTGCCGAATTCAATAACTCCGAGGTCAAGATTAACGACGCCGATTTCAAGGATGTTGATACGCTTGCGCTTGGGCTGATATTGACCTTCTAAGCACTTTCATCGAGCTTTGCATCGCATTTCACCTCCTATTTGCGATAGCTTTGGGTTATAACAACATGGTCGGTTTTCTCGCTGGGGCCGAAAATGGGTTATAACCCACTTTTTCTTTCTCCCACCTTTGATACTTTCCTGAACCTACGGTGCTTTCCTGAACCTACGGTGCTTTCCTGAACCTACGGTGCTTTCCTGATCCTACGGTGTTTTCCTGATCCTTCGATGTATTCCTGAACCTGCGGTGCTCTCCTGAACCTGCGGTGCTCTCCAGAATTTGTCGGCCAGATTATTTCAGCCGTCACCGTTAACGGGCAATAGGGTACCTTGGGACGGGCTGGCCTGCTCTCCCGGAAAGTTCGATTATTCGATTAAATGTCGCGTAACAAGGCGGGGTTAGTTCGAGCTGCCGATTAACTGGCCTTCGAGCAGCGGCAATTCCTGATCAATCCAGGTGCGATCCCGCTCTTGCCGGGGATGAGGGTAGAAGTACTCGGTTTGCAACCGGGTGGGTGATCCCCCGAGGACCAGAATCCAATCGGCCAGTTGCAGGGCTTCGCGCAGATTGTGAGTGACCATCAGTACGGTGGGGCGACGGCGCTGCCAGAGTTCCAGTAATTGGCCGCGCAGGAGGTCGGCTGTGGGCTCATCAAGCGAGACCAGAGGCTCGTCGAGCAGCAGCAGATTGGGATTCACTGCAATGGCCCTGGCCAGTGACGCCCGACGGGCCATTCCAAGGGAGATCTGACTGGGGTAGAGCGCAGCCGCCTCAAGCAGATTCATTTCTT
This sequence comes from Cellvibrionaceae bacterium, assembly GCA_050290225.1. Classification (GTDB taxonomy): domain Bacteria; phylum Pseudomonadota; class Gammaproteobacteria; order Pseudomonadales; family Cellvibrionaceae; genus JBNKHG01. The sequence goes on from JBNKHG010000057.1 coordinate 151,403, forward strand.
CGAGTAACGCCTCCACTTCCTGATCGTCAGGACACACAAGGGCGATATTCTCCCGTACAGTGCGCCAGGGCAGTAGACGTGGCTCCTGGAAGGCGAAACCCACACGCAATGGGGTATTGGCGGTGAAACCGTTAAAGGCCCCGTCAAGGCCGGCGATGATCTTCAGCAGGGTGCTTTTACCACAACCGGAGGGGCCGGTAATCACATTAAAACTGCCAGGCTTCAGTGCCAGGCAGATATCCCCCAGAACCGGTTTTCCATCAAAGTGTTTTCCAAAAATCTCCACGTGAAAACATTTTGGGGTATTGAGGGTCGTACCGGTTGTTTCCGGGCTGTCGCGTTCTGTGGGTTCGATGACATTCAGCGCCATATCTCTGTTATCTCCGGTGGGTACTGGTTTAACACTGCTTCTCAGGTTTGAACACTTTGGCGCCAGCGGTTGATATGGGTTTCCCAGGGCTTGAGTATCACCATCTCGATAAACTGCATCACCAGGATAAAGGCGAGGGCGTAGGCGAGAAGGGAGTCGATCTCAAACAACTGAAAATACAGATGCAACTGAAACCCCATGCCATCACTGCGTCCCAGTAACTCAACCACCAGGACGATTTTCCAGATCAGGGCAATGCCAGAGCGTGCCGCAGCGGCAAAGTAGGGAGCCAGTTGGGGCAGGATCAGGTGAAATAGCCGCTGACTGCGACTGAGCTTGAAGCTGCGGGCCATCTCCGTCAGGTCGGGGTCCAGGGTGCGGGTGCCTTCGCGCAGGATGACCGCGACATTGGGGATTTTATTAATCGCCACGGCGATAATCGCGGCTACTTCAGTCATGCCTATCCACACATAACAGAGAATCATCACCACCAGCGCCGGAACGTTAAGGAAGAGGATTAACCAGGGATCTACCAGTCGATCGGTGCGGGAGGAAAGCCCCATGGCGCAACCGATGGCGGCACCGATGGCCATGGAAGCGACAAATGCGGCGCTCACCCGTGCCAGGGTAATGCCCAGGTGGTGAAGCAGTTCCCCTTCAATCAGGTGCCTGCCCAGGGACTGGATAACCAACAAGGGGCTGGGGAACAGCAAGGGGTCGGCGGCTGCAATTGACCCTATCCACCAAACCATAACGAATGCTGTGATGGAAGCGAAAAACGGCGCTGCCCGTTGGGTTGGCCGTGACACGGTTTACTTCTCCTCCTTGTAGGTTAAAGCGTTCGACGCTGAATAGAAGGTGCCATCGGCCAGGGTATGACTATTTCTCCAGCTCAGTCCCTTGGGTTGCGTTCTGGCGAGGAGAGCGTAAAGGGCCGCTGCCTCGCTGGTATCCGTCACTCCCGGTTTGTCGGGAATGCCGGCGCGGAAACCGAGAAGCAGGGCGCGAAATTCCGCCTCGTCCCTGGCTTTGAGCAATGGCCGCAGTCGCCGCCACTCCTGGTCGTTGGTCTTTAAGAGATGCTTGGCTTCGGCAGAGGCCGCCATCATAGCGGCCACCATTTGTGGGTGTTCATCGGCCCAGGGCTGGCGAAATATGTAACCCAGCATTGGCGTATCGTCCTCGAAGCCCAGTTGTCTGACCACATCGTCCATGGAAATGAGCTTACGCATGCCCTTGGCTTCGAGTTTGGCCAGGTAGTGCCAGAAATTGATGACCGCGTCCAATTCACCACTCAGTGTTTTCTTATAGAGAAGGGGCGGTGCGCCGAAGACTTTTTCCACAGTCTGGTTCAGGTCGATACCGTATTGCTCTTTCGCCAACGCCTGGATCATCAGCCAGTTGCGATCGACCGGTCCTCCGGCGATTCCCAGTTTGCGTCCCTGTAGATCGGCCAGGGATCGAATATCGGAATCGCGGGGTACCACAAGGCCGCCGACGCAACGGGAGTAGGGTACGAAAGTCAGAGGGTGGCCGGCGTTGCGTTGACGCGATACCCAGATCCAGTCACCCAGGATCATATCGGCTGCACGTCCCTGCAGGGCAACGACGCTGGCCTGTTTGCTGGCCATGGGAATGATGTCCAGATTGAACCCGTATTTGCGGTCCAGTCCGTGGTACTTGATGACATCCGCCTCCCAATTGGCAGTACCGAATTTGAGTAGCGCCAGGCGCAGGTTGGGAATCTCGGTGGCGCTGGCGTCCACCAATGTAAGGTTGGCTAATAACAGGCTGGCTAGTAGCCAGTAAACGGAACGGCGCATGGCCGGCATAGGTGCCTCCTCCAGACTGCGAGGATCGCAGCAAGCATTTCCAGTATAGGAGTGCTCCAAACGTGAACCTATCCTTCATACGGAGTAATTTTACTCCTTCCGGAGGAGGACGTGTGAAAAAAGACCCGTTGGAAGCGGTTGAAAGGGAACATGGACCTGATTTTGACCGCGTAAATCCTTCTAAAGTTTGATTGTGGCCAGGTGCCTTTATTCTCTAGTCTAGTGCCCATCCAGAAACGTGAAAGACGCTTACAGCGTACAGCATACTGCTCACCGCCAAACTCTTAAAAAATAGGCATTAGTTGTGAGCTGTAAACCAAGCCGCAGTTTCTGGATGCGCACTGGGCTGGAGGTACTTTTAACGTTGTGCGTATCCCCGTTTGGTCAAATCCTGCATGGTAATGACGGATTTGTGGATATCCCGCGTTTGCGGGTGCGTATCAGCTAAGGCCTTTAATATTAACGGGCAGGGACGCGGATGATACCACTCGCAACCTTCGTTGACAGAGTTGCAGTGCTTGGCGAGACGACAATTATGAAAAGCGCCCTTATTCAATTCGCAATTGTTCTTATGGCAATCCTGGGGATTACCGGTTTAAGTCATGCATTGTATGCCGCTTCCATGCCTTTCTGGGTTTTGCCGCTGGTAGTGAGTGTTCTCAGCGTCACAACGGTACTTTCGTTAGTCTATTGGCGTTATTCGGCAACCAGTAAATTGGCCGACAGATGTATCAAAACGCTTTTGGATTCCCAATGTTTTGAGGCGGCAAAGGATAAAACGCTGGGTGGTTCCGTATCCCGTTTGGGAAAAGTATTCCGCGGGCTGGTAAAACGGGTTCAACACTATCACTGGGACTTTATGAATTTTACGCGCCAGATCGCCAGGGATGCAGATCGTCTGGCTATTGGAGCGGCGGAAGTTTCCCATTTTATTGATGGCTTGGGGCAGGTGATTGTCGAGCAATCCGTACGGGCAGAGCGAATCAGTGTCGCCGCAGAGGAGATGGCGACCACCACAAGTACCATTGCCAGCAGTGCAACGGCGGCCGGCAATGCCGCCGCCGGCACCCGTGCGTCCAGCGATAAAGGCCTTCGGGCGGTGGAGCAGTTGATCGAAAAGTTTGATGCTGTGAACGGTGAGGTGAAATCGGCTGCGAAGTCGCTGGAGAGGTTACAGAACCTGTCGCGCAATATTCAGGGAATCACTGAAGTGATAAACAGCGTGGCAGAGCAGACCAACCTGCTTGCGCTCAATGCAGCCATCGAAGCGGCGAGGGCCGGTGAGCACGGTCGCGGATTTGCCGTGGTCGCCGATGAGGTGCGGACCCTTGCCAATAAAACCACGCAGGCGACGGCCGAAATTGATCACATGCTCAGTGAAAACCAGCACCAGGCTGAGGTCGCGGTGGAGGTAATGCAGGGCCTGGAGCCGGAGATGAACGGCATTGTTTCCACGGTGCGGGACATGGGGGACATGCTGGCGGACATCAACGCCCTGGCGATCAATTCCGATGATCAAATGCAGCATATATCCCTGGCAATGAAAGACCATGTAAAGGCCAGTGAAGAGGTCTCGGAAGCTATCCAGCATATCAGTGTTTCGCTACAGCAGTCGCGGATTGATGCCGGCACCGCTTCCGACGATGCGGTGGCGCTGTCGGAGCTGGCGGAAAGTGTTACCGCCAATCTCTCCCGGTATAACTTGGATACCCGTAACGATAAAATGCGCCATGCCGCTACCGAGGCCGCCGCGGCGGTGAGCGCGTGTTTTGAGGCAGCGGTTGATCGTGGCGCTATTACACTGGAGGCCCTTTTCGACCGTGATTACCAGCCCATCAAAGGCACTGAGCCGCCGAAGTACACCACCCGGTTTGATGCTTTTACCGATCACGTTCTGCCGGCAATCCAGGAACCCCTGTTAGTGGCCCACCCTGAGCTACTCTATGCCGGTGCGGTGGATAACAACGGTTATTTTCCCACACACAATGCCTGTTACTCGCAAGCGCTTACCGGTGATTATGAGACTGACCTAGCCAACAATCGCACCAAGCGCATCTTTGACGATCGTACCGGTCGGCGCTGTGGTCAGAACACACAGCCATTTTTGTTACAGACCTACAAGCGTGATACCGGAGAAGTGATGCACGATATCTCAGTGCCCATCTATGTCCGGGGACGTCACTGGGGCGGTTTTCGAATGGGGTACGGGGCAGGGGATTAGCGATTCAGGGCGTGCCCCATCCCTGGAGCCTCGATCGCCGCGTCCCCGAGTGCGGACCAATGGGCGAACGGTCCACAAAGGCTCTACCCCGTCACCGCCCTACCAACGAACCTTGCCTATGCGTTCGGTCTTTTTCGTCGCAACAACCAAACCGACAAAAGAAAATGTTCGGCTCCTGGCACCTGGTTACCGGTCAGGTGTTATGAAAGCCGACCTCAAATGGGATAGATCAAATCTTATTTAATTACAGATAACGTATGGGCGTCTCTTGTAGATCTCAAACTCCGGTCGAAGGATTCCGACGGGTATAACATCACTTCTATTCGCGCGCCTTTCTCGTTTTACATATCCTTCTCGTTTCACACGCATTTCTAGGTAATAATGGCCAGTTAGGGTAAGCGTTCGGATGTTCCCTGTAGGTTTGGTTGTTGGCTCAATAGCACCACCTCTCAATCAGCTAAGCTCATAATATATCCACCACTGTCAGGTAATCAGAGTTATGGCGATCAGTATTTTCGATCTATTTAAAATCGGCATTGGTCCCTCCAGTTCCCACACCGTGGGGCCGATGACGGCGGCCAACCTGTTCGTGTCACAGTTGCAGGACTCGGGTGTGCTACAGCGAGTGGTGCGGGTCAAATCGGAGATGTTCGGCTCCCTTGGCGCCACCGGTAAGGGCCATGGAACCCCCAAGGCCGTGTTGCTTGGCCTGGAAGGGGAGCGACCGGATACGGTGGATGTGTCCCGGGTCGCCGAACGCGTGCACTGCATTCGTTCCAACCGATCCCTCAAACTCTGTGGCACCCATACCGTTGCTTATGAAGACGAGGCTGACCTTGTGCTCTATCGTCGCAAGGAATTGCCGTTTCATCCCAATGGTATGCGCTTTACTGCCTTCGATGCCGCCGGGAAGGAGATGGAGGTGCACACCTACTACTCCGTCGGCGGCGGCTTTGTTGTCGATGAAGATGCGGCGGGCAGTAATCGCCTGGTGGAGGATAGTCGCGAACTGACCTATCCCTTTGCCAGTGGCGCCGAGCTACTGGCCATTTGTGCAGAGCAGGGTATCGGCATGTCCGATGTGATGTGGGCCAACGAAAAAGCCTGGCGTAGCGAGGCGGAGATTCGCGCAAAACTTCTCGAAATCTGGTCGGTCATGCAGGAATGCGTCAGTAATGGCATTCAACATGAAGGTATTTTACCCGGAGGCCTGAAGGTGAAGCGAAGGGCGGCGGAACTGTACCGGCAGTTGATGAACAGGCCCGAGGCTGCATTGGCTGATCCTTTGACCGTTATTGACTGGGTGACGCTCTATGCGCTTGCGGTGAACGAGGAAAATGCTGCCGGCGGACGCTTGGTAACCGCGCCCACCAATGGCGCGGCCGGTATTGTGCCGGCGGTGTTGCACTACTATTACCGTTTTGTACCGGGGGCCAATGAAGAGGGTGTGATGCGCTTCCTGCTAACCGCGGCCGCCATCGGCATCCTCTACAAAAAGAACGCTTCCATTAGTGGCGCCGAAGTGGGTTGCCAGGGTGAGGTCGGATCGGCCTGTTCCATGGCGGCCGGGGCTTTGACCGAAGTCCTGGGGGGTACCCCGCAACAGGTTGAGAATGCTGCGGAAATTGCCATGGAACACAATTTGGGTTTGACCTGCGATCCCATTGGCGGGTTGGTGCAGGTGCCCTGTATCGAACGCAACGCCATGGCTTCGATTAAAGCCATCAGCGCTGCGCGCATGGCGTTGCGGGGCGATGGCTCCCATTTTGTATCACTCGACAAGGTGATACGCACCATGCGTGAAACCGGGCGCGATATGCAGGACAAGTACAAAGAAACCGCCCGCGGTGGCCTGGCCGTCAATGTGGTTGAAGTGCCGGTGAATATTATCGAGTGTTGATTTTCCGATCAGTACTGGCTGGCGGGCAGATGCACTATCATTCCATCCATCTCTTCCGTGACTGTAATCTGGCAGCTCAGTCGGCTGGTTTCTTTAGGCTCTACCACCATGTCCAGCATCTCTTTTTCCACATCGGAGGCTTCCCCAGTTACCCCTACCCAGGCATTGTCCACGTAACAGTGGCAGGTAGCGCAAGCGCAAGCGCCGCCACATTCCGCAAGAATGCCGTCGATCATATTGTCCAGTGCCCCCTGCATCACCGAGCTGCCTACTGCGACTTCGGCTTCAAATTCACGGCCATCGGCCTCTATAAACTTAATCAAGGGCATTGCTTATCTCCTAAATCCAGCCTTCTGCCTAGGGAGGTTTGTTTACACCAAGGCTCGTTAAAAAAGGCGCAGGATACCTAAAGTTGGCGAGTAATTATAGATCTAAAATGACATGGGCAAAGATCTGAACGTATCAGTGGCGGGTAAAGGGGAGTATTGTGGCCGTTGAGTTTCGCGGGGTTCTGGCCGGATTCGGGGAGGGGGAGTCTTCGGCGGGTGACAGTGTGTTTTCACCAGGCAGCAGTGGCGAGTGAGCGCTGAATTTATTTAACAGTCCTGTCAAGTTAAAAAGGGAGTCATGCATCATTTGGGATATTTTGATACAGGCGGCCAGCGGGGTTGACTGGAGGTGTCGTTGGCAGTCGATCTGAAATTGCAGACCACGCAGTCGAGCCCGAAATTCGGTCGGTGCGTCCATAATGACGGAGCTGATCAGGTGCTGGCGGTAGCTCTCCAGGGCTTCCGGGTTCTTCTCGGCAATTTCCTTTAAAGTATCAAAATCCGGTATTTGGAACGACATACACTTACGTTCGACTTTACGGTTGTGGTCGGCGCGTTTTTCCACACTTGCATATTTTTTAGACTAGCAGAGCTTTCGGAACCTGAGCCAATAAATTTTTTATATCTATTTGGTATATAAAACCGAACTCCTCTAGCAATTTTGGGTCATTAAAGGTAGTTTGCTAGGCTTAGCGTATGTAGAGGGCCTGATGTCAAAAACGCTTAAAACCCTGAGAAACCATCAATATATTGCTCCTTCGGACGGGTATGATCTGTACCCGTCGCAAGCGGCTGTGCTCATTGCATTGACCGACGATCCCAAGGATCCCGAATTTATTTTGACTCAGCGCGCGTCGCACCTGTCATCCCACGCGGGCCAGGTGGCCTTTCCCGGTGGCAAATGGGAGCGCGATGATCGTTCCCTGATGCAAACCGCCTTGCGGGAATCCCACGAGGAGATCGGCCTGGAGCCAAGCCTGGTGGAAGTGCTGGGAGCCATGCCCATGAGTAAAACCCGCTGGGATGTGGAGGTGACTCCCTATGTTGGTATCGTGCCGGCCAATGTTTCGCTGACACCGAATCCGGGAGAACTGGACAGCATCTTTCGCGTGCCGCTGAGTTATTTTATCGGTGAGGACCGGCGCGCGCGCACGGATTTTTTCAACCGCGGCTCCTGGGCGCCAGCATACCTGTATCAGGGCTACGAAATATGGGGGTTTACGGCGGGCATCCTGGTAGAGTTCCTCAATCGCACCTTTGATGCCGGTATCATCCAGGAAAGTCTCGCGCCGGTCCGTAACTGGCCCTGAAACGGCGGCTCGATGCCCGATTGCCAGGGCTCCGGTTGTGCGGGGCTTTGTGTCGGGCATTGTTCCAGGCGTTGTGCCGGGCATAGGCTCGAGGCATAATCTCGCCCTCTTTCAAAATCCCACGGAGTCGACCCGCGATGATTTACCAGCTTGACGATAAGCGCCCGCAGCTGCGGGGTGAAAAACATTTTGTCGCCGACAATGCCACCCTGATTGGCGATGTGGTGATGGAAAGCGGCAGCAGTGTCTGGTTTAACGCTGTGATTCGCGCTGACAACGCCACCATTACCCTTGGGGAAAGAACCAATGTTCAGGATGGTGCCGTCATGCATACGGACCCTGGCCTGCCGCTGACCTTGGGCAAGGGGGTGACCGTGGGCCACAATGCGATGCTGCACGGCTGTACCGTGGACGACAATAGCCTGATTGGTATTGGGGCGGTGATTTTAAATCGCGCTAAAATCGGCAAAAACTGCATTATCGGCGCCAATGCCCTGGTTACTGAACGTACCGAAATCCCCGATAATTCCCTGGTGGTGGGATCGCCGGCAAAGGTGGTGCGCCAACTGAATGAAAAATCCATCGAGATGCTTAAGTTGAACGCCCAGGTCTACGTGGATCACGCCGGGCAGTATAGCGAGAGCCTGGTGGAGGTTGATCTGGAATCCTGCAAGTAAGTTGGTGGCGCTCCTGGAAGTGCTCATTTAGGATTAACGAGTATCAAAGCGAATGAGTGAAGTCATCGAATCGGCCGATAATTCCGGTAAACCGGCAGTCAAGGAAAAACCCCTAAAATCCCCGTGTGTGTACATATGTGTGCTCAATGATGAGGATATCTGTGAGGGTTGTTACCGCACTGGCGAAGAGATTACCCGTTGGGGAAGTTGTAACAACGAAGAGCGGCGCCAGGTCCTGGCGCGCTGCCGTGAACGAAGCAGGAAAAAGAACCCCTTTCTGTAATTCGTTGTTGTTTCAACGGATTTTTTTGGCGCGGGCTTTCTCGATTCGCTTTTCGGAAATACTGACGGTTTCAAAGCGATAACCGGCCATGGAAAAGCTGATATTGCCGTCGGGGATATCCTCCAGAAATTCCATCGCCAGTCCATTGAGGGTCTTGGGTCCATCTGTGGGCAATTCCCAGGTAAGGGCACGGTTGATATCGCGTATCGAGGTGCCACCATCGATCAGGTGCCAACCATCTTCCAGGCAGGAAATCTCCTCGTGTTCTTCTTCGGCACGGTTGGTGGTAAATTCGCCAACGATTTCCTCCAGCAAATCCTCCAGGGTGACAATGCCCTGAACCTCGCCGTATTCGTCCACCACCATGGCCATGCGGGACTTTTCTTTCTGGAAGTTAATTAGCTGCGTATGCAACGGCGTGCCTTGAGGTACAAAGTAGGGATCGGTTGAAAAGCGCCTGATGGCATCGTGGGTTACGGTCTCGTCCTCGCCGTAGATAAAGCGCGAAGCATTACGCAGGTGGAGAATGCCCACCACCTGGTTGATGTCGTCCTGGTAGACTGGCAGACGGGTGTATTCGCTGGTGCGGATCTGGTTCATCAGGTCAGCGATATCGTCATCCAGGTCCAGTCCAACCACCTCATTGCGGGGAATCATAATGTCGTCGACGGTGGCGCCTTCCAGATCCAGAACGTTCAACAGCATACCCTGGTGTCGATCGGGAATAAGATCGCCTGCCTCGTTCACGACAGTGCGCAGCTCCTCAGGGTGCAGGTTTTCATCCAGCTTGTGTTTGCTGGGATCGACACCGAATATTCGCGCCAGTCCATTGGACATGTGGTTGACAAGCCAGACCGCCGGATAAAGAAGGGTTAACAGCGGCCGAAGTACCCATGCTGCGGGAAAGGCTATCTTTTCGGGGTGGAGGGCAGCGACGGTTTTGGGGGTGACTTCGGCAAATATCAGGATCACCAGTGTCAGCAGCACGGTGGCGACAGCGATGCCGGCGTTGCCGTAAAGGCGAATGGCGATCACGGTGGCGATGGAGGTGGCAAGAATGTTGACCAGGTTGTTGCCGATCAGGATTACGCCGATCAGACGGTCCGGTTTTGCCAGCAACTCCGAGGCACGCAGGGCGCTGCGGTGTTTCTTCTTGGCTAGATGTTTCAGCCGATAACGGTTCAGCGACATCATGCCCGTTTCGGAACTGGAAAAAAAAGCGGAGAGGACAATTAGGCCGGCGAGTATGCCAAACAGCAAGCCAAGGGGCGCTTCGTTCAAAAAGGGTGAAACCTGTATAACTGTAAAGAAGGCGTATATTGAAGCAGATCACGGGCTTTCGCAACTAATCGAAACGGCAGGAAATTACCGCCCGGGGAATGCCCTCAAATCCACGCTACTGGGGTTAGGGAACACTTAGGTGCTGTGCAAGATCAGCTCCAGAACCAGTTTGCTGCCGAAGTAGGCCAGCATCAGTGCGCAAAACCCGCCCAGGGTCCAGCGAATGGCGGTATTGCCGCGCCAACCCAGGCGGTGACGCCCCCACAGCAATACACCGTACACCACCCAGGCAATAATGGTGAGTACAGTTTTGTGGGCCAGGTGCTGGGCAAACATATCCTCAATAAAAATCATGCCGCTGATAATGGAAAGCGTCAGCAGTAATTCACCCGCCCAGAGGAGTTCAAACAGCAGGGATTCCATGGTCTGCAGCGGCGGCAGCAGGCGCACCAGGCCGGTGGGGTGTTTGTGTTTGAGTTGGTAATTCTGGAAGGCGAGCGAGAGCGCCTGCAGGGTGGCGATGGTGAGCAGGCTGTAGGCGAGTATCGACACCAGAATATGGGTCCCGATACCGGCGTGCACCTGCATGGGGGCCGCCGAACTCGGTATGAACAGCGACAAAACCACAATCAGAGCCGACAGCGGAAACTGCAGTACAAACAGGTTTTGCAACGGTTTTCTCAAACTGCTGAGCAGAACCAGTAAATTAATGGCCCAGGCCAGGGCCGAACCGATATGGAAAAGACCGAACTGGAAGCCCTGTTTGGTATAGATAAGACCACTGGCGCCAATGCCGTGGAATAAAAGCGCTGTGGTTGCGAAACTCAACAGCCACTGCTTGTTCGCCGCCTGCTTTTTCAGTAGAGCATTCACTAAAAATAGACTTGCACCCAGGTAGAGGGCGGCGGCGGCTACATTGGCGGCAAAGGTGGTCATTGGTTGCTGTGGTTCCTGGATCGAGTTCCTGAATCCATTGTCAGGGCAGCGGAAGTTTGTCATTGAAGCGGGAAGGCTTCAAGTCGCGAATCGACAATTGTCAGTCACTGGCCGTCACGAATTAGCGGTTAGCGACTTATAGCTGGTATACTCCCCCACCTTTGTACTGCGTCCGCAGCCCTGCAGCTGCGCGCCCCTCTATTGAGTTATTAGTGGCTGATATGTTTGAGAGTTTATCGGATCGTCTATCGAAATCTCTGCGCACCATAACCGGAAAAGCGCGACTCACCGAAGACAACATAAAGGATACCCTGCGGGAAGTGCGAAAGGCGCTGCTGGAAGCGGATGTGGCGCTGCCGGTGGTCAAGGCCTTCGTGTCACAGGTCAAGGATCGTGCCGTGGGCCAGGAGGTCAGCAAGGCACTTAATCCGGGGCAGCAATTCGTCAAAATTGTCGAGTCCGAACTGATCCAGGTGATGGGGGCCGCCAACGAGTCTTTGAACCTGGCGGCAAAGCCGCCGGCAGTAATCCTGATGGCGGGTTTACAGGGCGCGGGTAAAACCACCTCGGTGGCCAAGCTGGCGCGTTTCCTGAAAGAGCGGGAAAAGAAGAAGGTGCTGGTGGTGAGTGCCGACGTCTACCGTCCCGCAGCCATCAAACAGCTGGAAACCCTAGCCGGTGAGGTCGAAGCCGAGTTCTTTCATTCCAGTGCCGATCAGAAACCGATCGATATTGCCAATGCCGCCATTGACCACGCCAAGCGACAGTTTGCCGATGTCGTGATCGTGGACACCGCTGGTCGCCTGCATATTGACGAAGAATTGATGGATGAAATCAAGGGATTGCACGCGGCCGTAAAGCCCGTGGAAACCCTGTTTGTCATCGATGCCATGATTGGTCAGGATGCGGTCAATACCGCCAAAGCCTTTAACGACGCCTTGCCGTTGACGGGTGTGATCCTTACCAAAGCGGATGGTGATGCCCGTGGTGGCGCGGCTCTGTCTGTGCGCCAGGTCACTGGCAAGCCGATCAAATTTCTGGGGATGGGGGAAAAGGTAGATGCCCTCGAGCCTTTCCACCCCGATCGTATCGCTTCTCGCATTCTCGGCATGGGTGACGTCCTCTCGCTGATTGAGGAAGCCGAGCAGAAGATCGACAAGCAAAAAGCTGAAAAGCTGGTAAAAAAGGTCGCCAAAGGGAAGAAGTTCGACCTGGAAGACCTGCGCGATCAGTTGCAACAGATGCAGAATATGGGCGGTATGAGCTCCATGCTGGAAAAATTGCCCGGCATGGGCAATGTCGCCCAACTGGCCGAACAGGCCAATATGGGCAAACAGTTCAAAGTGATGGAAGTTATTATCGATTCCATGACGCCCGCTGAGCGCTCCAACCCGGATATCCTCAACGGCTCACGTAAACGCCGTATCACCCAGGGCTCCGGCACCACCATCCAGGATCTCAATCGCCTGCTGAAGCAGCACAAGCAGATGGCAAAGATGATGAAAAAGATGAAGGGCGGTGGTATGGCGAAGATGATGCGAGGCCTGGGAGGGATGTTTCCGGGTGGAGGAGGCGGTATGCCGCCAGGTGGATTCCCGGGAGGTGGGCTTCCGCCGGGCTTTGGACGATAAGGGGGCTTTAAGCTACAAGCTACAAGCTACAAGCTACAAGCGGCAAGCTACAAGCGGCAAGATAAGGGCGGCTTTGCTTGCCGCTTGTGGCTTGCCGCTTGAAGCTTTTCTACCCAATACACCACATAACCCTATACACCCCTCCACTTTTCCCCTAAAATACCGCGCCTTTCGCGGGCCGTATCTCTCATTGGAGGGGCAGTTCGGCGAAATTAACGAATTTTGAACTGACTGTGTCTTGCCGTGAGGCAACACGAAAACTGGATGAACAGGAAGACGACTTACTATGGTAAGCATTCGATTGTCTCGCGGCGGCTCTAAAAAGCGCCCCTTTTACCACCTGACCGTAACCAACAGCCGCAGCTCTCGCGACGGCCGTTTCCTGGAGCGTGTGGGATTCTTTAACCCGGTCGCCCGTGGTCAGGAAGAGCGCCTGCGCGTAGACCGCGAGCGTGTTGAGTACTGGATTGGCCAGGGCGCCCAGCTGAGCGACCGTGTTGCCAAACTGCTGAAAGATAACGCCGCTGCTTGATTGTCAGCGATTAGCCCGGTAGAGACCATTGACGGCTAATAACTCCAATCTGGTCAATGTCGGGCGTATTACCACGGTCTACGGTGTGAAAGGGTGGGTGAAAATCCATTCCAGCACTGAGCCGCGGGAAAACATATTGCAATACCAGCCCTGGTGGTTGAAAACCAGCCACGGGGTTAAGGCGGTCGAGATCGACGAAGGTCATCAACATGGACAGGGCCTGGTGGCCCATATCAAAGGCGTGGATGACCGCGATCAGGCCAGGGCATTCTGCCAGGTTGATATTGCCATTGAGCGCGATCAGCTGCCGGCGCTGGAAGACGATGAGTTTTACTGGCACCAACTGGAAGGGTTGACCGTCATCAGTGAGTTCGAAGGTGGCGAGTATAACCTGGGCCGAGTGGTCAAATTGATCGAAACCGGTGCCAACGATGTGCTGGTGGTTAAGGGCAGCGCTAACAGTCTGGATCGCAAGGAGCGCCTGGTGCCTTATGTCCCGGGCCAGTTTATCAAGTCCATTGATTTGGATGCCGGTGAAATGCGGGTGGACTGGGACCCGGAATTTTGATGGCGGACCTTATTGTCTTGGTACGCCAACTGGGCATTGAGAGGCTGTTGTGAGAATTGCAATCGTCTCCCTGTTTCCGGAAATGTTTGCCGCCATCACTGACTACGGCGTTAGTGGACGGGCGGTTAAGCAGGGGTTGGTCGAGCTGGATTATTTTAATCCACGCGATTACACCTCTGACCGGCATCAGACTGTGGATGACCGGCCCTACGGTGGTGGACCCGGCATGGTGATGATGATTCAGCCATTGCGCGACGCCATCAATGCGGCCAGAACCTGGGCCGGTGCCAATGGCCAGGTGGCCAAGGTGATCTACCTGTCTCCCCAGGGCAGGCCGCTGGACCAGGCCGGGGTGGCCGAACTGGTCGAAAGCCCGAATTTGGTATTGGTCGCAGGGCGCTATGAGGGAATCGATGAGCGCCTGATTGAGTTGGAAGTGGATGAGGAGTGGTCCGTAGGCGACTATGTGTTAAGCGGCGGCGAATTGGCTGCCATGGTATTGATTGACGCCGTCACACGATTGATACCCGGGGCACTGGGTCATGCCCAGTCGGCTGAGCAGGATTCCTTTACCGAGGGCCTGTTGGACTGTCCCCACTACACGCGTCCCGAGGTTTACGAGGGGCGGCGGGTGCCGGAGGTGCTTCTGTCCGGTAACCACGAAAGAATTCGGCGCTGGCGCCTGCAGCAGGCGCTGGGGCGGACCGACCTGCGACGGCCGGACCTGTTGGAAAAACTTGATTTGAGCGAGGAGCAGCAAACGCTGCTGACGGACTATCGTCGGGACCTTAAAGAAGCTGATAGCGACCCCCAATAAATGGCGGCGTTTGCTAAAGCGATAACTCTAGCTGTGAAGCTACATAACTTTTGGAGTCTACCATGAGTGGCAAAAACAAAATTATCCAGGAACTGGAAAACGAACAACTGAAAAAGGAACTGCCGGCTTTCGCTCCCGGTGATACTGTCGTTGTTCAGGTAAAGGTAAAAGAGGGTAACCGCGAGCGTCTGCAGGCGTTTGAAGGCGTGGTTATCGGCGTGCGCAACCGTGGCCTCAACTCCGCGTTTACCGTACGCAAAATCTCCCATGGTGTCGGTGTGGAGCGTACCTTCCAGACCCACAGCCCGCTGGTCGACAGCATCAAGGTCAAGCGTCGCGGTGACGTGCGCCAGGCCAAGCTGTACTACCTGCGCGAACTGACAGGTAAGGCTGCCCGCATTAAGGAAAAGCTGAACTAAGGTATTTGCGGCGGGTTCGACCCTGCCGGATAACGGGCGTTTCGATACCCCGGCCGGTTGTCGCGAGGCCTTTGAATACCCCAAAAAAAGCCGATGCTGTCTGACAGCTTCGGCTTTTTTTGTGCAACGTTGGCAATGTGATGGTTTTTTGTTCGCTAAAGCGGGTTAAATGCGCCGTTCATCTTCATAAACGCTTAATATTAGAACATTCCTTAATCTACATTATACTCATTTGAGGATCACCTTAACTTGGCATAACGTCTGGCAACGGCGATGGCTACCTCATCCTCCGCTCTGACAATGGACCCCCTGCACCGCTTTCATGATTTGGAAGGGGTAGAGCGCTCTGATTACACGGATAGCACGCCCTGGTGGGAGGAATTGACCGACGCCGCGGATGCGATGGAAGAGGTACGCCATGCCGTTTCGGCGATGGTCGATAGCCTTTACCGGAGCGACGGTTTTCAGTTGGCGGCCCTGAAGCGAGCTTTGCAGCCGATGGTGCAAAGTATTGTGCGCAATCCCGATGCCTGTATGTGGTTGTCCCAGGTGCAACGTACCGAAAGTTATCTCTACAAGCACGCACTGGCGACCTCGGTGTGGGCCGTGGCCCTGGGGCGGGAACTGGGGATGCCGCTCAAGCAGCTGCATAGTCTGGCCCTGGGGGGGCTGCTGATGGATGTGGGAAAGCTCAAGTTGCCCAATTCGCTGTTGCAAAAAACCGGTCCCCTGAGTGAATGGGAACTCTTGCTGATACACGACCATGTGGGGCTGGGCCTGGAAGGGCTGAAAGACGCTGCGGGTGTTAACCGGGATGTCTGGGACATGGTGGCAGCCCACCACGAACGCCATAATGGCCTCGGGTACCCGGAGGGGCTGCGTGAAGGCAAGATTCCCCTGTTTGCCCGGATCGGTGCTATCGCCGACTGTTACGACGCTATGATCAGTGCGCGTCCCTACGCTGCCACGCTATCGCCCTTCGATGCATTGAGAAAACTGTATGAGTGGCGGGATATCGATTTTCAGTCGGAGTTGATCGAGGAGTTTATCCGGGCGGTGGGGATCTACCCCGTGGGCTCGCTGGTAGAATTGAATTCCGGCGAGGTGGCGGTCGTGGTTGCGGAGGGCAGAGAGCATCGATTACGTCCCTGGGTGTTGATCTTGTTGGACAAACACAAGGCGCCCGCCGCACCCGGCCAAGCGCTGGACCTGAGTCAACCCCGGTGTACGGGTGTGCACCAGTTTGAAACTCTGCAAATTGCCGCTTGCCTGGAAATGGGGGCCTACGGGATTGACAGCCGCTTTATTCAAAATGCGTCCGCTCCGCTTTCCTAGGCTTTGGCTTGCTGTCCTACATATTTATCCTCTTTTTTTTCTGATGCCACGCTGTCGCTGATCCAAATTTATTCCTTCGCCAATTTTTCCGGATCCTGAATTGTGCGCAAAGTGTGGGCTGGACCGCACTAAAGATTGAGCCCGACCGGGAACTCTGGGAAGATAGCCGGTTCCAAGTGGTCA
Organism: Cellvibrionaceae bacterium; assembly: GCA_050290225.1. Lineage (GTDB taxonomy): Bacteria > Pseudomonadota > Gammaproteobacteria > Pseudomonadales > Cellvibrionaceae > JBNKHG01. The sequence goes on from JBNKHG010000057.1 coordinate 168,027, forward strand.
AACAGGCAGGTTTTGTCGATAAAGTCATGAAAAATGACCACTATTCAATAAGAGGATTTGATGTTGATGCGATTGGTTTCACGATGGATAAAGCCCCTGGTATCTGTTGCCCTGGGGCTATCGACCCTATTCAGCGGGATGGCTGGCGCCGAGGGGGTGGAGCCGGCGGTTGCGGAGAAAATTCTGCAGCAATTGAAGCTGGGGCGTGGGGATTTGCCGTACGGGCCAGTGGAAACCTCGCCCGTGCCCGGGCTCTATAAAATACAGGTGCAGCAGGGACCGACTCTGTTTGTTTCAGCCGACGGCAGCCATTTTGTCGCCGGTGAAATGTTTTCCGTCCAGCCCGGTCAATTCGTCAACCTGCAGGAGCAGGAGCGTATCGAGGTTCGCGCACAATTGATCGACGATGTGGACATCAAGGACATGATCGTATTTTCGCCCAAGGGGGAAACCAAGGCGGTGATTAACGTATTCACCGATGTGGATTGTGGCTACTGTCGCAAGTTGCACCAGGAGATGCCCGCTCTGCACGACAAGGGAATTGAAGTGCGTTACCTGGCCTACCCGCGAGCCGGCGTGCCTTCGCCGTCCTACGACAAAATTGCCACGGCCTGGTGTGCCGAGAATCCCCGGGAGACCCTGACCCGGCTCAAAAATCGCGAACCCATGCCCATCAATGTGTGTAGCGACAACCCGGTGGCTGAACAGTTCGCCCTGGGTAACCAAATGGGTGTTCGTGGAACGCCGGCTTTGGTGCTCACCGATGGTCGCTTGATTCCCGGTTACCGCAACGCCGCTGAATTAGCCAGGATACTGGGGCTGGAGTAAGCTTGTTGCGCCTGCCAATGTAGCCTGCGTTATAAAGGTAGCGTTATAAAGGTAAAGGGGCCGCCAGGCCTCTTGAGCCATTTCCCCGAACACGCTCTTTCGTCATCTGGTGCTCATTTGTGCCCCCGGAATTGACACTACCGGACTGGCTCAGTAAGGTTGCCGTCTTTCTGTCTCTCCAGGCCTGAGAAGGGGCCGGAGGGACACCGACAGTCCATGTTTCAACTTTGGAGACGTTATCTTGAATCCGGTAAAAATAGGCATTTGTGGCCTAGGCACAGTGGGTAGTGGCACTTTTAATGTAATATCGCGCAACCTGCGCGATATTAATGCCAGAGCCGGTTGCGAGATTATTATTGAGCAGGTGGGCGCGCGTCGGGACAACCCCGCCTGCGACACATCATCGGTCAATGTCAGCCGCGATATTTTCGCCGTGGCGGAGAATCCGGAAATCGATATCCTGGTGGAGCTGGTCGGTGGTACCACCATCGCCAAAGAGCTGGTGATGAAGGCACTCGACAACGGCAAGCACGTGGTCACAGCCAACAAAGCACTGATCGCCGAGTTCGGTAACGAAATATTCGTCAAGGCCAAAGAGAAGGGATTAACTGTGGCCTTTGAGGCGGCCGTGGCTGGCGGCATTCCCATTATCAAGGCTATTCGCGAAGGTCTGGCCGCCAACCGTATCGAGTGGCTGGCGGGCATCATCAATGGCACCGGCAACTTTATTCTTACCGAGATGCGCGACAAGGGTCGTGATTTTGCCGATGTGCTGAAGGAGGCCCAGGCCCTGGGTTACGCGGAGGCGGATCCCACCTTCGACGTGGAGGGTATCGATGCCGCGCACAAGCTGGTGATTCTTGCTTCCCTCGCATTCGGTATGCCGCTGCAATTCGACAAGGTGTTTACCGAGGGCATTAGCAGGATCGCTCCCGAGGATGTGGCGTATGCACAGGAACTGGGTTACCGCATCAAGCACCTGGGCATCGCCCGCCGCAGTGCACGCAACGGTCAGGAGGGGATTGAGCTGCGCGTGCATCCGACCCTCATTCCGGAGAAACGCCTGATTGCCAATGTTGATGGCGTCATGAATGCCGTGCTGGTCAAAGGCGATGCCGTCGGGCCGACCCTCTACTATGGACCAGGTGCCGGCGCTGAACCCACTGCCTCGGCCGTCGTGGCCGATGTCATTGACCTGGCGCGGACACTGACGGCCGATCCCGAGCATCGCGTTGCGCATTTGGGCTTCCAGCCGGATACCTTGAGCGACAGGATTATCCTGCCCATGGATGAGGTGGAGACGGCCTATTACCTGCGGATGTCAGCCGAAGACAGGCCCGGTGTATTGTCCCAGATCGCCTCTATTCTCAGTGATGCGGGTATCAGTATCGAGGCGCTGATCCAGAAGCAACCCAATGAAGGTGAAACCAAAGTGCCTGTGATTCTGTTGACCAACTGCGCTATCGAGAAGCAGTTGTTGGCAGCTACCAGCCAGATAGAGGCGCTGGACAGCATCGAAGGGTCCGTGACCCATATCCGCGTTGAATCACTTGGATAATTAAAGTGGCTGATCGCTGGTCGCTAGAGGTTAGTGATTAGACGTTAGTGATCAGAGATTAGCGACTTACATAAGAGGTTTATTGTGAAATACATCAGTACACGTGGCCAGGCACCCGCGCTGGCTTTTGAGGACGTCGTCCTCACCGGCCTGGCCCCCGATGGCGGCCTCTATGTGCCCGAATCCCTGCCCCGGTTCAGCCAGGAGGAGATCGCTTCCTGGTCAGGGCTCTCTTATGAGGAACTCGCGTTCAAGGTGATGGCTCCCTTTGTTGCCGGCGAAGTGCCGGATGAGGAATTGAAAGCCATTATTGCAGAGGCCTACAGCACATTCCGCCACGACGCCATTGCACCCCTGGTGCAAACCGGCCACAACGAGTGGATTTTAGAGCTATTTCAGGGGCCTACCCTGGCATTCAAGGACTTTGCCCTGCAATTTCTCGGCAACCTGCTCGACTATATCCTGAAAAAGCGCAACCAGAAGGTGGTCGTCATGGGCGCCACTTCCGGTGACACCGGCTCCGCCGCCATAGAAGGGTGCCGCCATTGCGACAATATCGATATCTTTATCCTGCACCCACACAACCGCGTCTCCGACGTCCAGCGTCGCCAGATGACCACGGTGCTGGAGAACAATGTCCACAATATCGCCCTGGAAGGCAACTTCGACGATTGCCAGAATATGGTCAAAGCCAGCTTTGGCGACCAGTCTTTCCTGCCGGAGGGGCGTCAACTGGTGGCGGTCAATTCCATTAACTGGGCTCGGATTATGGCCCAGATTGTCTACTATTTTTACGCCGGCCTGGCGCTTGGAGCGCCCCATCGACCGGTGGCCTTTTCTGTACCCACCGGAAACTTCGGCGATATTTTCGCCGGTTACCTGGCCAGGCAGATGGGCTTGCCGGTGGATCAGCTGATTGTGGCGACCAATGCCAACGACATTCTGCACCGCTGTATCAGTGACAACGACCACAGTAAGAAGGAATTGATCCACTCGTTGTCGCCGAGCATGGATATTATGGTGTCCAGTAATTTTGAACGATTGCTGTTTGATCTCTACGGTCGCGATGGCGCGGCTATTTCCCAGTTGATGGACGACTTCAAGTCTGGCTCCATGCACCTGAACGACGCTGCTCTGGCCAAGGCTCGCGAACTCTTCAGCAGCTATCGCCTGGACGATGCGCAGATGATCGACGTGATTCGCAACGTGTTCGAAGGGACAGAGTACCTGCTCGACCCCCACACCGCCATTGGGGTGGAGGCGGCCCGCAAGACCCGTCGACGCACCGATATTCCAATGGTTTGCCTGGCAACCGCTCACCCGGCCAAGTTCCCGGAAGCGGTGCGCAAGGCGGGGCAGAGCGAAGACCCGGCATTACCGCACCATATGCAGGATCTGTTTGAGCGGGAAGAGCACTTTAGTGTTCAGCCCAAGGATCTGGCCGCGGTGCAGCAGTTTATTGCTGCCAATGTACGTCAGTAAGGACGCGGCTTGACCACGCAGCAAAAAGGCGCTCCACAGAGCGCCTTTTTGCTTCAGGGCTATATCGTTTGGTCTCTGCTTTTTGGATACCATTGGGCACAGTGTGGTGCCGCCGGAAAGTTCACCCCTTGTGCCTGATGCGCGTATAATTTCGCGCTTTAATCGTTAACTCCTATCGGCTTTTGTTCAGCGCGATAGCTTCAGGATTTATAACTCCATGACCGTTCGTACGCGTATCGCTCCGTCGCCCACCGGTGACCCCCACGTTGGTACCGCCTATATTGCCCTGTTTAATTATTGCTTCGCTCGCCAGCACGGGGGCCAGTTCCTGCTGCGAATAGAGGACACCGACCAGGCGCGCAGCACACCGGAGTCCGAACAGGCGATTCTCGACAGCCTGCGGTGGTTGGGCCTGGATTGGGACGAGGGCCCGGACGTGGGCGGAGAATTCGGACCCTACCGCCAGAGCGAGCGCCAGGACCTCTACGCCGGATACGCCGAGGAGCTGGTGGCCAAAGGCCACGCCTTCTACTGTTATCGCACACCGGAAGAGCTGGATGAGTTGCGCGAAGTGCGTCGCGCCGCCGGTGGATTTGCCGCCTTGAAGCCCAGTGAGCTGAAGCTGCCTGACGAGGAGGTGGAAAAGCGCAAGGCGGCGGGAATGCCCTATGTTATCCGCATGGTCGTGCCGGAAGGGGAGGGCCCCTGTCCCATCGACGATATGCTGCGGGGCACCATCGAGCTGGACTGGGGGCAGGTGGATGCCCAGATTCTGCTCAAGTCCGACGGTATGCCCACCTACCACCTGGCCAACGTGGTGGATGATCACCAGATGGGGATTACCCATGTATTGCGCGGGGAGGAGTGGATCAACTCTGCGCCCAAACACAAGCTGCTGTACCAGTATTTCGGCTGGGAGATGCCGCAACTGTGCCACCTGCCATTGTTGCGCAACCCGGACAAATCCAAACTCAGCAAGCGTAAAAATCCGACCAGTATTCTTTACTACCAGCGCATGGGGTACCTGCCGGAAGGCCTGTTGAACTATCTCGGGCGGATGGGGTGGTCCATGCCAGACGAGCGCGAGAAATTCAGCCTGGAGGAGATGCAGGCGAATTTTGATATTCAGCGCGTGTCTTTGGGCGGTCCTATCTTCGATGTGGAAAAACTGTCCTGGCTCAACGGTCTCTGGATTCGCGAAAACCTGACCCGGGAGCAATTGGCGGATCGCCTGAAGGACTGGGCCCTGAACCGGGACAACCTGCTCAAGGTGTTGCCCCACGCCCAATCGCGGATGGAGACCCTGAGCGACTTTGTTCCCCTGGTTGGCTTCCTGGTCTCCGGTCTCCTGCCCCTGAGCAGGGAGAGTTTCGCCGAGGTGAAGCTAGAGGAGGAGCCGCTCAAGCAAGTGCTGCAATTCGCGCTCTGGCGCCTGGAGGGGCTGCGCCACTGGGAGCGTGACACTATTTTCGACACCATGAAGACGCTGGCCGGGCAACTGGATATCAAACTCAAGGATTTCCTGGCACCGCTGTTTATTGCCATAGCGGGGACTACCGCATCCTTCTCGGTCATGGATTCCATGACCCTGTTGGGGCCGGATATGAGTCGAGCGCGACTGCGCCACGCCCTGAATGCGGTGTTTGGCGAAATGGGTAAAAAACAGCTGAAAAAGCTGGAAAAAGCCTATGCCGCACTGGAGCGGGAAACGGCCGCGGGACAGGGCTAAGTCCCTGAAAATTAAACGGTTGACAGGGTGGGGTGGGGTGATAGAATGCGCCCCACTTTCGATATCTGGTCGAAATGATGGGGCCTTAGCTCAGCTGGGAGAGCGCAACACTGGCAGTGTTGAGGTCAGCGGTTCGATCCCGCTAGGCTCCACCAACTCCGAGTGACAGCGACAGCGGTTACTCATCCCTCAAGGGGCCATAGCTCAGCTGGGAGAGCGCAACACTGGCAGTGTTGAGGTCAGCGGTTCGATCCCGCTTGGCTCCACCAATTTTAAAAAAATCCGAGGCCGGGAACGACCTCGGATTTTTTTATGGCTACCGGACTGGCGGGATCGCACCGGGTTCGAGCGAGTCGTCGCACCGCCCGCGATTCCGCTTGGCTCCACCATTTTTCAAAGGTTTCAGTGTTAAGGGTTACTAATCGGATAAAACCCGGATAAAAACTCTGAACCATTCAAAAAAGCGGCTTTTTAGCCGTTTTTTTTTGTGCCTGTTTGTTGTTGGCAGAGTTTTACCGTTCGAGTTTTTCTGATTGAGTGTGGGGTTAAATTCCTCAGCTTGCCCTCAAGTTGCCGATCACTTTTAGCTTCAAAGCAGATGTTAGCCTGAATTGCCTGCTATTGGGTGTTATTTGTTCGACGAATGCGTATGGTCTATCGTCCAAGTGACCTGCCCCCAGATTTAGCCGCACCATCTACTTAGTAAAGTCCATTGATTCAATTGTTGGCCAATCGGTTCTTCTCTGTCAATTTCCGGTCTCGGTGCTGAGCCGCAAACTCTGCTGGCGTCTTATAGCCCTGCGATTGGTGAAGCCGGTATTCGTTGTAATCCTTCCGCCAGGCACTGATGATTTCTTTGGCGTGCAGTAAATTCTGAAACCAGTGCTCGTTGAGACACTCATCGCGGAACTTGCCGTTAAAGCTTTCGATGTACGCATTCTGCGTCGGTTTTCCCGGCTGTATCAGTTTCAGCTCCACACCATTGCTGTACGCCCATTGATCCAGGGCTTTTCCCGTAAATTCTGGGCCCTGATCGGTTCTGATGGCAACGGGGTAGCCCCTAAATTGCGCAATTGCTTCCAACGTCTCAACAACCCGATCACCACAGATGCTGTGTGCCACTGGAATATCCAGTGCTTCGGTAATCCCCCCAGAAATACATATGTGTTGAAATGACAGGTTAGGAAAGAGTGGAGGTCGCTCACAGTCGAACTTTAGAACGATTTTTGTTGACGCAGGGATAGTGACCTTGAACTACGCAGCTATCTATCCCCAAACAACCACCTATCCCCAAACAGCCACCTATCCCCAAGTAACCGCCTATTCCCAAAAAGTTCGAAGAGACTTCACGATGCGGGGCCCGTGGTATACCAGGCCGTTATGGATCTGTACCAGTGACGCACCGGCATCGAGGCGGCGTTGGGCATCCTGCAAGGAGCAGATGCCGCCCACCGAGATAATGGGGAGCCCGCCCTCAAGAGCGGTGTGCAACCGCCCTATCAATTCGCATGCCTGCAGCTGGTGCTCTCGGTATAACCAGCGATTGACCTTTGCCGGTGTCGCCGGTTTACCGGCATCGATTACCGCGATCAAGGCATCAAAATCCATCTGTTTGAGCAGATCCACAGCCGGGGGCAGGCGGGTGTTCTCCGGCTCAAGTTTCATTTTTATAGCGACTGGGATATAGCGACCGGTTTGTACACCAAGCGCAATCTGCTGCCGTTTCAGTTCTGCCAACAAGCGGTATAACAGCGACTCATTCTCCGCGGCCAACAGTTTCGCAGTAACTGGATTGCACAGATTGATAGCGATATAGTCGGCGTAGTTCCATGCTTGCCGAAGACAATAGAGAAACTCATCCTGTATTTTAGAGAGCGGCGTACCCGGATTGGGACCAATATTGACCCCGAGTATAACGGGAGTGTTCTCACCGTTTGCACGCCCCTGATCCACCCACACAGGCAGTTGTTCAGGTGAGAGTGTGCCTATCTCGATATGGCTGAACCCCAGGTATCCTATGCGCCGACCGATCCGGCCATGACGATCAAACCCGGCGGCAACGCCCACGGGGTTGTTAAAAGAGAGCCCCATTATCTCTAGAGGTTGCCCCAATAAACGGCTGCAACCGGACTGGCGAACTCGAGCCTCGGCCAGCCAGGCGCAAAATCTGAATCCCGAAAATACCAGCCTGCGCACCCACGCTGGACGGTATTCCATCAGGGTGGAAATAATCTTGTTATAGACTGTTCGCTTATAGTCAACCCGATTAGTGATTGTCGCCATAGCGCACCGAAAATTCATTCATAAAGTTCACCAGCGCTTCAACGCCAGATTCTGGCATGGCGTTGTAAAGACTGGCCCGCACCCCGCCGGTGGCGGGGTGGCCTGTGAGGTTGATCAACCCCTGAGCCTTGGCCTGCTCCAGAAACTGGTGATCGAGAGCGGGGTCGGCCAGGGTGAAACAGAGGTTCATTCTCGATCGGTGCTCCGGGTCGATGGGACAGGAATAGAAGGGGTTGTCATCGATAGCGCTATAGAGCCGACGGCTCTTGCGTTCGTTGTGTGTTTCAATGGCGCTCATTCCCCCCAGCGCTTTCAGGTGTTTGAATACCAGGCCTGCCAGATAGATTCCGTAGGTAAGCGGTGTATTAAAGCGGCCGTTGGTCTCGTGCTGAATCTTGTAACTGAACGCCGAGGGTGTCGCCGGCAGGGGCTCGTCGATAAGGTCTTCCCGCACGACCACAATGGTCAGCCCCGCCGGCCCGATATTTTTCTGGGCACCGGCGTAGACCAGCCCGAAACGGTCGAAATCGATCGGCCGGGAGAGAAAGTCGGAGGTCATATCCGCCACCAGCGGCACCGCGCCGGTATCGGGCATCCCGTGGTACTGCAGCCCATTGGCGGTTTCATTGGTGGTGATATGGCAGTAGGCCGCGCCGGGGTCCAGCTGCCACTGCTCTTTGGGGGGAACCTGCGTAAACCCTGAACGCTCGCCACTGGCGGCAATATGGATCCGGCAGTAACGCCGTCCCTCCGCTATCGCCTTGCGCGACCAGTGGCCGGTTTCAATATAGTCCGCTCGCGAATCCTCCCCCTGCAGGTTTGTCGGCAGAAGGTTTAATGGAACCAGTGAAAACTGGGCGGAGGCGCCCCCCTGCATAAACAGAATATGAAAGTGATCGGGGATCGCCAGCAGCTCGCGCAGGTCCCGCTTGGCCCGATCCGCGATCGTCTGAAACTCATCACCGGTGAAGGGCAGCTCCCACACGGAGACCCCGCTGCCCTGCCAGCCGGTCATCTCCGCCTGGGCCTGCTGCAGTACCGGGGGCGGCATCATGCCCGGTCCCGAGCCAAAGTTGTAAACGACTTTTTCACTCATTGGGCTTCAACTCCCGCCTGGCACTGGATAACCTGCTCCTACATAAATAGCTGCAGCCCATGCCCCCCGGCGGCCATGAAAAACAGTAGCGGGATCGATAGTATGGTGTTGGTTCGCGAGGCCAGAAAAGTGATGCGCGAGCAGCGCACCCGCTCCTCCAGCGGTGCGGGTTCAAACCCCAGCACCTTCTTCTGGTGTGGCCACATAATCAGCCACAGGTTGAGCATCATAAGGGTACCGATCCAGGCACCCATGCCGATCACCGCATGGGCGCCGTTGAGGGTCAACGCATCAGCCAGCCACCCGCGGTACCAGAGCATGCCCATACCGGAACACCAGACCACGATGGAGGCGTAGCGAAAGGTGCCGTGCTCACGCTGCATCCTCACCTCCAGCGCCGCGGTGCGAGCCTGCTCACTGGTTTCCTCGTTGAAAGGCTTGTATCTGGGGTGCTGCACAAAACTGGCGTAATTGTGCCCTACCCAGACCAGGGCAAAGATCAGGTGAAACCAGCGCATCAGGTGATCAACAAACGCCATATCCATAACCGAAACCCCCTTATTTTTGTCCGCTCATCAATCGGGCTATCAACCGGGAACAGCGGAGGCCAATCAATGGGCCAGTGATACCCGCCGACTAAACCAGGGTTCTGACAACCAGATAGAGCACCAGGGTCAGTGCGGTACCGGCCAGTAACGTGCCCTGCATGGAATCGTGAGGCAGCTTCATCAGTTCACCGCTCCGGCTTCGCGCACGATCAGGGCGCTCTCCACATCTCGCATCCGCTCGGCCTCTTCGATCGCCTGCTTGATAATGTGATGGTGGGGAGACTTGCTACAGGCCGGGTCGGCGTTGTCGGCATCGCCGGTAAGGGCCAGCGCCTGGCAACGGCAGCCACCGAAATCCTGTTCCTTTTCATCACAGCTGCGACAGGGCTCTTTCATCCACTCGTCACCGCGGTACTTCTTAAAGCTGGGGGACTCCTCCCACAACCACTTCAGGCTGTGATCCTTGACCGTGGGAAAATCCAGGTGCTCCAGGGTGCGCGCCTGGGAACAGGGCAGTGCCGAACCGTCGGGGGCGATGGTCAGGTGGATCGAGCCCCAACCGTTCATACAGGCCTTGGGTCGCCCGTCGTAGTAATCGGGAATCACGAAGTAGATGGTCATTCGATCACCCCTCTTGTCACGGAACTTGTTAACCTCCTCTTCCGCCCACTCCAACTCCGCCTGAGTGGGCAGCAGATGTTCCCGGTTAACCAGCGCCCAGTTGTAGTACTGGACATTGGCCAACTCCACATACTCCACACCCCAATGGTCCGCCAGCTCCAGGATGGCGGGCACTTGGGGCAGGTTCTGCCGGGTCACCGGAATGTTCAGCACCATGGGAAAATCCAGGGCTTTGATCTCCTCGACGATTGCCAGCTTCTTGCGATAGATATCGACCCCGGCCAGGGCATTGGCGACATCTTCATCGCAGGACTGAAAGCCGAGCTGGATATGCTTGAGCCCGACCGCCTTCAGCGCCTGCAGGCGTTTTGTGGTCAGCCCGATACCGGAAGTGATCAGGTTGGTGTAATAGCCCAGCTCGTCGGCATAGGCCACCAGCTCCTCCAGATCCTTGCGCAGAGTCGGCTCACCGCCGGTAAAACCGATCTGCATGGCGCCCATTTCACGGGCCTCGCGAATGACGCGCTTCCAATCTTCGGTGCTCAGCTCGCCTTCACGGTAGCTGTCGAAATCGAGCGGGTTACTGCAAAAGACACACTTGAGGGGACACTGATAGGTCAGCTCCAGGGATATCCAGATGGGCTTGCCATCACCATCAACGGTTAACTTTGATCCAGCCTTTGTCACGGGAAGCCTCTAGAAATTTCACGACACTTTTCGCAATAACCTCACGGTCATTGTTGTCGAACTTTTGTGTCAGTTCATCGATTGACTCGGCGACGGTATACTCCCCGTTGCAGAATTCCAGAATAGCCGCGGCGGTATCATTCAGCTTGACGATACCTTCCGGATAGAGCAGTACATGAGCGTCCTGGGAGTCCTCCCAGCGAAATATAAAGAGGGGGTTGATGTGATAGCTGTCCTGCATCAGTACCTTCTTTGCTGACGCCATGGCAGTCACTCCTTCGCTGAAACATCCGTTGTTGTTAATGAGAGCTGTTAATAAGAGAGAAAGCCGGGACCAGGTTTCTCCAATCCCGGCACAGCTTGAATCAACGCACGTAAACGTATGCTGTGACTTCAAAGCCAAGACGCAGATCGCAATATGCGGGGTCAGTCCACTGCATGGGATTATCTCCTCAAAGTTATGATTAGAAAGCTGTTATCGCTTGTGCAACCGTCTAACAACAGCGAGGTTACAACTTCGATGCTAGTAACTCTCCCCCGAATTTGATACGGCACTTTGGTGCCTAAAAATCGCCTGTTGGCAGGGGGCCCAAAGGATGAACCACCTCGGGAGAAGCCCCGCTGCCACTATAGAGGTACCGCCTTGAGGATAAATTCCGGGGCTTGCACCTACTCGTCCGCCGGGAGGATGCCTTTTCCTTCCTATGAGGGAAAGGTCGCAGTTGGGGACTTTCCTATACTTGACCGTACAGCTGCCCCTGCATTGCCGGAGGAAGTCCCCATGTTGCCCCTCGCGCCCCGTGTTCGCTGGCTTCTCAGCACAACGCTGTTGGCCTGGCTGCCACTGAGCGCCACAGGTGCCGATACGGACACACTGCGCCTGGCGGTCTTGAAGTTCGGCACCGCCAATTGGGAAGCTGATGTAATCAAGCACCATAAACTGGACCGCAAAAACGGGTTCAAGCTGATAGTTACTCCGCTGGTGAGTAAACAGGCGACAGTGGTCGCTCTCCAGGGAGGCTCGGCGCAGATGATCCCGGGCGACTGGATCTGGGTATCCTCAGTCTTCATCCACAGACTGCGGTGATGGGCCGACCACAGATAGGAAAGACAAAACGCCACAAGAGCGTCAGCAAGCGATGCGCTGTACCCGAGGGCATAAAGGCGCAGCGGTTGAAGCGGGTATTCGATATGCCCCAGGGCACCTTCTCTTGATGCTGCGCATCAATTCACCTTGTCGATGTCGAGACCTGCGCCCTTTGCGGCGGTCAGGTCAGGATCATCGCCTGCATTGAGGAAAGCTTGCCCCGCGAGCATAGTGAGTGTATTGGGTATCCAGTAGTGATCAAGAAGATATTAGACAACGAAAAGTCGAAGCTACCAGCAGGTTTGGGATTTGGCCCACCGGTCTCGGCGCGAGGCCCGCTTCAAGAGAGCTTGTTTGATTAAACTCACAGAAGACTGAAATCAGGGGGCAGGTGCTTGAGATGGTCAAGCGTCGGCGGGCTGGTTGCGTCTTGGAAAAAGCAACGAGTGTATTTGGCAGAGCAGGTGGGGGAGTGTTGTGGTTTTCGGCCAGGCGTTGCAGCGCGGATTCCACTTCCTGCACATCGCCGAACTTGCACAACCGATTGGTACGGGTGCGCAACTCCCCCGGTGTCTGGGGACTGCGCAAAAACAGAACACATATAATGTCAAGTTCCTGTTTATCGAGCTGCAATTTGCTGAACTCGGTGTTGCAAAACCGGTGCTGGTATTTACTCACCCGGCTGCCAAAGCCGCCGCTTTCGGTCACCAGGTGCTTTTTGACCAGTTCATCCACCGTCTGCTGCACACTGGACTCGTCAAGCTCGAGTACCGGATCCCGGTTGCTCTTCTGGTTGCAGCCGGTGGTCAAGGCATTTAACGACAGGGGGTACTGATTGGGTGTAGTGATCTCCTTCTCAATGACCACTTCAATTACACAGGTTTCTTCCAGTGTTAAATTCATGATATCCGTCATGCTGTGAGCTCGGTCCTGTCAAGTCGATGCCTGTGATTTCGGGGAACTCTAATCATTTAAGCAAGGAAATAGCCAAGCAAGACAGCGGTATATTGCAAAACTGTGCTAAATGCAGTTTTGCCGCTTGTGGAGATTTTGAGTGTAAAAGACCGAGGCATTTTGCTTCTAATCTTTAGTTTGCCCGCTGCCAGTCAGGTAATCTAACAAGCGTCTTGTATTGCTACTGTCTGAAACATTTCTTGGCCAGAGAGCATATACAGGAATAGGTTCCACACACCACTCGGGAAGCACTTCTATCAGTTTCCCACTGGCCAAGGCTTCATCAACAAGGTAGTTTGGCGGTGTGGCCAATCCCAATCCACAGACACAGAGCTGAGTCATCGCTTCGACGCTATCCACGTAAACATGACTGGTAAAATTAATTTGCACGGGTTTACGACCGGGCTTGAGCAATATGCGATAGTTCGGCAGCATTTCCAGCTTAATCCAATTCCACGATGCCAAATCCTTAGGTCGTGTCGGTTTTTTTTGCTGGCTCCAATACTCAGGCGAACAAACCAACTTACGCTCTACTTCTCCAATGCGTTTGGATTTAAGTGAACTGTCAGGCAAGTGTCCGGCACTGATAGCTAAATCTATACCGGTTGCGATGATATCTTGTCTTTCGTCGGTATAGCCAATATGAAGCTCAACGCCAGGGTTCAGCCTGCTGAATTGGGCAATTTCCCGGGTAATGGGAGCACGCGTTAAGGCCGCAGGCAACGTAACAGTCAATTTACCTGTTGCCTCGGTGCCAGTCGAGGTGACTTTGCTTAGCCCTTGCTGTGCCGAGGAAAGCATATCATTAGCATGTTGGTAGAGAATTTCACCTTCATGGGTAAGCGACAGCTTGCGAGTTGAACGATAGATCAGTGCCGTGCCCACTCGCTCCTCCAGCTGAGTTATATGATAGCTGACCACCGAGGCTGAAAGAGCGAGTGATTTGGCTGCTCCTCGAAATGAGCCTTGCCTGATAGTTTCAGCAAAAATAGCGATGGCACGCAATTCATCGATCATAGTGGTGGATAATAGTGGCATTCAGTCGAACAATAAATATAAATTGTACCACCTAATAGCGCTTGATGCATTTGGCTAAAATAGCGCTATAGATCAGGAGGCGTTATGTCAGTCATATTCGCGATGTGTTTGTTTTCTCTGTCAATGTCGATCACCCCTGGACCGGTAAACCTGATAACGCTGTCCACGGGTGTGAACCATGGATTTAGAAATGCCATGCCCTTTGTGTCGGGAGCGACAATTGGCTTTACGCTACTATTACTGGCCGTGGGGCTGGGTGTGGGTCGCTTTGCTGCACAAAGTCAGTTTTTCCTGGATTTACTTGGCTATGGTGGTACTGCGTTTATCTGTTATATGGGATTCAAGATCGCAACATCCACACCACAGATAAAAATAAGTGCAGAGACACTTCCCACTTTCTTTCAAGGCTTTCTTTTGCAATGGCTCAACCCAAAAGCATGGGTTGCTTGTTTAGCGGGTGTATCGGCGTTTAACCTTGCCAGCTCTGAGGTTATGCTGGGAGTATTCGTCAGTCTTTATTTTGTTATTTGTTTTGTGTCAATCTCACTTTGGGCTCTGGTTGGAGAAAAAATCAGCATTTTTTTTCAGGTACCAAGAAACCTCCTTGTTTTTAATATGCTAATGGGTGGGGCTTTGATTATAGTGGCAATCTACCTACTATTTATACAATTTTCCAACTATAGATATACAGCCCCACTCTCGGAGATACTAGCAGCGTGTTGAAAAAGTTCAGTTATGGCATAATTGCGTAAAAAATCAGTGGGCATACGGTATGCGCGGCGACATCAATCCACAACCTACTATGTTTAGCTATGTCGACTTGGAAAGTCGTATTCCTGAACATCATCCCATTAGGAAGATTCGTGTCGTTGTCGATAAAGCGCTTGATGAGATCGCCCCTTGGTTTGATGACATGTACGCTACCCAGGGCAGGCCTTCTATCCCACCAGAAATGCTGATTCGGGCTTCCCTGCTACAGATTTTCTTTACCATCCGCTCAGAACGACAGCTGGTCAAGCGCATCGACTACGATCGGTAATTCGATGGTTTGTAGGTTTGGGGATTGATGATCCAGTATGGAACCACTCGACTTTTTCCAATAATCGTGACCGCCTTATGGCTCACCGCGTCGATGAAAAGCTTTTCAATGCCGTGAAAAAGCAAGCATATGCCAAGAAGCTTACGTCGCGGGACCCTTTTACAGTCGACGGCACGCTGCTAGAAGCCTGCGCTGGAATGAAGTCATTCAAGCCAAAGGCCGGAGATTCGGGTAATGACGGAGATGCCGGTTCAGGTGAGAATTTTCAGGGCCAGAAACGCAGTAATAAGACTCATGTATCTACAACAGACTCAGATTCACGCCTGTTTCGAAAGGGTAAAGGAAAGGAGTCAAAGCTTTGCTTGATGGGGCACCTGCTCACTGAAAATCGTAACGGCCTGATCGTCGATGCAGAAGCGAGCTTGGCTGGAACGTCTCAGGAATGGGATTCGAGCATCAGTTTGCTGGCCAACCAAAGCACTCGACCCGGTCAAACAGTGGGGGCGGATAAAGGTTATGATACCAACGAATTTGTTGAAGGGTGCCGCGAATTAAAAGTAACACCGCATGTAGCCGCCAATACAGCGGGTAGTAGAATTGATGCCCGAACCACTTCGACCGAGGGATATGGAATTAGCCAGTGAAAAAGAAAGCGTGTCGAAGAGTGCTTCGGTTGGATGAAGGTTTACGGACTGATGCATAAACTTCGCCATCGCGGTCTTGAAAAAGTCGATTGGCTGTTTCGGTTCACGGCGGCGGCCTACAATATTACTCGAATGAAAACTCTAATGGCCTAAATAAGCGTGAAAAATGACTTGGCTGAGGCAAAAAGGTGGGCGAATGATTACTATTTTCACCTACGAGGATTTTAAATGGCGAAAATCGTCAAAAGCATTTTTTCAATTTTAAGTGGCCACATTAAGTGGCCGGTGAAATCAGTAATTTTTCAATTTTTTCAACAGGCTGCTAGGTCTAAAGCTTGCTTTGGAACGTCGATAAAAAGCACCAGATTGTCGTTGAATCCCAAGCGTTTGGCGAAGGCCAGGAACATCATACGTTAAAGCCTGTACTGGACGGAATAAAGCGTCGTTATCAGCGTGTGGGTATCAGTGAGGATATTCTGGCGGACCCGGGCATTGTGGCCGCCAATACTGGCTCTGCCAATGAAGCCTATTATGAGTACCTTAAAAAAATCAATGCCTATATTCCGGACAACCAGTTCCGGTCTCGAGATCCTAAATTCAAATAACAAAAAGACAAACACGGCAAGCGTCATCAAAATACGGCTAAAGCTATCAAGAAAGTGATGCGGGCCAGTGAATTTTTTTACGACCTATGAGCAGTTTGATGCTATTGTGCTGATGTTATATTTCGGCATTTCTGCAGGAAAAGCTGGCGCTGTTTCTGGTGCAGATGTTGATTCTGTTGAAGTGGCTGTCGCATAGCCGCCAATACCCCCGAGTACCAACTCTAACGTTCTGTAATACTGTTTGCGACTTAAACTCCGCGTAAAGGACTGTACTATTCAGGCTGGCACAATTACATTAGCCTTGAGTTTCAACCTGTTTAGCAGATATCAATTGATTGTTTTTTGATCTTCTGTGTGCGCCCAACCTGGCGCAGGTAATCAACAAAAGCCTGAATTCCCTTGCTCAAATCTGTAATAATTTTGTGGCAGAATCCGATTTTTGAGCTACTATTTTCTTCAGATCAGGTATTATCTACCGACCTCTGCCAAATGAATTGGTCTCAATATTTCAATTTCTACCGTCATCAATAAATAGGCACTTTAAATATGCGTGATGTTGTCATAGTTGCCGCGGGCCGTACGGCTATCGGTGCTTTTAACGGTTCTCTCTCTTCTCTACCTGCCAGCGAGCTTGGCACAGTGGTCATTAAAGGGTTGCTGGATAAAACCGGTGTTGCTCCCGAGCAGGTGGATGAAGTGATTCTAGGGCATGTTCTGACGGCCGGTTGTGGTCAAAACCCTGCCCGTCAGGCATCTGTCAACGCCGGCGTACCGCACAGCACCCCCGCGCTGACCATCAACAAGGTCTGCGGCTCAGGCCTGAAGTCGGTTGCCATGGCTGCCCAGGCGATCGCCCTGGGTGACGCTGACTTGATTATTGCCGGCGGCCAGGAAAGCATGAGCCAGTCCGGCCACTACCTGCCGAAGTCCCGCAATGGCCAGAAAATGGGTAACTGGAGCATGGTCGATACCATGATCAATGATGGTCTCTGGGATGCGTTTAATGATTACCACATGGGGGTCACCACCGAGAATATTGCTGAAAAATACGGCTTTAGCCGTGAAGCGCAAGACGCTTTCGCAGCTGCCTCCCAGAACAAGGCAGAAGCTGCACTGAATGAAAACCGTTTTGTGGATGAAATCATCCCGGTGGTCATTCCCCAGCGTAAAGGCGATCCCGTTGTCTTCGATCGTGATGAGCAGCCTCGCGCCGGTGTCACCGCCGACTCCCTGGCCAAGCTGCGTCCGGCCTTCAAAAAGGACGGGACCGTCACCGCCGGTAATGCTTCAACCATTAACGATGGTGCCGCTGCAGTGATCGTTTGCAGCGCCGAAAAAGCCAAAGAGCTGGGACTTGAGCCACTGGCCACCATTAAAGCTTATGGCAATGCCGGTGTTGATCCCGCCATTATGGGAACCGGTCCGATCCGCGCCACCCAGAACTGCCTGGCCCGCGCCGGTTGGACCGTTGATGATTTGGACCTGATTGAAGCCAACGAAGCCTTCGCCGCCCAAGCCATGTCCGTGAATCAGGAACTGGAGTGGGATACCAGCAAAGTCAACGTCAATGGTGGTGCCATCGCTCTGGGGCACCCTATTGGTGCATCGGGTTGTCGTGTGCTGGTGACACTGCTGCACGAAATGGTTCGTCGCGATGCCAAGAAAGGCCTTGCCACACTGTGTATCGGTGGCGGCATGGGTATCGCCCTGGCGGTTGAGCGTTAATCACAGAGTCGTCATGGGGTAAAAAAAGGGAGCAATTTTGCTCCCTTTTTCAACAGACATACCAGCGCCTTGTCAGCTAGTGTACGTTAAGCAACGAAGAAATTCTTGAGCCTGAATAACGGCTTTATTACCCGTCGCTCCGCGGAATCATTCCGCGCTAGAAAGCCTTCCCTTGGATCTGATCCTTGCTATCTGCCTGCCCCCAAAAAAAAACCACATCCTATCATGATGGGCTATTTGCGATAGAAATGTCATTTGCCCTTTACTTGCAACTCACTTCTTTTGTTTGTCAGTATAATATCGGAGAAAATCCACACTGGTTTGCGAGTAAATATGGCGATCGAGAATCGAATGATGGACAGAGATTGTGTAACCCATCGCGATTGTGGCCTGGGTGATAACCGCCACCAGTTGGCGGTCTATATCGGCAATCGTCCCCCGTTACCTGAGTACCAATTGTTGGAATCGCTGCGGCCGGTAGCGGAAGGGGAGTTGACATCGATCGTTGAGCGCACGGGAAATCACTGGCGGAAAATTTTTAATCTCTACGCCAAACTGGCGAATGAACTCGGGGAAAACTCCCACGAAAGTTGGCAGGACTATCGGGATTCGATATTGCTAACAAGCGGTAGTGGTGTGGCGCTGCTGTTTAGTGCTCCCCGGTTTGACAAGGTGGATCACGTACGTGTGATTAGCGGTAAGGCTTATGCTTCCCAGTTAGGTATAGATGCGGAATGGCTGGACACTGACTTTGCCGTGGACCGTGAACGAAAACTGGTGATTGCGCCGTACTTTGACTATCGACAACTGTCCAATCACAAACTTGCGAAGCTGGTGCGTATCATCAAGGGATTCACTGGGCAGGAAAGAAGGCGTTAGAGGCGTTGTGTTTTAGCACCAGCTCGCCTCATCAACCGGCCGTTTCAACAACTCCTCTACATTGGCACTCAATATCCGGTAGCCCACATTGCCGTAAAGGGTTTGGCGACCATTATCCATAATGTAGGAGGGGCTGCCCTTGAGCTGCAGGATTTGCGCTTCGTGGTAATCGGTCATCAGTGCGGCAATTGCGTTTCCGTCATGAAGCTGTTTCTCTATCAGGCCAATATCCAGTTGGTTGCTGCTGGCAAGGCTGGCGAGCTGCGTTTGATTGCTGATATCTATAGCTTCGATAAAAAATGCTTCCCGCAAACAGCGTGCAAACCGGCTCGACATTTCGGGGGAGTAGGCCAGTTCCACCGCCTTTAACCACAGGTGTGCGTTGGCGGAGGTGGTGGGGCGGGTCTCTCGCCAGATATTGTGATTGATGTGCACATGCTCGTAGTCATAGACCGAGTCGTGCACGTGCTTGCCGAAGCCTTCAAAACTTCCCCTGTCCGACCACTGCGTGTCCATTTTGGCGGAGGTATCACCAAATATATTGATATACCGGTAGCGCAGGCGAATTTTGTTGCCGTATTGTTGTGTTAATTCGTCGACCCGGCGCTGGGCGATCCAGGCCCATACGCAGAGAATGTCGCTGTAATAATCAATGGCAACAGGCTCATTCATTTCTCATCGTCCTTTTGCATCTTTTCGGGTAAAGCGATTTGGACAAAGCGATTCGGATATAGCATTGTTCAAGCATCCGGCTATTAGCATTGCAGACAATTGCGGATCTGTTCCAGGTTCGAGGTGACCACTGAAATCTGCTGGTAGCCCATTCTCCGCAACTGCTCGGCGGAGAGTGTCGCACGGGCACCGGTGGCACAATGAATATAGAGGGGCGTGTCAGCATCCGGGTATTGTTCGGATAGCTTCATTTCCAGCACGCCACGGGGTATTGCGATGGACTGCGGTATCGGGCTGTCCGCCACTTCGTTTGGCTCTCGAACATCGACCATAATGCCGTGGTTTTTGCCGATTTCGCTTTGTGCCTGTTCGATGGTGATGCAGCGATGTCGGTCGCGGATTTCGGCGACCAGCTCAGGTATGGGCTTTAGCATGGCGTGTCAGCTCCCTTGGGTTTTAGTGTGCTGGAACATCGACCCGCTGCATTGAGCGGAGCCGGAAATTACCGTTACTATATTAAATATATCTAATATAGAAAACCCTAATGTATGTAGTTCAAATATTGATTCTGGCCTGCTGTTTGTTCAATAAATTCGCATTGACAATCGGGACTGTATCCGCCTGAGTTATTCGTATTCGATCGTCGACTAGCGACGTTTTCGTTTCAGGGGTAGCCCCGAATCCTGTTTAACCGGCTCAATCACGATATAGGTGTGGGTTTGGGCTACGCCCGGCAATTCCACCAATTGGCCCAGGACGTCCCGGTAAGCTTCCATATTGCTGATCCGCAGTTTCACCAAGTAGTCGAATCCACCCGCCACCATATGGCATTCAACCACTTCCGGGAGGTTGACGACTTCTTTCTTAAAGTTATCGAAGACGTCACCAGTGGTGCGGTCAAGGGTGACCTGAACGAATGCGGACATGCCCAGGTTGAGTTTGGCGGCGTTGAGCTTGGCCACATAGCCTTCGATATAGCCCTCAGTCTCCAGGCGTTTGACCCGTTCCAGGCAGGGGCTGGGGCTGAGGTTGACCCGTTTGGCCAGTTCCACATTGGGAATGCGTCCGTCCCGCTGCAGGTTGTCCAAGATTGCGTAGTCGATGCGATCCAGTTGCCTGGTTTTCGATTCTTTCATTTAAGTATATATATTCTGAGAAAGTTACTTTCAGCAAGATAAAATAGGGGTATATATGCAAAAAAGCCAAAATATTTTGCACCTGGATTTCTATACTACAGCATATAAATCTAACGGCAACAGGGGGCTGACGGGTTGGTCACGGGCGAATTTACTCCAATGGAGAAACATCGGCTGAGCCTGCGCGACTACTACCGCCGCGATGAGGGTCTCGTGCTGGATGCGCTGTTGCCGCTGGCGGATTTGGGGCCGGTGGCGCAGCCACGGGCCTGGAACAGGGCTCGTAAGCTGGTCGTCGACATCCGCGATGCCCAGGTCGGTAAGGGCGGGGTGGATGCGCTCCTGAACGAGTTCGCTCTCTCCACCGAAGAAGGTATCGTATTGATGTGTCTGGCCGAGGCTTTGCTGAGGGTGCCGGACAAACTCACCACAGACCGTTTGATACGCGACAAACTGACTTCCGGCGACTGGGGGGCACACCTGGGCAATAGCGACTCCCTGTTTGTTAATGCCTCAGCATGGGGCTTACTGCTGACCGGCCATGTGGTCAGTTATGGCGATGAGGGCGAGCTGCATCAGCGTGCCCGCCACAAACGCCAGATTGGCCTGCTGAAGAAGACGGTCGCCCGCTTGGGCGAACCGGTGATTCGTGCAGCGGTGCGCTATGCCATGCAGATAATGGGTACCCAGTTTGTCATGGGTAAAACCATAGGCAGTGCGTTGGAACGGGCGCAAAAGCAGGAGGCCAAGGGCTATCGCTATTCCTACGATATGCTCGGCGAGGGTGCGCGTACCATGGCTGATGCCGATCGCTATTTCCAGAACTATGGGCGTGCAATTGAGTGTATTGGCCGCGCAGCCGGTGGTCGGGGTCCGATTGAAAGCCCGGGGATTTCGGTAAAACTGTCGGCCATTCACCCGCGCTACGAGTACTCCCACCGCGAGCGTGTTATGGCAGAGCTGGTACCGCGTCTGAAGGCGCTGGTGCTGGCCGCCAGGCAGTACGACATCGGTTTGACCGTGGATGCGGAGGAGGCGGATCGCCTGGATCTGTCCCTGGATGTCATAGAAGCCGTTTTTTCCGACAGTGACCTGAATGGATGGGAGGGCTTTGGGCTGGCCATTCAGGCCTACCAGAAGCGAGCACTCCCTGTGGTGGGGTGGGTTAGTGAACTGGCACAAAAAGTCGGTCGTAAAATGATGGTGCGCCTGGTCAAGGGCGCCTACTGGGATTCGGAAATCAAGTGGAGCCAGGAAGGGGGCTACAGTGATTACCCGGTCTTTACCTGCAAGCCGGCGACGGATGTGTCCTACCAGGCCTGTGCCCGCAAGCTGCTCGCATACCGCCATTGTATCTATCCCCAATTTGCGACTCACAATGCCTATACCGTGGCGACTATTCTAGAGCTGGACAGCGAGAGCGCGTCGTCCGCGTCGAGGCAAGGCTATGAGTTCCAGCGATTGCACGGCATGGGCGAGGCTCTATACGATCAGATATTGCCGGCTGAGGGTGTTCCCTGTCGTATATACGCGCCGGTGGGCGAACACGCCGACCTGTTGGCTTATCTGGTGCGTCGCCTGTTGGAGAACGGTGCTAACAGTTCCTTCGTCAACAATATTGTCGACGAGTCTGTGCCGGTGGAATCCCTGTTGGAGGACCCGGTGGAAACTGTGAGCGCCCGGCCGGTAAGGCGCAACACCGCCATCCCCCTGCCGCCAAACCTGTACGCCGAATCAGATAATGAACCGGGCCTGCGTCGAAATGCCGCCGGTTGTGACCTGAGCGATGTGAATACACTGCGTGAATTGGTGCATGGGATGGAGGCTTGGTGGTGCGAACAGCAAATCCGCACGGCCAGTGCCGCAGGCACCGAAGCTGTGATCAATCCGGCCAATCGGGATCAGCTGGTCGGGCGTCTATCGTTCGATAACCGAAAGACTATCGACTCGAAACTGGTTTCTGCCCAACAGGCCCTGGCCCCATGGCGCGATCGTCCAGTGAGGGAACGGGCAGCGTTCTTGCGACGCCTGGCCGATTCCCTGGAAACGCACCGGAGCCCCTTGATCGCGCTCTGTAGCAAAGAAGCGGGTAAAACCATTGCCGATGGTGTGGCGGAAGTGCGAGAGGCAGTGGATTTCTGTCGCTATTACGCTGATCGTGGAGAAGGCCTGTTGGCTGACGGCGAGCTGGAAGCGCTCGGCGTGGTGCTCTGCATCAGCCCCTGGAATTTCCCGGTGGCCATTTTTATCGGTCAGGTGAGCGCCGCGTTGGTGGCTGGCAATACCGTGCTGGCTAAACCCGCGGAGCAGACCAGCCTGGTGGCGGACTACGTACACCATTTGATAAAAGAATGTGAATTTCCCATCGGAGTGGTGGAACTGATTATCTCACCCGGTAAACCGGTGGGTGAACAGCTGGTGCCTGACCGACGTATCCAGGGTGTGATGTTTACCGGGTCCACCGAAACAGGCCACTGGCTGGCCCGGACCATTGCCCGGCGGGAGCAGAGTGATATTCCCCTGATCGCCGAGACCGGTGGCCAGAATGCCATGATAGTGGACTCCACGGCGCTGCCGGAACAGGTGGTTGATGATGTGATCCGTTCAGGTTTCCAGAGTGCCGGCCAGCGCTGCTCGGCTTTACGGGTGTTGTTTTTACAGGAGGAAGTCGCGTCGAGAATTATCCATATGATCAAGGGCGCCATGAAGGAGTTATCCATTGGCGACCCGGCGCTGTTGAGTACCGATGTGGGGCCGGTCATCGATGCCAAGGCTCTCGCCCGCCTGGAGGCACACAGGCATTACCTGGCAGATATCGGTGATCGCGCCCGGTTGTTGCACGCCTGTGAACTGCCGTCACAATGCAGTAATGGCTACTTCTTCGCCCCGCATTTGTACGAGGTGGCTGACTTGTCGGTTTTGCAGCGGGAGG
Source organism: Cellvibrionaceae bacterium (assembly GCA_050290225.1). Lineage (GTDB taxonomy): Bacteria > Pseudomonadota > Gammaproteobacteria > Pseudomonadales > Cellvibrionaceae > JBNKHG01. Next base: position 191,570 of record JBNKHG010000057.1, read on the forward strand.
TGTTTGGCCCGGTGGTGCATGTGGTTCGTTACAAGGCCTACGAACTGGACAAGGTGATCGACCAGATCAATGCCACCGGATACGGGCTTACCCTGGGCGTCCACAGCCGTATTGAGGCCGTCAGCGAGCGCATTGCCGATCGTGCCAAGGTGGGCAATGTTTATGTCAACCGCAATATGATTGGCGCTATCGTTGGGGTACAACCTTTTGGCGGTCGCGGTCTCTCCGGGACAGGTCCCAAAGCTGGCGGTCCCCTGTATGTACGGCGCTTGTTGAAGCGCAAACGACAAGCGCTGCAACCGTTTTCGGAGCGGGCCGTTGCGCCGACAATATTAGGCGGCGATATGCCCGAAGCCCACTGTCTGGCCCAGGCGGAATTGGCGCAGCTGAGCTGGTCGGTGTTACCGGTGCAGCAGCGAGTGTTGGTGGTGAGACGCCTGCTGGCGGCTTTGGCCCTGGAGCCGTTATTCAAAAAATCGTTAACCCGGAAACCGCAGCAGGTCGATATCGACCCGTTTGACAATCTCCTTGAGTGTGGCCGCGCCCTGACCTCTGCGATGGACAAGGGTATATTCCAGCCTAAACCGCTACCCGGCCCAACCGGGGAGAGCAATCAGTTATTTTTGGAAAGTCGTGGTTTGGTGGCAGTACTCTTTGATGAGTTTTGCAGTGATAACCGCGTAATCGTGGCGGATTCGCTGTTGCGGATTGTGGCGGCGCTGTTGGCTGGCAATGCCGTAGTGACCTTGGCTGCGCCTGAATTCCTGGCCGTCGCGCAGCGTTGTGGTGACCTCCTGCGCGAGGCGGGATTGCCTGAGCACGTCTGTTCGGTGCAACCTCTGTCGGTCGCCAAGGTGGTGTTGTCGGATCCCCGTGTACAAGCGGCTCTGGTTTCTACCGAATCGGCGCTGAAACATGCTCTGTTCCAATTACTGGTGGAGAGGGAAGGGGCGTTGATTCCGATGATCACCGAGGCCCCGGGGGCGGATCTGGTGATGCGCCTGGTTATCGAGAAAACGGTGACAATCGATACTACCGCAGCCGGTGGCAATGCCTCGCTGATGACTATGGCTAAGGGCTAGGCGGCAAAGAGCCAGGCGGCAAAGGGCCAGGCGGCAAAGGGCCAGGCGGCAAGTGACTAGGTGCAAAGTTCAGGGAGGGAGGCCTTCTCGGGCACTTTCATTTAAAATGGTAGACTTTATCACTCTACGGGGTCGGCCATTTTAAGAGGTGTCTGTGAAATATTTTGCTTATGGTTCCAATATGTCCATACGTCGATTGCGAGAGCGGGTACCGAGTGCCCGGCGGTTGTTGACCTGCAGACTCAAGGCCCATAGGTTGCATTTTCACAAACAGGGCCAGGATGGTTCGGCCAAGTGCGATGCCTTCGAAACCGAAAATGCGGTGGATACGGTGATCGGTTCTCTGTTCGAGATCTGCGAGAGTGAAAGGGCGGCGCTGGATCGTGTCGAAGGGTTGGGGTATGGCTATGATCGAAAGCCGGTGATCCTGGAGGCGGGGAGGGGGATTGAAGTTCAGGCTTTCACCTACTTCGCGACCCATATCGATGGGCAACTGAAACCCTATTCCTGGTACAAACAGCACGTCTTGGTGGGTGCGCGGGAGAGCAGATTACCCCGGCCCTATGTCAGCACAATCGAAGCGGTTGAAGCCATGGAAGATCCGGATAGAGCTCGCGACAGGCGTCAGCGGGCAATACACGGTGCGGGAAGTGTTCCCGGCTTTCACGAAGCCGCCCTGGAATTGTGATGAATCCCGTTGTCTCTGTCCTGATCGACGCCCTGGGAGAAGATGCGGTTGTCTATGGCGAACGATTACGCCAGCGGGCCACGAGCTACTGGAATCCCGCGCCGACCCGGGCGCTGGCGTTGATTCGACCGCAAAACACAGAAGAGGTCAGCAGGGCTCTGCAAATCTGTTCCCGATTTGAGCAACCGCTGATTACCCAAGGGGGTGTTACCGGTTGTGTCCAGGGTGCGGATCCACAACCGGAGGAGGTGATCCTCTCCACCGAACGCTTGAACGCGATCGAGGCTCTCGATCCGATAGGTGGCACGGTCCGGGTGCAAGCGGGGGTCGTTCTGCAACAACTGCAGGAGGCGGTGGCCGAACAGGGCTTTCTGTTTCCCCTGGATTTGGGGGCGCGCGGCAGTTGTACCATTGGCGGCAATGTGGCAACCAATGCCGGCGGTATCAATGTCCTGCGCTACGGCATGATGCGTAATCTGGTATTGGGGCTGGAGGCGGTGCTGGCCGACGGTACGGTGGTGTCTTCCTTGAACCAGATGCTGAAGAACAATGCCGGCTATGACCTCAAGCAATTGTTTATCGGTACCGAGGGAACGCTTGGAGTGGTGACTCGGGTGGTACTGCGCCTGTTTCCGCAACCCCTCAGTTGTCACACTGCACTGGTGGCACTGGATGGGTTTGCATCGGTAACGTCATTATTACAGTCACTTCAGCGCGATCTGGCAGGCAACCTCAGTGCTTTTGAGGTTATGTGGGGTAATTATTACCGGGCCGTAACAGCCGAGGGCGGCCATCGCGCCCCTATGAGGCGGGACTACCCTTTCTACGTTATTGTCGAAACCCATGGCGCCGATCCCCGTACTGATGGCGAGCGTTTCCAGGGTCTGTTGGAAACCGTCCTTGAGACTGGGACTATTGTCGATGCTGTGATAGCCAAGTCTGATAGCGAACGACGGGCCCTGTGGGCGATTCGCGAAGATTTCGATGTGATTGTGGCTGGTCGGCCCTATTACCTCTATGACGTGAGCCTGCCGATGTCGGTTATGACCGATTATGTCGATCAAGTGGAAGCCGACGTAAAAGAGCGCTGGCCGCGGGGGCAGTTGTATGTGATGGGTCATTTGGCGGACGGTAATCTGCACCTGTTTGTTAAACCGGGTGAAACGGGTGATTTTCACCAGCAGAGCGATCACATGGTTTATACACCGCTGCACGGTCTTCAAGGGTCGGTGTCCGCGGAACATGGCATCGGCCTTGAGAAAAAGCCCTGGCTGGGCCACAGCCGAACCGGTGCGGAGCTGGCGCTGATGCGTCGCCTCAAGCGTAGCCTGGACCCCAAGGGGCTGTTAAATCCCGGGCGTGTTTTTGATCTTGATTAATCCTTCTTCGGTGTGGCAAAGGGCAAACGCTCGGGCAGGACTTTTACCGGTGTTGTAAATTTGAGTGGCGGGACCGGGTTTTCCTTTGGAATGGAAGTGGGTGGGGAATAAATAAGTTCCACAAAAAAGGCCGTCCAGCCGTCAGGCGGAGGGGTTAAACTGGCGACATAGGTTTTGCCGTCGCCGTCGGGGATCAGGTTTTTTGCTGTCCACACGCTGCCGATACTGTCGAGGCGAAAATCCCGCGCTCCGGGGTTGGTTGCCTGCCAGAGTTTGACTTCCGCCGGTGGGTCCTGGGCGACAACCCGGATTTCACTGGCGTTTATCTGCCACTGAAACCGAGGTCGGGCCTGGTTGCGAATCACGGCAGAAAAAAAAGCTTCCAGGCTTTCGAATGCATCAGTGTGTTTCAGGTTGTGTTTGGTGTTGGGAATATAGCGCAGGTATTTTTCGCCGGGCAGTTTGTCGAAATAGAATTGGGAGGAATCGGGTAGGAAAAACTCGTCGCCCGCTGCGTTGATCATGTATTTAGGCAGATTGAGTCGTTTGCGGTAAGCGTAGGGATCCACCAGCGCCACCAGTTTACCGAAGTTGGGGTGGTGGCGCTGTTCCATAATTCCGTGGCGAACATAGTCTGCGATCGCGGGGGACCAGTAACCGTAGGCCGCTTTGTGATGCTCCATGGACGGGGCCATATTGAGCACATCGATGACCAGTGGAATCATGGCTTTGACACGGCTGTCGACGGCGCCACCCAGCCAAGTGGTCCATCCCCTTTTGGACGCGCCCGCAAGGATAAAACTGTCGATCTGTTCCATCGATTGCAGCACGTCCATGGCGCGCACCACACTCTTTACCATGGGCAGTTGCACCGGCCATCGCGAATTACCCGAAGCCAAAAAACGTGCCCAGGTATAGGCGACCAGGTCATCTTCCTTGCGCATTTGACCGTCTTCGGCGAAAACCAGATACTGGTTGGGAATCGCCCGCAGTTCAGCGGTAACCGCACCGCTGCGTTTGGCAATGCCGGCGAGCGTCGCGTTGGGCAGCTTTTTGTGGGTCTCATCCGTTTTCCCTCCGCTGATATACAACAGGGCGGTCTTACTGGAAAGTGCGGGTGGTGTGTATACCACAAGCCTGTGTTGCCATTGAGGTTTATCCACGGGGGCGGGAGGCTGCCAGGTTTGGGACACCAGTTTGATGGTTTGAACGTGTATACCCTGGATGTTTTTCGATTCCACCTTTTGCCAGCGGAAACTGGAATCCACGTCGGCAATATAGCGGTCCAGTGCCGTGGCGGGCAGGTCCGGTCCGGCTTTGAGGTGATTTTGGGGGAGAGAGGCATCGGAGTAGGTGCCCAGCCCAATGATCAGGCTTAGCATCAACCCCAATGCCCTGAGCTTATTTGAATTCCCGATGCTCAATTCCTGCGTATCGTTGTTACTTACACTTCCCTATATTTCAAAACCCGGCCAGCGGCGTTGATCTCCCTGGCGTCGACCGTTGGTTTTGCGTCTGTCCCGGACGAGGGGGTTCAAATGAATGGACTGACTGTAATCGGATTCTGAGCGACGTTGATTGAAACGGCGCTCGGGCCCCTGATAATCCAGATTCCTATAGTCCAGAATATGTGAGCGAGGCATAGGGCACCTCCTCTGATATCGAGTTAGCTCACACTCAGTATAGTTGGTGGGGGAGGGACGCGCCTGTCTCTGCCGCCCCGGATCATCGAAAACTGTCGTTGATGGAGGCGAGGTTGGCCTGCCCCGGACACAGCACATCTTCCTGGAGGGAATTCAACGGCTTATCGACGGTGCCGATCATTTCGTGGAAGTCCCGCGGGTCGGTGTCCACATAAAGCAATCCGGTCAGTAATTCGCCGCGCTCGTTGTGGTCTTTGATGGCGCGCATGGCGGAGCGCCGATCGTGGATGTCGATGCCGGGGATGGCCTTGTGGATATGGATCGCGGAGCCGTCGTGCAGAATCACTTCCTGGGTGGTGCCCGGTTCCTGACGGATGGTGATTTCCTTCTGCATGGGCACAAAGTCCACCGTGGCTGTGGCTTCACAGTGTTCACGCACAAAGTCGTAGCTCTTTTTCGACCCCGGGTTATTGTTGAACGTCACACAGGGCGATACCACGTCAATCAGGGCGAAACCGTGATGGGACATGGCCGCCTTGATCAATGGGATCAATTGCTCCTTGTCGCCGGAGAAACTGCGGGCCACAAAAGTGGCGCCCAACTGCAGCGCCAGGTTAACCAGGTCGATGGGTTCGAACAGGTTTGTAACGCCTGCCTTATTGGTGGAGTCCACATCGGTCGTGGCGGATGTCTGTCCTTTGGTCAGGCCGTAACAGCCATTATTCTCCACGATATAGAGCATATTCAGGTTGCGCCTCACCACATGGGCAAATTGACCGAGACCGATGGACGCGGTGTCGCCGTCGCCGGACACGCCGATATAGAGCAGGTCTTTATTGGCCAGGTTGGCGCCGGTGGTGATGGACGGCATTCGCCCGTGCACCGAGTTAAAACCGTGGGAATTCCCCAAAAAATAGGTGGGGGTTTTGGACGAACAACCGATACCGGAGAGCTTGGCCACCCGGTGGGGCTCGATGGACATCTCGAAGCAGGCCTGGGTGAGGGCGGCACTGATGGAATCGTGGCCGCAACCGGCGCAGAGGGTGGAGAGGGAACCCTCATAATCGCGCAGCGTAAAACCGATATCATTTTCCGGTGCCTGGGGATGGCGAAAGTTGGGTTTTTGAAAACTCATGACGGCTCCTGATGCGCCCTAGCTGGCAGTCTGTTGGGGTTCTTTAAGCGTTTCAGCCACCGCGGGCGTGTGTTCGCGAACCTGCTGGTAAATTTCGCTGGCGGTAATAGGCATGCCGCCATAGCTGCGAATGGACATCAGCGTTTTGGGCGCCACTTCCAGCTCGTTAATCAACAGAGTTCGCATCTGGCCATCGCGGTTCTGGTCGATGACCCACACATGGCGATGGGACTCGATAAAGTCCACCACCTGTTGGTTGAAGGGGAAGGCGCGAATCCGCAGCCCGTCAATTGGCAGGCCCTCAACCGTCAGTTGATCGATGGCCTCTTCCGCTGACTGGGTGCTCGTTCCGAAGTAGATCAGTCCGTAATCAGTGCGGGTGCTTGCGTTTTGAATCACCGGTGCCGGGACATATTCCTTGGCGGTCTCGAACTTGCGATTGAGACGGTCCATATTGTCCACATAGGCATCGCTGTCCTCCGTGTAGATCGCATAGGGATCGCGGGAGGTGCCACGGGTGAAAAAGGCGCCCTTGGTGGGGTGAGTACCCGGGTAGGTGCGGTAGCAGATGCCGTCGCCGTCCACATCCAGGTAACGACCGAAGCGCTGCATCTTTTCCAGCTCGTCGGTGTTGAGCACTTTGCCTCGATCATAGCGACGCTCGTCGTTCCACTCCAGGGGCGGGGATATATGGTCGTTCATGCCCAGGTCCAGATCGGACATTACGATTATCGGTGTTTGTAACTGCTCGGCCAGGTCAAAAGCACCGGCACCGAAATCGAAACACTCTTTGGGGGAACTGGGGAAAAGCAGCACATGTTTGGTATCGCCGTGGGAGGCGTACGCACAGGCGAGAATATCAGGTTGTTGGGTGCGGGTTGGCATACCTGTCGAGGGGCCGGCACGCTGCACATTGACCAGTACCGCAGGCACTTCGGCAAAGTAGGCAAGTCCCAAGAATTCGCTCATCAGTGAAATTCCGGGACCGCTGGTGGCGGTAAAGGCGCGCGCGCCGTTCCAGGAGGCGCCAATCACCATGCCAATGGCGGAGAGTTCATCCTCGGCTTGGGCGATGGCGTAGTTTTTCTTGCCGGAACCGGGGTCTATGCGCAGCCGCTTGGCATATTTTTCAAAGGCGTCGATGACCGATGTGGAAGGCGTGATCGGGTACCAGGCCGCGACCGTCGCGCCGCCGTAGATGGCGCCGAGGCCGGTGGCGGTGTTGCCGCTGACCAGGATGCTGTCGCCGACCAGGTCACGCCTTTCAATGCGAATGCCGATGGGACACTTGAATTCCTGGGCGGCATGCTGGTAGCCCAGCTCCAAGGCGTGAATATTGGGCGCAACAAGCTTTTCCTTGCCCTTGAACTGATCTGCCACCAGATCCTTGAGCACGCCAAATTCGATGTCGAGCAGTGCCGCCAGCGCGCCGACGTAAATCACGTTTTTAAACAGCTGGCGCTGGCGCGGATCACGGTATTCATGCAGGCAGATTTTCGTCAGTGGAATACCGATATAGTTGATGTCATTGCGAATCAGGCGCAAGTCCAGGGGCTTGGTGGAGTCGTAAACGAAGTAGCCGCCGGGCAGTACCTCCTTGACGTCCTGGGTCATACTCTGGGGGTTGATGGCGACCATCAGGTCGACCCCTTCGCGACGCCCCATATAGCCCTTCTCGCTCACCCGTACCTCGTACCAGGTAGGCAGACCCTGAATGTTTGAGGGGAAGATATTTTTCGGGCTGACCGGTACGCCCATACGGAAGATCGCCTTGGCAAACATATGGTTGGCGCTGGCGGAGCCCGTACCGTTGACGTTGGCGAACTTAACAACGCAGTCATTGACCGCTGAGATCGGTGGTGTATTTACAGCTTGCATAGATTGCCCGCCTTTGTCTCAGTGAAAAGGAACTTCTGCATGTCCCAGGCGCCGGTAGGGCAGCGCTCGGCGCAGAGTCCACAGTGGAGGCATACATTTTCGTCTTTGATCAGGGCGCGTGCCGTGGGCAGATCGTCGGACACGTAAAGGTCCTGGGCGAGGTTGTCCGCGGGGGCGCGCAATCGCTGACGCAGTTGCTCCTCTTCGACGTTGGCTGTGAAGGTGATACAGGCGGTTGGGCATATATCGGCGCAGGCATCGCATTCGATACAGCGCTCGGCAGTGAAAACCGTCTGAACATCGCAGTTCAGGCAGCGCTGGGCTTCTTTCAGCGCCTGGGCCTGATCAAACCCGAGTTCCACTTCCACCTTGGGGTCGCTTAGCGCTTCGTACAGTGACACGGTGGGGACCATGCGGCGCTGGTCGTCCACCACATTGTTATCAAAGCTCCACTCGTGGATTCCCATTTTCTGGCTCACCAGGGTGACATGGGGTTCGGGGCGCTCCTGAATATTATCGCCCTTGCAGAACAGGTCGATAGATATGGCAGCCTGATGGCCGTGGGCCACGGCGGTGATAATATTTTCCGGGCCAAAGGCGGCGTCTCCGCCGACGAAGACTTTGCCGTTGGAGGTCTGGAAGGTGACCGGATCGACAGTGGGCATATCCCACTCGTTAAAATCGAGACCGAGATCGCGCTCTATCCAGGGAAAACTGTTCTCCTGGCCGATGGCGATCAGGATTTCGTCGCACTCCATCAGCACCGGTTCTTCGCCGGTGGATACCAGGCGACGCTTGCCGTCTTCGTCATAAACGGCGCTCACCCGGTCGAAGGTGATGCCGGTGAGTTTGCCGTTGTCGTGAATAAATTCCAGTGGCACGTGATTATCGATAATGGGGATATTCTCGTGCATGGCATCCTCTTTTTCCCAAGGGGACGCCTTCATGGTTTCGAAGGGACTGCGCACTACCACCGTGACTGATTCACCCCCCAGGCGCCGGGCCGTGCGGCAGCAATCCATCGCGGTGTTGCCACCGCCAAGTACAATCACGCGCTTGTCGATGCTGTGGATATGGTCGAAGGCTACTCCGGCCAACCAATCGATGCCCACGTGAATATGTTCGTCGGCTTGCTGGCGGCCGGGAATATCCAGGTCGCGACCCCGGGGAGCACCGGTGCCGATGAACACGGCATCAAACTGCTGGTCGAGAATACCTTTGAGGCTGTCTACTCGTTGGCCATAGTGGCCGACGATGCCCATGTTCATCACATAGTCCACTTCTTCATTGAGCACGATTTCCGGCAGGCGAAAATCGGGAATCTGGCTGCGCATCATGCCACCGCCTCGCTCCTGCTCGTCGTAGAGGTGAATCTCATAGCCCAGTGGCAACAGATCGCGGGCCACGGTGAGCGAGGCCGGACCGCCTCCGATCAATGCCACGCGTTTACCGTTCTTGTTGACGGGAGGGGGGGGAATAAGCGCTTGGACATCGGCCTTGTTATCGGCTGCCACGCGTTTGAGGCGGCAGATGGCCACCGGTTCCTCTTCGATGCGTCCTCGCCGGCAAGCCGGCTCACAGGGACGGTCGCAAACGCGCCCCAGGATGCCGGGAAAAACATTGGATTCCCAGTTCACCATATAGGCGTCGGTGTAACGTTGGGCAGCTATTAAGCGAATATATTCGGGTACGGGGGTATGGGCCGGGCAGGCGAATTGGCAGTCTACTACCTTGTGGTAGTACTGCGGATTTTGTGTATTTGTCGGTTTCACGAACTCCACCGCTGTATCTGTGTGACTGGCTTATTCTGAGCCGTTTTCAGGTTTTTCCAACTGATTGGAGTTGTTCAAACCTTTTCGTGGCTTTTAAAGCCTTTTAATAATAATTTTTGATTGTTTTAATTGTGTTTTACTCAGCAGGTTTCAACGTATTAACGCTACTTGTAAGGATATATATCAAATTCCAGATGAGATTACACGCGATTCTCGTCGTCTGTTTTAACTAATATGAATTTGTAAGGACTACCCTGCAGTTTTTCACTAGTTCGATACAATTTCTGCCTATTTACCCGATTATATTTCCTTGTTATCGCTAAAAACGGTCATGCCTGGCTTGCCGTACCAGTAGCCATTACAGTGATCCTCGGAGATCAATGCCAGCGGTTGCGTGTCTTGACTGATTGCGTCGGCAAAACTTTCCACAACTTTGCCTGTTCGTTCATTTTGAGGACTAATTCGCAGAATATCGACACCCATTTCTCGCATATCCCGCCATTGACTTAACAGGTTGTAGTAGCTGTCTGACTGGGTCTGAATACCATTGAGGGTGAAGAGATTCTGGGATTCCTGGGTACGCATCGAAATACCCTCGGGAAATTTCAGACAGCTGAGCTGGCAGTTGTCTTTGGGCAGGTTTTGGGCGCGGGCGGTGAAACAGCGTGCAGAGTAAGCCAGAGGCAATTTCCCGTAGCTGAAAACCTCGGTTTCAATCCGGTCGGCAAAACCCATAGTGCGGGCATCGTCGAGAATGCCGGAAAGCGCGTTGCGATTTAGCTCCACCGGCATGACCCAGCGTTTCAGGCCGCGCTTGTGAAGTCTGGCCAAAGTATGAGCGTTGTAAATATTGATAGAGGTGCCTGCGACAAAAGGCAGTTTGCGCTCCGACAGCAATTGTACGGCCGCCATGTCGTTGGCCTCGATCAGGCAGGGGCTGTTGTCGCAGATCTTTTTCAGGCTGCTGATTTCGGAGCGGGCTTCGATCAGGGCAAGGGTTGAGAGAACCACCTCTTTACCCGATTCGCAGAGATCGGCGGCGAGCTGGAGCCAGTCTGGCGTTCGCAATTCCTGCCGTTTGGGGCAGACCGCTTCCCCCAGGTAAATAATGTCAACGGGAGACTCGAGCATCTGTTGGTAGAAGTTGTGAACCTTTTGCCGTGGCCAATAGTAGAGGATGGGGCCGAGGGAGAGTTTCATGGTTTCCTGCTTTCCATTGAAGTTTTTAAGCTATGTCGACTCAGTTAGGGATGTGGTATGTTGTCGCGCGAATAGCCACCCATTCATTTGGCACATCGTGGCGGTCTTGTCCTGGTTTACTGCCAGGATCGGTGATAGGCGCCCAGGGTAGTCTGTGACCCTTCCGATACGCTTTCCAAAACCTCCAGCCATTCCGCTCTCGGGGCAAAGTCTTGTTGCTTGGTGTTGAAGGTGTCCAGTGCTTCGCGCCAAACCCGGACAATCTGTTCCACATAAGCCGGGCTACGCTGCCGCCCCTCAAGCTTAATTGCTTTGATACTCATTTCTGCAAGTGCTGGAATCAAATTAAGCGTATTCAAGCTAGTGGGCTCCTCCAGTACATTGTAGATATTGCCGTCGACTTCAAAGCGACCCTTGCAGAGCGTCGGGTAACCGGCGTTTTCATTGTCTTTGTAGCGATCGATTAAAACATTGTTCAGTCGCGACTCGCGTCCCTGGGGTGTTTCACTCCAGCGCACCGCTTTGGCCGGTGAGCAGGCGCCGCAGGTATTGGGGGATTCGTCGGTCACATAGCTGGAAAGGTGACAGCGGCCTTCGGCCATGATGCAGAGGCTTCCATAGCCGAACACTTCCAGGTCAACGGGACTCTGTTCGGCCACGTACTTTACTTGCGATAGCGACAGTACCCGGGGTAACACGGCACGGCGAATGCCGAACTCCCGGTGATAGAATTTCAATGCCTCGGCATTGGTGCACGAACCCTGCACCGAGAGGTGCAGGGGGAGGTTGGGGTACCTGTCCCTGGCGTAACCCATTACACCCATATCGGCAATGATCAACGCGTCGACGCCGAGACTGGCGGCATTGTCCACAGCTCTCTGCCAGCGCGCCCAACCTTGGGGTTGAGGGTAGGTGTTGATGGCGACAAAGATTTTGACCCCCTGGCTGCGGGCGTAATCCAGCGCCTTCCGGGCCTTGGCGTCGTTGAAATTCAAACCGGCAAAATGCCGGGCATTGGTATCATCTTTAAAGCCAATATAAACAGCATCGGCGCCATTATCCGCGGCGGCTTTAAGGGCAGGTAGGCTGCCTGCCGGGCAAACCAGTTCCATAGACTGATCCTTTTAATTGCAGTGACTGATAAAGTGTCCTTTGAACTTGATTTGGCCGTGATAAACACACCGCCGTTAACCCGATGGCATAAGCACCCGCCGGTCAAAATGGTCTGCCATACGCAAGCCCTGTTGCATCCATCGGGGCAGGCCGGTGATGTCGATACTGTCGATCAGGTTTTTAACCTCCAGACCGAGTTCCGTGTCGCCCTCCATGCTCAGCCTGCGTTGGAAAAACAGGGTGTCGGGATCCTGTTTGCGGGTTGCCAGTTGAATAAAGGATGACAGCGTGCCGCGAATCAGTGCTTCCGGTCTTTCCAGGCGCCGCAGTAAGCTGGGCTGGTTGTCCACCAGGCTCAGTGTTGCTTGAAAGCCAATATCGGTGATATCCATACCGAGCCGCCGTCCTTTGAGGAAATCCAGGTCGCCATCGGCTATGGCTTCGGCAAAGGCCTGTCGCAGCACTGTATCGGCGACAGCCTTTTGCAGTCGAAAGGGGCAATGTCGTGCCGCCAGACCCAGCAATGGTGGTATGACTTTAAGAGGGGGTGGTAGTGTCGGTATCATCGGTGCAACTCAGCGGTTGTGTGGTTAACGCAGTTCTCCAATACGAACGGTCATCCGCATTTGGAATTGCCGCAGCTTAAACAAGTCATGCAGCCATCCATCATGATCATGGCTTTTGTATGGCACTTGTTACAGAGCTGAGCACCTTCGGGGTAACCGCTGTCTTCCTCCCCGGCATTCTCTCCGGCACTCTCTCCGGCACTCTCCCCGGCTGCGCTTTTTTGTTCAAACGCTTTGCGCTTCTCATCCAGAATCTGTTTCTGGTGATCGCTGAGTTCATCATTTTGCAGCATGCCGATCATCTTCATGTGAGACTCAATGGCGCAGCCGATTTCAGCGACAAGTGAGGGCATGAACTTGCCACCTTTTTTAAAGTAACCGCCTTGGGGATCAAACACCGCTTTCAGCTCTTCCACCAGGAAGGTGGCATCCCCCCCTTTGCGGAAGACTGCGGAAATGACCCGCGTCAGCGCCAGTACCCATTGGAAATGCTCCATATTCTTGGAGTTGATAAAGACTTCGAACGGGCGTCGCTGTTCGTGATCGGTGCCCGGATTGAGCACAATATCATTGATGGTGATGTAGAGCGCATGATCCGACAGCGGTGTTTTGATTTTGTAGGTGGCGCCCTGCAATAACTCCGGGCGGTCTACCTTTTCGTGCATATGCTCGATATCGAGCTCTTCGTTTTTGGGTTCCGCCGCGGGCTCTGGGGAAGCGTCTTTCTTTTTGACCTGAAAACCGATAATCGGTTTGTCAATTTTAATACTCATAATCTCTGCCTGTTGTGTCTATCCGTTAGAGCTTGCCGTAGTAGCCTTCTTTCAGGGCGTCGAACAGATTGGCTGCCGTATGCACTTCACCATCATATTCCACCTCTTCGTTACCCTTGAGTTCGACGATACTGCCGTCTTCCAGGGTAAACTGGTAAGTGGTGTTAGCCAGGTCCTCCTCTTTAACCAAAACACCCTGGAAGGCTTCCGGATTAAAGCGGAAGGTGGTGCAGCCCTTTAAACCCTGCTCGTAGGCATAGAGGTATATGTCCTTGAACTCTTCGAAGGGGAAATCGGTGGGGACGTTGGCGGTTTTTGAAATGGATGAATCCACCCACTTCTGCGCGGCCGCTTGCACGTCCACATGCTGTTGCGGGGAAACATCGTCGGCGCTGACAAAATAGTCCGGTAGTTTGTGCTTGTCGTCATTGGTGAACGGCATGGCTTCGGCATCCACCAATTGGCGGTAGGCCAGCAGCTCGTAGGAAAATACATCCACCTTGTCCTTGCTTTTTTTGCCCTGGCGAATGACATTGCGGGCGTAGTGGTGGGCAAAACTCGGCTCGATACCGTTACTGGCGTTGTTGGCCAGTGATAGAGCGATGGTTCCCGTCGGGGCGATAGAGCTGTGGTGGGTAAAGCGGCAGCCGTGACGTGCCAGGTCTTCGATCAACTGTGGATCTTCCTCGGCCACCTGTTGCATATAACGGCTGTAGCGGACGTGCAGCAGTTTGCCAGGTATCTTGTCGCCCACCTTGATGCCGTCGGCGCTCATTTCAGGGCGCTTGCGCAACATGGCCGAAGTGACGGTAAATTCCTCATCCATAATGGGGGCTGCGCCCTTTTCCCTGGCCAGTTCCAAACCTGTGCGCCAGCCGGCCAGGGCCAGCTCCTTGCTGACTTGCTCGGTGAAAGCCAGGGATTCCACGCTGCCGTAACGCATACGGAGCATGGTCAATGTGGAACCCAGTCCCAGGAATCCCATGCCGTGACGGCGCTTGTGCTCGATTTCGTGTTGCTGCCGGGGTAGGGGGAGACCGTTGATTTCCACTACATTGTCGAGCATTCGGGTGAACACGCTCACCACTTGGCGGAACATCTCCCAATCAAAACGGGCATCGGGGGTGAAGGGGGCCTTGATAAAACGTGTAAGGTTGACAGATCCCAGCAGGCAGCTGCCATAGGGAGGCAGGGGCTGCTCTCCACAAGGGTTGGTGGCGCGCACATTTTCGCAGAACCAGTTGTTGTTCATCTCATTGACCTTGTCGATCAGGATAAAGCCCGGTTCGGCAAAGTCGTAGGTGGAACTCATAATCACGTTCCACAGGCGTTGGGCGCGGATCGTTTTGTAGACCCGGCAGGCCACCAGACCTTCTTCATTGGTGACGTAGCCTTGGGTAATGGGGAACTCCCGCCAGATCACCTGCTCTGGATCCTTGAGGTCAAGGGCGGCGCTGTCCTGCTCACTGATTTCTCTCTCCGAGACAGGAAAGGACAACGGCCAGTCGGCGTCGTCTTTCACTGCCTGGATAAAGGCGTCGGTGATCAGCAGCGACAGGTTGAACTGGCGCAGGCGACCGTCTTCGCGCTTGGCGCGGATAAATTCCAGCACATCCGGGTGACCGATATCGAAGGTGGCCATCTGCGCTCCGCGACGTCCACCGGCGGAGGAGACGGTGAAACACATCTTGTCATAGATATCCATAAATGACAGCGGGCCGGAGGTGTGGGCACCAGCGCCGGAGACATAGGCGCCGCGAGGACGCAGGGTCGAGAACTCGTAGCCAATTCCACAGCCTGCCTTGAGGGTCAGACCGGCCTCCAGGTTCTTTTGCAGAATGGCCTCCATGGAGTCTTCAATAGTGTCGGAGACCGTGCAATTGATAGTGGATGTTGCGGGCTTGTGCTCCCAGGCGCCGGCATTGGAAATAATGCGGCCGGCGGGGATGGCACCATTACGCAGGGCCCAGAGAAATTGCTCGTACCAATGATTCTTGAGCTTTTTATTGATCTCGACATCCGCAAGGGCGCGGGCTACCCGCTGGTAGGTGGCGTCTATATCGGCGTCGACATTTTCACCGGTTTTACTTTTCAGGCGGTACTTTTTGTCCCAAATGTCCAGAGAGGTGTCCTGTAGGGCAATGGGATTGCTGTCTTCATTATAGCTATTGGTTGTGACTGCAGAGTTGCTTGTGTCCATGTATTAAGCTGCTGTTCTGTATGGGTTGGTGGGCGGATGAAACACTAGATATGCGTGTTTGATATTGATTTAAGTCAATATCTAGTATTTTGTACTACTTCTGCATGACGCGACAAGCGCATTGAGGCAATTTGTTGAATCTTTTGGGGTAGGGGTGATCAGCTTGGATATGACTTGACCTGCATCATAGGGGATCAGCGATTTTTACGGTTTACTGGCGACCCGTTTTAGACAGAGATGAGTGACCAGAATATGCACTGTTGCGATCAAGCCGGACTCACCCCCGTTGAAGATGCTGTGGGACAACTGCTTTCCTCGGCCCACCCCATCGCAGAGTGGGAGAAGGTGCCAATCGGGCAGGCCATGGGGCGAATTTTAGCCGAGGACCTGATCTCACCCGTGGATGTGCCGCCGGCTGATAACAGCGCCATGGACGGTTATGCGCTGCGTTATGTTGACCTTGAAGTACAGGGGCAGACCCGGCTGCCGATCAGTCAGCGAATTCCTGCCGGTACGGCGCCGGCACCCCTTGTACCGCACACGGCGGCACGGATTTTTACCGGTGCCGAGATTCCTCCGGGTGCGGATAGTGTGGTGATGCAGGAAATCTGTGACGAAGTGGATGGGGGGGTGGTCCTGCCCCAGGGCATAGGTATGGGTGACCATATCCGTACCGCCGGGCAGGATATCGAGCGCGGCAGCAAGATCCTGTGCCAGGGACATCGCCTCCTACCCCAGGATCTGGGGTTGATCGCCTCGGTTGGGATTGCGCAGGTGCGGGTGTATCGACGTCTTAAACTGGCAGTGATATCCACTGGTGATGAAGTGATCGAACCGGGCCGGGCCATTGCCGCCGGGGAGATATACAATTCCAACCGTTACACCCTTGCAGGCCTGGTGTCGGCCCTGGGAATGGAGATGGTGGATCTTGGCATAGTCGCTGATGACGTTGCGGCCACGGAAAGGGCGTTACTTGAGGCTGTCGACAAGGCCGATGTAGTGATTACCACCGGTGGTGTCTCGGTGGGAGATGAGGACTATGTCAAAACCTGTGTCGAAAAACTCGGCCATCTGCAGCTCTGGCGCCTGGCCATTAAACCCGGTAAACCCCTGGCCTTTGGTGAAGTGGCGGGAAAACCCTTTTTCGGGCTGCCGGGAAATCCTGCTGCGGTACTGGTGACCTTCTCGGTCGTGGCCCGTCCCTACCTTCTCAGGCTGCAGGGAGCCAATGAATTGATGCCGCTGACACTCTCTGCCAAAGCGGATTTTGAACGCCGTGGCAAGGCCCGGCGCCAGGAATATCTGCGCGCGCGCCTGTCTGTGTCCGAAGATGGAAACATGCTGGTGTCCCCGCATCCCAACCAGAGCAGTGGTGCACTGTCCTCGGCCAGTTGGGGCAACGGGCTGGTCATACACCCTCGTAACCAAACGGTGGCGCCGGGCGACGCAGTGAAATTTATTCCGTATAGTGAGTTGTTTGGCTAATACTCTTTCACGGGGATATTGACGGATATAGGTAAATAGGCTTCGATCCGGCCTGAGTGGCTGGGGTGTTTTCAGAAACACGCCGTAAACCCGTCCATGGACCCAAAGCACTCGTTGCACTCG
>JBNKHG010000058.1:0-42697 GCA_050290225.1 Cellvibrionaceae bacterium
AGTAAAAAAGAACAGGCTATCGCCCGGATTCTAGTCGAAGAGCTGTTGCAGCTACCGCAACTGGAGCAGCAATTACTGGTCCATATCCAGCAGCATCCCCTGGCCACAGAGGAGCACTGGCGGGAGCTGCAACACCTGCTGGCCCAACACTCCCCGGAACAGGCGCGGCGTCGCCTGAACCAGGCCCTCACCCGCCTCACCGCCACCCAGGAGGGCAGCCGCGATATGATGCTGTTTCTGGCGCTGGGTATGCTCGGCCGCAGTTTTGGCGACAAGATCGCCTTCGGGAGTGCCATGGGGTTGGGTTCGGCCGCAGCCACCAGTGTCTATATCGGTCAACAGTCGTTCTGGGGAGGCCTTTGGGTCCAGTGGTTTGGCGCTCCGGGCTGGGTGGCCGTCACCGGAGCCGCCGGGGGCATTCTGGCGGTGATACTGGTCACGCCGCTGATCGCACCGCTAACCGAATACGGTATCAACCGGGTGCGGGCGAAAAAATTCCTTTACGAATCCGTCGACCGGGTCGAGCAGAATATACTCCACACCCGTGCCGATGCCGGCAGCATCGTCGGGCAAATGGGCAGTTTTATACAGCTGCTACCGGAACTGCTACAGCTGTTGCGCGGCCTGAAATAGCGCCGTTGCGACAAGGATTCCCTTTGCGCAAAAAAAACCTATAATGCCCGCCGATTGCGACTGCGGATCTTTCACTATGCAAGCGATTTTTCTCTACGGATCACTGATGGACGTCGACGTGCGCCACCATGTGTTTGCCGATTCCATTGCCGGGAGTGAGGTCTGCTCTGCGGTGGCCTACGGCTATAAAACCATGACCTACCCCGGCGAGAATTTTCCGGTACTGGTGGTCGATCCCGCAGCCCGGGCCCGGGGCCAGGTGTTGCTGTCGCCCGGTACCGAGGCACTTGAGCGCATGGCCTTCTACGAGGGCAACGAGTACGCCATGGCCAGTCTCGACGTCGAACTCGAGGATGGCCGGACCCTGGTGGCTCACTACAACCAGGCCTGCAATGAAAACCTGTTGTGTGTAAACCCCTGGTGCTTCCAGCAGTGGCAGTTGAGCGAACGCGACGCGCTGGTGGAAATGTCCCGCCAATACATGGAGCGCTGCTGGGGCAAGATGTCGGTTGAGGAAGCCGATGCGGTCTGGCGCGAATTGCGACACTTGCGGACACAGCCTTCTGCGGTATAGGTCGCCCCGCATACATTCTTAACCTCGCCATTCAGGGAGTTTCACTTGGCTTTGGGTATCCAAAGCGTCAAGCGAGACCTGCCAGGTCAGGCCGGTTACGGGGAAGCGGCGTACTTCCTATGCGACTGCCAATCCTTTAATATGCCAATGCCAAAACCAAGGATCGGAGACCTCTACAATCCGTAAACCTGGAGCGCCTGCGGCTTTACTTGTATTCGCTCTGGCACCGAATCGCTGCTGAAGGCGGTGGTCGTCGAGAAATAGCCTCTCCCTCTCTTGAAACAACTTTTCGACTCGATGGTAATCGCCCTATGCTGAAACGGATTTTCCTTATTGTACAAATCACAGTGATGTTTCTTTTTCTGTCAGCCTGTGGCGGTGGTGGTGGCGGTTCATCAGACGCTGGCGGCGAAGAAACGCCAGCACCCACACCGGTAACTGTCGTCGAAACCACACCAGAAGCCGGGGCTTTGTTTGTGAGTTTGGATACCAATATCGAGATCGAGTTTGATGCTCAGGTCGATGCCTCCACGCTGGAGGCGGCTTTCTCCATCGATCAGTCCTTAACCGGATCTCTGAGCTACGATTCTGACACTCGGATTGCCAGCTTTACCCCTGCCAGTCCCCTGGCACCTTCAACGACTTATACCATTACCATCGATGACCAGCTCCGCAGCGCCGATGGTGGCCCGCTGACACAAGCGCTTTCATTCTCTTTTACCAGCGCCGGCCCTGCGGAAGCGACAACGCAAACCACACAGGTGCCGGCCCTTCTCGACCTGGCCGCGCGCAATGGCACCTCGCAAACAGATACCCGAGGACTCTCCCAGGCCCTGGAGATCATGGGCATACCCTATATCCGCACCGAAAACCTGACGCAAGCGCTGACGGCTCCGCTGGTCTATATGGCCTCTTACATCAACAGCAGTACGTTTAACAGCGACGAGCGACAGCAGTTAAACGATTATGTCAGCAATGGCGGCGTAATCGTGTCGCGCAGTGTCTCCGATCCGGGACTCTATGCGCTGTTTGGCATAATCGACCAAAACAGAATCAATACCCGCGACAAAATGACCTGGGATCTCGATACGGATGCCAGCGTCCTCAAGTATATTGATGCGCCCACCGAAATCACGGTCAGCCTGGGTGGTGGCGACTTTACCGAGTTCATTTATACCCGGAGTTACGTTGAAGATGGCGGTACGGTCCTCGCTCGCTATAACGATGACAGCGCCGGAGTAATCGAACACGCCACAAACCTGGGTAAGACCTATCTGTTGGGCGTGTCCTACGCCGATATCATTCTCCGCAACCAGATGAATCTGGATTACAGCGCTGATCGCGGCAAGCTCAACGACTATGAGCCTACAACCGATACCTTTATGTTATTTTTGCGGGCGATTTACGAAGAGAACGTTACCTATGCCACCTGGAAGCACACCAGCAGTGGTAACAGCAGGGGCAGCCTGATCATCACCCATGATGTCGATTCCCAGTCTTCTGCCGACTGGATGCCGGCCTTTGCCGAACTGGAGACCGACAACGGCATCAGTGCCACCTATAACATTAACGTCCACTATATTGATGACGCCATCGACGGCGACTTTTACACCATGAATACAGCGGTTTATGCGACCGCCGTCGAGATGGGGCATGATATCGGCAGTCACAGCGTTGGGCATTTCCCCGATTGGGATAAAGAAGACACAGTGCCCGTCGGCGAGCCGGGCAACACGCGTGACGCCTATCAGCCTTACCACGATGGTACTGTCACTGCCGGGGCTACCGTATACGGCGAACTGGAAGTGTCGCGGGACTTACTCGAAAGCGACCTGGGCGTCGATATAAAAACGTTTCGCTCCGGACACCTGTTATGGAATGATAACCAGGCCACCGTTATGGAGGCGCTGGGGTATCGGTACGACAGCTCATTCAGCGCCAATGCCACGCTGACCAACTTCCCCTTCCGGGCGCTGTACGAACGCGTTATTTCCGCAGAGCGCTCGACCCTATACGAATTCCCCTTAAACACCTCCGACAGTGTCAGCGGCGAGCAGAGCCCGGACGAGACGGCGGCTATCTGGCTGGACGTGTTAAACCATAATCTGGATAACGGCGCCTTGACTGTGCTGTTGATCCATCCCAACCGGGATTACAAGGTGGAAGAGCAGGCGGCTTTTATTGCGGGGTTGCCCGAGGGCGTCGCCAGCCGCAACATGGATGCTTTCGGTGATTACTGGGCGGCCAGGGACCAACTCGGCGTCGAAGTCTCTCTCGAAAACAACATTCTCACCTTGACGTTAAACACCGGCACAGAGGAAACGCTGCACCCGGACTTGAGTTTGGTGGTCAGGAACGGCATACAGCTCGCCCATCTGGTGGTGAGGCTGGACACCGGTGAGACAGTTGAATATAAAGCCAGTTTTGGTCCCACCGGGGATTTGAGGATCTACGACTTACAATAAAAAGCGTTGCATTTTCTGAGCGCGATAGCGGCTTCTATGGATCTTTGGCGAGTGAAGAGGAAAGTGGATTTTCAGGCGGTGTCGGCATGGATGACGATAAAATGCGACCGTTAGCCCCTGCTAAATTCTGGACGCATTGCCGAATTTTTCCATTGCTTTTAGAGCGCTAGGCATATGACATATCCGAAAATGAACATCGACGTAAAACTGGCCGACTATTCAGATCCGAAACACGCTAACGATATCGGCTATCTTATGGATAGTTACGCAAAAGATCCTATGGGTGGTTCCACTCCATTGTCCGAAGACGTTAAACGCAATTTGGCTCGAGAGCTATCAAAAATACCCCATGCTTTTACCGTGTTGTGTTATGTGGATAATCAACCGGCAGGGTTGGTGAACGGTTTCGAGGGCTTCTCAACATTCAAATGCAAACCCCTGATCAATATCCATGACGTGGTTGTGATGGGCGCATTCAGGGGGCAGGGGTTAAGCCGGATAATGCTGTCCAAAGTAGAAGATGTGGCGAGGGAGAGAGGTTGCTGCAAAATGACGCTTGAAGTGTTGGACGGCAATATCGCGGCCAAAAGCGCCTACCTCCGTTTTGGGTTCGAGGGCTATGAACTGGACCCGGCAATGGGCAAGGCGCTGTTTTGGCAAAAGCAGCTGTAAGCGTATTAATCAGTGTGCACGATACTGTTATCACCTGTCCTGTCTGGAGACCGATCTGATGTATGCCGTTATTTTTAGAGCTGAGGTCGCCAAGCTGGACCCCGAGTATTCCGCCACGGCAGAGCGGTTGCGAACCTTGGCTATCAACCGATATGGCTGCCGGGAGTTTACCGCCTGCACCGAGGGCGGATACGAAATCGCCATTTCCTATTGGGACAGCGAAGCGCAGATCAAAGACTGGAAGCAGGACCCCGAACACCAGGCTGCCCAGGCCAAGGGGCATTGCAAGTGGTATAAGTTTTACAGCGTGCAGGTGGTTGAGGTGCTGCGGGAGTCTGGTTCAGACCTATAATAATCAGAGGCCTGAAAGGGCCGTAGAAAAGAAAAGCATTGGTGACACTATGCGATTGATACGCCTGCTCAAGAAAGACCTGGCGAGGGAATCCACCACTTGGGTTGCCAAAGGCCTGATCTCGCGCGATCAGGCCAGGGCTATCTGCAACCAATACGACATCGACTACGACGCCATTCAAAACCGCTCTACCGGATATCAACTGCTGGTGTCGCTCGGGTATCTGTTTATCGGCCTGGCGCTGATCACGCTGCTGGGGGCCAACTGGGATGAGATTCCCCGAGCGGTGCGTCTGGCCGGAGTGCTCGTCATTACTTTGGGAACCCAGGGGGTGGCCCTGTGGTACTACGCGAAAAAGAAGGTGGCTCGAGCCGTTGGGCTGTTTTTCCTGGGCAATTTGTTCTTCGGCGCTGCCATTATCCTGATTGCGCAGATCTATCACCTGGGCGAGCATATGCCCGATGGTGTGTTCTGGTGGGCGTTGGGCAGCCTGCCGTTTGGTGTGTTGCTGCGTCATCCCGGTTTGACGCTTTTTAGCAGTTTGTTGGCCCTGGTGTGGTTTTTCCTGGAGTACAGCATGGGCTTTTTCCCCAGCTGGATGCCGGTGTTTATCGCCGCCGGTATCTACGTCTTGATACAGGGGCGGCCCAGTGTTCTGTTATTTCTTACCGTTGCCGCCAGTGTGGGACTTTGGGTGGAGGCGTCGTTGTCGGCCGCATGGACTGGCGAACACCAGCGAATGACGTTGTACGCCGAACACTTTTTTGTCGCTGTCGCCCTGTTTGTCTTCGCCTACGCTTTCAGTGTGTGGCTGCATACCCGCGATAGCGGCAAGGCCAAGGATTACGGCGTCATCCTGTCGCTCTGGTCTCTGCGTTTCGGTTTGGTGGCGATGTTGGTATTGACCTACGCCGAGCCCTGGAAGGCACTGATAGAAGCGGATTGGAAACACCAGGTATCCATGTGGCAGATAGTGGGGTTGTTACTGGGTGGCTCCTTGTGGCTGGGCTGGCGCTTGGGCAGGTGGCCGTGGCTCGTGCCTATCGTGGCCTTTTGTGGCCTGACGATGGTAGCTGTTCTCGCGGTCGACGATGCCGCCCATGCTCTCTATTTCCAGGTGCTGTATAACCTCGCTCTGGTCGGCGCGGGCATTGGGCTGATCCTGCATGGGATTCGGGCGGGTATTTCCCATTACTTCTTTCTCGGAATTGCCGCCGTATTGCTGGTGGCCTTTATTCGCTACGTCGATCTGATCGGTGACTACATCGGTGGTGCGGCGCTGTTTATGGTATTGGCGGTAATGCTGCTGGGAGCGGCCAGGTACTGGAAACAACAGCATAAGGAGGGCGGCCGGTGAAACGTTCAACCCTGGCGCTGGCGGGCGCAATCGGATTGCAGTTTCTGATTTTAACGGGAATGCTGGCCAAGGCGGCCATGCCTCTGTGGACTGGGACCGAGATTCGCGTCAAGACGGTACCGGTGGATCCTCGTTCGATGTTTCGCGGTAACTACGCCCGCTTGAATTACGAGTTTGGGCAACTACCCGATAATGCCCTGGCGGGAATCTCCGGGCTTCGTGTCGGTGAGGTGATCTATGTTGGCCTGCAGCCCGGTGCGAGTGGCCTTTACCAATTTGCCACTGCTTCCCTGGATCAGCCTTCTGAAGGTGTTTTCCTGCGTGGCCGATTGACCCGGGCAGTTGCGCCCTATCATGTTAGCTACGGCATCGAGGCGTTTTTCGCCCCGAAACAGAAGGCCGTGCAATTGGAACGAGAGTTGGTTAACGGTGGTGTGGCGGTGTTGAAAGTTGCTGGCAGCGGCCGGGCGGCATTGGTGACGGTGGTGCCGAATCCCTCTGCACCCCCCTCGGCGAATAATCGGGCCGATCAATAAATAACTGGCCGAAGACGTCTGTTGTACGATGCCTGTTTTACTACGACGTTTGTTTTACTAAGTCGGTCGTTTTACTAAGTCGGTCGTTTTACTAAGTCGGTCGTTTTACTAAGTCGGTCGTTTTACAAAGTTTCGCTGGTTGACTCCGGCCTCTTCTCGTATTCCAGGCGCTCGGCAAAGTCCAGATCGCTCTCGGGTTTAGCCAGGAAGTAACCCTGCGCGAAGTTGCAGCCGCGCATTTGCAAATGCGTCAATTGTTCTTCGGTTTCCACACCTTCGGCCACCACCTGCAGGGAGAGTTTTTGCGACAGGCTAATGATGGCGTCAGTGAGGGTGCTGGCGGTGTTGTTCTGCCCCAGTTTGCTGACAAAAGAGCGGTCGATTTTGATGATATCGATAGGGAACTTGGTCAGGTAACTGAGGGAAGAATAACCGGTACCAAAGTCGTCGATGGCGATGGTGACGCCAATGGCTTTGAGCCGTGCCAGCACCTCCAGGGCGCGTTCGGAATCCTCTATCAGCAAGCGCTCAGTGATTTCCACGGTCACCGCCAGCGACTGCGCGGCCTGGGTCACCAGTGATAGCCACAGTTGCAGGGAATTGTCCTTGGCAGAGAACACCCGGGGCGACACATTGATGGAGAGGCCCACACGATGACCATGGGTTCTGGCCAGCTCAGTCAGATATCTGCTGGCACTGGTCAGTACAAAGCGGTCAATCTCGTTGATCAGGCCGGTTTCTTCCGCCAGACCTACAAATTCGCTGGTCGGTATCTGCTCGCCGTTCTCGAACCAGCGTACCAGGGCTTCGCATTTGGCGACCCGGTTGTCCGTCAGGCTCACGATCGGCTGGTAATAGACTTGCAGGCGTTTTTCGCTGAGGGCGGTGGCCAACTGCGTGTGCAGCTTGTGGCGCTTTTCCGATTGTGCCTGCATGGCCTGGGTAAAGTAGTGCCAACCATTGCGTCCCGATTTCTTGACCTCGTACATGGCCTGGTCGGCGTTGGATACCAGCTCCTCGGCGTTGTCGCCGTCGTCGGGAAATACTGAGATGCCGATACTGGCGCTGCAAAATACCTGGTTGGCGCCCAACTCGTAGGGTTGGTTCAGGGACTGGATAATCTGCTTGGCGCAGGCCAGGGGGACGCTGGCGTCTTCGATGTCCTGAATAATCACAGTGAACTCATCGCCGCTGTAACGGGCAACGGTGTCGGACTCACGGACACTGGATTTAACGCGTCTACCGACCTCCTGCAATAGCTGATCGCCGGCCTGGTGGCCGAGGTTGTCGTTGACGGGCTTGAAATTGTCCAGGTCGATAAACAGCACCGCCAGTTTGCGCTGGTCGCGCTTGGCCTTGGCAATGCTCTTGGCGAGACGGTTGTTAAACAGGAATCGGTTGGGAAGGCCGGTCAACAGGTCGTAGGTGGCCTGCTGTTGGATGACATCGGTGAACTGCTTGCGTTCGGTAATATCCTGGATAGCGCCTATCATGTCGTAGCGGTTGGGACCCAGGTTGCTGGGGGCGGGTGTACCGATGGTACGCAGCCAGCGTTTGCTGTTTTCGGCAGTGGTATAAAAGAGCTCGATATCGAATGCCTTACCGGCCAGGGCTCCGTCGATTTTGTCTATCAATGTCGCCGCCTGCTGGGGGTCGAAAACGTCCAATATATCCTGCAGGCCCAGGTGCCTGTTTGACAGTTCTATTCCCAACGCTTGCGCGCACGGTGGACTCCAAAAGGTAATTGCCTTGTTGGCATTGAGTCTGAAACCGCCAATCAGGGCCAGTTCGCCCACTTCCTGGAGCAGATTTTCACTTTCCTGCAGGGCACGCTGATAGCGGCGCTCGTTGCTGAGTTGGCGGCTGCGGTAGAGGGCGATGAACAGCAGCAGGCTGGCCAGGGTAAGGGAGCCACCGCGTAGGGCCCAGACATCTGTGCGATTGGTGCCCCAACCGTGTTTGGGCTTGGCCGCCAGCAGCCAGGCGCCATCGCCCACAGCGATACTGGTTTGCACGGCGAGCGCGTCGCTGAACAGGCTTTCCTCTCCATAGAAAACCTCGCCGTCGCTACCGAGCCCATCCTTGCCGCGAATGGCGATGTCTATATCCATTTCCGGGTCCAGCAGGCCTGAGGCCTGATAGAGAGCGTTGGCGTCAAGGGGGGCGGAAACAATGCCCCAGAACTGCGGGCTGCCGTCTTCCGCTTCCGTAAACACAGCGGTGCGACCGATAAAGGCGATACCTCCCTGCACCATATTCACGGGGCCGGCGATCACCATTTGACCACTGCTGCGGGCTCGCTCTGCGGCAGTGCGCTGTTCGTCGTGGAGGCGATAATCGAGCCCGAGGGCTTTGGCGTTTCCGGCGAGGGGATGGATCAGTTTAATCACCATATCCGGGGCCGCAGCCAGGTTGATCAGTAGCGGTTCCTGCCGCAGTACGGCGCGGGCATAGCGTTCGAATTCGGGTTGCTGGATATCCGGGTTGATGGAGATATGCGCGGCCAGACCGCGGATAAGCGAGAGCGTGTTGTTGATGGAACCCACCAGCCTGGCACTGATGGCATTGATCTGTTCAGTGGCATCCAATCTTAGTTTTTGCTGCTGGATTCTGCGCCAATAGTCTTCCAGGGTGATCTCCGTTAACAGTACACCGCCCAGGATCAGGGCGTAGGAGAGCCAGGCGCGGCGTTGGCGGCGTAACAGGTAAAAGCCGGTGGCCACGACCAGTGTCATCACCAGCACGGTAGCGCTGGTGATGAGTTCGGTGTGTGAACGCCGTTCCCGGCTCGGGAACAGGCTGTCGACCTCCCAGGGGGTATTGATTACTCCGACGGCGCGCAACTCCTTGACCATATGCGTCCAGCGCATCGGGTTATTGTGGCCCACCTCCAAATAGGGGTAGGCCATATATTCATCAATAATGCCGGCAAAGGCCTGGTTGTAGGCCTCCTGGTCTTTATAGCTGAATATGTTGCGGGTGAGTGTACGGGAAATCTTGCTGGCAACTTGCTGGCGGTTTTCCAACGCGTATTGCCAGCCCTTGAGGCTGGCACGCAGGAAGCGTTCTACCAGTGCGGGATCCCGTTGTTGCAGCCGGGAATGGGTGTAGAGGGTGTCGCCATAAAAATCGAGGCCATAACGGGTTGGGGATAACTCCTGCAGTTCAATCCCCCGCTCCAGGGCATCGGTGCGGGCGGAAATGCTGTAAGTGGCAATGGCATCGGCCACGTCGTCAATCAGGGTTCCGACGGTGGGCGGCGCGTCCACAAACCGGGCCTCGGCCGGGTCTATGCCCCGGGCCCTGAACAGTGCCATGACTTCGGTGCGGGTAAAATCGTTGGCGGGGGTGGCAATACGCAGCTTGGACAGGTCCACGACGCTGCCGAGGCGGGTGCCGGGCAGGGCGAAGATACTATTGGGACTGCGTTGGAAAATGGGAGCCAACACCACCAGGTCCTGCCCCTGGTCCTTATTGATGAGGATGTCGAGGGCGCCGATGGCGAAGTCGGCACGGCCGGCATTGAGCTCTTCCGCCGGGTTCAACAGGCGACCATCAGCGGTGGAAGCAGGTCTAATTTCCACGTCCAGGCCTTCGTTGGCGTAGTAGCCCTGCCAGAGCGCGGCATAGTAGCCGGCAAACTGGAATTCATGCTCCCACTTCAGCTGAAGCACCACCTTGTCTGCACTGGTTACAGTCTGTGTGATAAGCGCCAGCAGCAATGCCGTCGCCAGGCGAAACAGACGGAAGATTCGCGGATTGCGGGGGGAGGCCTGGCGTGTGGGAGAGGAATTAAACCGATTCATTGTTGAATTTATGCGGCCACCGCCATACACCCAAAGTGATAATTGAGTGAGTTTTGCACCAAATGTTTCACCACTGAAAAATAATGGCTAATGGTGGCTGAATCAGGCGCCGAAAGCAAATGACGACCGAACCCCGGTCGACCTGGAAAGGTAGTTGGTCGATCTAGTCGCCGGTCAGGGGCTGACTGAGCGAAGCGGGTGTTGTTGAGGGAGGACCAAAGGGTGTCTGTGCCCAGAGATCGTGCACCAGGCCCCTGAAATCGGTATAGCAACCCCTGGTCAGCCATTGTGCGATACCCTCGGCGACGTCGGGGTAGCTCACCGGCTCGGGGACGGGTTGGTCCAGCCACAGGGCGACGGCTTCACGGTCGAGGCTGTCCATACTGAAACCCAGTTTCAGCCGGGTCAGGGCTTCGGCGTTGGAAAGTTGTTCCATCTGCCCCTGCAGCGGCTTCACCAGCAGTTTTTTACCCAGTTGCAGGGCCTCACTGGCCAACTCAAAGCCGGCATTGCAGATCACGCCACCGCAGTTGGCCAGTTCCCGCTGGAAGAGTTCCACCGAGGTGGGGTTGAGGAAGATATGACCTTGCTGGCTGGCGGACTTCACTGCCGGCGAAAAGCAGACAAATTCCCGCTCGTGAAAAGGGCGCAACAGCGCCAGGGTGGCCTGCGAATCCTCGAAAGGCAGGTAGACCAGTATACGATTGGGATTGGGATTGACAGCCTGGTGCCCGAGATTGACGATCGGAGGCAATATGGGTTGGTCAAAATGGTGCCAGTGCAGGCCCAGGCGGGTCTGAGCCGGGGCGAAGAATTTCATCAGCAGGCGGGTTGCCCAGAAGTCGCCGTCGATGGGAATGCGATAGTCAAAAGCGTACTGGTGCCCGATGGCGATGCTGGGTTTACCCGCGAGTTTGGCGGACCAGGCGGTTATGGGCTCGAAATCGGTCAATACCAGGCTGTAGTCTTTCAATTCCAGGTGTTTGATATCTTTTATTAATTGCCAGAGATTGTTGTGGCGGGCGGTGGCCAGATACCGGATGCCGCCTTCGCGGGTAACGAAGGTCAGTCCCTGGCAGCAGCGAAAGTTACCGAAAGCGGCCATCTCAAACAGGTCTTCACGTTTGCGGCCGGAGAACAGATAGTCCACCTCAAATCCCGCAGCCTTGAGCTTGGGCGCGAGAGCACGTGCGCGTGAGATATGGCCATTGCCGGTTGCCTGAACGCCGTAGAGTATTTTCATAAAGTTAGGGTAGTAAAATCCTGATGCCGTTTCTAACGGGTTGTCGTCGAGTGCCTGCAATAAAAGCCAATGTCAGCCGTGCCTTTGCTAAGCCAGGTAGCTGGCCATGGCGAAAAGGCCGATACTGTGGCCCAGCAGGGCGCCGATCAGTGTGTCAGTGGGAAAGTGAACGCCGAGCAGGACGCGGGAACTGGCAACGGACACGCCCCAAAGAAATAGTGCGCCAGCCAGCGCAGGGTAGAGTCCGGAAAATACCGTCGCCATCAGGAAGGCTCCAGAAGTGTGCCCGGATGGAAAGCTGAATTTATCCGAGGGTACGATAAAACTTTGGAAACCGGGAAGCGCGTCGGGCGGGCGATTGCGTTTGAATCCGTTTTTCATGATCCAGTAAATAGCACGCTCGGTGGCGAAGGCAATGGCGAGTACGGTGAACAACCGACGGTTGGTTTCGGAGCCGGACACCAACAGCAAAATACCGATCGCGACGTAGAGATAACCATCGGCGGTTGATGAAATGTAACGGCTGGAACGTGTCAGCAGCTCCTGGTGCTTGCGCCTCATGCACCAGGAGAAAGTATGGTGATCCCAGCGGATTATCGTGTCGAAAAAGCGCATATTCAAATTCCCGTTTTCTTTCACTCTAGATGCGAAATATGACAGGCCGGTGTTGGTTATGTGACGGAGTGGTTAAAGTTGACGGGTTTGATGAGACTGCATTATTCATGCGCAAAAAGCTGACAGCTCACCACTTACAACTCGCCGCTTACAACTCGCCGCTTGCAACTTGCCGCTTGCAACTTGCCGCTTACAACTTACCGCTGCTTTGTCTTCAAACTGTCATCAATTCAACACCCCGCTGACATATTTTCCACCTAGAGTGTCGGCAACGTCAGGTACTCTTAAGTGGAAGATGATGAACACCACATCAAAGGTTTTTTACCGCACGATATGGTTGTCCGATATTCACTTGGGCAACAAGGATTGTCACGCAAATTATCTGCTGGATTTTCTCCAGCAAACCTGTTGCAACACACTGTATCTGGTGGGGGACATTGTCGATATCCTCGCCTTGCGCAAACGCCTGTTTTGGCCAGAGAGCCACTACCGGGTAATGAAACGCATCCAGGCCATGGCCGCTTCGGGGGTGCGGGTGATTTACATTCCCGGCAATCACGATGCGGCCCTGCGTGAATTCGGGGAAGGCGAATTCTTTGAAGTGGAATTGCGTCGACAGGCGGTGCACGAAACCGCTGACGGCAAAAAGCTGTTGGTGTTACATGGCGATGATTTTGATCACGCCATTCTCTACCGCGCCATGAATCGGATAATCGGTGTTTATGCGCACGATTTTGCGGTCTTTCTCAATCGCTGGACCCACCGGTTGCGCCGGTTGGCGGGGTTGCCCTACTGGTCTTTTGCCAACTATCTCAAGCACCATGTTGCCAAAGCCCGCGATGCGATTGAGGACTACGAAAAGGCCGCGGCGGAAGCGGCGGCCCTGCAGGGGCTGGACGGCGTGGTCTGCGGACATATCCACAAACCGGAAATGCGCTATATCAACGGCGTTCTCTACTGCAACGACGGCGATTGGACCGAGAGCTGCAGCAGCCTGGTGGAAACCCTGAACGGCGAGCTGAAGCTGCTGCACTGGAGTGAAAAGACCGACACCCTCAAACGCTATTGTCCCCAGGCGCAGGAGATTCAGGCCGTGGCCAGCGGCTTTTAGTCACTGGCCCGATGCCGTTAATTTGGCCGGTGAAGTTAAAACACTGGGTGAAGTAAAAGCATGCGAAGATTCTAAAACGTTGAGATTTTATAAAGAGCCACTCTAGTCCGGATACGCTAAGGGCCTGTTGAACCAAAGACAGCATTATCAGGTAAGCAACACAATGATCAGTATTGAATCGGCGCTGGAATCGCGCTTTCCCGGATTGACCCAACGTCCCATTGTCGGCCGTTCGCTGGTCAACTTCCTCAAGCACCTGTGTCACGAATCCGAGTTTCGCCAGTTCGAGGAGAAACATCCTCACCTGGAGGGCTTCGATTTTGTCGAGCAGGTGTTGCAGCGGTTTGATTTTTCCTACCGGGTAATGGACCGCGAGCGTGAGAATATCCCCACCAACGGTAAAGTGGTTATTGTTGCCAACCACCCGATTGGAAGTCTTGACGGATTGGCACTGTTAAAGCTGGTGTCGGAAGTGCGCCGGGACGTTAAGGTGGTTGCCAATGAGTTGCTTTACAGCATTGTGCCCTTGCGTTCGCTGCTGTTGCCGGTGGATAACTTTAGCAACCGCACCACTCGGGAAAACCTGCGAGCCATACGTGAACACCTTGACAGCGAGGGTGCGTTGATAATTTTTCCTGCGGGAGAAGTCTCCCGTTTTGGTCCCCAAGGGGTGCGCGACGGTAAGTGGAACAGCGGCTTTTTGCGTTTTGCCGCTCAGACCCAGGCACCGATTCTGCCGCTGTTTGTCGACGGCCGTAACTCCATTTTTTTCTATGCCCTGTCGATGCTGGCCAAGCCTGTCTCCACCCTGTGGCTGGTGCGGGAAATGTTCAAGCAGGCGAAGAAGCATGTGGACGTGCGGGTCGGAAGCCTGATTTATCCCGAACAGCTCGAGCGCCTGCCTGTACCCGCCAGGACCCGCGCCAAGATGGTGAAAAAACATGTCTACAAGCTCGGACGGGGCAAGGGATTGCTGGGTTTTCGGCCGGACTACGAAGCCGTGGCGCACCCGGAGAACCGCCAGGCCCTCAAGCGCGAAGTCAGCCAGTGTGAGTTGCTGGGGGAAACCGCTGATGGTTTGAAAATCCTGCTGTTCCGCTATCACACCAATTCGGTGATTATGCGCGAGATCGGACGCCTGCGGGAACTGACTTTCCGTACCGTGCAGGAAGGCACCGGCAAGCGTCGTGATGTGGACTGCTACGATCGGGACTACGATCAGTTGGTGCTCTGGGACGAAGATGCGTGGGAGATTGCCGGCGCCTACCGGATGCGAGCCACCCAGGGTATTAAAGTGGGAAGCGACTCGGGGACGCCGCACAAACTCCTCTATACCCAGACCCTGTTCGAATTAAGGGAGGGATTCCAGCCGTTTCTCGACGCTGGACTGGAGCTGGGGCGCAGTTTTGTCCAGCCATCCTATCAGGGCAAGCGCAGCCTCGACTATCTGTGGTACGGCATCGGCGCCTACCTCAAGCGCCAACCGGATATTCGCTACCTGTTCGGGCCGGTCAGTATCAGCCAGAGTGAGCCGGAGGCGGCCAAATCCCTGCTGGTGCAGTTTTACGCCAAGTGGTTCGGCGCCTGCCAGCCCATTGCCGTGGCCAAGACCCCCTACCTGATCAAAGCCTCAGAGCCTGACACCTGCCTGCTCCAGGATGAAGATTACAAGGCGGCATTCCGAACGCTCAAAAGCGAAATGAAAAAGCGTGGCGGTTTTGTCCCGCCGTTGTATAAACAGTACACCGAGCTCTGCAATGTCGGGGGTGTGCAGTTTACCGCTTTTAATGTGGATCCGGACTTCGGTAACTGTGTCGACGGATTGATCGTGGTCGACCTGCTGCAGGTAAAAGCCAGCAAACGCGAGCGCTATTTGGGTGACGGGTTGCGGGCCGAGGCGGGTTGATGTCGACGCATGTAGGATACGTAGGCTTCGATCCGGCCTGAGTGGCTGAGGTGCCTTCAGAAACACGCCGTAGACCCCTCCCTGGACCCAAAGCACTCGTTGCACTCGCGGGGCCGGCCCGAGGCTCGGGCGCGACGTCCTTGTCGCGCACGGTTTCTGAAGGCACATCAACCACTCAGACCTGACATCGCAGTGGATTTGCAGAGCCAATGCGTCATTGTCAGATTGAAAGACTACCAGCAATAGACACCGCTAGTGTTAAAGGAGAATGGGTGAGACTGGCGCCGGAGCTGCTGCAGTTACAACATTGTGTGTCCCGTGATTTGCCGCTTATGCGCAGTCGAGTGCTGGTGGAGCTGGAGCACCGCGGGCAAACGTTGCCCGTTTATCAGCTGACGTTGGGTAGCGAGGCGGCTGATGTGCCGGTGTTGTTTGTGGTTGGCGGTGTGCACGGTGTGGAGCGCATTGGCGCCCAGGTGGTGTTGGCCTTTCTGGAAACACTGATCCAGCGGCTGGCCTGGGACGAGAGCCTCAGTGTGGGCCTGCGATCCCTGCGCATTCATTTTGTGCCGGTGCTCAATCCCATTGGTTTGCTGGAAGACCGGCGCGGCAACGGTAACGGTGTTGACCTGATGCGCAATGCCCCGGTTGAAGCCGAGGGGCAAATCCCTTTTCTCGCCGGCGGTCACCGTATCAGTCGCCGGCTGCCCTGGTTTCGTGGCGACAGGGATCATATGGAAGCCGAGGCCGATGCCCTCTGTCGGTTGGTGCAACAGGAGGTGTCGCGCGCGCCCCTGACCATGGTGCTGGATGTGCACAGCGGCTACGGTTTTCGCGATCGGCTCTGGTTTCCCATGGCCGCCAGCCAGGCACCGATTCCGCACCTGGCCGAAACCGTGGCGCTACGGGATTTGATCCGCACCACTTACCCGCATCTTGACTACGCCATCGAACCCCAATCGCAACATTACTGCACCCATGGTGATCTGTGGGATTATCTCTACCTGCAGGCCTGCGAGGAGCATCGCCTGTTGTTGCCGTTGACTCTGGAGATGGGGTCCTGGCGCTGGGTCAAGAAAAACCCCTTGCAGCTACGACGTCCTTTTGGAATGTTTAACCCGGTCAAACCGCACCGGATAAAACGTGTACTGCGCCGACATATTGTGCTGATGGAGTGCCTGATTCGCGCCGTCCGCAGTTATCACAACTGGCTGCCAGAAAATGAAACGCAGCGTGAACAGTTGCGTCGGCGCGGGATGGAGTCCTGGTATGGCGAGAACTGATCCGCAGGTGTGGTTGCTATTGCGGGGCCTTTGTCGCGGGGCCTTTCACTGGAATGACTTTCCCCTTCGGCTGAGAGAGTCGCAACCGGGCGCTGTGATATTGACGCCTGACCTGCCCGGTAACGGTGAGCGCTGGAACGAAACCAGCCCGGCCTCGATAGCGGCGATGGTCGAGGCCTACCGCGAGTGGTTACCGGCCCCGCAACATCCCCTGCGTGTGATTGCCCTCTCCATGGGCGGTATGGTTGGTTTGCAATGGATGCAAAGCTATCCGGCGGAGATCGCACAGTTGGTGTTGGTCAATACCAGTAGCGCCAACCTGGTGCCCCTTTATCAGCGACTCAACCCCGTTGCCGCCGCGCGCCTTTTTTGGGGAACCCTGGGCGGTGACCGCAGCCGTGAGCGGGAAGTGCTGGCGCTAACCAGTGTCCGTCATGCCCATGATCGCCAACTGGCGCGTACCTGGGCTGACTATGCCCGTACCCATCCTGTGGCTTGGCGCAACGGCCTGCGGCAAATGGCCGCCGCCGCGCGTTATCGTTGCTCCTTGCCTTTTCCCCGGGAACTGGCGGAGCGGGTACTGGTGGTCAACAGCGCCGGCGATCGACTGGTATCACCCGCCGCCAGTCGACGCCTGGCAGATACCCTCGGTTGTCCCCTGGTTACCCACCCGATCGCCGGCCACGACCTTCCCCTGGATGACGGCGGTTGGTTGATCGATCAGCTCCCTCCGTAGTAATCTCGGTCCGGTAAATGGAATTTCTCCCAAGGTTTATGGCCATCATCAAACGCATTCCCGTGGACCACCTCAAAACCGGCATGTACATAGCCGAGGTCAGTAACGCCTGGATTCCCGACAACAATTTGCAAAAACACGGCTTTGTTCGTCGCGAGAAGACTATCGATATTATTCGCCGGTTGGGCGTTCAGCATGTGTATATCGATACCGACCGGGGCACTGACTGCGACATCGGCGTGCCCCTCGCCGAGATTGAAAATCAGCAAAATGCCCAACTGCGTCGTTTGCAGGGAGAAATACCACCTGCCGTTGAACGTCGCCCCCTGGAGCAGGAGCTCGAAAATGCCAGGCAGGTGCACCAGAGCGCCAAACGGCTGATCGACAAAATCCTGCTGGACGTCAAGCTCGGTCAGGCCGTGGAGCTGGACCCGGTGGAGCAGTTGGCCGATGAGATGATCGGCTCCATTTTGAACAACCAGAATGCGTTGCTCTGCATGTCCCAGATCCGATCCAAGGACAGCTACCTGCTGGAGCACTCGGTCAATGTGGCTATTTTGATGGGGGTGCTGGCACGTCACCTGGGCTATAGCGGCGAAACCCTGCATCAACTGGTGACCGGAGCGCTGCTGCATGATATCGGCAAGATTCGTGTTCCGGACCGGATTCTGCACAAAACCGAACAGTTGGAGCCGCAGGAGTGGGAGGAAATGAAGCGCCATGTGGTCTATGGTCGCGACGTGCTGGTGCAGACGCCCGGTATGTACCCCACCGCCATCGCCATTTGCGCCGAACACCACGAGCGCCTGGATGGCAATGGCTATCCGGCGGGGCTCGCTGGCGAGTCCATCAGTCACTTCGGCAAAATGGCTGCGGTGGTGGATGTTTACGATGCTATTACCGCGGAGCGTGTCTATCACAGTGGTCTGACGCCCACGGATGCGATGAAAAAGCTGTTGGAGTGGAGCGACAACCACCTGGATAAAAACCTGGTCTACGATTTTATCCGCAGCATAGGCGTGTACCCTGTTGGTACCCTGGTGGAGTTGAATTCCGGTCGAGCCGGGGTGGTGATCGAAACCAATCGCCTGCAGCAGGACCGGCCGCGTCTGAAGCTGGTCTATGACCTCGGGGCGCGGAAGAAACTTCCCCCACAACTGCTAAACTTGGCGCAGGAGGCCGACGAATCCATCGTCCGTGCCCGCGACCCCAAGGCCCTGGGAATTGTGGTTGCCGATTATTTGTAACCGCCCAGACTTGCTCCCGGCTCCCCGTGCCATAGAAAAGGAGCCTGCGGCCCGGTAATCGATCCAGGCGTCGACCCCCAACCCTATACACCCAGCTTCAACGCAGGAGGGTCTGCAGATGGTCGGTATTACGCTTTCGGAACTAAAACGCGATGGTTGTGTGGCCAAGGCAATAGTGTACTCCTGTGAAGGGGATCACTATCTGTTGGATGTGATCACCAAAGGTCAGCGTTATCGGGTGCTCAATGAAAACAGGGAGCCGTTGGTGACCAACAGCCTGGTGTTGATGCATGATGCCCTGAAGGGCGTGGCCGCTGAGGAGTCGGTGATGGTGCAGCAGAACGCTTACGATGAAATGATCGGCGAGATACCCGCGGCGGCGGAAGACCAGGGTATGTCGTTGGGTTGGTAGCGGGTTGCCGTCAGCAGCCAGAACGGGCGCTAACAGGATCTGGACCAAAGCCGTTATAAAAAATAGTGCAGTTATTAAAAATGGGGCAGTTGTAAAAGGCTAGTACGCCTTCAAGGTGATATTGACGTATATGTAGGACAGGTAGGCTTCGATCCGGCCTGAGTGGCTGACATCGCAGTGGATTCGCGGCGTTAATGCGTCATTATCAGATTGAAAGACGACTAGTCGAGCACCGCCACGGATTTGACCTGCACCCACACCCGGCTATCGGGTGCCAGATCCAGTGCGTCCACCGCGCGGGCGGTCAGCCGCGAGAGCAAGGGGGTGGATATTGCCCCTGTATCCGACATTTCCAGTCGTACCAGGGAGATCGACGGGTGGTTGCCGGCGCCGATTTCCGTCACCCGCGCGGGCAACAGGTTTTGAATACTCTGCCCGGTGTTGCGCTCCCGCGCCAGGCTGACATCCCGTGCCAGGATGCGCAGCCGTACCCGTTTCCCCAGGCCAAAATTGTTATCCCGCACCCAAAGACTGCCACCGGGAAACTCCGCACGTGCAAGGTGCCAGCGCGTGTCTTTTTCCGCGACGGTCGCCTGTATCACCACCGCTGCATCCTCTGCCCGTCGAATTGGCAGGTCGAGTCGCGCCAGGGTTTCTGTCAGCGGGCCGCATGCCAGGGCTCGACCCCGCTCCAGTACCACGATGGTGTCCGCCAGCCTTGCCACTTCATCCGGAGAGTGGGTGACATACAGCAGCGGGATCGACAAGCTGTCGTGAAGTTGCTCCAGGTAGGGCAGTATCCCGGCCTTGCTGGCATGATCAAGCGACGCAAGGGGTTCATCCATCAGCAATAACTGGGGGCTGGTCAACAGCGCACGGGCGATGGCTACCCGCTGGCGTTCACCCCCCGAGAGATTGTGGGGCATGCGTGACAACAATTGCGCCAACCCCAGCCAGCCAACCGCCTGTTCGAATTCAATCCTGCGTTCCGCCGCTGCCAGGCGCTTGTAACCGTACTCCAGGTTGCGGCGCACCGACAGGTGGGGAAACAGGCTCGCCTCCTGAAACACATAAGCCAGTGGTCGCTCGTGCACAGGCACGCAGAGAGTGTCATTTTGCCAGGGCGTACCGTTGACCATGAGTTGACCCCGCGCCGGTAGCAGGCCGGCAATACAGCGCAACAGGGTTGTCTTGCCGCTACCGGAGTGGCCGAAGAGGGCCGTGACACCGCGGTTGGGCAGCCGCAGGTCGACGTCCAGTTCGAAGTCGCCGAGGACCGCTTGAAAGCGGGCGCGGATGTCCCTACTGCCAGTATCGGCCGTCACTCGTTCGGCTCCACAAGTTGCAGGTCCACTGTTTCTCCCAGGGGGGCGCCCGGTACTTTCAGGATGGCGCCCGGCACTTTCAGGATGGCGCCCGGTACATTCGGGATGGCCCCGAATGGGGGCCGGGGACTGGCCCCGGGGGCTGAGCGGCGATTTTCACGGGAAGTACTGGACATGGGGCGCAGCATAGGCGCAAGCAGGCAATGAGTCCAGTGCTTGGAAAGCGGACTTATATTCATCGCGTTAGAGGGAAAACGCGCTGCGTTCATCAGTCCTCGGAATGGCCCAGAACTTGATCCAGATCAAGTGGCCAGATTTAAGTGATACATAATAATAATATATATGATAGTTTGCGTATCACGTTGGGCGTAGCCACAAAGGGGTAGTTTCCCCCCAACTTCCAGCGACAAAGCAACTACTACAACATCGATTGTTAAACCGAGGACCACATGATGACGAACCGCGAAAAGATTGCTCACACCATGGAATACCCGCCGGCCACGCTGCAGCCCAATGTCTACCCGCTATCCTGGCGCACAGTGGCCCAGAAGGCCGAAGAGGTGTGGGAGGCCTCGCGTCGCGAGGTGTGGGATCCCGCCAAGTTACCCTGGGACACCTTTGACGTCAGCAAGTACAGCTGGGAAGAGCGAGAAGCGATCGCCTACTGGTGGTCACTGCTGTCAGTATTCGATGCGTCGGCTCCACCGGTATTTGCCGAGGCTTTTATCAAAACTTATGAAGTGCACGAAGAAGATGCTATTCGCCGCTGCTTCTTCTCTGTCACCCAGGACGAACAGAATCACGAACACATGTGTGGTCTCGCCATCACCAGGTTGCTGGAAGCGCCCAGCTATCTGGAGTACACGCCCAAAACCGAACTTGGCAAGCGCCTGCAGAAGAATGTGGCCTGGCTTTACTACAACGGTGGCCGTTACTGGAGCGGTTACAAGGAAGCCGTACCCAAGTACAGCATGGCGGTGTTGTTCAGTTCTTTCCTGATGGGCGAGATCGCCGCCGCCACCATCTTCAAGCAGATGTCCGCCAATTGTAAGGAGCCGGTCTTCCAGGAAGCCTTCCGTAATATCGGCCGCGACGAGGGCCGTCATATGGCCATCTGCATGACAGTCATGGAGCGCGACTACCCGCATTTGAGCGAGGAGGAAAAGCCGATTATCACCAAGCAGATTCGCGCGGGTTACCTGTTTCTGTCCGCGGTACTGTTTGAGCCGCCGGAGGATTTCTGGGATTTGCCCGCGGACTTTATCAATAACCAGCGCGAAGGCGAGGAAGTCTGTCGCCTGGCCGGGTTTGGTGTGCCCAGCTACGACGCCAAGAAGGAGAACTGGCGCAACGCCATGTTGAACCTGAAAGGTGTGCTCGACAAGTACGACACTGAATTCCCGGCCATTCCCGAGGTGGATATCTCCGGCAAGGAGATCACCGACGTGGATATGGAAGACATTATTCCGGTGTTCTGATCGG
Organism: Cellvibrionaceae bacterium; assembly: GCA_050290225.1. Lineage (GTDB taxonomy): Bacteria > Pseudomonadota > Gammaproteobacteria > Pseudomonadales > Cellvibrionaceae > JBNKHG01. Next base: position 21,756 of record JBNKHG010000058.1, read on the forward strand.
GAACCTCGACCGTGCCCGACCCCGGGCACGGTGACAATCACTTTTATCGACCACTTTTAACGCTAAAGGTCATAGACCATGAGTAGTATCCGACTCTATCCCTCCGGCCGGGAAGTTCCCTGCAGCGCCGGGGAAACCGTTTTGGGGGCACTGGAAAATGCCGGTTATGCCCTGCCCAATAACTGTCGCGCCGGCGCTTGCGGCGAGTGCAAGGTAAAGGTGCGCGAAGGTGATTTCGACCAGGGTATGGTGCTCGATATGGCGTTGTCGCCGCAGGAGCGTGAACAGGGTTACGGCCTGATGTGCATGGCCAAGCCCACCGGCGATGTGCTGGAGATCGAGTGGGGTACCGATGACGCCCAGCCCAAGCTGTTCGCTCCGCGGGAAAACGTCTGGTTTACCGTGATCGACCGGATTCCGCGCACGCCACGTATTATCGAGCTGCGACTGCGCCCCCTGGGCGAACCCATGCGTTTCTGGCCAGGGCAGTTTGTGCTGCTGGGCGATGAGCGACAGAACGCGCCGCCGCGCTCCTACTCCATTGCCAATACACCAAATTCCGAGGGGGAAATTGCTTTGCTGATCACCCGGTTGGAAGAGGGTAAAACCAGCCGCTGGGTGCACGATTACCTGAAGCCGGGCGACCGGGTAACACTCGATGGACCCTATGGCGCCTTTATCGGCGACCCCAGTGTGGAGACTCCGGTACTCTGCCTGGCGGCGGGTTCCGGCCTGGCTCCGATCCTGTCGCTAACGGCGGCGGCGTTGAACCGCGGCTATGCGGCGCCGGTCACTTTGCTGTTTTCTGCGCAGCAACGCAGCGATTTGATGCTGGACGGATTGCTCGCCCATTGGCAATCCCAGTACCGGAATTTCGACTATCGCTACACCCTGACCCGGGAAGACAGTGATGACTTGCAGGGGCGGATACCTGCCATCCTGCCGGGGCTGTTCCCGTCATTGGCCGAGCACAGTATCTATATTGCCGGCAGTCCGGAATTTGTCACCGATTGTGCGGCAGCCGCCCGGCAGTTGGGGGCGGAAGAAAGTCGCATTCACAGCGAAGGCTTTTTCGACCAGTTTGTACCGCAGGCGCCACCGCAGGAGCGGTTGATGCAGCGGGCATAGGATACAGCGGGTTTAAATGTCAGAAAGACAATCGTTTTTCACCCGCCAGCCAAGACCCAGGAAAGGTGTGGCATCTTCATCGTTAGGCGCCGGGCTCTGCCGAACGACCTTGTCAGGTCTGAGTGGCTGGGGAGTTTTCAGAAACCGTGCGCGACAAAGACGTCGCGCCCGAACCCCGGGCCGGCCCCGCGAGTGCAACGAGTGCTTTGGGTCCAGGGAGGAGTATACGGCGTGTTTCTGAAGACGCTCCAGCCACTCAGACCGGATCGAAGTCTACCTATCCAACATGCGTCAATATCACATTGAAGGCGTACAAGTAGCGGCGACAGGGGACCGGGCGAATCCCGCCGGTCCCTGGCTGATGGTTATTGGATTTCGATGCGGCGCTTCTCTGGAGCCGCGGGCGCTTTACGCGGCGCTGTCAGGGTCAGCACTCCCTTGTCGAAAGTGGCCTTGATATCCGATTCCTGAACATCGCCTTCCAGATTAAAGCTGCGCATAAACTTACCGTAGCGACGTTCCTGGCGAATTATCTTGCCGTCCTTCTCTTCCTTGTCTTCCTGCACTGCCTCAGCCTCGATGGTGAGTACGCCGTTATCCAGGGACACGTGGATATCCTTTTTATCAATGCCGGGCAACTCGGCGCTGATCTCGTAATGATCGCCTTTCTCCTTGATGTCCACCCGGGGGGCGAAAGCGACTGCGGATCCTTCGCCGCTGCGAGGCAGGGGCGCCCAGAAGTTATCGAACAGGTGGTCGAAATCAAACAGGGATTTGCGGGGAATTAAGCTCATGGCGAACCTCCATATAGTCACAAACTCGATAAGTCGCGCATCAGTGTCGTTGAACTCATGCGCCTGGTTTTGAACTCAGCAGATAAAACCTGGTTTTACCGGGAGTTCCCGGATTAACACCTAAGCGGTATTACCAACTTATTTGTTAATTATCACCAACCGGGCGGGCTGTCGTTTTGAGACAGATCAAAAACGTGTTCGGAAAAGGGTAGTAAATGTTGCTTGCAGTGTCCTGAGACAATTTTCCGTCCCGCTGCGGAAATTTTTGATTGGCCCCATGGGCGTGACAATTTCCCTGGCATAGCCTTCGGCCATGTTGAATAGGGCAGCGCGATTCCAAGCGCGCACGCAACGAAGGACGGATCAGTTCTCGGTCGCAGTTTTATTGTTTGAAGGATTGATATACATCAATGTCTGAGTCATTTCTCGCTTCGTTGCGTAAGTTTTTGAAGAACTTACGTGACTAAGTCAGTGAGGGTCTGTTCCTTCGCCCCTAGACTGATCCCAAATTCACTGGTTGGAGGATGTAGCCATGAAAAATGAAGGCACTGTGGACAGAATCTTGCGGGTTATTCTCGGGATTGCGCTCTTGAGTCTGACTGTGGTCGGTCCGCAGACCGTGTGGGGCTGGGTGGGGTTGGTGCCCCTGGTGACCGGGCTCATCGGCTTTTGCCCACTCTACAAAATAATCGGCTTTAACACCTGCCCGCTGGGTAAGTAGCCGCTTTCTTCCTGGTTGGCGTTTTCCCGTCTGCGGTTAAACGCCTGTGGTTTCCGGGGTCGAGCGGCTCCGGCTTTCTGCCGGTATCAGCCGGACGCCGAGCAGGTAGATTTCGTCGCCCTTTGCCTGGGGTGTGCTGAACAAAATGATGCCCTCTATAGCCGCCAGATTCATAAGGCGATCCTGGGGGGCATGGCTGATATCCGTCATCGCTATCTCGAATCGGTTGTAGCCCGGCTGCAATCGTAAGCGGCGGTTAAAACGGTCCTCAAAACGCTGATCGTGAAGGTGGTCGTGGATGCGCAGCACCAGGGGAATCTCGCGAGGTAAGGGGGAGTAGATTTCAATCTCAAGTCCGCTGTAGGCGCGCCAATCGGATTCAGGTTCCCGCCAGTGGATGCCGGGCCAGGTGGCACCAAACAGGGGAACGCGCACCATGGAGCGGTCGCGTTGGGGGAGATCGAGTCCGTCCGGAACCGGCGTCACCTTCAGTGGTGTGTTCAGATTGTTGGTCAACAGGCTGTGTAACGGACGGGACTCCAGGCCCAGAAGGTCCGGCAGTGCCCGCTGCCGTTCCCGGTAGACCCAACTCCACCACAGCGGTTGCTGTAACGCGAGCAGGGTAAGCAGACTGAGTCCGACCAGGGTGCGGTAAGAGGGCTGTGGCCGCCGTGTCCACCCGCGGTAGGCGAACCAGCCCGCGGCAACGCCCAGCACATCCAGCCACAGATCGTAATAACTGCCGGTGCGACCCAGATAAGGTTGAATGCCTTCGATCAGTGCGCCGAAGGTCAGTGGCAAGCCGACCACCAATGCCACGCGTTGCGTCAGGCTCAGCTCTTTGCGGGAAGTCGCCAAACCCATCGCCAGGCTGATCAGCGCGAACAGGAGGTAATGGCCAAAATCAATCACTGACTCCACCAGCAAACCGGTGGCTTGCAGTGGTAATGCGAGCAATACCACTGCCGCAAAGGTGAAAATCAGGATGATCCACATGCCGCTAGGTTAGCACAGCGCAAAGACTATGGGCGTTTGCGACCGGTCAACTGTTCCCAGTGCATGGTGGCCGCGCTTTCGCAGATAGCCTCGATCGAGGCCTCATCGACATAGATGCCATCAATCAACAGTCGGCTTATACCGTGGAGGGTGCTCCAGCTCACCTGCGAATATCGCAGCGGATCGATACCCGGCAGGATATAGCCCTGCGCCTGCCAGTGCCGAATGGTTTCGACGCCGTACTTGAACGTCGCGTGGGCTTTCCGGATCAGGGAGTCGGTCAGTTGCTGCGAATGCCACAGGTGCCCACCGAACATCAGGTCGTAGTATTCGGGGTTTTGTTGGGCGAACTTTACGTAGTCGAGCGTACGCTTAAGGACCACGCTGTAGGCGATCATGCCCTCATCGAGCGTCTCCCGGTAGGATAATTCACTAAAACGTCTAAACCCTTCCTCCGCAATCGCACACAACAGGGCCTCCTTTTCGGCAAAGTGGTGGTAGGGAGCCGTACGGGATACCCCGACCCGGGCGGCCAGTTTGCGCATGGAAAGGGCCCGCTCACCCTCTTCGCGGATTATCAGGGCCGCCTGATCCAGCAGGACCTGGCGCAGATCGCCGTGGTGGTAAGCCTTTTTCTTGACCGCAGGTTCACTTTTCAGGGTGCCTTCGTTCTTCATGGTGTGTTCGTTCTTTCTGGCATATTCACTTATTTCTGAGGCATGTTCGCTTTTTGATGCACGAAGGTACCCCTATATCTTGACACTGTCAAAATAGGGCGATATCTTTTGTTTCTGTGATCTTGACAGTGTCAAGATATGAGGATGGATGACCAGCAGTTAACGCTGCACAAGGCTTGAAAAAAGGTAAACCCAATGAGCGCCACCCCTTACCCCCATCTGTTTGAGCCCCTGGACCTGGGGTTTACAACCTTGAAGAACCGTGTGTTGATGGGTTCCATGCACACAGGCCTTGAAGAAGCTGATAACGGCCACGAGCGCATGGCCGCCTTTTTTGCCGAGCGCGCCCGCGGCGGTGTCGGCCTCATCGTCACCGGTGGCTTCGGTCCCAACAAGCGTGCGGCCACCCATGAGCACACCAGGATGTTGTGGCGCGAGGAGGACTGCACCGAGCACCGGGTAATCACGGATGCGGTGCACGAAGCGGGTAGTAAAATCTGTATGCAGATCCTGCACACCGGCCGCTACGCCTTTAACGAAAACCCCATTGCTCCCTCCGCCATCCCGGCACCGATTAACCCTTTCAAACCCCAGGCGGCTACGGAAGAGGAAATCGATCAGCAGATCGAGGATTTTGTCCGCACCTCGGTCCTGGCTCAAAAGAGCGGATACGATGGCGTGGAGATCATGGGATCGGAAGGTTATTTCCTCAACCAGTTTTTGGCTCTGCGCACCAACCAGCGCGAAGACGGCTGGGGTGGCAGTTACGAAAACCGCATGCGCCTGCCGGTGGAGGTGGTTCGTCGGGTGCGTGAGGCCGTAGGGGAAAACTTTATCATTATCTATCGCCTGTCGATGCTCGACCTGGTGGAGGGCGGCAGCAGCTACGACGAAGTCGTCACCCTGGGCAAGGCGATCGAAAAGGCTGGAGCCACCCTGATCAACACCGGTATCGGTTGGCATGAAGCACGCATTCCCACCATTGCCACCAAAGTACCTCGCGCCGCCTTTACCTGGGTGACTGAGAAGTTCAAAAAAGAATTCACTATCCCGGTGATCACCTCCAACCGTATTAACACGCCGGAAAAAGCCGAACAGGTATTGGCGGCCGGTCACGCGGATATGGTGTCCATGGCTCGACCCTTCCTCGCAGATCCCGATTTTGTGGCCAAAGCGGAAGCTGGCCGCGGCGACGAGATCAATACGTGCATCGGTTGTAACCAGGCCTGCCTGGATCATGTGTTCGAAGGCAAGATGACCAGCTGCCTGGTTAACCCCCGTGCCTGTCACGAGACCGAGTTGAATCTGCTGCCGACCACGCAGGTGAAAAAGCTGGTGGTGGTGGGCGCCGGTCCAGCCGGTCTGGCATTTGCAACCTCAGCCGCCGAGCGGGGTCACCAAGTGACGCTGTTCGATGCGGCCCCGGAAATCGGCGGGCAATTCAATGTCGCCAAACAGGTGCCGGGCAAGGAAGAGTTCCACGAAACCCTGCGCTACTTTAATCGCCGCATCGAGCTGACCGGCGTGAATTTGCAGCTTAACTCACCGGTGAGTGTCGAGGATCTCAACAACAGCGATTTCGACGAAGTGGTTTTGTCGACCGGTATCAATCCGCGGGTGCCTGATATTCCCGGTGTCGACCATAAGAAAGTACTGGGTTATCTGGATGTGCTCAAACACAGGACACCGGTTGGAAAAAAAGTGGCTGTTATCGGGGCGGGAGGTATTGGCTTCGATGTGTCCGAATACCTGAGTCACGCCGGCGAGTCCACCAGCCAGAATATCGACGCTTTTATGCAGGAGTGGGGCATCGATATGACCCTGCAGGCCCGTAGTGGGATTGAAGGTGTGGTGCCCCAGGTGCCCGAGTCGGCCCGCGAAATATTCCTGCTGCAACGCAAGACCTCCAAAGTCGGCGGCGGACTGGGCAAAACCACCGGCTGGATACATCGCACCGGTTTGATCAACAAGGGCGTGAAAATGATTGCGGGGTGTGAGTACCTGAAGATCGACGACGACGGTCTGCATATTAAAGTGGACGGGGAAGTCCGGGTGCTGGATGTGGATAATGTCATCCTCTGCGCCGGGCAGGAATCCAGGCGTGACCTGGTAGAGGGATTGAAAAAACCTCATCACCTGATTGGTGGTGCTGACGTGGCCGCTGAGCTGGATGCCAAGCGTGCCATTAATCAGGGCACACGTTTGGCGGCGGAGATTTAACACCTGACATCAACTGTGGCGGGTCGGTGTCATGCACCGGGCTCGCCACCTAAACCGTTTCTGCATTCCAGTTTCTCCAGCAGGCACTTCAACTCAATCCTGTAGGCGGCTGCCAAGGATCAGTGCCGAATTCCGCTATAGATTGCTCAGCATTCGGCTAGAATAGGGCCATACCCCATTACGCCGGAGATCAAACACCGCGATGGAACTGACAGCCGAAGTTTGCCGAAAGGCCCGTTTGAGCCGCGATCCGCGCTTTGACGGCCAGTTCTTTACCGGCGTCAAAACCACCGGTATTTTTTGCCGACCCATTTGCCCCGTGGTGCCGCCCAAGGAAGAAAACGTCGACTACTATCCCAGTGCCGCCGCCGCGCTGGAAGCCGGATTTCGCCCCTGTTTGCGCTGCCGGCCGGAAACCGCGCCCCAAAGCGCTGCCTGGAAAGGGATTGCGTCGGTAGCCGCGCGCATTCTTCGCAAGATCAACGAAGGTTTCCTGGCGGACCACTCGGTACCGGAGTTGGCTGATGTCTCAGGCATCAGCGAACGCTACCTGCGCAAGCTCTGTGTGCGCTATGCTGGCGCCGGTCCGGCGCAACTGGAGCTGGCCCGCAAAAGTCTGCTGGCCAAGCAGCTATTGTTCGATTCCAGTTTGAGCATCGCCGACATCGCGTATACCGCCGGTTATAACAGCGTGCGCCGTTTCAACGAGCACTGGAAGTCGCAGTTTGCCAAAACGCCGTCGGCGATGCGCCGTCGACCCCTGAGCGCCGAGCAGGGCTGGATTCGCGTACAGATTCCGGTAGCGCCGGATTTTGACTATGCCGCCATTTGCGGCTTTCTGGCGTCGCGGTGCATCGACGGCGTGGAAGTGGTGGAGGCGACGGGTGCAGCGACTTCCATAAGGCCCTACATCTATCGCCGTGTGATGACCCTTGACGGACAGCCACTGCTGGTCGAACTGGACTATGAACCGGCGCGCCGCTGCCTGTTATTATCCTGCGAGCAGTCGAGCGTTCATTGTTTGCCGCGTTTGATTGCTACCGTGAAGCGGGTGTTTGATGTGGAGGCCCCCGCAGGCATGATTATGAATCATCTGGCGGAAAGTGAAGAGTTTAAAACCCAGCTCCAGGGGCGCAAGGATATCCGTCTGCCTGGCGCTTTCGATCCTTTTGAAGCGGCGGTGCGTGCCATTGTCGGCCAGCAGGTCAGCGTTAAGGCCGCCTGTACCCTGTTAAGCCGGTTGACCGAGCGTTGCGGTGAAAAGGTTCCCGCCAACAGGTTTTGCCTCGAACGCGCTTTTCCCACAGCGATCGCCATCGTCCAGGCTGACCTCAATGGCCTGGGAATCACCGGCGCGCGCATTCGTTGCCTGAAAGACCTGGCCCAGCTGAAACTGGATTGCCCCGACGTGTTCAGCGAGGCGGCGGATCCGCAGTGGCGCCGGGATCGGATGCAGGCCATCAAGGGTATAGGCCCCTGGACTCTCAGTTATCTGGAGATGCGGGCCTTTTCCCTGCCCGACGCATTCCCTGCCGGTGACTTGGGGGTGAGAGCGGCCCTGGAAAAAAATGGATTGCGCCCGAGCGAAACCGAAACCCAACGGTTGTCAGTCGGCTGGCAACCGTGGCGGGCCTATGCCACCCTGTTGCTATGGCAACGGCTGGTCTAGGTTCTGTCCCTCGACGCTGAGAGCTCGGCTTTTACGAAAGGCTACCGTAATTATGATTGAGACAAATTCGATTGGACCCTATTGCCTGATCTACCAGGCCCCCTTGGGGCGCATTGCTGTTAAGGGCGACGCCAACCACATCCACTCGCTGTTATTCGATGACGACGCTGAAGCCTGTCAACCGCAGCGGGCGACGTGGTCGAAGGCCTGCCGTCAGCAATTGGACAACTATTTTTCCGGTAAGCCCGTCACATTTGATCTGCCGCTGGCGCCGGCAGGGACTGAATTCCAGAAGCGCGTGTGGCACTCGCTGTGCAAAGTGGGTTACGGCGCCCTCAGCAGTTACCTGCAGCTGGCTCGCGATATGGGCAGTCCGGGGGCTGTGCGCGCCGTGGCCAGCGCCAATGCCAAAAACCCGATTTGCATTCTGATTCCCTGCCACCGGGTGATCGGCACTGATCGTGCTTTGCGCGGATACGCCGGTGGCATTGAGCGCAAGGCTGAACTGCTGAAGCTGGAGCGTCATCGGCTGAGTGATCTTCATTATGACCGGAGGACGCGGGTGCTTGAGTCGATGATAGAATAGGTGGAAAACAGAATCTGAGCCGTTACACAATGAAACCTGCAAATTATCCTCAATTCCCCGTCCATATTTGGGAGCACTTTTTCCAGTTCACGCAAACACCAAGACCTTCAAAACAGGAAGCGCGAATTCTGGGTTACCTGAAACAGCTGGCGGAGGAATGCCACTGTCGCTGGCAAACTGACGCCGCCGGTAACCTGGTGATCTATGTCACCGCTACCGCGGGATTGGAAGATCGACCCACGGTAGTGATTCAAAACCATGTGGACATGGTGACCGTGAAAACCGATGACAAGGATCACGATTTCAGCCGCGATCCCCTGACCCTCGAAATCAGTGATGGTTGGCTAAAGGCGGATCGCACCACCTTGGGGGCGGACAATGGTGTCGGCTGTGCGGCGGCCCTGGCGCTGATGACAGATCCCGACGTCGCTCACCCGCCCCTGGAATTGCTGTTTACCGTGGACGAGGAGACAGGACTGGGTGGTGCGCTCAATCTTGATGCAACTATGCTCAGTGGCAGCCTTATGCTAAACCTGGACACGGAAGACTGGGGCGAATTGTATATCGGTTGCGCTGGCGGCCGGGGTTGGGAACTGAAGGGGCGGGTGGAGCGCGAGTCGCAACCCGCCGCAGGCAGGGGCTTGCGGTTAACACTCAGAGGCCTGGCGGGTGGGCACTCGGGTATACAAATTCACCAACAGTTGGGCAATGCCATAAAGTTGATGGGGCAATGGCTGCAGGACGCCGGTGAACTGGGCGTGCGCCTGTCGCGGTTTCACAGCGGGGTGGCCGACAACGTGATTCCCAGGGAGGCCAGTATTGAGTGTTGGGTTCCCGACAGCGAGTTGGAACAATTGCCATTACTCAACCAGCGCTTGCTAAGCCGTTGGCAAACGTACCTGCCGAAAGCGGATCGGGCTATCGAGTTCGAACTGCTGGAAAAAGAGATCGAGACGGTGCTTACCCTGGACAGCCAGGCGCAATGGGTGCAACTGCTTAGCTTGTTTCCCCACGGTGCCCAGTCCTATAACCTGGCGCAGCCGGCGGACTTGGTGGATCTCAGTATCAACCTGGCAGTGGTGCACCTCGACACAGACATGTATCTGGAAACCAGTGTGCGTTTCTTTAACGAGGCCGAGGCCCGGCCGCTGTTTGACACAGTGTTGAACCTGGCCGCCCGATTTAAATTGGAATGCCGGGAAATTCTCAATTATCCCGGCTGGGTACCGCAATTCGACAACCCCTTGCTGGCAAAAGCGAAAGGCGTTTATCAATCCCTGTATGGTGTTGAACCAGAGGTCAAGGCCATTCACGCCGGGCTCGAGTGTGGCATTTTAAAAAGTAAAATGGGCGCGGTGGATATCGTGTCCTTCGGGCCCAACATTCGCGCTGCCCACTCTCGCCCACGGAACGGTTGGAAATTGCTACGGTAGAACCCTTTTGGACGCTGTTGACGACACTGCTGAAATCGATCTGAGAAGGGAACTATCATTCAGTTCATTGGAACATAACTTCAGTTTAGGAGAGGGCTGCGAATCTGCACCCGCATTGACGTTATATCAAAAGTGATAGCTAAGACCCAAAGCCACCTGGTCCTGCCGGGGTTCGTTTGCGCTCTCCTCCCGCAAGATTTGCACTACCTCCACAAACAGATCCGTCGCCAGATTGTCGATTGCCAGCAGTGCTTTGAATTTGCTGTAAAGGATGGGTTCAAAATGAAACGGACCGTCGACGTAGTTAATCTCGGCGAACAGGGAAATCGCGCTCCCCCACCGGTGTTTGAGGCCGACGCCCGCCAGCCAACCATCCCGCGCTCCGTCGGCAGCGTAGTAAAGAATCTCTGCGTGAAAAAACGAATTGCTGAGTTTGATTTTGGGGCTCAGGATGTCGCCGTCGAAGTCCAGGACCCGGGGGTTCTGAATGTCGAACAGCGTCAGGGAGGTGTCCCAGGTCCAATTGCCCATGGTTGTTCGATAGCCCACGCTCGGTTCTATCTCAAGTGAACGCCGGGGGTTGCCTTCCTTAAGGGGCAGGTTCAACCACAAGTAGGCGTACAGACCGTTTTTATGACGGACTTCCATATAGGGTTGAAGGACATTATTGTCATCCACAGTGGTGCCAAGTTTTCCCAGGTATTTTGTCTTGAACGACAGCATTGTGGAGATCTCCGTATTCCCTGCCGCTAATAACGGTGTCCAAAAGAATAAAGCGATATATAGAAACCAAGTTTTCATAACCCACCTTTTGGCGCGAGCGGAAATTTCGGGAGGAGGTATTATTGTTGGTGTTTTGCGAGGGGGTCACAATGGCGTAAAAGCCAATCTTCGTTAATAATAAGCCAAGTGTGTCTCCGCTTTTACGGGGGAATAATCATGATCAATGTGGCAATCCTGGCGTACGATAACCTGGCCGTTTTTGAGTTCGGATGTGCGATGGAAATCTTTGGTCTGGAAAGACCGGAGTTTGACGATTGGTATCGCACCGAAGCGGTTGGTCTCGGTGCCGACATCGTCACGGCGCGGTGTAACCTTCGTATCAGTTGCAGGAACGTTGAAAACTTTGACGGTTACGATCAGTTGGTGATTCCCGGTTGGTGTGTCAACGAGATTTCGCGCGTGGATCGCCATACGGAATTGATTGAGGCTATTATCCGTTTTTACCGGCGCGGCGGTCGTATCCTGTCGTTGTGCACGGGGGCATTTCTGTTGGCCGAAGCGGGGCTTTTGGATGGCCGTCAAGTAACCACCCACTGGCGCTATGCCGACATGTTTATTGAGATGTATCCCGATATCACCTTTTTGGAAAATGTGCTTTACGTCTACGATGGCAGAATTGGTTGTTCCGCCGGTAGCGCCGCGGCACTGGATCTCGGTCTGGAGGTGGTGCGACAGGACTATGGCCATGACAAGGCCAACCAGGTGGCCCGTCGGTTAGTGATCCCACCACACCGCAGCGGTGGTCAGGCCCAGTTTGTCGAGACCCCGATGATCGAAAACCAAAGCCATTTTGCATCAACCCTGGACTGGGCCATCAAGCGGCTGAATACGCCTCTCGACGTTGATATGCTGGCGGAGAAAGCCAATATGTCGCGGCGCAGTTTCGATCGCCACTTTCGCGCCTCACTGGGCATGAGCCCGAAGGAGTGGATTAACCGTCAACGACTGCATTTGGCGCAAAAGCTGTTGGTGGACGACAATATTTCGATCGAACGGATTGCCCAACAATCCGGATTTGAAACGGCCATGAACATGCGCCACCACTTTCGCAAAACGTTCGGAATTTCGCCGAGTCAATACCAGGCGCAGTTTACCCACTAATTCGCAGGCCGTTATTGCGAGACACTAATGAAGAGAACGTAATGAGCACCCAGGCAATCCACGCGCGTTATATGGCTGAATTCGAAAAGCGGTTGCTGAGTTTGTACCGCCAGTCTGCGGCCGGTATTGAACCTTCCGAAAAGGAGCGGGACCTGTTTGACGGCTATATGGATGCCGGGCTGGTTACCGGGCTGGTCACGCAAAGCGAGCTGCAGGCCTTTATCGATGAACGCCACCACTCGGTCTTCGGCATGAGCATTGCCGAGCGTCGCAATATCCGCAAGAAGCATCACGGGCTGGATTTTGATGAAGCGGATTACTCCACCTACGACGTGCCGGCCTGGCTGCGCAAAGGGGTTCATCTGTGAATGCCGGTATTGGCTAGAAAATTTCCGGGCGGCGTTCGCGGATGATGGTTGTAGCGGCTGAATTTGCAAGGTGGGTGTAATCCCTGTCCAGCTCTTCGTCCGTCCGGTTGTTGCCGTTGATTTTCTCTCCGTTTGCGGCGTTGTTGCCAAGGGGGGTGCCCATCGCTTTTAGCGTCTCGTCCAAGTTGAAGCGTGCCGCCAGCCTTATGCAGGAATCCGCCCGACTCAATCCCTCCAGCCTCGAAATGCGTTTGCTGCGGATCAATTCAAACAGGTCTTCCTCGAAAGTTTGGCAAAAGGGATTTCCTCTGGATTCCATAGCCCCTTTAATTCTGTTTGTTTTACCCTGTTCAATCAACTCGGCGATACGGGGGTTATTGATCAGGATTTCCGTAGCCGTGACCCGTTTGTCGTTCCTGTCGCGTGCCGGGCGCAGGCCGACGATAGCCACCAGGTGCATGGCCAGGTCCTGTCGAACACGGTGCTGCAATTTGGTGGGGTAAAAATTCAGTAGCCGCTCCAGTGCCTGGGTGGTGTTTCTGGCGCGCAAGCTGGTCAGACACAGGTGACCAGCCTCGGTGTAGCGAATCGCCTGTTGGGCCGCCATATAATCGCGGAGTTCGCCAATCATCACCAGATCCGGTGTTTCGTGCAGTCCAAAGCGCAGGCCCTCGGCATAACTGGGCGTGTCTATGCCCACTTCCCGCTGGCTCACCAGGCACTTTTTGTGTAAGTGAATAAATTCAATCGGATCTTCGATGGTGAGGATATGGCCTTCACCGTGTTGATTGCGGTGGTCAATCATGGAGGCCATGGTTGTGGACTTGCCACTACCGGGTGCCCCCACGATCAGTATCAGTCCGCGTTTTTTCATCACCAGTTCATGCAACGCCGTTGGCAACCCCAACTCGCTGATAGACGGTATTTGATGCTTGATATATCGTGCCACCATCGCCGGGGCACCCTTTTGGCGATAAATGTTGATGCGAAACCGGCCGACGTTGGCATACGAGAAGGCGAAATCCAGACTTTGGTTGTGTTTGAAGTGTCGTTGCTGCTCGTCGGTGAGCATGCTGTATATCAGCAGTTCAACCTCATCGAGAGGCAGTGGCGGGACGGACAGCGCGTGAAGGCGGCTGTCAATTTTCAACGTGGGCGGTGCATCCGCAGAGATATACAAGTCTGAGGCATCCCTGGCGACCATGACCGACAAGAGTCCTGTTAATGCGTTCATCCCTATTCCCCTGTTTCCCTGTTGTTTCCCGGTGCCCTATTAAGCGTAGCACGTGAGCAGAATGGACGCCGGTTCAGTTTTCAGCTGCCCAGTCACTGGGTGGTAATAAGGTGAGTCTATAGATTTGCTCCTGGTAATTGGTCTGGTGCGCAACGGCACGGCGCGCGCATACCCGACTCACATTGGCTAGGCTTCATGCGCTTCGATCAGACGCCTGATAAACAACAACTGGCTGTCATGCAAGTCGTCGAAAATAATGGCGAATTGATTTCCCTCCACCCTGGCAACATAAAACCCGACTTCGAAAACATCGTCACCTTTGGCAAGCCAGCAGGTGCCTTTGTCACCTGCCGCGATCTGCCTGTTCGATGTTCCTTCGTGGTGCGCCAGTATGCCGCCTTCGGATAGATTGCGGAGCGTACAGGCGATAAAGTCCTCCCCAATTTTGACGGCCATCTCGCAGTCGATGGCAACTCGTTGGTGGCGACGTCGTTCAGTTGTTGGCATCAATATCTCCGGTACTAGAGGTGCATCTCTCGGTCAAGTAATCGGCCAATGCGTTGTTGCCTTCATGGAAGTGCATGAATTGCGTGTTTAGTCGGTATTTTTGATCTGCCAGGCGTCTTATATATACAGTACTACACCTGATCCTGACCCTCTCTTCTGTTGCTGATCTTCCCGGGAGAGCCAGCTCAATATCAAAGGGCTCGGGTATATGTCGGTGGTCCCGGTAAAAATTGGGGAGTAGGGTGGCGACAAGTTGCTGATCGCCTTCAAGACCAAAACCGGATCGGGAAATATCGACGATACGCACGTTTAAAGTATCGCCATATGCTGTTTTTATATTTGCCTGCCAGTTAACGGGAAATCGCCGATGCTGTCTTAGTCCGGTAATATCTTTTCTGATGTTGATTCGCTTCATTTTTGTAATAGCGATGGATGCTCAAGCTGAGACCGGGCTTCTCCATAAACCCTTTTGGTCAACGCTTGAATTTCTCTTCCAGTGCGTTAACGATGTCCCCAAAATTAAATTTGTCCAGGATCGAGCGCATATCTGAATCGTAGGCCTTAAAGTAGGTGACCAGAAATTTTTCGGGATCTACATAACAATAGATATAGGCCTCTTCATACACATAGAGGTCGCCCACATCCCCTTTCAGGGTCACCAGAAAAGACGCCTTGTCGGGTTCGTAACGCGTTGAGTGCCAGTCCGTTGAGGTCCTGAGCAGAGATTCTCCAAGCTTCTTTTTTGCTTCATCCTGGCATGCCCGGGAGGCGTCGTAGGAATCAAAAGGTGCTTTTGTAAAATCCCTCTCTGTAAATGCCAGAGTATATCCGTTAACGCTGCGCTCGTTTTTGAACGTGTCAAAATACCCGGAAAAGTAGAGTGCAAGCAGAATCGAGCAGGCAACAACTGTCAGTGCCATCAGGCAATAATTGACAAGAGGTAAAGGTGTCGCAAACCGTTTGTCCATAGCTCATCCAGCTCTGGTGGCTTGTAACTGACAGATAGAAGAGCCGCCAGGGCTGTCCAATCGTCAGGCGCAGCAAGCCTTATCCCATAAATGGGGTATTGTTCAGTTGAGCTTAAGAATGAGAAGCAAGGCTTTGGTCGCCCTGATTTCAGCTTAGCGCAACTCCCTTCGGTAACCGTTCGACCCACCACTGTGGGCACTGGCTTTGCGTCCCCGCGTTACCACGGGTTTGCCCGTTCGAGGAGCTGGAGGGAAGGTCCACCGGCTCTATCGGCAGCAATCTGCCGAAAATTCGAACATGGAAAGCAGTAATTTATCTATTTGCCGCCTTCCATAAGTGCGGCCTATTGTTGGCTTGCTGCAAGAAAATGTCAACTACGTCACATTTAAAAATGAAGGGATTTTAGGGTCGTTGCGCCCTTGTCAATGTCAGTTGTCCAGTGACAACGGCATTGCCAAGGGCAACCCGCATCAAATTTTGGGCACCAGCATAATATGGGTGTCTTTATCGACAGGCTGGATACCAAAGGATTCTTCCAGAATAAAGAGCAGTGACTGGGTATCGTTGATATGGAAAAGCCCTTCAAAAACCGGGCTTTCCCGCACCGGCTGCTAAAAGCTGTTGCAACGGATTAGGGTCAGTCGTTATCGATGATCAGCAGGTAACCCTGATTACGCGAGCGTCCGCCAAGTTTCCATGGAATCAGTTTGCAGTGGAAGTTCTCGCGGCAAAATTCGACCAATTGAAGAAATGTCGCCCGCCCGGGATCGGCCAGAATGATTTTCTTCACACTGGCCTGCATGGCCGTGGTTATCAGCTGCCGGAGCTGTGTGACCAATTTGGGCCAGAAACAGATATCTGACCCAAGAATGATATCCTGTTTCGCAAAGTCCGCGTAACCGAGTTCATCAAAACTGGCATTGGCGGTTTTCACCCTGACGTCATTGAGTTTTTGGTGTGAGTCGACATAGGGAAATACCCGGTCGTCGGCGTCGACCATCAGCACATCGCCTTCAAAGTGCTTTGCGCAATAGATTCCCAACAGGCCCCATCCGCAGCCAATATCCATAATTCGCTGCTTGCTCTCCAGAGGCTGTTCGTTGAGATAATCCAGGATCATATAGCTGGATTGCCAGACCTGATGACCGTGAAGCGTTGGCAGCTGATCGTTTCTTTTGATTTTCCGGATAGACTGGTGTTTGGGTTTCAGGATATGTAGCCCGTAAATCGAGCGGACGTGAGCTGACAGCATGCTGGGTGCACTCCGGAAAACTGGGCCGGTATGAGGCCTGTTTACGGTGACCTCACTGGGAGCGGGGGGCGGTGGCGAATGAGACCGGGGCCGTGCACCGTGAAAACACCACGGCGCGGCACGGCGGACTGTCAGATTACGACAACGTTTTCCGCCTGAGGGCCTTTTTGACCCTGGGCAACAGTGAACTCGACCTGCTGACCATCGGCCAGGGTCTTGGCGCCGGCCATGTTAAGAGAGCTGTAGTGAACAAAAACGTCGGGGCCATTTTCCCGGGAAATAAAGCCAAAACCCTTCGTGTCGTCAAACCATTTGACGGTGCCAGTGGTGGTAGACATAGTCATATCCTGCAAATTCAAGAAAGATGGAAGCCTTTTGATAGGCTGTGGGGCTGGAAGTATTGCTATTACTTATGAATTGCAGTGCGAGGCAATTGGGAAAGGCGTCGAAAAGGTCTGCATAAATAGGAGTCGTACTTTCAATCTGGTCAGATTGTAAGCGAGTCCAATGAGAAGTCAATGTAAATATCCCCCGCTCACGAGGATGAACTTCCGAGTGATACACGCCGGAAGGGGAGCCATAGCGTTTTAATGCCGTTAGTGTGTGGGTCAGACCCATCCTGCAAAACCTGAAAGGCCATCCACGCTTTAATGTAAGGATTTTGCGCTAATCCTGGTTATCAGACTGTTGGCCCTCCAGTTCGCCAAAAATAAGCAGATGAAAGTGTTATGTATCAACGTAATGTGTGAGTGCTTGACTATCGATTGGATCTGTATATAATGTGTTCAGCTTGAAAGTGCGCCTTAATATTTATGTACACCATTTCGATGTCCTGTCTTTTGTGTCTCGTCCTGTTCTTCATAAGTAAAAGTACACATTTCAGTTAAACGGCCTTATGAAAAGGCTTCCATCTTTCTTGAATTTGCAGGATATGACTATGTCTACCACCACTGGCACCGTAAAATGGTTCAATGAATCCAAAGGTTTTGGCTTTATCGAGCAGGAATCCGGTCCTGATGTTTTTGCCCACTTCCGCGCTATCACCGGCTCGGGTTTCAAAACCCTGGTTGAAGGCCAGAAGGTCGAGTTTACAATTACTCAAGGCCAGAAAGGCCCCCAGGCTGAAAATATTGTAGTGCTTTAATTGTAAGACTCGCACTTCTATCTGCAAGGACAGCGGTTTGCGATGAAAGCAACGCAATCACGTCTTGCAAGCCTTCGGGATAGAACGCTAAAAGGGGCGAGGCCAGGTGGCTTTGCCCTTTTTGTCAGCCGGACATCCTGATAGCGCAGCGTCGGTATTTTAACCTTACTGATATCAGCGCTAGCCTACTGAAATCCCCATAGCCCTAGACGGACACAAAGCCCTTAGCGGACAAGGAAAGCCCTTAGCGGACAACCCTATCGAATATTAACCCTATCAAACATTAAAGGTGCGTAATGGCAGCCAAACCCAAATCAGGAGCGGCCAAAAAGCGGCAGCCGGCAGTGACCGAAACTTCGCAATCCATTGAGGAGCAGACAAAAGCGTTTCTCAAAGCGGGCGGGAAAGTCGACTATATTAATTCAGGTGTCAGCGGTCAAAAGAGCCTGGCAGGTAAAAAGCAGATCAGCCTCGGCAAGCCTAAGAGCAATTAAAATGTTTCGGGTAGTTAATCGAGTATAACCACACGATTCCCTGGTGGGCCTAAAGTGTGTCCTGAAGATCAGCAAATCATCCTTGCATGTGTTAATGCCTGAGTGCTCCCGTTCACGGCGTTTTTTTCAGCCTCATGAGCAGTTAAAAGCGGCGAGCCGAAAGTCGGCCAAAGATTTTTTCGAATTTAGCTGCTGTTGAAGTTATCTTGTAAGCGTTAAGCGGGTCAACGCTTGTAGCTCCTGGCTAACTATACTGTCAGTGGTCTTCTTGATCCGGCGCTAATTAATTCCCAAGTTTTTAGTGGACTCTTACACATTTTTTGGGGAGTTGCTCAGTCAAGAGCCCGGCTGTTCGCTGCCCTGTCTTAGAGTGACGGATACCTATCCAGCACGGGTCCCAAAGCTGTTTTTAACGGCCCAAGATGTTCTGCATAATTGCACCACTGATCCACCCCATGTTTGTAGATCGGCTGCCGTACCTGTTCCGAACTTGCAGTCCGTACCGAACGCTCGGTTTTGTGAAAATCGAGACAGGCTTCGCTAAAGGGTAATCCGCAAAAATCAAGGATTCTGCGCACCTGTGGCTCCAGGTCTGCCACCACCTCTTCATACTGAACGCGAAGGATTTTGCCTGGCAGAACCTTGTCCCAGTGATCCATCAGTGCAACATAGTCTTTGTAATAGCGACCGACCTCTTCAAGGCCATAGGTAAACTCCTGTCCCTCCGCGAACAGTTGCTTGAAGCCACTGAAACAACAGGCCATGGGGTGACGGCGTGCATCGATTATCTTCGCGTTGGGCAATATCAGGTGAATCAAGCCGATGTGCCGGAAATTGTTCGGCATTTTATCGATAAAATAGGGGGCACCTTTGCGAAATATCTGCGTATCTTTAATGTAGTCTTCACCGAACTTGCGTAATTGGTCCGCCGATAGTTCGTTCAGTACCCCGGGGTATCGGGCGTCGTCTGTGGTTTTCCGGCGCCCGTTGAGGCGGTGGGCGAGGGCCAGTATATTGGGCAGCTCCTGGGTACCATCCACGCTGGGGTGAGAAGCCAGAATCTGTTCCAGCAGTGTGGAGCCAGCCCGCGGCAGCCCGACAATAAAAATTGGATCCTGCGCTGGGTTTCCCTGCCCTGCCCTGGTTGCGAACAACTCCGGGGTGCACACTTCCATCTGCGCTTTGAACGTCCTCTCCATGTGGTCAGCGTCGTAGCGGCACTGCTCCTTTTTCAAGCGGTTGCCCCGTTCGTAGTATTCAAAAGAGGTCTCGAAATCTTTTCTGTCCTCATAGGCCTTGCCTATCGCAAAACAGAGGTGGAATCGATCGACCAGTGTCGTTGTCGAGGCCTCTTCGCTGGCCCGCATGCGCGCCAGTTCCTCGTCAGTAAAGCGGTAGGTTTTGAGGTTGGCAAGGCTCCAGTAAGCATCGCCAAAGTCTGGTTTGGCGCAATAGGAGGCCCTGTAGGCGGCGATGGCTTCCTCCTGTTGGCCTTCGGTTTTCAGCGCGTGGCCTTTCAGTAGTAGAACGTGGGGGTCGTTCGGCGTTTTCTCCAGAACCGCGTCGTAGACACTTGTCGCGGTGTCAAAATCACCCACCGCCATGCTTTCATTGGCATAGGCTATTTCAGCGCTGCGATTGCCCGGTTCCATGTCGCGCAAAATTTTTGCCTGCTCCAGGGCTTTCTGGTACTTCTGGCGTTTGTGCAGCACATTGACGTAGTCAAAGCGCGCCAGTAGAAAGTCGGGTTCAAATTCCACGCAGCTCTCCAGCAGGAATTCCGCGTCGTCCAGCACGTAGTGCCTTGTGCCCAGTTCTGCCAGCAGGCGCATTGCTTCCACGTGATGGGGATGTTGTTTCAGGAATTCCCGGCAGAGCATTTCTGCCTTGTACAGTTTGCCCTCGTGGATCAGGCTGGCAACACTGAGCAGGTGGGGTGGAATCTTCGATAGGTGTGTAAACTGGAGTCGGGCGTTGTTTGCCGCTTCGGCGTTGTTTGCGGCCGCGTATAGTTCAGCCAGGGATTTCCAACTGGCTAGCAGTGCAGGATTGAGAGATACAGCCTGTTCGAAAGCGGCGATCGCATGGGTGTTGTCGTTGGTGAGCCGGTAGTTGTGTCCCTGCTCCTGATAGGCTCGCGCGTAGGTGGGATTGGTGGTTACGAGCTTTCCCAGGGTGGCAAGGGCCTTGTCAGTCTGCTTGAGGTAACGAAAGCAGACCGCCTCTATGTACAGGGCTTCAGCATGCTCTGGTTCGTTATTCAGCAGTAACTCGACAACGTCGACCGCTTTTGCAATATTCCCCTGCTGCAGCAGCGCTTTTGCCTGCCGGATAGTAGTTTCTGAACTTGATGCTTGCGCGGTTTCTGTAGCGCTCACTGAACCTCTCCCCAGAACGGCTTTTTAATCAGTTCACCGAAGTGTATTCATAATAGTGCAATAAAAAAAGGGGCGAATCTTGCGAGTCGCCCCCTTACCCGGAATTATCACCATACCGAACTACAGTTTGGTTTTTTATAGCAGCGCCAGTTTTTATTTCAGGCACCTACTGGTGACATTTCCGGGTTGCTTATGCGCTTTCCTCGCTATTGAAGATCGTAGGAGAAGCGCAAGCCGATGGTACGCGGACGATTGGTTGTGATCCTGGGTACATCGTCCTGAACATTGTGAAACAGTTCAGCCCGTTCGTCGGTCAGGTTCTCGACAAACAGCTCCGCGCCCCAGCTACCCTTGGTGATACCCAACGACGTGTCCGCGGTGGAGTAGCTGTCCTGCTTGCGGCGATCGGCGGCGACCACTGAGCTGTAACTGCTGCCGGCATACTGCAGGGCGCCCTGCCAATAGGCTTCGTACCCACCAAAGTCCCA
>JBNKHG010000059.1:0-3993 GCA_050290225.1 Cellvibrionaceae bacterium
CGCGCTGGCGGCCACCGCCAAAGTGGAACAATTGCTTTGGGTACAATCAACCATTATTGAGGAATCCGAATACCATCTGCATGGCGCGCTGGCCAGGGCCGGGCTTTACGACACAGTTGCTGCTGATGATCAACCTCAGTATCTGGGAGCAATTGTTGCTCACCAACAGCAACTCGCAGCCCGGGCAAAACATAGCCCTGCGAATTTCGAGAACCGCGCTGCGTTGGTGGCCGCCGAAATTGCCCGGCTCGAGGGACGGGATCTGGAGGCGATGCGTTTTTATGAGCAGGCCATTCACTCAGCCCATGAGAACGGCTTTGTCCAGAATGAAGCTCTGGCCTACGAACTGGCTGCACAGTTCTACCGGGGGCGCGGCTTCGAAACCATTGCCGATGCCTATCTGCACGAAGCCCAGTCCGGCTATGCTCGTTGGGGGGCCGATAGCAAGGTGCAGCAGATTGACCAACAATATCCTCACCTGGCCGAGACCCAGCCACTCACCCCAACTATA
Organism: Cellvibrionaceae bacterium; assembly: GCA_050290225.1. Classification (GTDB taxonomy): domain Bacteria; phylum Pseudomonadota; class Gammaproteobacteria; order Pseudomonadales; family Cellvibrionaceae; genus JBNKHG01. The sequence goes on from JBNKHG010000059.1 coordinate 512, forward strand.
ACCTTTGCTGCTAGCGCCGAGCAGCTTGACCTACTGGCGGTGATCAAGGCCTCACAGGCCATCTCCCGCGAGATTCTCCTGTCAGAGCTCCAGGAAACCTTGATGCGCCTGGCGCTGGAACAGGCCGCCGCACAGCGGGGATTCCTGCTACTGGCCGAAGGCGGGAGCCTGGCCATCCATGCCCGGGCCGAAATTGCTGGCGAGGAGACGCAGGTAGAAATTGTACCGTCGCTGCCAATATCCGCCACAACCCTCCCCCTATCGTTGCTCAACTTCGTTAGGCGCACCGGCAAGGCCGTAGTACTGGCCGATGCTGCCACCGCAGGCCGCTATGTTGACGACGAGTACATTACGCATCACCAGCCGCGCTCAGTTATGGGGGTGCCCATTGTGCGCCAGACCCGGGTAATGGGCCTGCTCTATCTGGAAAATAATTTGGCCGCCAACACCTTCACCCCAAACCGGCTGACAGCGCTGGAACTGTTGGCGGCGCAGGCGGCGGTCTCGCTGGAAACCGCCAAACTCTACGCCAATCTGCAACAGGAAAACGCCGAACGACAGCGGGCGGAAGAAGAAGTCCGCACGCTCAATCAAGAATTGGAACAGCGCGTCCTTGAGCGCACCGCCCAATTGGAAGCAGCCAACAAAGAACTGGAAGCCTTTGCCTATTCGGTCTCACACGATCTGCGTGCCCCGCTGCGAGCCATCAGCGGCTTTACGGCCATTCTGATCCGCCGTCATCAGGCCAACCTGAATGATGAAGGCCAACATTATCTGGACAATGTCGCCCAGGCCGGTGAACGGATGGCGCGTCTCATTGACGATTTGCTAGCCTATTCCCGCTTGGGTCGGTCGGGTGTGCATTGTGTTCCAGTGGCTTTGGGCAATGTGCTCACCCCGCTGGCCGAGGAGTTTGTCGGGCGGGTCAAGGAAATCGGTGGGACGCTCGAAATTACAGACGACTTGCCAACAGTGATGGGCGACAGAACTCTGCTCACCCAAATTTTTACCAATTTACTGGATAATGCGCTCACCTATCGCCGGACCGGCGTTCCAGCGCACGTGAGTGTCACGTCACAAGCCGAGGCCCAAACAGTAATCATCTGCGTGCGCGATAATGGCATCGGCATCCCATCTGAACATTACGAAAAAATCTTTAACATCTTCCAGCGCCTGCACAACGAAGAGGATTACCCTGGTACCGGCATTGGGCTGGCCACGGTGAAAAAATCGGTTGAAACACTGGGTGGGCGACTGTGGGTTGAATCAGAAGTAGGGCAAGGCAGCGCCTTTTTTATCAAATTGGCAAAGGGGTGATTTATGGACAATTTTGTACACATCCTTCTCGTTGAGGATAACCGTATGGATGTCGAACTGACGTTGGATGCGTTCCGGGAAGTGCACCTGATAAACCCGGTGCATGTGGTGACCAACGGCCAGGAAGCGCTTGACTATCTATTTGGACAGGGTAAATATGCCGACCGTGAGGCTTATCCACTGCCCCGTCTCATCCTACTGGATTTAAAACTACCGGGTATAGATGGGTTCGAGGTTTTGCGCCAGATCAAGGCCACGCCGGTTCTCAAGCGTCTACCCGTTATCATTCTCACCTCTTCCAAAGAAGACGGGGATCGCATCCTGTCCTACGACAGTGGGGCCAATAGTTACCTGGTCAAACCTGTTTCATTCCAAGGATTTCTAGATATTGTGCGCCAGATCAAGGGTTATTGGCTCTCATTGAATGCCGAGCCGCCATTGGAGGGGCCATGACCAAACCGATTAGCATTCTTTACGTAGATGATTACTCGCCTGACCGCGAATTAGTGCGTGATGTGCTAGAAAAAGAGGATGGCGGGTTTCAAGTTATTGAGGCAGCTTCTCGCGCGGAGTTTGAAACGCGGCTGGGGGAAGGTAATTATGATCTCGTATTGAGTGATTTCAATATCTTGGGCTTTGAAGGCTTGCAGGTGATTGATGCTGTCCAGGCCGAGAAAAGCCCCCTGCCGGTGGTTATCCTCACCGGAACCGGCTCGGAAGAGGTCGCGGTTGAAGCGATGAAACGCGGCGCAGCCGATTACATCATTAAGAAGCCACACCATATTCAGCGGCTGCCGTTGACCCTGCGGGCAGTGCTGGGTCGGGTGCGGGTAGAGTTGGCTCTGAAAGAACAATCCTCAACCTTACACAACATTATTAACAGCGTCGATGCGCTAATCTATTCTGTGGATCGGCAATATTGCTACACTAGTTTCAATCAGGCCCATGCCGCTGTTATGAAAGCCTTCTACGGTGCGGAGCTCGAAATGGGACACAGCCTGTTGGATTATATAACTGTGACCAAGGATCGAGAGACTGCCAAGACTCACCTTGATCGAGCCTTGTCCGGCGAGCAACTGGTAGAGGAGACTTATTCGGGCGAAGAATCCCACTCGCGGCGCTATTATCGAGTCTCCCAAAATCCCATCAGAAACGACACGAGCCAAGTCATCGGTGTGGCTGTGCTGGCCCAGGATTTAACTGAGCGCAAGCAGGCGGAGGAGGCGCTGCGGAGCAGCGAGCGCAGTCTGGCTGAATCGCAACGGCTGGCCCACGTTGGTAGTTGGGAGTTAAATCTGATGAACAATGTTCTTACATGGTCCGATGAAATCTTTCGGATATTCGAGATTGATCCCCAAAAATTTGGTACTACTTATGAAGCTTTTCTGAATACAGTTCATCCGGATGACCGGGAAGCTGTCAACTTTGCTTACGCAAACTCCCTAAAAACCAAAACCCCCTACGCTATTGACCATCGCCTTCTTTTTGCTGACGGGCGGATTAAATATGTTCATGAGCAGTGTGAAACTCTCTATGATGGCGATACCCCCATCCGCTCAATAGGAACTGTACAGGACATTACCGAACGCAAGCTGGCAGAGGAAGAATTGCAGCAGCTGACGTTGAGGAATGAAATGATCCTGAATTCGGCCGGCGAAGGGATATACGGAACCGACATTAATGGCGATATCGTATTTATGAATCGGGCTGCTCAGGATATGCTCGGGTACACAATGGCGGATGTCATCGGAAAAAACAGCCATCAATTGTTTCATCATACCAGGGCCGACGGGAAACCCTACCCAACTGAAGCGTGTCCGCTCCGCAAGTCCCTTGCGCATGGAGAATCTTATCGCGGCATTGACGAGGTGTTCTGGACTAGAGACGGACGGATGTTCCCAGTCGAGCACATTAACACCCCCCTTGTTAACCAGGGAACCGTTGTCGGTGCGGTCGTCGTATTCAGGGACATTACCGAACGCAAGCAGAATGAAGAAGCTTTACACCGACTGAACCGGGAACTGCGCGCCATCAGCGACTGCAATCAGGTTCTTGTGCGAGCCGAGGATGAACAGACCCTGCTCAATGACATCTGCCGTATCATTTGCGACGAAGCAGGTTACCGCATGGCTTGGGTGGGGTACACTGAGCATGATGAGGCCAAG
>JBNKHG010000060.1:0-57740 GCA_050290225.1 Cellvibrionaceae bacterium
CTGAAGATTGTTCGATTTTGAAGCGCTTCATTATTCACTCATGGGGTGTATTTCTGACGCGGTGCATTTTACCAAAAAACACTATAATTTGTGGTTAAAAACGAATATTTTCAATTATTTAAGTCACGGATTCAGGTTATAGATTATAGACAGCTTTTCTCAAAGGCCTATCTTATGTCGTTTTCAACGACCCAGACCGCAGCCTCCACACGCGAGCGCAGCCCCAGTTTCTTCAGCAGGTGTTTGACATGTACTTTTACCGTTGCCTCGGTGATCTCCAACTGTCGACCAATCATCTTGTTGCTGAGGCCTTCGGCAATCATCTTCAAAATCTGCTTTTCACGGCGAGTCAACGCGTCCACCAGTTTCTGGTCGCCCCCCTGGTCATCGCGAAAGGCCGTCAGTAACACCTCCGTCAGTTGATCACTGAGCACCATCTTGCCTTCACAGGCCTCGCGAATCTTTACCATCAACTCTTCCGGTTCCATATCCTTGAGCAGGTAACCGTCGGCCCCCGCCCGCAGCGCCATCACCACATCCTTACGATCATCCGAGACGGTAAATACCACAATCCGGCAATTCACCTCGGCGGAACGCAACGCTTGCAGCGTTTCAATGCCGTCCATGCCCTTCATGCTGAGATCCAGCAGAATCAATTCCGGCTCCAACTCCTTCGCCATGGCCACAGCGGCCTTGCCATCGCCCGCCTCGCCGACGATTTCAATACCCGCTTCCAACTCCAGTAACTGAGTAATCCCCTTGCGCAGCAAGGGATGATCATCTACCAGTAAAATGGAGTGTGTACTATGGTCAGAAGCCACTGCCACCATCGATTCCATGTCGTTTCTCTGTCATTTTGCAATGTTGCGAGCCCATGCCCGGCGCGAGCTGTAGAAAGGGATAACCCTTTAAATTGCGCTAAAAAGAAGGCCCGAATATAGTTGTTCAAATTACACAAACTGGTGCCAGATTACGCCTTTGAGCTCAACAAACCTTGATATAGCGCAAGGCAACCCACATTTTTCATTCACGACGCTGATTTCAGATACGCCGGTATAAATCGTAACGACACCTCTGTGCCGCCATTTTCCCGACGACCAAACTTCACCTGCCCGTTCAATACTGCGGCCCGTTCCTGCATGGTGGAGAGGCCATAGTGGTGAGTTTTCCCCGGCATATCGGCAATACCGACACCGTCATCCAGCACCGAGAAAACCACGCTGCCATCCAGTTCGCGCTGCGACACGACAACGATTTTCTCAGCCTTGGAGTGTTTAACGGCATTGGAAATCGCCTCACGCATAATGTGCAGCACATGGATATCCTCATTGGGCGTTAGCGGGCAATGACCCAACTGGTAGTGCAATTCGATATTGTGTCCGCCGTCTTCACCAAACTCCCGGGTCGCGGACTCCAAGGCCTGATACAGGGTCGGGGCGTCCAACTTCAGGCGGAAAGTATTAAGTAACTCCCGCAAATGTTTATAGGCCGCGTTAAGCCCCTGCTGAATATCGGTGACATTGCTCATCACCAGTTCTTTGGGCGATTCCCGTTCGATTAATTTTGAGAGGCGTGTTACCTGCATCTTCATATAGGACAGCGACTGGGCCAGGGAGTCGTGCAATTCCCGGGCAATCACCGAGCGCTCCTCCAGCAGTATCACCCGGTGATGCTGCGCCTCCCGCGACTGCAGGGCATAGGCGGCGGCGATATTGTCAGCGGTGGCCTTGAACAGCTGCACCTGCCAGGACTCCAACACCGACCGCCCTCCCATATCGATGCAGAGTTCGCCAAAGGACTGGCCGTGCTCCGCAATAGGCAGGTTAAATTCGTCGGTCACCACACGCTCCGCCAAAACCCGATCGGGAACAGTGGCAATCAGGGTAAAAGAGGGCTTTTGTTTATCCCCATCGCCCTTCTCCCCTTCCAGACCACTGCCCTCCGTATAGGGTTCCTGCCCCTCCAGGTTTACAAAACGCATGTACACGCGCTTGGCCTTGGTAATATCCTCGAGATCCCTGGCCAACTCCCGCAACATGTCTTCGTCGTAAGGGGTATCGCTCAGGCGTTTGGCGGAGCGATAAAGAAAGTTGAGCGTACGGTTGGACAACTGCAGCTGTGCCGTTTTCTGGTTCACCATGTCTTCCAGGCGACGATAGTGCCGGGCCAGGCTTTCGGCCATACTGTTAAAGGTATTGCACAAGAGCCCGAGTTCATTCGGCTCTTGATAACGGGTGCGATAACTAAAGTCCCCCTGGCCGGCCATGTTGGCTGCGCACATAAGATCCTTAAGCGGTGTGAGCAGATTCTGGTCCGCTTTCATCACTGCGAACAGCATGGCCATCACCGTCAGGAAAATACTCAGCCCTTCCGAGAAGCCCAGTAACTCGATCTTGTCTTCCGTATTCTGCTGGAAGGCCAGTACCAGTTTGTCGATATCGGCCACAAATGCATCGACTTCGACCAGGAAATTGGCGCGAAACTGATGGATATCGAAATCGACCGCCTGCCCCGGTTGCTTGAGGTCGGCAGGGGTAAACAGCGCTCCGCCCTGCGTCTCGAAATGCTCGACGATCTGCTGGTAGGCCGCGTTGAGCGGCTCATCGCGATGCTCTGCCGCCAGTTTGGCGATACTGGAGTTGTACAGTTTTTCCCTGAATACCTCCCGTTCCTCCTGCACGCGTTGAAGCAACGCCTCTTCCGGCACGCTGTCCGCCTGGGCCAGCATCAGCGCCATGCGATAGGCCTGCATACGCATAGAACCGGCAACGTTGATGGCTTCGGCATCGCTCTGAGTGTTCAGCGTCACTGCCACCGACATCATCATGCTGAACAATGCCAGTATGGCAATACTGCCCATCGCCATTAGCAACTGGAAAATAATGGAGCGCGACGCCAGCGATTTGGCCATTTGCTAACCTCATAGAGACGATTTGGAAACAGGAGTGATCTTATCTTCCAGACTCTCGGCGGTCGACACTACGCCTCTACCACCAATAACCCAGGGTGTATATATCGGCACTTGGCTTTGGCCGGCACACTTTTCTAAGCATTTGTTTTTATTAATTTTTCCTTCCTTTTCAACACTACCACCTAAGGGGTAGATTACGCCTAAGTTACCATTTTGGCCGCTAATCCGAGTTGACCTGCATCAAGCCCCCCCGGCGCTCATCTCTCTACATTGCATTCATATCTTCATAAAACGCCTTGGGAATGAACGCGGCCATGAGCCAAACCCCATTAAACAACTGGTCAGTCCTGTCAGCAAATACCGCGGCTTTCGCGATCAATTTTGCCGTATGGACATTGATGTCCATTATCGGCGTTCAGATCCGTGAGGAATTCGGTTTAAGCGATACGGCTTTTGGTATCCTCGTTGCCACGCCCATTCTCAGTGGCGCAGCCTCCCGCCTCCCCCTCGGCGTACTGGCGGATACATTCGGCGGCCGTATCGTTTTTTTATGGCAAATGATCACCGTGGCCATAGCGCTGCTGTTTTTGAATCAGGCAACCGCCTACTGGCATTTTCTGGTCACGGGATTGTTTATGGGTTTGGCGGGAGGGGCGTTCGCTATCGGCGTCACCTATGTCTCCGCCAATTTCAACAGTATTCACCAGGGTACGGCACTGGGCATTTTCGGCGCCGGTAACGCCGGTGCGGCTATCACCAACCTGGTGGCACCACTGCTGGCGGTCAATTACGGTTGGCGAGCCGTGCCTCAATACTACGCCATGGCCCTGTTTGCGATGGCCGCATTCTTTTGGCTGTTGACGATTAACACCCAAACACGTCGGCATTCCACACCGATGCCGATTCGCGAACAACTGGCGCCGCTGAAGGAAATGCGGGTGTGGCGGTTCGGGCTCTACTACTATTTCGTATTTGGCGGTTTCCTGGCGCTGACCCTGTGGCTGCCTCAGTACTACGTCGGGCAGTACGGTCTGGACCTCACTACCGCCTCCTTTGTTACTCTGCTGTTTACCTTGCCCGCGGCCCTTGTCCGCGCTCTCGGTGGCTGGTTTGCCGATAACTTCGGTGCCCGCGCCATCAACTGGATTGTTTTCTGGGTATGTTTGGTGTGCCTGTTTTTCCTCTCTTATCCCCCCACGACCATGACTGTTCACGGGGTGGAACAGGAGCTGTCACTGCACATTGAGATCAACCTGTGGTTGTTCACGCTGTTGATTTTTATCATCGGTCTCGCCATGGGTTTCGGTAAAGCCAGCATCTACCGCATTATTCACGATTACTACCCCAACCATATGGGCGCCGTCGGCGGTATGGTTGGACTGCTCGGCGCGCTGGGCGGTTTCTCCCTTCCGATTCTGTTTGGTATTGCGGCCGACTTCACCGGCATTCGCAGTTCCTGCTTTATGTTGCTCTACGGCGTGATCGCCGTGTGCATGATGTTGATGTACTACGCCATTCGCACCGATGCCTTTAACCAGCGACTGGCGCAAGCGCAGGCAGACGAATTTTTAACGCTTTAGGCAGATCGCGTAAAAGACGCGTGACCAACAGAAAACAGGAACGCAATTTTTTTAACCACTCACGACAGTAATCGATAGACAACAGCGGCTGAATATCCTAGGAGGGTGCTATGGCTGATTTGAAAAACTGGAATGTGGAAGACACCGCATTCTGGGAATCGGAAGGCAAGAAAATCGCCAACCGCAACTTGTGGATTTCGATCCCAAGTTTGCTTTGCGGTTTTGCCATTTGGTTGTACTGGGGCATTATCACCGTACAAATGCTTAACCTGGGATTCCCGTTTGCGAAATCGGAACTCTTTACCCTAATGGCGATCGCCGGTTTGACCGGCGCCACACTACGCATCCCGAGTAGCTTCTTTATCCGCCTGTGCGGGGGACGCAACACCATTTTCTTTACCACCGCGCTTTTGATGATCCCGGCTGTTGGCACAGGATTGGCGTTGCAAGACAAAAACACGCCACTGTGGGTTTTCCAACTGCTGGCGCTGCTTTCCGGATTTGGCGGCGGAAACTTCGCCTCTTCCATGTCCAATATCAGCTTTTTCTTTCCGAAAAAGCAACAGGGCCTGGCATTGGGCCTGAACGCCGGATTGGGTAACTTCGGTGTGACAACCATGCAGATCCTGGTTCCCCTCGCCATGACCTTCGGTCTCTTCGGTGCCATGGGTGGCGATTCCATGACCCTCCAGAGCACTTCCGGCACCCTGATCGGCAAAATCCCGGCAGGTACTGAAACCTATATCCAGAATGCCGGTTTCGTGTGGCTACTGTTCCTGCTCCCGCTGGCTTTCTTCGGTTGGTTCGGCATGAACAATATCCGCACCCAGGAGGTGTCGCCCGATATCGGTTCCCCGGTGGGTTCCTTCTCCATTATCGCGGGTATGCTGATTATCGGTTTCATCACCGCCACAGCCGGCCTGTGGTTATTGTTGCCCGAAGCGGCCAACGGTTCCGGTTGGGGCGTCCCCAAGGAACTGGTCCTGTTGCTGGTGATCACGGCCACCGTGTTCCTGCTAAAACTGCTACCCGGTCAAATCAAAACCAACCTGCAGCGCCAGTACCAGATATTCGGCAACCGTCACACCTGGGTAATGAGTGTGATCTACACCATGACCTTCGGCTCCTTTATCGGATTCGCCGCCTCCTTCCCGCTGGCCATCAAAGTAATCTTCGGTTACCAGCATGTAATGGTCGACGGCGTCATGACACATGACACTGCCAACCCCGGCGGCCCCAGTGCCCTGATGTACGCCTGGATGGGCCCCTTTATCGGCGCCCTGATCCGCCCCGTGGGCGGCTGGATCTCCGACAAGCTGGGCGGCGCCCTGGTTACCCAGGTCTGCTCGGTTGTCATGGTCGGCAGTGCGCTGGGCGTGTCCTACTACATGAAGGCCGCCTACAACTCCGCCACCCCGGAAGACTTCTTCCTGCCCTTCTTCCTGCTGTTCCTGCTGCTGTTTGCCGCCACCGGTATCGGTAACGGTTCCACTTTCCGCACCATCGCCATGGTGTTCCCGAAAGAGCAGGCGGGCCCGGTACTGGGTTGGACTTCAGCCGTAGCCGCCTACGGTGCTTTCTACATTCCCAAGGTGTTGGGGGAGCAGATCAAACTGACCACCCCGGAAAACGCCCTGGTTGGTTTCGCCATCTTTTACGCAATCTGCATAGCCATCAACTGGTTTTTCTACCTGCGCAAGAGCGGCGAGTTCTACAACCCATAACAAATTATGTCGCCAGTGGCTGACCTCTGGTCACTGGCGATACGTCATTAGCGATTAGCGACTTGAATATTCGGAGAAAGCAATGAGCCATTTCCTCGACCGCTTGCAGTTCTTTAAAAAAACCAAGGTAGGCGATTTCGCCAATGACCACGGTGAAACTCGCAAGGAAAACCGCGATTGGGAAAACAGCTACCGTCAGCGTTGGCAGCACGACAAAATCGTACGCTCGACCCACGGCGTGAACTGCACCGGTTCCTGTAGTTGGAAAATCTACGTTAAAAACGGCTTGATTACCTGGGAAACCCAGCAAACGGATTACCCTCGTACCCGACCGGACCTTCCCAACCACGAACCCCGAGGTTGTCCCCGCGGGGCCAGTTACTCCTGGTATATCTACAGTGCCAACCGCCTCAAATATCCCAAGGTACGTAAACCACTGTTAAAGTTGTGGCGCCAACTGCGCCAGAGCATACCCAACCCGGTGGATGCCTGGGCCGCGATCGTGGAAGACCCGCAGCGCGCCGCTTCCTACAAATCCAAACGTGGTATGGGTGGTTTCGTTCGCTCCTCCTGGAATGAAGTCAACGAAATTATTGCCGCGGCAAATGTCTATACCGCGAAGCAATATGGTCCCGACCGCATTATTGGCTTCTCACCGATCCCCGCCATGTCCATGGTCTCCTATGCGGCCGGTTCCCGCTACATGTCGTTGATCGGTGGTGTGTGCATGAGCTTCTACGACTGGTACTGCGACTTGCCCCCCTCCTCGCCCATGGTGTGGGGAGAACAGACCGACGTGCCCGAATCCGCCGACTGGTATAACTCCAATTACATTATTCTTTGGGGCTCAAACGTTCCCCAGACCCGAACACCCGATGCCCACTTCTTTACCGAAGTACGCTACAAAGGCGCCAAAGGTGTTGTTATTACGCCGGATTTCAGTGAGGCGGCAAAACTCTCGGATATGTGGCTTAACCCCAAACAGGGTACCGATGCGGCGCTCGGTATGGCGTTCGGCCACGTAATCCTGCGCGAATTCCACCTCGACAATCCGAGTGAATACTTCACCGATTACGTGCGCAAATATTCCGATATGCCCATGCTGGTATTGCTGGAGGAACATGAAGCGGGCGTATTGAAACCGACCCGTTTTGTACGCGCTTCGGATATTGAAGGCAACCTAGGCCAGGACAACAACCCTGAGTGGAAAACCCTCGCCTTCGACGAACGCTCCGGAGATCTGGTTTCGCCGCAGGGTTCCATCGGCTATCGCTGGGGCGAGAACGACAAGGGCGTCGGCAAGTGGAATATCGAAGAGCGCGAAGGAAAAGAGGGCAAAGAGACCAAGCTGCAGCTCTCTTTGATCGATGGCCCGAAGAAAGCAGTGCCGGTGGCCTTCCCCCATTTCGCTGCCGACCAGAGCAACGACTTCTGGAACGGCTGTGATCAGGAAATGGTTCAGGCGCGCAACGTTCCCGCCCGCGACCTGACACTGGCCGACGGCCGCAAGGTCAAGGTGGCCACTGTGTACGACCTGACCATGGCCAACTACGGTCTCGACCGGGGTCTCGGCGGCGGCAATGTCGCCACCAGTTACGACGAGGACATGCCCTACACGCCTGCATGGCAGGAGAAAATCACCGGCGTTTCCCGCGAGAAAGTGATCCAGGTGGCCCGCGAATTTGCCGATAACGCCGATAAGACCCGGGGCAAGTCCATGGTGATCGTTGGCGCCGCCATGAATCACTGGTATCACATGGACATGAACTATCGCGGCCTGATCAATATGCTGATCATGTGCGGCTGCGTCGGCCAGTCCGGTGGCGGTTGGGCGCACTACGTGGGACAGGAAAAGCTGCGTCCGCAAACCGGCTGGTTACCGCTGGCCTTCGGACTCGACTGGGCCAAACCACCGCGCCATATGAATTCCACCTCATTCTTCTACAACCACTCATCCCAGTGGCGTCACGAGAAGGTGGACCTGCACGAAGTGGCCTCCCCGCTGGCCAACAAAGACGAGATGCAACGCCATATGCTCGACTACAACATCAGGTCCGAGCGCATGGGTTGGTTGCCGAGTGCACCGCAACTCAATATAAACCCACTGGAACTGACTCGGCAGGCCGAAGCCGCCGGTATGGACCCGAAAGCCTACGCGGTGGAAAAACTCAAGAGTGGCGACATTCGTTTCGCCTGCGAGCAACCGGACAATCCCGCGAACTTTCCCCGCAATATGTTTATCTGGCGCTCCAACCTGCTCGGTTCATCCGGCAAGGGTCACGAGTATATGCTCAAGTACCTGCTGGGCACCAAGAACGGCGTACAGAATGAAGATAACGCCGCCCGCGGCAGCGACTTGATTCCCGAGGAAGTGGAATTCCAGCAGCAGGGCGCCGAAGGCAAACTGGACCTGGTAACCACCCTCGACTTTCGCATGTCCTCCACCTGCCTGTATTCCGATATCGTGTTGCCGACCGCCACCTGGTACGAGAAGGACGATCTGAATACTTCGGATATGCACCCTTTTATCCACCCGCTGTCGAAAGCGGCCGATCCCGCCTGGGAAGCGCGCTCCGACTGGGATATCTACAAGGGCATCGCCAAGGCCTTCTCCGAAGTCGCAGCCTATGAAAACAATCTGGGGAAAGAGAAGGACCTGGTCACTGTACCCATGTTGCACGACACCCCAGGAGAACTGGCACAGCCCTTCGAGGTGAAAGACTGGAAGCACGGTGAGTGCGACCTGATCCCCGGCAAGACCGCCCCCAATATGATGGTGGTGGAACGGGATTACCCCAACACCTACAAGAAGTTCACCTCCCTCGGCCCGTTGCTTGAAAACGCCGGCAACGGCGGTAAGGGCATCGCCTGGAAAACCGAGGAGGAAGTGAAGCTGCTGCGTCAACTCAACCACACGGTGACCGAAGAGGGTATCAGTCATGGGCAACCCCGCATTGAAACGGCCATCGACGCGGCCGAAGTGGTGTTGACCCTGGCCCCCGAAACCAACGGCAATGTGGCGGTAAAAGCCTGGGACGCCCTGGGTAAAATCACCGGCCGCGATCACAAGCACCTGGCCGAACCCAAGCACGAGGAGAAGATCCGCTTCCGCGACGTACAGGCACAGCCGCGAAAGATTATTTCCTCACCGACCTGGTCCGGTCTGGAGGATGAACATGTGAGCTATAACGCCGGCTACACCAACGTGCACGAACTGATCCCGTGGCGCACGATCACCGGTCGTCAACAGTTCTACCAGGACCACAAGTGGATGCAGGCGTTCGGCGAACAGATGATGGCCTATCGTCCACCCATACGGACCAAGACCACCGATATGCTCAAGGACGCCAAACCCAATGGCAACAAGGAGATCGTGCTGAACTGGATCACCCCGCACCAGAAGTGGGGAATTCACAGCACCTATTCCGACAACCTGTTAATGCTGACCCTCAGTCGCGGCGGCCCCATTATCTGGATGTCCGAAGTCGACGCCAAAGCCGTCGGCATTGAGGACAACGACTGGGTGGAAGTGTTCAACGCCAACGGCGCCATCGCCTGTCGTGCGGTGGTCAGCCAACGGGTTAACGAGGGTATGACCATGATGTACCACGCCCAGGAACGGATCGTAAACGTGCCCGGCGCGGAAACCACCGGTACCCGCGGCGGCCACCACAATTCGGTCACCCGGGTGGTGATGAAACCGACCCATATGATCGGCGGTTACGCCCAGCAGTCCTACGGCTTTAACTACTACGGCACCGTGGGGTGCAACCGCGACGAAATGGTGGTGGTACGCAAGATGGCCAAGGTCGACTGGCTCGATGAACCGGAACACGGCGGTCTCGGCGGCGACGCCCTGCCCCAGCCGCTGCCGACTGAAGTTTAAGGGGATACCACCATGATTATTCGTTCTCCAAAGATTGCGCATGGTGCCCGGCACCCATCTGTAAAACACCAACGACCTGTTGTTGACGAGGGAGAGTTACACTCATGAAAATTCGTTCTCAAGTGGGCATGGTGCTGAACCTCGACAAGTGTATCGGTTGTCACACCTGCTCTATTACCTGTAAAAACGTATGGACTTCCCGCGAGGGCATGGAGTACGCCTGGTTCAACAATGTCGAAACCAAACCCGGTATCGGCTACCCGAAGGAATGGGAAAACCAGGACAAGTGGAAAGGCGGCTGGGTGCGCAACAGCGACGGTTCCATCAATCCACGCATCGGGGGCAAGTTCCGTGTCCTGGCGAACATTTTCGCCAACCCGGACCTGCCGGAAATCGACGACTACTACGAGCCCTTCGATTTTGATTACCAGCACTTGCATACGGCGCCGGAATCCAAGCACCAGCCCACCGCCCGACCGCGCTCGCTGGTGAGCGGCCAGCGTATGCAAAAAATCGAATGGGGTCCCAACTGGGAGGAGATTCTCGGTACCGAGTTCGAAAAGCGCAGCAAGGACAAAAACTTCGACAACGTCCAGAAAGAGATTTACGGCGAGTTCGAAAACACCTTTATGATGTACCTGCCGCGCCTGTGCGAACACTGCCTGAACCCTGCTTGTGCGGCGTCTTGCCCGAGCGGCGCCATCTACAAGCGCGAGGAAGACGGTATCGTACTGATCGATCAGGAGAAGTGCCGCGGCTGGCGCATGTGCGTGTCCGGCTGTCCCTACAAGAAGATCTACTTCAATTGGAAGTCCGGCAAATCCGAGAAGTGCATCTTCTGTTACCCGCGGATCGAATCCGGCATGCCCACCGTGTGTTCGGAAACCTGTGTCGGCCGCATCCGCTATTTGGGTGTGCTGCTCTACGATGCCGACAAGATCCAGGAGGTGGCAAGCACGCCGAATGAAAAAGATCTCTACGAAAAGCAGTTGGAGATCTTCCTCGATCCCAACGACCCCGCAGTGATTGAGCAGGCCCGCAAGGACGGTGTACCACAGTCGGTGATAGACGCCGCACAGCAGTCGCCGGTGTACAAGCTGGCCATGGACTGGAAACTGGCGCTGCCCCTGCACCCGGAGTATCGCACCCTGCCCATGGTCTGGTACGTACCCCCGCTATCACCCATTCAGCATGCCGCCGAGGCCGGACATGTTGGCATGAACGGTGTAATTCCGGATGTGGAGTCCCTGCGCATCCCGGTCAAGTATCTGGCCAACCTGCTCACTGCCGGGGATGAACAGCCGGTGCTGCTGGCACTGAAACGTCTGCTCGCCATGCGCGCTTATAAACGCGCCCAGAATGTGCTCGGCGAGGACGACCTGGAAGTGCTTTACGATGTGGGCCTGAGCAAGCAACAGGCAGAAGACATGTACCGCTATCTCGCCATCGCGAACTATGAAGACCGTTATGTCATTCCCTCCGCCCACCGCGAGGAAGCCATGAGCGAGGCCTTCGCCGAACGCGGCGGTTGCGGTTTCAGTTTCGGCAACGGTTGTTCTACGGGCGAAAGCGATATCAATATGTTCGGCGCCAGGAAAACCACCCGTCGCGACATTATCGACACTGTTCAGGTGTGGGAGGAGTAAGCGTGGATATATTGAAAGTCATTTCACGACTGATGGATTACCCGTCGGCCGAACTGCAACCGCACCTGGCGGAGCTGGATGCCGTCATCGCCGGGGCTCGGGAAATCTCCCCGAGTATGCGCGCGCACCTGCAGGTCCTGTTACAGGAGATCTACAGCGGCGATCTGTTGGACGCCCAGGAAACCTACACCGGGCTTTTCGACCGCGGCCGATCGCTGTCACTGCTGCTGTTCGAGCATGTGCATGGCGAATCCCGCGACCGCGGTCAGGCCATGGTGGACCTGATGGACCAATACCAGGACGCGGGCTTGCAGCTCTCGGCCCACGAACTGCCGGACTTTATCCCCCTGTACCTGGAATTCCTGGCCCTGCGCCAGGACCTGGAAGCCCGGGAGGGACTGGCGGACATCAGCCATATCCTCGGGATGCTATCGGCGCGCCTGCGCGAGCGGGATTCCACTTACGCGTGCCTGTTCGACGCCCTGTTGATGATCAGCGGCTCCCGGGTCAATGTCGAGGCATTACAGGCGGTGGCAGCGAATGAGGAGCGGGACGACTCCCCTGAGGCGCTGGATAAAATCTGGGAAGAGGAAGCCGTCACTTTCGGTGCCGGCGATGCTCACAAAGCCTGCCCGGGTTCGAGGCCGGCCAATGCACCGGACGCCGCCGTAATCGCGGCCGCCAATACCCAGTTGCATACCCAGTTGCATACCCAACCGCATACGACCAGTGCACCATTGCATTGGGTCGGTGAAAACTCCGCGACAACAGTCGCCTAACAGTCAAATGGGGTGAACGATGAATTACACTAACACCATGCTGTTTGGGATCTATCCCTACCTCGCCTTACTGATCTGCGTGGTCGGTAGCTGGATCCGTCTCGATCGCGAGCAGTACACCTGGAAGGCCAGTTCCAGCCAGATGCTCAGCAGCAAAGGCATGCGCCTGGCAAGCAACCTCTTCCATGTCGGCGTATTGTTTATCCTCGCCGGCCACTTTGTCGGCCTGCTAATGCCCGAGGCGATTTACCATCACTTTATCAGCACTGCAAACAAGCAGTTGCTGGCCATGATTTCCGGTGGCGTCTTCGGCGTGCTCTGCTTTATCGGCCTTAGCCTGCTGATTTACCGCCGCCTCACGGATCCGCGGGTTAAAGCCAGCACGGCAAAATCCGATCTGGTGGTATTGTTTATGCTCTATGCGCAGCTGATCCTGGGTCTATCCACCATTGTCGCCTCCACTCACCACCTGGACGGTTCGGTGATGGTGATGCTCGCCAACTGGGCCCAGAGTCTCGTCACCCTGCAACCGCTGCAGGCTGCTGAATCCATCGCTGGCGTGGGTCTGGTGTACAAGCTACACGTGTTCCTTGGGGTGAGCCTGTTTGTGGTCTTTCCTTTCACCCGCCTGGTGCATATTGCCAGCGGTATTGCCGCGCCCTTCAAGTACCTGGGACGCAACTACCAGATTGTGCGACAAAAAGGTTTTTAATCGCCTGTCACTGTCATAGCGATATTCCGCGATATCGGATTATCGCTATGACAAAAAAACCGTTGTAAACGAATAAAACCGCTAACGCGCACAGGAGAAAAGGCCATTATGTCCTGCCCCATTTCCACCCCCAATGAGGAAAAACATCCGGATATTCCCACCATCACCATTAATGACACTGAAATTACCCCAGAGATGATCTCCCGGGAAATCCAGTACCACCCTGCCGCCACGGCGGAAGCCGCCATGGATGCGGCCATTGAGGCGCTGTTGGTAAAGCAGGCCTTGATACAGCGCGCCCATACCCTCGGCCTGGACACCGAATTGAAAAAGGGCGAGATCCATGCGCAGGACCACGAGTCGGAGGACGAGGCCCTGACCCGGCTACTGATCGAACGGGAGGTGCACACCCCAAGGGCCAGTGAAGAGGACTGCAGACGCTACTTCGAGGCCAACCGCGAGAAATTCACATCCGGCCAACTTATTGAAGCCAGCCACATTCTGCTTGCCGGCAACCCCCGGGACCTGGAACAACGCCAACAGGCGAAAGAAAGTGCAGAACAGTTGATTGCACGACTGCAGGAAAATCCACATCAGTTTGCGGCACTCGCCAGCGAACACTCCGCCTGCCCTTCCAGGAAAGTGGGTGGTAGCCTCGGTCAAATCAGCAAAGGCCAGACAACACCGGAATTCGAACGCCAGGTGCTGTCTCTGGAGCTCGGACTCTGTTCGACACCGGTGGAAAGTCGGTACGGCTACCATGTGGTAAGGGTCGACAGAAAAATTGAAGGCATGCCCCTCGAATTGAAACACGTTATCAATGATATCGCCGCCTACCTCAATGAAGCCAGCCTGCGACGGGCCATCAGTCAATATATTCAACTGTTGTTGAGTGATTGAGATATTGAAGGCTATCGGGGGATTTCACCTTCGAATATCACCGGACAAATACCTCCCGCATCGTAACGCGCCCTAGCATTGCAGTGCCGGCACTTTTGCAGCTACAGGAAACCTCCGCCACACAACCAGTCAACTAATCGCACAATAGCCCTCCTCTCGCCCGGCACACGGAAGTCCCGGGCATTCGGTTCGCTTAACCCTTCGAGCATTGCCACTATGCATGCTAGAATCAACCAGCGATCAAAACCTGGAGGCCCGGTGGAATTTCCCAACGAATTTCAGAACCAGTGTATTGCATTGGTACAAAAGCTGCTTGATATCAAAGCAGCACGTTTTCTGATTACCGATCCCCATATGCACAAAAAGGGTTTTGTGGGCCTGAATGTGGAAAGCAAGATGGAGGAAGAGTATCACCAGGGATTGGAACAGCTGGACCCTATGCACCCTTCAAACTTTGAAAAATCCGACGAGACCGTAATCAGTAGCAATACGGTCATGCCACACAAGAACTGGTTGAAAACCATCTTTTACCAGGACTTTATCAAGCCCCATGGCTACGTCCATGTGGCGGACACTTTCTTCCGCAACCACGGCAAGATTATCGCGATTCTCACCGTGCTGCGGGATGAATCCATGCCGGAATTCAATACCGAGGAACTGGATACACTGCGCAAGATCCAGCCGTTTCTGGAGTACTCGCTCAATAGCATCTACCGCCCCGCGCGAATGTCAGAGCGGGAGTATGTACGCGAAACCTATGATCTGACCAATCGCGAACTGGATGTTTTGGAGTACGCCCTTACCGGCGCCGATAACAAAACCATGGTCAGGCATTTGGATATGAGCCTGCCGACACTGCGCACCCACCTCCAACATATTTACAAGAAGGTGGATGTACATTCGACCAGCGAATTGATCGCAAAAATTTTGCGGGAACTGACGCACTGATTGACGGCAAACGACCGGCGGGTCGCTCGGCTTAAGCCAGGGAGTTGATACCGGTTGTCAGATCCCTGCGGGCTTGTGCCCTAAGCCCCGGCACCCACAGGATAGCCGACACGATAAACAATCCGATGGCAATGCTGTTAATCAGGTCATAACCACCAACCCCCAGTAACAGCGCAGCGATAGCAGGCCCTACCGCGTAACCGATCATCTGCAGGGCGACGCCGATGGAAACCACTCTGCCTTTGGCATCGAAGTTGGCCAGTGCCGCCATCAGGTAAGGCATGCTCAGGTTCCAGAGAAAATTGAAAATACAAACGCCGGCGGTATAGAGCATTGCCGTGGGCGTATCCAGCAACAAGGCAATACCAAAAGCACCCCCGACTATACCCACCATAAGAGGTAACAGGCGGCCGAAACGCACCTCAAAAATAACGGCTTTCATCGCCCCGGCTATTCCCAGAAACTGTGACACAGTCAGGGCATTGGCGACGTTCTGCTCACTGATACCGGCTTCGACACCCACCAGGAACATATATACCCAAACGATACCAATCGCCAGGTTATAGAGCAAAACCCCGGACAACGCCAATAGCTTGGTGGACAAGGGGTAAGCATCACCGCGGCTGACCACTTCCTCGTGCGCTTGATGGGAACAGGGCAAGTGGCCGAGAAAGAAAAATCCGCAGGCGCAAAATAGTCCGAAGAAAATTAATACGCCTTCAACCCCTACCAGACGAAACGCTGTCGGCATCGCCAATAATCCAAGCGCGCCATAAGTAAGCACCCCCGCAACAATATACCCCATATTGCGCTCTGCCCTTTCCGTCAGCCCCATCATGGTAAAGGTAATGGCAATCACACCGCCGGAGCCGAGGCCGGTAAAAAAACGTATGGCCATTAACGAAGCAGCGTCGGTTAATAATACCGATAAAAAATTTCCCAGGGCAGAGATACCCAGGAGGGCGCCACACAACAAGCGCCAGTTTACCCGCCCCATGATGAAATTCACGGCGATGGCCATGGTGGCCAAGCCAAACATTTCGGCCGATGCAATCAGGCCCGCCTGTTCCTCGGAAAACTGCATATACTCCACCAGACCCTGCACATAAGCGGGCTGCAGAATAAACATACAGGGTCCGATCACCGCCAGTACCACAACGGCGAGGATGGACTTGACCGTATTGACATCGATCAGGGTACCGCGGGACCCCCAATAACCGGAGACTGAGTCAGACATGGATTTCCTCTCTGAGTATGCGATTTATTATAGTTTTCTAATTCGGGTTAGCGTTAGTATAAAAAAAAGCCACTTCCGCGGCGGCGGAAGTGGCTTTTTTTTACCGATCGACTTCGCTAAAGGCCTTATCCAATGCCTGTGCCAGCTGATCGCAGTGCTGCTGCTGATACACCAGTGGCGGCGACAGTATTATCTTGGTGCCCACAGGCCGTACCAATACGCCCTCGGCGCGTGCAACTGCGGCCACCTGATTGGCAAAGCCGCTTTCGGGGTTGATAGGTTCTCGGGTCTGCTTGTCGGTCACAAGATCAATGGCGATCATCAAACCCTTGCCGCGAACCTCTCCCACTGAGCTGAACTTGTCCACCAGGGATTGGAGCTGATTGAGCAGGTATTCCCCCTGCACCTTGGCGTTCTCCGGCAGGTTTTCTTTTTCGACGATATCCAGTGCTGCCAGTCCGGCGGCGCAGGCTACCGGGTGGCCGGAATAGGTGTAGCCGGTCATGATCACACCGTCAAAGTCAGCGTTGGCGTCCCAGGCCTGCTCCATACGCTCGTTGATCATCACGGCACCCAGGGGGATATACCCGGCGGAGATGCCTTTTGCCAGGCACATCATATCCGGTGCCACTCCCCAACCGCGGCTACCAAACATGCTACCGGAGCGACCAAAGCCGGTAACCACTTCGTCGGCAATCAGGAGTACCCCGTACTTGTCACAGACTTCACGCACTTTTGGCCAGTAGCTTGCCGGTGGCACGATCACACCGCCGGCCCCCATCACCGGCTCGGCGATAAAGGCGGCCACCGTATCCGGCATCTGGTGTTCGATCTCGCGCGCCAGTTGATCGGCACAATACTGGGCCAGCTGCTCAGGGTCTTCGCAATTCCAGGGGTTGCGGTAGCGCCAGGGGGCATCCACATGGATGGTACCGTTCAGCAGCGGTTCGTAGTTGCGGCGGAAAACATTGAGTCCGTTGACGGAAGCGCCGCCGAAGTGCACGCCATGGTAAGCGTTTTTCAGGGAAATAAACTTCTTGCGACCCGCCTCGCCGTTAAGAATATGATACTGGCGAGCCAGCTTCAGTGCGGTCTCCACGGAATCCGAACCACCGGATGTAAAGAATGCACGTTTCATATTCTCCTGCTGAGTCATGCCCACCAGTCTGGCGGCCATTTCGGTGGCTCGGGGGTGGGAAATGCCATCGAACAACTGGAAATATTCCAGCTCGTCCAGCTGTTTCATAATCGCCTGTTTCATTTCCGGACGATTATGGCCGACGTTGACGCACCACAAACCGGCAACGCCATCGAGCAGTTCCTGGCCTTTATCATCTTTGATGTAGACGCCGTCACCGCTGACGATATGTATCGGCTCACGCTGCTTCATTTCATTGGGGTGCAGCATCGGATGCCAAAAATCCTTGGAATATTCTGTCATGGTATTTCTCCGCTTTTTTATATCCGGGACTAAATTCGAAAGTGCTTATTTGGGAATATGCATGGACTGGGTGGTGGTGTACTCCTCCAGGCCTTCAATGCCAAATTCCACGCCGATTCCGGAACTCTTTACGCCACCAAAAGGCACATGGGGTAATACCTGGCCGTGACCATTAATCCAAACGCTGCCACTTTCAATCTGCGCGGCGACGGTTTTGGCCTGCTCGATATCCGTGGACCACACCGACCCGCCCAAGCCATACTCAGAGGCGTTGGCCCGCTCGATCACTTCGTCAATATCCGCGTATTTGATAATCGGCAGTGCCGGTCCAAACTGCTCCTCATCCACCAGGCGCATGCCATCGATCACATCCGCCACCAGGGTCAGGGGGTAGAAAAACCCCTTGCCCGCCAGCGGTTCACCACCACAGAGCACGCGGCCGCCGCGGGAGCGGGCATCCTCCACCAGTTCGGCCACCAGATTGAACTGTTTCTTGTTCTGTAGTGGGCCAAAGACATTGTTTTCATCCAGACCGTTACCCATCGGCATTTGTGTGGCAATGTCGGTCAGGGCGGCACAGACTTCCTCGTATTTCGACTCGTGCACATAGAGACGCTTGAGCGCCGCGCAGGTCTGGCCGCCATTGATAAAGGCCCCCCAGAATATGCCCTCGGCCATTTCGGCAACATTGGCATCGGGCAATACAATACCGGCGTCGTTACCGCCCAATTCCAGGGTCAAGCGCTTCAAGCCGTCGGCAGCGTTGGCCATCACCTTGCGTCCTACCGGCGAAGAACCGGTAAACACCACTTTGTCGATACCCGGATGGCCGGGCAGCTTGTGACCCACATCGCCAGTGATCACATTAAGAACCCCGGCGGGCAGGGCTTCATTTAAAATTTCCACCAACCGCAAAGTACTGAGCGGTGTGTTGGACGCGGGCTTGACGACCACGGTGCAACCGGTCCGAATCGCCGGCGCCAAATGCCAGATGGCAATCATCAGCGGCCAGTTCCAGGGTGTTATTGAGGCCACCACGCCCACCGGTTTGCGCAGTAACAGGGCCTGGCGCTCATCGCTGTCTTCCAGCGTTTTGACCGGCAGTGACATGCCGGCGGTGGCACGCAACCAGCCGATACAGCCTTGAATCTCAAATTCGGCACCCAACCCTTTTAACGGTTTGCCCTGTTCCTGGGTCAGTAGCCGGGCCAACTCTTCGGCATTGGCTTCTACAAAGTCAGCCATGGCATTGAGTGCATCGATGCGCGTCTGATCGCTGGTTTTCGACCAGGTTTTAAAGGCTTTTTGGGCCGCAGCCACTGCCATTTCCAACTGTTCCTCGGTACATTCGGGACAGGTACCCAGCAACTCTTCGGTAGCCGGGTTGATCACATCGATATGCTGCTCTGCATCGACTTTGCGGCCACCGATAATGGCCTCGTAATTGTTCATTTATTTACACCTGCTCAGCGGTTTTAAATTGCGGAATACGGTTTCCACGATGAAATACGCTTCCCACGATAGAGTGCCCAGTAACGATTTTATATCGTCTAAAACGATTAACTCCTCCGGCTGAATGACCACAAAAAACCCCGGCCATAACCGGGGGTTTTTTTGTGTTACAGCCAGACTTACCAGCTGTAGTTGGCAGTCAGGCCATAGATCCTCGGTGGTGCATAAAATGAGGTTGCCCCCAATGTGCCCAGGTCGAGGTTGTAGATGCGGTATTCCTCGTCGGTGAGATTTTTCACCCAGGCGGTGATTTTCCAGCTTTCGTCCTCAGCGGCGTAGGACAAGCTGGCGTTCCACACCGAGTAGGCATCTTCGGCGGAAACATCGGCGTTGGTCACTTCCAGGAACTGATCGTCGTTGGCCACACCGTCAAGCTGTGCCGCCATATTGCCGCCAAGGACGTCCCAGTTATAGCGGCCCAGGAAGTTGAGACTGTAACCGGGGGCATTGGGCAACTCATTGTCGGTAATAATACCGTTGTTGGCGTCGAAGACTTCATCCACTTCCGAATCGATAAAGGAAGCACCGACCAGGAAATCCCAGTGTTCGTTGGGTGTCAGGAACAGCTCGATTTCGCCCCCCTTGACTTCCGCGTCGCTGTTACTCACCTGGGGGGTCAATCCCGTCAGAGAGAAAGCCTGGTAATCCTCATAGTCGTAATAAAACGCCGTTGCGTTCACGCGGGCGATATCACCAATGGCTGTTTTCACACCCACTTCGTAGGCGTGCAGGGTTTCCTCATCGTGACGGAAATTGGCCGGGGTGACGTCAGCATTGACAGACCAGTTGCCACCTTTGATACCGCGATTGTAGGAGGCGAACAGGAGCGTATCTCCAGTCATCTGCCAGTCCAGCTGGATACGGGCGGCAAAGTCGCCGTAATCGATTTCGTCATTATCGCCAAGACCGGCCTCATCCAGAGACGTGGCCGCGTTGAAAGTCTCAACCGGGGTGGTGACATTGACATTGTTGGAATAGGTATTGGTAAAGATAATTTCCTTGTCGTCTTCGGACCAGCGATAGCCCAGAATCAAGGTCAATTCGTCGGACAGGTCACGCTCGTACTGACCGAACACAGACCAGTTGGTAGACTCCAGATCCACATCCTGGGTATTGGCCGAGCCGTCCGGAATGGCGACATCCGCCGGCGCTCCCACACCGCCCGGTGCATAGTCAAAACAGGTGGCGTCGGGCACATTGGGCAACGGGATCAAGCCGCCAAAGCAGGCGCCGATGGTACCGGGAATCCCCTCGGTAATAGACTGGTTGATATTGTCCATTTTCAGGTAATAGGCGCCCACCTGCCAACGGCTGGCCTCGCCTTCACCGGACAGGCGAAATTCCTGGGAGATCTGTTCATAATCGGCGATGGTGGTGAAATTCACCGCCAGCACCGGAAAGGCATCGCCATCCTCGGTGTAGAATTTGTCCAATTCGGTATAGTTGGTGATGGAGACAAACTCCATATCGCCTGCGAGATCAGCGGTAAATTTGGCGGTCACACTGGTGGCATCGCGATCGAAGCTACCCTGGTATTCCGAGTCGTGCTCGAACGGGCGAACGTTGGTACCGTCGCGCACCCCCAGGCCGGTGATCGGATCCACGGCATCGCCACCTTGGGAGAAAACCACATAGCCGCCGGTGGGTACGTCATTGTCTTCGCTGTACTTGATCGTAAAGTCACCGCTCAGGTTATCGGTGAAATCCACCTGCAGAGTGCCGCGCACAGCGTAACCGTCCTTACCACCCAGATCACGAACGCCCGGAATGGTGGCCTCCACGTAGCCGTCACCCTCTTCCCATCGTGCCGACAGACGACCGCGCACACTCTCGCTCAAAGATCCACCAACGGCACCCTCGAGGTATCGGGTATTGTATTCAGAAACCGACGCTTCCAGATAACCGTTAAGTTCTGCTTCGGAGGCATCGCGGCTGAGGTAGTGAATCAACCCACCCGTGGCGTTGCGACCAAAGAGCGTACCCTGGGGGCCGCGCAACACTTCCACGCGCTCGACATCGAACAACTGGCCGCTGATGGCATTCATACTGCCGATATAGACGTCATCGCTGTATACGGCCACCGGAGCTTCCAGGTTGTCGGTAAAGTTATTCTGGGATACGCCGCGCAGATTAAAGGTCGTTAGCGTGGGCGACCAGGTATTGACCTGTAAACCCGGTACCTGCTGGGTGATCTCAACGGTGTTGGTCACGCCCAGCGCCTTCATCTGGTCGCCGGAGAAGGCGGATACCGAAATACCCACATCCTGCAGGCTCTGTTCACGTTTTTGAGCCGTAACTACAACTTCTTCCAGTACAGCAGCCTGGGTCGCTGCGGCGGTGGACAAAAGCGAAGCGGCGATCGTACCGCGAACGGCGCAGGCTAAAGTCAGCTTGCCTTTATTTTTTGAAATCAGATTTTTTGAAATCAGTGACATTTCTCTCTCCTGAATAGCGTTGTGTTGTAGGGGTAAAAGCACCAAGCGCCCCACTAACTCCTAGTCGTATTTTTGTTACTCCTAGCAGGGTAAAAGTTACACCCACCCCGCGCCATCCAACATCATCTAGATTGATGAGCATAGTTAACATGTTACCTTTTTATGAAGAAATGCAATAAAGAATTCCATGTTTCATATGATTTACTTTTAATAACCGCTGACCCAGTCAGGCAAAATGACACCATTTTCCTCGGCATAGTGCTGCCAACGGCTAACCAATTCCCGCAGTTTTTGGGGGCGTAGCGTCGCCATATCCCGTTGCTCCCCCGGGTCCTCTGCCAGATTGAAAAGCTGCCAGTGTCCGTTGCCGTATGGTACCGGTAGGTGTACCGCCTTCCAGTCACCGTACCGATATCCCCGCTTGCCCATTAACTCCCACCCCATATCCACGGGGCCTTCAGGTCCGGGGTTTAAGAAAGACTGTCCTGTGATGGGCAGGATCCGGCGCCCGGCAAACTGCTCCCGGGGGGCAGGCACCCCGGCCAGCTCCAGCAACGTGGGCATGACGTCCTTGACCGAGCTGAAACGCCTGGACAGCGGCTGTTTACCGGTCAATCGAGGATAACTGAGAAAGGCCGGCACCTTGATGCCACCCTCAGTGGTGAAACCCTTGTAGTACTTGCCCGGCCCGACACTGGCCCTGGCCCAGTTGGGGCCGGCCAGCAGATAGGAGTCGGGTTTGCCCATGTTCCTGTAACTGTTGTCACAACACTTTGCCACCCAGGGAATCAGCTCGTTCAGGCCATGGGCCAAATCGTGCCCTTCGGCGCCGTTGTCGGACATAAAGAAGATAATCGTATTGTCGTATTGGCCGGTGGACTTGAGATAGTGGAGCAGCTTGCCGACATAGGTATCCACGTCGTCGAGCATGGCAGCGTAGATTTCCATCTTGCGCGCTTCAACCCGGCGTTGCTCATCACTCAACGCTGTCCAGGCCGGCTCGCCTTGAAGACGTGGCACGGGCTTGGCATCGGCCGGTATTACCCCCTTGGCGATGGCCCCGGCGATACGTTGTTGGTTCAATTGGTCGTAGCCCTGCAGATAACGCCCCTGGTATTTTTTGATGGACGCCTCGGGTGCCTGCAGAGGCCAATGCACGGCGCTGTAGGCCAAATAGGCGAAGAAGGGGTCACCGTCTTCACGATCCGCGTCGAGATACGCCATCATCCGCTCGGTGAAAAAGCGGGTGGAATAGAAGTCGTCCGGCAATTGGACCGGTTTACCGTCCTCCCGATAAGCCGCGGGTCGGCCGAACAACCCCAGGTTGTCAAAGTGTCCCCCGCCACCATTCAACAACGCGAAAGAGCGGTCGAAGCCACGGGCCTTGGGGCTTTGATCCTCCGCCAGCCCCAGGTGCCACTTGCCGGTCATATAGGTGTTGTAGCCAGCATTTTTTAATACCTCGGCAAGATTGGCGGCGCGGGTATTCAAGTAACCTTCGTAACCGGGTTTGCCCTTTTGGTTGGGGGACAGTTCCTCGTGCATATTGCCGAGCCCCACCAGGTGGTTGTCAGCCCCGGTCAGGAGCATGGCGCGGGTAGGCGAACAGGTGGGGGCCGCGTAAAAATTGGTCAGCCGCATCCCCCCCATGGCCAGTGCGTCGAGATTGGGGGTTTCGATTTCACCGCCGAAAGCACCCAGATCGGTGAAACCCACGTCGTCCACCACAACCAGGAGAATATTCGGACGCTGATCGCCCCCCGCCAGGGTTTCCATACTCAGCAGCAGGCAAAACAGGGTTAACAGTATTCTGGGCATGGTTTCTCCTCGCGCTATGTTTTTATTAAACGCTATAGCGTAGTGGAGAATCAGTATGGCTAATATCCACTAAACGGATGAGGGCGGGAAATTCACCCGGAGCGGGCTTTTATTATTCTGATCCTGGTACGCCTTCAAGCTGATATTGACGCAGGTATGATAGGTAGGCTTCGGTCCGCAACGCAGCAGTGGCGGTCAATCGATAAGCGCAGATGCCGGTGAAGGTTTATCCCCGTTATAGACTCAAGGTGTGATGACGATAATAATAGAACCGGCGTGCCGGGGAAGGTCCGTAATCGCTACACGACATTAATGTGGAGGTAAGTCCCATCATTAACAATCAACCCGTTGCACTCATTACTGGTGGTGCCCGTCGTATTGGCGCTGCCATTACCCGGCACCTGCATCGACAAGGTTATCGCGTGCTTATCCACTATTGCCAATCCCGGGCCGAAGCCGACAACTTGTGCCAGGAACTCAATAGCACCCGGCCGGACTCCGCCCGGACCATAGCGGCAGATCTGAAAGATCCTGCCGCCATCAATGAACTGGCGTCACTGGCGGCTTCCGCATTTGGGCAACTCGACATTCTTATTAACAACGCTTCCAATTTTTATCCAACTCCCCTGGGTAGCGCCAACGTTGATGACTGGGATGATCTTTTTGCCAGCAATGCAAAAGCGCCGTTTTTTCTCATCCAGTCTTTGGCACCGGCGCTGCGAAAACAACGCGGGAACGTTATTAATATCGCCGACATTTATGCCAGCCGCCCGCTGAAAAATCATACCCTCTATTGCATGGCAAAAGCGGCTAACATTATGTTAACCAAGTCCATGGCACTGGAGTTGGCACCGTCGATCAGAGTCAATGGCATTGCACCTGGCGCCATAATATGGCCGGAACACTCAGACAAACTCGGCGATAACACCCGGCAACAGTTCCTCGATAAAGTACCACTGAAACGGATGGGAGACCCCGACAATATCGCCAGCGCCGTCGCTGACTTGATAAAGAATGACTATATTAATGGTCAAGTCATCGCCATTGACGGGGGAAGGTCACTGACCTGAAGGTCATGCATGGAAGGTCATGCAGATTGATCGTTCATTCACTTTCGCCCCGTCACATAAACCCATGCCGGCGGATCAGGGTATTGACTGACAAACCCTGCAACGGGAGTTAACCCGATACCAGGCGGCCCTGTCGCCAACTCAGCCAATCGTGTCTTTGTCAGGAGTTATTGATGGACATTATCTACATTAAGGATCTTCAGATAGAAACGGTGATCGGCGTTTTTGATTGGGAGCGTAACGTTCGCCAGACAGTCAGCATCGACCTGGAAATGGCGACAGATATCCATAAGGCAGCCGCAACGGACGATATAAACGACGCCCTGGATTATAAGGCCGTCTGCAAACGGGTTATCGCTTTCGTGGAGGCCAGCCGCTTTCAACTGGTGGAAGCCCTGGCCGAAGCCGTAGCCCAACTGATCGTACAGGAGTTTCCCATTCCCTGGCTCCGCCTGCGCCTCGGCAAGCCGGGCGCCCTACGCGGATCGCGGGACGTGGGGCTGATAATCGAGAGAAAACAGAACGATACAGTCCCCTCGGCGATATAGTCCCGTTTTTCAACGCCCCGCTTTTTCCCGGTATTGATTTATCGATAAAATCGAAATATCCTCTTACACTTTATCGACCAAATCGATAACCAGATAAAGCGCTTCAAAAGATTTTCAAAAGCACTTCAAAAGAGTTTCAAATGAGATACACCCTGCGTCATTTGGAAGTGTTCCTGGCCGTTGCCAGGGAGCAGAGCATCAGTCGGGCAGCGGAGCAGCTCTCCATGTCCCAGTCCGCCACCAGTGCGGCCCTGCAGGAGTTTGAAAACCGCTACCAGATGCAGCTCTTCGATCGCACCGCCAAACGTCTGCGTTTAAATCCGCTGGGTGCGGCCATCCGCACCAAGGCCGAGGGGCTGATGGCCCATGCCCTGGAGTTTGAACGAGAGCTCCTGCAACACGAGGAACAGGGACACCTGCGGGTGGGGGCCAGCCTGACCATTGGCAACTACCTGGCTTTTAAGTACCTGGCCACCTATATGCAGGAGCACCCCGCCGCCGATGTGGACATTACTGTTTCCAGTACCCCGGAGATTGTCGCCAAGGTACTCAACTTTGATGTGGATGTGGGGCTGATCGAAGCGGA
Source organism: Cellvibrionaceae bacterium (assembly GCA_050290225.1). GTDB lineage: Bacteria > Pseudomonadota > Gammaproteobacteria > Pseudomonadales > Cellvibrionaceae > JBNKHG01. Next base: position 25,734 of record JBNKHG010000060.1, read on the forward strand.
GCTGCACCATGATGAACTGCTGCTGCAACCGTGGTGTGCCGATATCATGATCCCCTTTTGCGCCCCCAGCCACCCCTTGGCGCGCAAGAAACAGCTCTCTGACAAGGATATTCTGGGTTGTCACTGGATAGTGAGGGAACCCGGCAGCGCCCACCGGCAAACGTTTGATCGCGCCATGCATGGTCTCCTGCCCGATCTCGACATCCGCCTGGAACTCACCCATAACGAAGCCATTAAAAACGCGGTGAAAACCGGCTTGGGGGTCGGGTGTCTGTCGCGCATCGCCATCGCCGACGAAATCGAACAGGGCGCATTGATCCCCCTGCCGCTAAAAAACCGCGAAATCAATCGCCATTTCTATATCATCACCCACAAACATGCCCCGGTCAGCCAAGCCGTAAACTGGTGGATAGAACTCTGTAAAGAAGGCGCTCAATAAGTCGTTCCAAGATCTCCGCCCGCACACAACCAGTAAATCCTGTTTTTTCGATACTCAATTCCTGAATATTCTGATTTTTCGAATCATCGACAACAGCTATACTCCGCCGATAACCCAATAATTAACCAATGGAATCTGGACTATGGATACCAGCAGCGCGCATGGAGGAACCCTGATCAATCTCTACGCGGACGGTGACAATCTGCAACAGGAGAAAGAGAAGGCAAAAGTCAATCGCTCTTGGGATTTGACTGAAAAGCAAATGCTGGATATCGAGTTGCTACTCAACGGCGCCTTCTCACCGTTGACCGGTTATCTCTCCGAGAGTGATTATCAGTCGGTGCTGGAAGGTATGCGCCTGGGCAACGGCACGCTCTGGCCGATGCCGATTACGTTGGATATCACCCGGGCATTCGCCGATGAGACCGCCATCGGTGAGGAGATAACCCTGCGCGACCCCGAAGGTGTGGTCATCGCCAACCTGACGGTTACCGACCTCTGGACCCCCGATCGGGAGCGGGAGGCGCAGCAGGTGTTCGGCACCACCGATTGTTCCCACCCCGGAGTTAACCAGCTACTCAATAACACCCATCCGGTCTATGTGGGCGGCCAACTGGTCGGAGTCACACCACCGCTGCACTACGATTTTGCCCAGTACCGCAAATCGCCGTTGGCGCTGCGCCAACATTTCGCCGAACTGGGTTGGGAGAAGGTCATTGCCTTCCAGACCCGCAACCCGGTGCATAGAGCCCATGTGATAATGATGAAGCGCCTGATGGCCAGGGAGCAGGCCAACCTGGTGATTCACACGGCGGTCGGAAAAACCAAACCCGGCGATATCGATCACTTCTGCCGGGTGCGCTGCTACGAAAAGATTTTGCCGCACTTCCCGCCAGGCAGCGTCGAACTGGAAATTCTTCCCCTGGCCATGCGTATGGCTGGACCGCGAGAGGCACTGTGGCAGGCGATAATCCGCCAGAACTACGGGTTTAGTCATTTTATCGTAGGTCGCGATCACGCCGGTCCCGGTCGCAACAATCTCGGCGGGCTCTTCTATGGTGCCCTTGATGCGCAGGAGTTGGCTACCTCATACCAGAACGAACTCAACATTCGGATTTTAAAAGCACCATTTTTACGCTATGTGGAAACCCGCGGGGAGTTTGTGGAAGAACACCACCTCCTCTCTGGTGAAGCGGGACTCTATCTTTCCGGCGCCGAACTGAAAACAAAGCTGATCAAGGGCGAGGAAATTCCCGAGTGGTTCGCGTTCCCGGAAGTGGTGGAGGAACTGAATCGCACCCTGCCGCCGCGTCACAAGCAGGGTTTCACCCTTTTCTTTACCGGCCTGTCGGGGTCTGGCAAGTCTACCCTGGCCAACGGCGTCATGGTCAAACTGCGTGAGTTGGGAGGCCGCCAGATTTCCCTGCTCGACGGCGATGTCGTGCGCAAGCACCTCTCCAGTGAGCTCACCTTTTCCAAGGAGCACCGCGACCTCAATATCCAGCGCATCGGCTACGTGGCCAGCGAAATCACCAAAAATGGCGGTGTCGCCGTTTGCGCCCCCATCGCGCCCTATACAGAGACGAGGCGCACAGTTCGCAGCATGATTGAAGAGGTTGGCGCATTTGTCGAAATTCACGTGGCAACACCCATTGAAGTCTGTGAAGCGCGCGACCGCAAAGGACTTTATGCCATGGCGAGGGCGGGAAAGATAAAGGGCTTTACCGGTATCGACGATCCCTACGAAACGCCGGAGAACCCTGAAATGCGAATCGACACCTCCCAGTTCACCATGGCCGATGCGGTCGAACAGGTCATCGAACGGTTGCGAGAACTGGGCCTGATTCAGTAATCGGTCACCCATAGCCATCCCATTATTTATACATTATCCGAAAAACAGGTTTTCACAATGGACAGAAAAACGCTTACTCACCTTAAACTGCTGGAAGCCGAAAGCATCCAGATCTTTCGCGAAGTGGCCGCGGAGTTCGATCACCCGGTGATGCTCTACTCTGTGGGCAAGGACTCTTCGGTACTCTTGCACTTGGCGCGCAAGGCGTTTCACCCGGGTAAGATTCCCTTCCCCCTGCTACACGTGGATACCACCTGGAAATTTCACGAGATGATCGAGTTTCGCGATCGCATGGCCAAGGAATACGGTTTTGACCTGCTGGTACATATCAACCCCGAAGGACTGGCGATGAATATCAACCCCTTTACCCACGGCAGCGCGAAGCACACCGACGTGATGAAAACCGAGGGGTTGAAACAGGCGCTCAACCACCACAAGTTCGATGCCGCCTTCGGTGGCGCCCGTCGCGACGAGGAGAAGTCGCGGGCCAAAGAGCGGGTCTACTCCTTTCGCGACAAAAACCACCGCTGGGATCCCAAGAACCAGCGCCCGGAGTTGTGGAATATCTACAACAGCGCTGTCGACCAGGGCGAGAGCATCCGTGTGTTCCCCCTGTCCAACTGGACCGAGCTGGATATCTGGCAGTATATCTATAAGGAAAATATCCAGATCCCCAGCCTCTATCTCGCGAAAGAACGCCCGGTGGTGGAACGCGATGGCGTGCTGATCATGGTAGACGACGAGCGCATGCCGTTGGAGGAAGACGAAAAGCCGGAGATGAAAAAAGTGCGCTTCCGTACGCTGGGGTGTTACCCGCTGACCGGGGCCGTGGAGTCCAACGCGGAAACCCTGCCGGAGATTATCCAGGAAATGCTGCTGACCAAAACCTCGGAGCGCCAGGGACGTGTGATCGATAGCGACTCGGCGGGCTCCATGGAAAAGAAAAAAATGGAAGGCTACTTCTAAGTCGGACCCCCGTCCTTTAAAAAAGCCAAATAACAGGGTGTTGACGCCTGCAGGCGCAACCACAGATTGAAAAAGAGATAGTTATGATTGAATCCAGCTCTCTTCTAGAACAAGACATACTGGGCTACCTGGAACAGCACGAAAACAAGGAGCTGCTGCGTTTTCTCACCTGCGGCAGCGTCGATGACGGCAAGAGCACCCTAATCGGTCGCCTGCTGCACGACTCGAAAATGATATTCGAAGATCACCTCTCGGCCATCAAGCTCGATTCCAAACGTTTCAACACGACCGACGGGGAGTTCGATCTGGCACTGCTGGTGGACGGCCTGCAGAGTGAACGTGAACAGGGCATTACCATCGACGTCGCCTACCGCTATTTCAGCACCGACAAGCGCAAGTTTATTATTGCCGACACCCCGGGACATGAACAGTACACCCGCAATATGGCCACCGGGGCTTCCAATTGCGAACTGGCCATCGTGATGGTGGACGCCCGCCACGGCATTATGACCCAGACCAGGCGCCACAGTTTTATTGTGTCGCTGCTCGGTATCAAGCATGTTGTGGTCGCCGTCAACAAGATGGACCTGGTTGACTTCAGCGAAGAGCGCTTTAACGAGATAGTCGCCGAGTACCAGGACTTCGCCCAACAGCTCAATATCCCCGACATCCGCTTTGCCCCCATCTCCGCATTGCGTGGTGACAATGTAGTCAACGTGTCCGAGAATACTCCCTGGTATACGGGTGAAACCCTGATGTCGACCCTGGAGACGATCGAAATCGCCGAGGATCGCAATCTGGATAACTTCCGCTTGCCGGTACAGTATGTTATCCGTCCGAATCTGGACTTCCGCGGTTTTGCCGGTACCATTGCCTCGGGCACCGTTCGTCCCGGCGATGAGGTGGTTTCGCTGCCATCGGGCAAGACCAGTAAAGTGAAGGCCATCTCCACCTTTGACGGTGAACTGGAGGAGGCGGTAGCCGCTCAGGCGGTGACGCTGACCCTTGAGGACGAGATCGATGTGAGCCGCGGCGATATGCTGGTAAAAGCGGGAGATCTGCCGCGGGTAAGCCGGGGCGTCAAGGCCCATGTGATCTGGATGGCGGAAGAACCCCTGCGTCTGCACAAGCAGTATGCAGTCAAGTTTGTCAGCAAGAAAGCCCTGGGCAATGTGGTTGCCATCGAGCACAAGATCGATGTCAATACCATGGCCAAGAGCGAGGCGGAGAATCTTGCGCTGAACGAAATCGCGTTGTGCGACATCAGCTTCGATATGCCGGTGATATTCGATCGCTACGAAGACAATCGCATCACCGGAGCCTTTATCGTCATTGATCGTATTACCAACGGTACGGTCGGTGCGGGTATGATTGTGGATGATCTGGACCTGGCCGGGCTGGATACGGATATCTCCACCAGCGACCTCAAGGAGGAAATTCGGGGGCAGTTGGCGCTACTGGCCAACGGCCTCGACGCCCGGAGTGAGCCACAGTTGATCGCCCTCTACAAGATGCTTAAAGAAGCCGAGTAAAAACAAAGCTATCATTGTTTTAACACGCGCTCTTCATCACGCCAGCGATGCTGGTTGGCGTTTTGGAGCGGTAAAATGGACAACCCGGGCGGCGTTATGCCAGGTCGCCGGGGTTTGATGCAGAGGTGGACTATGGCGGATTACGATGTATTTAACGGCGATGCCGACGGTATCTGCGCTTTGTTGCAACTGCGGTTGCATGAGCCACGCGACGCCACCCTGGTGACCGGGGTTAAACGGGACATAGCGTTGCTGAAGCAGGTGGATGCCGGGGCTGGGGACAGGGTTACCACCCTGGATATCTCTATGGAAAAAAACCACGGGGATCTGCAACGGCTTCTCAATGCCGGCGCCGGGGTTTTCTACGTCGACCACCACTTCCCCGGCGAGATACCCGACCATCCCGGATTGACGGCAATCATCAATGAAGCGCCGGAGACCTGCACCAGCATCCTGGTCAACAAACACCTGAAGGGTGCCTATTGCGCCTGGGCAGTGGTTGGCGCCTTTGGCGACAACCTTAAAAACAGTGCCGCCGCATTGGCCCGGAATCTCGCTGTCAATGCCGACGAGCTGCAAAAGCTTGAAAACCTGGGGATCTATATCAACTACAACGGCTACGGTTCAAACCTGGCGGATCTGCACTTCGCTCCCGCAGAGCTGTTTACCAGATTACTGCCCCACGCCAATCCACTCGATTTTATCCGCGACGGCAACAAGGACTTCGCCAAGCTGGAAAACGGCTATCACACCGATATGGGCAATGCCGGGAACCTGCAACCGGAGGTGGCCACTGCCAACAGCGCCGTCTATGTATTACCCAACGAGAGTTGGGCACGACGTGTCAGTGGCGTTTTCAGTAACGACCTGGCAAACCGCCACCCCGATCGTGCCCACGCGGTGTTCACCGAGAAAGCCGACGGTAACTACCTGATCAGCGTTCGCGCGCCTCTGAGTAACAGAACAGGTGCAGTCGAAGTTTGCCGACAGTTTCCCACGGGCGGTGGGCGCGCGGCTGCCGCTGGGGTAAACGATTTGCCGGCGGATCAGTTTAACGCCTTCGTCGCGGCACTGGAGGCGCAGTACAGTTAGTCCAGTTTCTTTATTTGTCAGTAACACTAAGGCGTAGTAACAACTTAATTTGCAGTAATAAAGCGTAAAAGCTTGGATTCGATCCAGCTGTTCTCGATATCTTTGCTCTATTTGATCTCGCGGTTGCTACTCAAAAAAAATCTGTAACCCCATTGCTGACAAGCGTTTATGGATTTCCTTTTCTCGGTTTTTGTTTTTAACGATGAGACCGCCGAGGGGAGACAGGGGTGTTGACGCCGCCCTGCAAACGCCGGAGTGCCGGACCACCCTGTTTGAAGGGCTTGTCGGGCACATCCCTGTGCCCTGCTTACAACACCCCTGTCTCCCCTCGGCTCAGAACTCCGTATTAAACAGTGTCGCTGCGCCATTCCCATAAAGAATTGCACTTGGTACCCCTTGGCGGTCTAGTCGCAACCACCAAACCGAGACCGGTCCGCGCCTGGTACCACTTGGCAGTCTCCTCGCAAACACCAAACCGAAAAAAAGAAAAGGGTCCGCGCCTACCTCATCGGCGGTCTGGCAGCTTAAGCCATTCCTAAACTACCAATAAAAAACTCTCCATAGAACTCGATGAACTGTCAGATATAATCAAACTCACCTTCTTAAGATCTACAGATAATGGAACCAACCCGCGACCGGATTAATCATCATCTTCATCATCCTCATCGTCCAGCACACGCGTAATCGGGCGATAAATTTCAACCCGATCACCTTCCGAAACGGGCGCGTTCAATTTGGATAACTTTCCGAAAATCCCGACTTTCTGCCGTTTCAGGTCAATGGGGAATAATTCCAACAGCCCCGAACTGTCGATCACTTCCTCGACGGTGGAACTCGGTTGTACCTCCAAAGTCCGCCAGATCTGAGTGTTATCTGTCGCATAAGCAATACTCACTTTCATGCCGTGCCCTCGATGGTGGATCCGCTTGCCGGCGTTAAAAGCCGGTGCTCAATCATTCGATCCACCAGGCGTTTAACGGAGAGTAAAAAGCCGAGAATTAAAAAACCGCCCGGAGGCAGAACCAGCAATAAAATTCCCTGGTAGTCGGGCACCACCGTGGTCTCCAACCAAGCCAGGCGATCGCCCAAAAGCAGTGAGGCGTGGGCAAACAGTGTACCGCTGCCCAACACTTCCCGAATGGCGCCGATCACCACCAGAACCCAGAGAAAACCCAACCCCATCGCCAGCGCGTCCGCCAGCGCGGGCAGCACATTCTGTTTGGAGGCAAAGGACTCCACCCGTCCGAGGATGGCGCAGTTGGTGACGATCAAGGGGATAAACAGGCCCAGCACCTTGTAGAGTTCATGCATCCAGGCGTTGAGCCACATATCCACCAGAGTGACGATGGAAGCAATCAAGACAATAAACACGGGAATACGCACTTGTGGTGTAACCAGGTGACGTAACACGGAAGCCACCAGGTTCGCGGAGAGCATAACCATCAGTGTCGCCAGTCCCATACCGAAGCCATTGGTGGCGGATGTGGTCACTGCCAACAGCGGGCAGAGGGCCAGCATCTGGCTCATGGCGACATTGTTATGCCACAGGCCTTCGCTGAAAATGGTTCCGTAAGATTCGCCGGGGGTGACGGATACCGATGAAGCAGAAGTCTTCTCTGAGTCAGTCATGGCTGTTACCACTTGGCTGTGATTGAGTGGTCGCCAGATCGGTAATTCGCTGGCGATTCTCCGCAAAAAAGATCAATCCCTCGTGTACCGCTTTGACAACGGCACGGGGTGTAATAGTGGCGCCGGTCAACTGGTCAAATTGGCCGCCGTCTTTTTTAACGGCCCATTGGCTGGCGCTGGTATTACCCAGGGATAATCCATTAAACCCCGTAATCCACGGGTCTTTGGCAATTTCGATTTTGTCCCCAAGGCCCGGCGTTTCGGCGTGCTCCACTACGCGCACCCCAATAATGGTACTGTGTTGATCCAAACCCATAATCAAATTGATTTCGCCGCTATAACCTTTACTGCTGGTGGAAAAGGCAAAGCCCACCGGCTGATCATCGTGTTTCGCCACATAGACAGGGTTGTGTCCCGGTATCTCCGCCAGGCTAACGGCCTCATCCAATAGCGGATTGTTATACCGTTCCGGTGGCAGCACCTGGCTCAACATGTCTAATTTGTCTTTCATCAGGGCGTCTGCAATCGGGACGTGGGTTACGCTGTTGCCGATTACGATAAGGGCGCCAACAATGGTGCAGATACCCGCCAACAGGGCACCTTGATAGCCTAGTCGCTGCCGGTAAGACGCCTGTTGGGTGGCCGTATGTACCGTCATGGCGCCGATCTCCCTGGGTTGGCTGACAGGGCGCTACCGTCGTTGTTGCGGCCATAAATCCGGGGTCGGAAATGGAGATCGATTAATGGGGTCAGCGCATTCATGAACAGCACGGCAAAACCGACGCCCTCGGGAAATCCACCCCAGGTACGGATCACAAAATCAAACAGGCCGCAACCGGCGCCAAATACCAGTTGACCACTTTTACTCGACGGGGATGTCACCAGGTCGGTGGCGATAAAAAAAGCCCCGAGCATCAAACCGCCGGAGAAAAGATGAAAAACCGGGTCGCCGTAGCGGTCAGCGTCAAATCCATAGAAAATCAGGGAAATCAGGACGGTAGTGGTCAGCATGGCCACCGGAATATGCCAGCTGATAATACGCTTCGCCAGTAACCACAGTCCCCCAAGCAGAATTAGCAGCGCCGACGTTTCCCCCATACTGCCGTTGCCGATACCGAAAAACATCGAATCGTAATGGTCGTTTTCAGCGATCAGAACAGCGGCCGGTTGACCGGTGCTGAGGCCGGTTTTTAACGCGCCCAGACTGGTGGCGCCGGTGTAACCATCGGGGATGGATTGCCAGCCGGCGGTAATGGCCAGCGCATCGTTGAAACTCACCTGAGAGAAACTGTCCAGCACCAGAGGCCAGGTGGTCATTTGTACCGGGAAGGAGACCAGCAGCGCCACCCGAGCCAGCATGGCCGGGTTAAATACGTTCTGTCCCAGACCGCCATAAAGTTGTTTACCCACAACGATGGCGACAAAGGAACCACCGACACCAATCCACCAGGGAGCCCAGGGGGGCAGTGTCAGCGCCAGCAACCAGCCGGTAAGCAACGCCGAACCATCGGCCAGAGTGTGTTGGCGCTGGCCGCGCAGCATCAGGCACAGACTCTCCCAGGCCACCGCACTGAATACAGTCATTACAAACAGGTTGATGGCGGCGTATCCAAACAGGTAGAAGCCAAAGAGCGTGCAGGGCAAAAGGGCCAGGCACACGTATAACATAATACGATCAGTGGACGATTGGTCGTGTGCATGGGGAGCGGAAATCGGAATACTGCTCATGAGTCCGTCGCTTCCTTGGTTTGTGGGGAAGTGGGGGTTTGTGCGGAGGAGGGGGTTGATGTAGAGGTGCGCTTGCGTCGCTTGGCGCGCGCTGCTTTTGCTGCGGCTTTCTCAGCCGCTTCTTTTTCCTGCCGCTGAATACGTGCCTGGGAAAGCTCGCGGGTGTAAGCGGTGCGATCATGCAGGGATTTTTGCGCACTGACCTCGCCCTTGGCGTACTGAAAATAGTGGACCAGGGGAATATGCGAAGGACATACATAGGCGCAGGAGCCGCAGAGAATACAGTCGGAGAGCCCGAACTTGCCAGCGCCCTCAAAATCGTTGCGGCGACTGTGGTTGGCCATTTCCAGCGGTACCAACCCCATGGGACAGGCGTCCACACAGCGCCCGCAGCGGATACAGGGGGATTCAGCAGCGTTGGGAAGTTCCTGGGCACTCAACGCCAAAACGCCTGCGGCTCCCTTGATCAGCGGGACCTCTGTCGAGGGCATGACCTGTCCCATCATCGGACCGCCCAACAGCAGCCTGGCTGGCGTTTCACGGGTGCCTCCGCAGTATTCCAGTAAATAGCCGATAGGGGTGCCGATCGGTGCCTCGATGTTTTGCGGATGGGCAACGACGCCCCCGGATACCGTAACAATTCGGGAGATCAACGGCTCATTGTGGGTCAGGCAGCGGGCAATCGCGTAAGCGGTGGCGACATTGTGCATCAACACGCCGACGTCGGAACTGCGTCCACCGGCGGGTACTTCCTGGCCGGTAACCGCCTGGATCATCTGCTTTGCCGAACCCATGGGGTAGCGTGTGGGTACGACAACCACGTCTATATTCTCGTGGTGTCGACAGACTTTTTTCATTGCCGCGATCGCCGCCACTTTATTATCTTCAATCGCAATCGCGATCCGCTTGGCATCGATAATATAGCGAATCAGGCGCGCACCCAGCACAATGGTTGCGGCGCGCTCCTGCATCAATAAATCATCTGCTGTTAAAAAGGGTTCGCACTCGCCGCCGTTGATGAGCAGGGTATCGATGCCACGTCCACTGGCCGCATTCAGTTTGACGGCGGCGGGAAAGGACGCGCCGCCCATACCGACGATGCCGTAATCGGCGATTTTCCCGGCCAGTTCCTCCCGCGTTAGTTTAAAGGGATCGGTAACCGGGGCCTCTTCCGCACCCCGGTGTTGGCCATCACATTCGATAATGATGGCCGTGGCGGTGCAGCCCGATGGATGAGCCGCAGTGACGGGTTTTACCGCGGCTACCGTTCCCGAGGTGGGCGCATGCACCGGCGCGGACAAGCCCGGCCCGGGACGGGCGATCAATTGACCTTTCAGTACCCGATCACCGACCTTAACCACTGCCACCGCTTCGCTGCCCGCGTGCTGGCGCAAGGACACAATCAACCGGGGTGGCAGCGGCAGGGAAGCGATTGGACGGTGGGAGGACAGCTCCTTGAAACCGTCCGGGTGGACACCGCCCCTGAACGAAAGGAAAGCCATATCATTACCTCAGTCTATACCTGTACGGTGATATCAGGCCGCCAGGGGTTTGGGCCAGTGCCAGTTATCCAGGGTTTCCGCTTCCGGTAGCATCGATATGCAATCCTCCGGACAAGCGTCCCGGCACTTGCCACAGCCGGTGCAGGCGGCATTGATCACCGCGTGTATCTGTTTGTTGGCGCCAAGTATGGCGTCAGTGGGGCAGACCTTGTAACAGCGAGTGCAGCCGGTACAGCTTTCCCCCATGATGTGGGCGTAAACCGGATTATCGTCGAGGTCATCCAGATTGACGCTGACCCCAAGCTTCGCTGCCAGGTTTTCAGCAAGAGCCTTGCCGCCGGGGGGACAGCAGGTGACAGCGGCTTCACCGGCGGCAAGGGCCTCTGCAGCGGGCGTACAGCCGGCAAAACCACACTGGCCGCAATGTGTGCCGGGCATCATGGCCGTGATTTCCTCGACCAGGGGATCGCTGTCGACGTGGAAGATCCTGGCTGCATAACCCAGCAGGTAACCTAAAACCAGCCCCATGACGGTCAAGACAAAAATTGCACTGAACATGGAAATCCCTCGCTAATAGTTAAACCAGGCCTGAAAAACCCATAAAGATCATCGATAGTAATCCTGCCGTAATCAGGCCGACTGGTGCACCGGCAAACAGCTCCGGGACTTCCGCCAGGGCCAGGCGTTGCCGCAGTCCCGCGAAGATCACCATCACCATTGAAAACCCCAGCGCGGCGCCAAAGCCGTAAACAACGCTATCGAAAAAATTAAATTCCTCACGGATGGTCAAAAGTGCCACGCCAAGCACCGCACAGTTGGTTGTAATCAACGGCAGAAATATACCCAGGTTTTGATACATGGCCTGGCTGGTTTTGCGCAGATACAGTTCGGTAAATTGCACGATAGCGGCCACCACCAGGATGAAGCTGAGCGTTCGCAGGTATTCCAGTTGCAGTGGTTTTAGCACCGCGTGTTCAATCAGCCAGCCACAAACGGCGGAGAGGGTAAGCACAAAGGTCGTGGCGAGTCCCATACCCAACGCGGTGGATATATTGTTGGATACCCCCATAAACGGGCAGAGACCCAGAAACTGCACCAGCACCACATTATTCACCAATACGGTACTGACAATAATGACAAAAATCTCCACACGTTCACCTATGGTGCTGACTCTTAATTACCCAAAGCGCACCGAGATGGTGCGCATTTTTAACGGGTGCGCCTTTTAAGAGGTGCGCAATTTAAAACAGACGATGAAAGCGGATTTGCACTTACTGTGCCACTCGGCTGTGGAAAAGCTGATGGTGTTTAAAGGCCGACGGCGTGGGGGCTTGCCGATAGTGGAACGAATATTGGCCAAATCCTTTGTGGCCTTTGCAACAATCACTGTTTGCGGTTCACTCTACCATTGTCGTATTTGCGACAAGCAGCAATGGGGTCGATGCGCTATTGGGCTACCAGGGCACGGATTCAGTCGCCAACGGTATATCGACAGCGAGTGGTATATTAATTGCAGATTCTCTGTTGTTTTCACAGGCTTGTTTTCCCTATATGTGTTCCAACTGAGAGCAACTCGATGGCTAAAACAACAGGTTCCGGTTCGGTAAGTTCTGTCAGCATTTCGGCAAAAATTGAGGATAATCGTGTCGCAGAGACGACCGCTCACGGTGTAATAGCAGACTGCGATGGCGCCAGTCGAGATAGTGGTCAACTGGACGTTGAGGTGTTTTACCAGGCGGTGGAAAGCTGTCCGGTGGCCATTTCCATTACCGACCTCGACGCCAATATATTGTATGCCAATAAGGCCTTCAGCCAGATTACCGCTTACAGTCAGGAAGAGGTCATTGGTAAAAACGAGTCGGTGCTTTCCAACCATACCACTCCGCCACTGGTGTACGAGACACTCTGGGGGCGACTCCACCAGAAAAAACCCTGGGTGGGTGTATTGGTAAATCGACGAAAAGACGGTACGCGCTATTTGGGGGAATTAACGGTCGCGCCGGTGCTGGATAAAAAGGAGGGGGTGATCAATTACCTGGGCATGCACCGGGATGTAACAGGCCTGCACCACTTGCAGAACCAAGTGAATAACCAGAAAAAATTGATTGAAGCGGTCGTCAATGCGAGTCCGTCAGCGACTGTGTTATTGGACGAGAACCACAACATTGTATTGGATAACCTGAGTTACAAAGCGCTGGCTTCAGATTTGGGCGAAGAGCCGGTGGGTTCGGTTTTTGCCGCTATCGAGAAACAGATAGGAACGGACTACACGCCGCAGTCCGGCAAGACACTTGATTTTGAAGGCCTTGAAATCGATCTCGATAGCGCCCGTCTGGGGCGGCGCTGTTATTCCTGCTTTGGTACCTCCATCTCGATCGAGGACGATTCGATTGAGCACTTCTTTAACCAGAGCGTTCACCACTATTCACTGTTAGTTCTGACTGATATCACTGAAATCCGTCGTCGCCAGGACGAAGCGCGCTTGCATTCGCTCAAGGAACTGGTGGCGGAAGAGGAATATATCCAGGGAATGCGCGAAACCTATAACGGCGCCATCCACCAGTTGGAGCAGCCGGTCAATATGATGGCGGCCGCCGTCTCCATGCTGGAAAAGCGCGCCGGGGAAAACGCGGCCAATGATCCGGTCCTGGGGGCCATGAAATCAGCGCTGGATGCGGGTACCAAAGCGCTAACCAGCCTTACCGATCTATCGCCTTTGCGACCACAGGCCAACAAGGGCTCTATCAATATCAATCAATTGATCCGGGAAGTGGTGTCGATATGGTCACCACAGTTCAGCATGTACGGCATTGAGTTCCACTGGAATCCGGAAATGCACTTGCCGTTGATTGTCGGTTATGAAACCCGCCTGCGGACGATGATCAAACAGATAATCGAAAATTCGGTTGAGGCCATGAGTGGCAGCGACTGCAATGACCGGGAACTGAACGTGGAGACCCGTTCTGACGGTGAGTTCGTGTGTCTGGAGATCAGTGATACCGGTCCCGGTGTCCCCGAGAATCTTGCCATTAAAGTGTTTGAGCCGTTTTTCAGCACCAAACCCGCCTGTCACGGTTGCCGTGGCCTGGGGTTGTCAATGGTGCATGAAATCGTCAACGAACACTCGGGCATCGTGTCTTTTGATCGCGATCACAATCGCGGTTGCAAGGTGGTTGTACAACTGCCGATTTACGCCGAGTTTTAGTCAGCGACTGGTTATGGGGGTAGATAACGTGGGGGCAGCAGAAGTCAATGAAGCGGGGTCGCCGGTCCATAGACTGGACACGATGCTGGAAAACAAGCTGGAAGTTGCCTTCCAGCTCTCCCGCTTGTTGGCGGGCGACACGGAAGTGGCGCCGATGCTGCAACATGTGTTGGCGACGCTGGACGAAAAAGTGGGTTTATCCAGGGGATTGGTGGCGATAGCCAATGACGAGCTGACTGAAGTCAAGGTGGCTGCGGTGCGAGGAGAACCGGACTGGGATCCGGAGTGGTTAAATAAACAAGTCAAGGGTGTGCGCTTTAAATCCGGCGAAGGCATTATCGGCCGCATCCTGGCCAGCGGAGAAGATGTGGTGCTGGGTCGTATCGCCAGTGAACCCATGTTTTTGCACAAGCTGGATATCTATGAACTGGAACTCCCCTTTATTGGCATCCCGATAAAAGGGGCGGACGGGGTAACGGTGGGCGTGTTGGCTGCGCAGCCGAAACAGGCCGCCGTCGATCAGTTATCAGATCAGACGCGGTTTATGCGTATGATTGCCAATATAATTTTCCTGAGCCTGCGGCTCGACAAGGATTGCGCACCGTCCCCAGTACCTTCTCTTGCTGCGGGGGAAACCTCAACCGCCAATCAGAAAAACAGCTCTGATCAATTCCAACGAGAGAAACGGAGCAAGTACAGCTTCGACAAATTGGTGGTTGGACGCTCGGAAACCATGCACAAGGTTTTCGATCAGGTCAAACGGGTTGGCAAGTGGGACAGTACCGTATTGATTCGGGGAGAGTCCGGCACCGGCAAAGAGCTGATTGCCTGCGCCATTCACTATAATTCGCCCCGTAGCAGCAAACCGTTTATCAAACTCAATTGCGCGGCCCTGCCGGAAAACCTGTTGGAGTCGGAACTGTTCGGACATGAAAAAGGGGCGTTCACCGGTGCGATAAAACAGCGCCAGGGTCGATTTGAACAGGCCGATGGTGGCACTCTTTTCCTTGACGAGATCGGCGAGATATCGCCCATGTTCCAGGCCAAACTACTGCGGGTATTGCAGGAAAGCGAGCTGGAGCGCGTAGGTGGCAATCAGACGATCAAGGTTAATGTGCGCATCGTTGCGGCGACCAACCGCAATCTGGAAGCGGACGTTGAAGAGGGCAGTTTCAGGGAGGATCTCTATTACCGCCTGAATGTGATGCCCATATTGTTGCCGCCGCTTCGGGAGCGTTTGGTGGATATCCCGGAGTTGGCGGAATTTCTGGTGGGAAAAATTGCCAAACAACAGAATCGGGAACTGCGGATTACCGAAGGTGCTATCCGTACCCTGATGGGCTACCACTGGCCGGGTAATGTGCGGGAGCTGGAAAACTGCCTGGAGCGGGCAGCGGTGATGTGCGAACAGAATTGCATTGACCTGGATGTGATTTCGCTCTCGGGTATAGATCGCGAAGCGCTCACCCCGGCGCGGGTCAGCATGCCCGAGGTTGACCTCAATGATCAAAATCTTGACGAGCGGGAGAGGGTGACCGCGGCGCTGGAACAGGCGGGTTGGGTGCAGGCGCGGGCAGCCCGCCTCCTGGGGATGACGCCAAGGCAAATCGCTTACCGGATTCAGACCCTGAATATCCGAATGCGTAAAATATAGACCGGATTCGTTGAATATTCGGTGCTAATCGCTAGTAATAGGTAGGGTAAGTGGTCGGCGTGTAGGGGTCCAATTCATATCGACTCTGTAAAAACGCCACCAGGTCGATCAATTGGTCGACTTTCATCACAGCGTTATAGTTGGTCATTTTCGACTGCCCATTGCTCTCGATCATCTCACGGGGATAGCCCTTGGCCAGTCGGTGGGACGGGTTGATAATGGACGTTACCAGTTCGCCGTAGGATTGAATGCGCTTGACTTTGCCTCCAATCTCCACGCTGATTTCAAAATTCTCAGGTTGCTTGATCTCCGGTGTCTCGTAAACGGTATGGCAGGCATTGCATTGTAATACAATAAACGTGGCTTTCCCTTTGACAGGGTCACCATCCGGCAGGGTGAAGCCTCGGCCGGACTTGGGGCCGTATTCGCAACCGGCTAGCAGGAATAAACAGGCAGTACTGATAACAAGTATCAAGCGTTTCATGATAGATCTCCTGGTATGACGCCGGCTGATTATCCGAGTGCAGCTCACTGGGTCGAATCAAGCTGTTCCCCGGAGGGAAGTGCAACGGCTATACAAAGAAAGTAAAAGCCTAAAACCGGGGAATTTCAAATAGATATTTTGCGTTGTAATGTCATTACAACGGTTGTTTGAGCGTCAAAAATGTCCCGCAAGCGGACGAACCGACGTGCCACGAATACTTGTGGCTTGCCGCTTGAAGCCGCAAGCCGCAAGCCGCAAGCTGCAAGCCGCAAGCCGCAAGCCGCAAGAGTCCGCTTTTGGCACAACGCGGACAACCAAACAATCCCGTATCAAGCCGTATTTTTAGTGAACCTGGACCCTATGTGATTTCGGAATCACTGCTTTTTTTCTCGGAGCCTTCAGTGTCAGCACACCATCCTTGAAAGACGCATCAATGTCCTTTTCATTCACGCCCTCACCCAAATCAAAACTGCGGACATACCTGCCATAAACGCGTTCCTGACGCAGTATTTTTCCCTCCGTTTCGCGTTTCTCCTCCTGCCGGGATTCCGCTTCAATGGTCATTACACCATTTTGCAGCGTAACGCTCAGATCGTCTTTCCGAACCCCGGGCAAGTCTGCCGTGATCTCATAATGATCCTTGGTCTCCTTGATATCCACCCGTGGGGTAAAGAACCCGCCGCTCAACTCCGACGACCATCGTGCTGGCGAATAGAAATTTTCAAACATATTGTCAAAATCAAATAAAGATCGACGCGGTATAAGGTTCATCATCTACCTCCTTAACGCTATTATTTCTTACAAATATCTTTTTAATAGAAATTTATTACATACACGCAATTGTCGATTGCAACTTGCAGTGTAGCCCTTCAATGGCTATACCATTGTTATTTTTAGCATAGTTAATTGGCGGCAATGGAAAGTGACCTATGGCAATGGAAAGTGACCTGCGTCAAGCTAAAGGGTTGTTCGTGAGATATAATTATTCGTGTTGCACTGAACGACGGTAGGGGGAACAGCTTCAGAAACACATCGTGAGCAGGGCTGCGAAGCATGGCAAGGGTTCAAAACACTGTGGATGACCATTTACTTCGCGGGCTAAGTCTATTCCAGGGCATCGACAACAAGCGCCTCAGAAAGATCGCTTCCCATTTCACGGCCTTCGACATTCCCGTCGATACCGAAATATTGCGCGAAGGTGAGATAGCCGATCACTTTTATATCCTCCTGGAAGGCAGGGCCTCACTCTCTGTTTCCGTTCCAGGCAGGACGCGCTACGAAACCATTGTCTCAACACTTTCAAAAGGGCAGTTGCTGGGCTGGTCCGCCCTCTTGGCAGACAATTTATGGAAAGCTTCGGCCTATTCGGTCAAACCCTGTCGCTTGATAAAATGTCCCGGTAACGTCATTCGCGATCTCTGCGAGCAGGATCACGACATCGGCTATTGGATGATGAAGAACACCCTGGTCGCCGTTGGAGAGCGGCTTGCGGAGAGCCGATTGCAATTACTGGACATATTTGGGGCCAGGGATGCCTAATTCAAATCCGCGACCGATTATGTCGATGCCGAGTTCAGGCTTGGGAGACATTTTCAAGCTGCTGGCCACGGAGGGTTTTCGTCTGGTCGGCCCGACTGTCTGCGACGGCGCTATCGTCTTCGACGATATTGACTCACCCTCGGATCTCCCGGTGGGCTGGACGGACAAACAGTCCCCCGGTAGCTACCGCCTGGAAAAAAGAGGGGACCAGCGGGTTTTCGGTTATGTGGTTGGGCCGCATAGCTGGAAAAAGTATCTGTTTCCGTCAAAAGAGACCCTCCAGCAGGCCAGGTTCGACAAGGCGCAAAATCTGTGGCGACAATCGGACAACACCGCCGTGCCCACAGCGTTTATCGGTGTGCGTGCCTGTGATCTTGCCGCCATGGGTATTCAGGACCGGGTATTCTTGGAGGGAAACTATACGGATAAGGGGTATGAAAACCGGCGCGAAGCCAGTTTTATTGTTGCCGTTAATTGTCTAGAGTCCGGCGATCTCTGCTTTTGTGATTCCATGGCGACGGGCCCGGAAGTGGAATCGGGTTTCGATATATGCCTCACGGAGTTCGACGACCTGTTTCTGGTACAGGCGGGCAGCCAGCGGGGCGAGAATATGGTGGCGCAACTGCCGGTATCCAGCGCGTCCAAAAGCGAACTGAAGCGCCTGTCTGCGGGCTTGAACCAATGCCGGCGCGATATGGGACGGCACATGGATACCGATCACCTCGAAGGGCTGTTATTCGCCAATCTCGATCACGCTCAGTGGGATGATGTGGCGAATCGCTGCCTGGCCTGCGGCAACTGCACAATGGTGTGCCCGACCTGTTTCTGTTACTCAGTGGACGAAGTGGCGGAGCTCAGTGAGGGCCCATCCCAACGCGAACGCAGTTGGGATTCCTGTTTTTCCCAACAACACTCTCAGATCGCCGGCGCGACTTTCCAGCCCACCATCAAAGATCGTTACAGGCAATGGTTAACCCATAAACTGGCCTCCTGGACATCCCAGTTCGGCACCAGTGGTTGTGTGGGTTGTGGTCGATGCATAGCCTGGTGTCCGGTGGGTATTGACTTGACCCAAGAAGTCGATGCCATCAGGAACGGAGCTCAAGCACCGGTATCAATGCCGGCGTATCAACCGGCAGACAGGCAGCGGGCCGCCGCCGATCCCTACTCGACGCTGTTTTCCGGGGTGGAGGTGTCCGTAGCGGATGTGATTACAGAAACCCCGGACGTGGTCACTGTAAGCTTGGCAATGCCGCCGGATTATCACTATCTGCCTGGCCAGTTCAACATGCTATCCCTGCCCGGGATCGGCGAGGTTCCCATCTCCGTTTCCGGCGAGCGCGACGGTACCGTTGAGCATACCATTCACAATGTCGGCAAAGTCTCCGCAGCGTTATATGCACTAAAACCCGGAGACACTGTCAGCGTTCGAGGACCCTATGGTTCTGTCTGGCCCGACTTGGCACCTGTGTTAGAGGGTAAGCATCGGCCCGTTACCCTGATTGCGGGCGGCATAGGGCTGGCACCGTTGCGGGGTGTGATACGACGTCTTGTGAGTCAGGACAGGGACAAAGACACCCAGTGGGTTCGGCTGGTCTATGGTGCGCGACAGCAGGAAGCTTTACTGTATCAGCGGGAACTGGACCAGTGGCGGGAAAAGCCGGCGCTGAGGATAGCGGTCACCGTCGATCACGGCAACGAAACCTGGACCGGCAATGTGGGAACCGTGACAACCCTTCTCGGACGCAAAGAAATACCCGAGGACGGCTTTTATCTCCTGTGCGGGCCGGAAGTGATGATGCTGGCGGTGGTCCGGCTGCTGCTGGAGGCGAATGTCCCGCCGGAAAATATCTATATCTCCATGGAGCGGAATATGAAATGTGCGGCCGGACATTGTGGCCGATGTCAGTACGGTCCCTATTTTATCTGCAAGGACGGGCCGGTTTTTCGTTATGACCGGGTGGCATTTCTGTTTGGCAGGCGAGGGTTCTGATCAATGACCGGGAACAGCACTAAGGCGCGTCCGAGACTGGGGGTATTTAAACTGGCTTCCTGCGATGGTTGCCAGTTGACGTTGCTTGACTGTGAAGACGAACTGCTGTTGCTGGCAGGCAAGATCGATATTGTGTATTTCCCCGAAGGGGCGTCATTCAAGGAGCCTTCGGCACCGCAGAGAGAGGGACCGTTTGACCTCGCTATCGTCGAGGGTTCGATATCGACCCCGGATCAAATACAGGAAATCAGGGAAATCCGTCGCCATTCCCGCGCACTGGTGACAATCGGGGCCTGTGCCGTCAGCGGTGGTATCCAGGCGCTGAGGAACTTTGCCGACCACGACGAATATCGAAAAGTCGTCTACGCCCAACCCGAATACATCGACAGCCTGGCCACGTCGACGCCGGTTTCGCAGCATGTGAAGGTGGACTTCGAACTGCGGGGTTGCCCAATCAACAAAGCTCAGTTGCTGGAATTAATCGATGCCTTCCTGCGCGACAGAACTCCGTCGATCAAGAATGAAAGCGTGTGCTTCGAATGCAAGCGACGGGGCACCGTGTGTGTCGTTGTCGCCAATAACACCCCCTGCCTGGGGCCGGTGACACACGCCGGTTGCGGCGCCATCTGCCCGGCCTTCAGGCGAGGATGTTACGGTTGTTTTGGCCCGCGGGAGTCGGCCGCCACCGAATCGCTGGCGGCACAGATGAAAAACGTCGGCAAGTCGGAGCAGGAAATTTTACGCGCTTTCCGGCAGTTTACGGCGGGTTCACCGGCCTTTGAAAAAGAGAGCAGGCGGCATGAGTGACAACGAAAAGGTTTATAAAGTCGATCTGCTCACGCGGGTGGAAGGCGAGGGTCGCTTTTACCTGAAACTCAAGGATGATCAGGTAGTGGAGTCGCGGTTGAATATCTTCGAGGCACCCCGGTATTTCGAGGCTTTTCTACGCGGTCGAGCGATTGAGGAAGTACCGGATATTGTGGCCAGAATCTGCGGTATCTGTCCGGTCGCCTATCAGATGAGTGCCGTGCGCGCACTGGAGAATGCCTTGGGACTGGTGCCGGCCAAATCCATTCGCGCGCTGCGCCGTCTGATGTATTGCGGTGAATGGATTGAAAGTCACGCACTGCATATTTTTCTCCTGCACGCGCCGGACTTTCTCGGTTACTCCAGCGCCATGGAGATGGCGGTCGATCACAAAGCCATTGTCGAACGCGGCTTGCGCATAAAGAAGGCCGGCAATGCCCTGATCGAGCTGCTGGGAGGGCGGGCCATCCACCCCATCAGTGTGCGGCTGGGCGGCTTTACCGCCGCGCCCGCCCCACGTTTGCTTTCCGACATCCGTCCGGTATTACAGGAGGCGCTTGAAGAGGCCGTTGAAACTGTGCCCTGGACAGCGGGCTTAACCTTTCCTGACGTTGAACATGACTATACGTGTGTTTGTCTTGAAAATACCGAATATCCCCTGGAGTGGGGAGATCATATTTATATCAGCGGACAGGGGAGTGTGCCTGTGGCGGAGTTCCACTCCCGGGTGGCGGAATCCCAGGTCGCCCATTCCACCGCGCTGCACTGTCGCTTGAAAAACGGGCAGCACTATCTGTGTGGCCCCATCGCCCGCCTTAACCGGCATCATGAGCGTCTTCATCCGGTGGCGTTAAAAGCGCTGCGTCAAAGCGGCATCCCATTACCCGTTCGAAACCCCTACCAATCCATTGTGGTCCGCGCCCTGGAAGTGGTTCACGCTCTGGCCGAAGCACTGGATATTATCGACAACTATCAAAAACCGGAGCCTGCTTTTGAAGAATATACATCGCGGGAAGCAACAGCGGCGGGCGCGACAGAAGCGCCGCGCGGATTGCTTTATCACCGCTACACGATCGGCAGAGATGGACTTGTCAAAGCGGCGACGATTATACCGCCGACATCACAAAATCAGGCACAGATCGAGGCGGATCTGGTTTCCGTTACACCCAAGCTCCTCGCATTGAAACATGACCAGGCAACCCACCTGTGTGAGCAGTTGATACGCGCTTACGACCCTTGCATCTCCTGTGCGACACATTTTTTACGTCTTGAGATCGATAGGGACGATGACAGCCCTGGATTCAACCCGTGAAGATTATCGCGTTGGGTAATAAGAATGCTGGCGATGATGGCGCTGCACTGCTGGCAGCGAGCAGATTGTCGGCAAAAGCGCAAAAGGGTGAGATGACCGGGCAACCCTGCACAAGCGGCGAGCCGACTATCTTGTATGCCGGGAGAGTGGGTACCGGATTGCTGGATCTGCTTGACAGCGCTGAACCGGTGATTTTACTGGATGTTATTACGGGCACAGGACGGCCAGGTAATATCGTCCGACAGAGTTTCGACGAGTTGATCAACAACGTTGCGGTTGGAAAACAGGTGTCCTCCCATGGATTCGGGCCGGCGGAAGTACTGAAGCTGGGCCATGCCCTTGGGCGGTCGTTGCCGGAAGGCTGTTTTATCGGAATTGAAGGTGAACAATTTGAGACGGGAGGCGCTCTGTCTATCTCTGTGAACGCGGCCATGGGCGCGTTTGTCGATGCCGTTCAAGAAGCGATGGAGGAATATTCGAGGGATTGAAAGGGATACGCGGGCTCTGCATCACTCTCTTCCATCAAGAGACCTGCGGGAATGAAAACGAAAAAGCCCAAAACGATGACTTGAAAAAAGCAGGTGAACACTATGAACGTCGGTGAATATTGCAGCAGGATAGTTGCTTTTGTCTATGATTATGAAACGCCGCTCGATGCTTCGAGAGTCATGCGCGAGCAGAATGTGGGTGATGTCGTTATCGTTGAAGGCTGTCCGGAAGAAAGCAGGGATGCTGAAGAAAAGGACGGTCGCAAAATACCCCTGGGCATTATCACTGACCGGGATATAGCCATAGAGATCGTGGCCGAGGAGGTCGATCCGAGTGCAGTCGCAGTGCAGGATATTTGCCGCAAAAGCCTGGTTGTCGCCAGTGAAAGCGACAACCTGTTCGAGTGTATAGCCAGATTGAAACACGCAGGCGTTCGCCGTGCGCCGGTTGTCGATGAAAGTGGCTATCTTACCGGTATTATTTCCGTGGACGACATCCTCGAAGTCTTGGCTGAACAGTTTAGCTGTTTAGCCCATCTTGTCAGTGACCAGGCTCAGCAGGAGAATTTGACATAGTGCGTATTTGACATAGTGCGTATTTGACGTAGAGCGTTATAAGCGCCGGTGTCGTGGTCTGAAACAAGGGGAAACAGTCAATGAACAAGCGGTTGGACATTCTCTGGTTTGATCAGGTTTCGCTTGAGGACGTCAGTCAGGTCGGCGGAAAAAATGCCAGTCTGGGAGAGATGATACAATCGATCACCGAACTGGACGTCAATGTTCCGCCCGGGTTTGCGATCAGTGCAAAGGTGTACCGGGAGTTTATCGAAATCAACCAGCTACAGGGCGGTATCGAAACGCATCTGCAAGCACTGAGTCGAGGCAAGCAAAGTCTCAGCCAAACCGGGGCTTCGATTCGTGCTTTGATCGCTTCCGGGGAATTCAGTGCCGAGCAGGTGCTGGCAATCAATGATGCCTATGAGCAGTTGTGCACCAGAACCGGCGACGACGACTGTAGCGTCGCCGTGCGCAGCTCCGCTACAGCGGAAGACCTGCCAGAGGCGAGTTTCGCAGGGCAACAGGAGAGTTATCTCAATATACAGGGTGGGCCGGCACTGCTCGATGCCTGCCGAAACTGTTTTGCGTCGCTTTACACCGATCGAGCCATCGCCTATCGAGAGCAACAGGGCTTCGCCCACGAGCAGGTGGCGATTTCCGTGGGCGTACAGCAAATGGTACGTTCAGACCAGGCCTGTGCGGGCGTGATGTTTACCCTGGATACTGAAAGCGGATTTCCCGATGTGATTCTGATCAATGCCGCCTGGGGACTGGGGGAAAGCGTGGTCAAAGGGCGGGTCAATCCAGACCGGTTTATGGTTTACAAGCCATTGTTAAGCGAAAAATCCCCGTTAAATCAAACGCCGCTGTTAACGAAAGGCGCGAATGATAATGCCGGGCCGGTTCCCATTATTGAAAAAAGCCGGGGCACCAAACAGGAGAAAATGGTGTTAGCCGACGACAGTGCTGAGACTGAAACCACATTGATCAAAGCCACCAGCACCAGGGAGAGGCGAACGCTGACCCTGAGCGATGGGGAAATACTGACACTGGCAGGTTGGGGGCGCAATATCGAAAACCACTACGGGCGTGCCATGGATATCGAATGGGCGAAAAATGGCCCGGAAGGGGAGTTGTATATCGTCCAGGCTCGCCCGGAGACGATAGAGTCGCAAAAGGACAGGTCGGTCCTGGTGAACTACACACTCAAGGAAAAATCGAAAGTCCTGTTGCAGGGGGCCAGTGTCGGTAGCGCTATCGCTTCGGGACCGGTGTACTTTACCGATAACCCGCAATGCGTTGAAACCTTTCCCGAGGGCGCCCTTTTGGTGACTGAACGCACTGACCCGGACTGGGTTCCCCTGATGCGAAAAGCCGCCGGCATTATAACCGATAAGGGAGGCGCCACCAGCCATGCGGCCATTGTCAGCCGGGAGTTGAAAGTGCCCGCCGTCGTCGGTACCGGCAATGCCACTCGTGTTCTGGAGTCAGGCATGGAAGTCACGCTGAGCTGTGCCGAGGGCGCAGTCGGCAGCGTCTATCGCGGCTTGTTAAAGTACGAAACCCAAAGTATCCAGCTTGACGAAATTCCCAAAACGCGTACCGAGGTGATGATCAACGCTGCGATGCCGGACGGCGCCCTCAGCTGGTGGCAGCTGCCCGTTGCGGGGATCGGATTGACACGAATCGAATTTATTATTTCAACACTGATTCGCGTTCACCCCATGGCGCTGCTACATCCGGAAAAGGTCACCAGGCCCAGCGTCATGGAAAGTATTCGTGTGGTCACCCGTGGGTACGATAAGCTGCCGGACTACTTTGTCGAGAATCTGGCACTGGGCATTGGTAAAATCGCGGCCTCGCGTTTTCCGAACCCCGTTATCGTTCGTATGTCCGACTTCAAGTCGAATGAATACAAGGGCTTGCTCGGCGGCGAGTTTTTCGAAATTGATGAGGAGAACCCGATGCTTGGCCTGCGGGGGGCCTCCCGTTATTATCATCCGCTTTACCGCGAGGGCTTCCAGCTCGAGTGCCGGGCCATCAAACTCGTTCGCGAACGCATGGGATTTGACAATGTTGTGGTGATGATCCCGTTTTGTCGCACGCCGGCGGAAGCGGACCTGGTGCTGGAGACCATGGCGCAGGCGGGGCTTGTCAAGGGAGAGCGGGGACTTCAGATCTATGTCATGTGTGAAATCCCCTCCAATGTGGTACTGGCTGATAAATTCGCCCAGCGGTTTGACGGTTTTTCTATTGGCAGCAATGATCTTACCCAGTTGGTTCTGGGGATTGACCGGGATTCCGCAGCATTAAAAAGCCTGTTTGATGCTCGCGACGAAGCGGTGAAGCGAATGATCAGTCAGGTGATCACCGTTGCGCATCAATACGGCTGCAAGGTAGGCATCTGTGGTCAGGCACCCTCCGATCATCCGGAGTTTGCCGCATTCCTGGTGGAGTGCGGGATAGATTCCATTTCGCTCAATCCCGATTCGGTGGTGGCAGCCTGCCGCCATATCGCCGCTGCGGAGGGTTAGTCAGCAAGGTTAAATGCGGGCATATAACCCGGGAGAAGGTCCCGGCTCAGCCGCGATTCCGTATTTGATCGCATGTGTCGCGAGTGTGCCATTGCGTGGACATCCAATGGCAGACAGACAGAATTTCTGACAGTGGCAGGGGCAAGGATGCACAAAAAAGAGATGCGTGAACGAGCAAAGATGAAGGGCATACAGGCACCCGAAGAATAGGGTGGATCTACCGGGTGTTATCATTAACAGCGCGTTAACCTGAGGTAATGATGGTGCGTTTGATGCGACGTTGTTGCAGCGGGATACTGCTGCTGTTGCTGTCGAGTGTGGTCGATGCACGGACAACGTTTTGTGCGCAAACGCCCGACGCACACTACTTGCGAGTGCGCTACAGTCAGATTGACGCTACCCGTGCAGGTGACCTGCCCCTGACCAATATCGACACCCGCCGTTATCAATGGGAGGCTCTGGTCCTGGGTGAACTTGCACGGGAGAGAGCTTCAAAGGAAACAGCTTCAAAGGAAACAACACCAGGCAATCGCCACTGGCTGGCGGGCATTGGTCACGAATATACCGTCCTGGAATTCGATAGGCTGTCGCTACCACAGCCGCAGTCCAATGGCGATCTGCACTCGCTATATGCGCCTGTTCACTGGCTATACCCCGGTTTTCGGTTCAGTCTTGCGCCGGCCATTTCCGTTTCCTCTAACGGATTAAAGCACCCCGGCAAACTCAACGGCGATGCCCTGCAGATGTGGCTGGCGCTGGAGCGTTCGCACCGGGTGTCAGCCGCTCTGACATGGTTGCTGGGTGTCTGTGCCGATCACCGTTTTGGCCACTATCAGGGTTACCCTGTAGCAGGTTTGTTGTGGCATCCCGGCGAACGCTGGTCGGTAAGGTTGGCTTATCCCGATGCGTCTGTTCGTTTTCGTGCTTCGCCAAGGGTATCTCTGGCCCTTACCATCAACCCCGATGGCAATGAATGGCATGTACTCGACAGCAGGCTGGAGCACCGCTCGACGTTTCTGCGCGAAGCCTGGCGCATCGAGTTGCAGCTGAATTGGAAAATGACGCAGTCACTGACGCTAACCGCCGGCTTGGGTAGATCGCTTGAACCACAGCTGCACATGTCGCTGGAAGACAATCGACGTCTGGAGATGGATCTCGAAAATGACAGCTATGGGGCATTAGCACTGCACTGGTCTTTTTCGGGGTCGCCCTGATACAGAAGCTGTCGGTTGAACGTCGAGATCCAGATTAGTACTCCACTTTCTACAGACCCGTTGGGCGCGGATTGATACCCCTGGCGTACTGGCGGGGCTTGGGCCTTCCGGACTGGCATCGGGGATTGGCTCAATGCGGATTATGTACAACTAATGGCTGGCCAGGGCTGCGGTAAGTGGCCTGTGTTTAAAAAAATCTGTCCTAATTATCCGGGACTGGCGTTATAAAACCTAAATAGGAGATCGCTGTGCTCAGCGTTAAAAGCTCTGTCGTAAGTTCCAAACAGCCTTTCTGCTCAAACATTTCTTGTAGAGTGGTAGGGATTACCAAAGGCTGGTTTTGAGCGTGTTTCAGGATTGTTCATCGATGACTGCTATCAGACATGGAAAGTGAGGAAGATACAGGTGCTCATTATTGCTACTATTCCAGTAGTGACGTATTCAAACTCTTCGGCTCGGCACCGATCACCTTCTTGCATGCGCTACGCAAATCCTGCAGGGACACCTTGCGCAAGGTGATAAGCTCCCGGGTTACGGTGTCGAGACTGGCTTTATTGTTACTGCGTTTGCGAATCTCCTTGTCAAGTTGATCGAACAAAACCGCCGCGCGTGCTGTTGTCTCACCGGTAGATTGACGCTTCCTCAGGTTTTTTACGCCGTCTCCCCAGTTTGACAGCCATCGGATAATCTTTTTCCTACGCGCCGACGTCATGCCGCCCGCGCGATAAAGGAGCTCGAAAGAGTAAAACTCGGCCAGACCCTCGGCAATCCAGTCGTCATTTTTGGCGCCGCGAATGCGGGTGATGGCGTGGGTCAGCTCATGTATCAGGCTGCTGGTGCCATTCTCGCTGACCAGGGGCCGGTCTGCGTGTAAAAACAGGGAGTTGGGGGCCGATAAGCCACCCCGCCACATGGGTTTGCCGGCGCTGACAATCAACAGTTTTGGCGGTACGGTACCGAATGCCGATTCCATCTCGGGCCAGATAAAATTCAGAAAGGCCATAATATTCATGCGGGGAATATCGCTGCCCCTGGGGGCGGCCACGGCTATCTCCGTATTTCCGACCTGGTCACGCCTTATTCCCAGCTTGCCGGCAATCATCCAGCCAGTGGGACGATCAAAGCGGCGTTCCGGGTTGTCTATGAGAAAATAAAAATCGCGCAGCTTTTCCCAGCCGGTGTCTGCACTGGTCCAGCCTGGTGGCAATTTGACCTCCAGCGTTGCGCGGGCGCGGGCGCCTTTTTTGGCTTTTACGGCGGCAGCCGGTATCAGGTCGTCCCCCCTGAATATTGCCCACGTATCCGACATAAAGGCATCGTATTCACCGTCGTCACGTTCGTGGGACACTTTTGCATAAAGGGACAGCCGGGCATTCTTGGCGGGGGGCTGCCACAACGCCTGTCGGTCGTTTACTTCGAGTTTGCCATTGGCTTTAATCCGGGTGTGTATGCCCGGCTTTATTTTAAACGACAGCTGGCGCAATTGATCGGCCCTGTCCATTTCGATTGTGATACGAGCTCTATCCGCTTTGGGTTGTAATTCAATGCTGTAGCGCAGATCGTAAATTCGGTTATCGGCCGCCACACAACCTGAAGTGGCTATGGCCAGTATGATCGGGGTCAGTATGATCAAGGCCAGGTGGGAAAGGGGATGCCAACAAAGCGGTGGTTCGATGCGTATCACTTTTGCAATTCGGCGGGGCATAATTGATTTCAAGTCTAATCCTGTTTATTGGACTGTCGCTTCCACGGGTCGCTATTTTAGCATCGAAAAGGCTATTTGCACTTCCCGGGAGATGTAATTTGTGACTGGCTTAGCACCGGGAAAGTGAGTCAGGTAAATCAATCTCTTGGGTGGCTTTTATGTAACCTATTGAAATTAAAGTATTTTTATGTGGTCAGGGTAATTGCGAGGCCTGTTGCCGTGCTCGGTTATATGCGATCCGGCGGGAAAATATTGCGATTTTTCCATGCGTACCCTTTATTGATACTGTGTTATAGATACTGAGTCCTTCGTACGTGAACGGCAAGAGACTTTATGCTGTTCAGCAAATAGTTTTTCCCATCAATAATCTCTTCGCCCGCATTTCGCCAGGTCTATTCCGGATAAGCGCAAATACTGGTTCTTTAAATCTTCTGTGCCTGATCACAGAAAGCGGGCATTTGATTTATCTGATGTAAGCCTTGACTTATCGGGTATTGTTCAGGATATTCCGAGAAAGATTTATCAAGGCATAAGGAGCATTATGATTATGGCAAGGTTAGCCAGAGTGGTACTTATACGACTACATGCTAGAACTAGCCTCCCCTGGGCGATGAGGGATTTATAAATACAATTAAACAAAAGGTTGGCCGATGTATACGGATAAGAAAACCCGGAGCAAAGAGGCGAAATTAAGTAAACTGTCCGCGGAATTGCAACGTCTGCTAAATCAGGAGGAGTGAGAACTGGTTAATAAAAACACCATGGTCCAGCGTTGACAATTACATTATGATCAAAAACTGAAGCACAACCTGGGCATTTGGAGAGAATTCCAGAATTCGCTCGAATACCACAATCAAACTGGAAGGAGGAAAAGTCGTGCCCGAAGAGAAATCAGAAGACATAAGCGTTAACGGGAACCTTCAGATTACCATGACAACCTCTAATCTACCTGAGGGAGGAATTCATGGGCCTCCACAAACAGCGGACGTTAACAAAACAATGACCCTGGTTGGTCCCGAAGACGGACCAGGCCTTGCGCGTTCCGTACTTTCCAAAAGAGGGGATCTGTTACAGGACGCCTTCCGGGACGCCGTCGATAAAAACCTCTTGGATGCTGAAAATATCGATAAGGACACTAAATCGTACATTAGCCGCTTGGCAAGCGGGGAGATCACTCTGGAAGCGATGAATACCGCAGCTGGTGAAGGGACTGCGGCAGCCAGGGGAGCCCTGCTGTATGCCTTGCCCAGAGTGGTCATCGAACTGGCACAGCAGAATCCGGACGATCTCTCAAAAGAAGAGTTCTATTTGCTGCAAAATGTGATTAAGAAGATTGAAGCAAGGCGTAATGACATCTATGCAAGGGCGAAAGCGAAAAAGGATGCCTACGACAAAAAGAATGATAATCTTGAACAGATATTCAAACTCAATTTCCCTGACTTAATCTCTGAGGCCACTGTAGAAAATACGGGAGAGCTGTTAAATAAAGTGGCCGTGGTGGGAGCCGGGACCATAGCCGGCTCCGTTGCCGGAGCAGCACTGGGGATTGTGGCAGCAACGACCAAACTTGTTATGCCCTTCGCGTGGGCCGCTTTTAAGGCCAATGGAGTCGCAGTAACAGGGACATTGACGACGACCTCAGGAGCAGTGTCAGTGGCAATCGGGCCGATTGCAATTATTGCGGCTGCCGCCGTGGTCGGAGTGACTGGCGGGTTGGTAGCAGATGACGCCGAAAAGAACAGGGCGGCCTACAAAAATGTTGAGAATAAGGCAAAGCAGAAAATAGAAATCGAATCGTTTTCCAAAGATGGATTGAGTGATAGTGAGACATCGGAACTCTTTTTTGGCGCGCTGGAATTGTACACCGAAATTTTTTCTTAGTAATAGCGTGGAAGCGTTATAAACCGCCCCTGAATTTCCGGAGGCTCCTATGTTTAAGTCGCCATGGCTTGACCCGCCAGTTGATGATAATCGCCTGCTCAAATTCCGTCGCAGGCACATCGCCGATGGGGGCCCTCAGCCGCCGGTTATTGAACCAATTGATCTATTCGAGCGTTTTGCGTACTCGACCGCATCCAGGTTGCGCCAGGGGTCGTAAGTCTACTGGGTGGATCGAGCTTACAACGAAGATGTTGATGTTGACGGCTACTCTTCTGGGCTTTACTTTGGATATGGTTCTGCTCAAAGCGAGGGGTTTGGCTACCGCTTATATGTCGGTGAATATATGAGTGATAATAACACTGGTGCGGAAAATACCATCACGTTTGAATATGCCTATGAAACCAGTGATGGTGAAATCGTAGCCGGTGAGATGACCTTGCCGGTCCAATAGGTGTTTATCGTTTTACGTTTTGTATAAAGCAGGCCTTGGGCCTGCTTTTTTTTGCTCAATTAACCCTGCTCCTGCAGATCAATATCAAAACTCAAGCGACTGCGCTTAGCCAATGGCGAGGCTGATTGCGATTCAGTGCAACCCTGTGATGAAAACTTTGGTTCTTCAGAAAAATTTGTGGGTTGTTATGATTCATGTTTTGGTAACGACGTCTCGTTCGTGCCACAAGCGGACGAACCGACGTGCCACGAATACTTGTGGCTTGCCGCTTGAAGCCGCAAGCCGCAAGCCGAAAGCCGCAAGCCGCAAGCCGCAAGCCGCAAGCCGCAAGCCGCAAGAGTCCGCTTTTGGCACTTTACTGACTATCACATCGTGCCTAAACCTTCTAATAAATGATATCCGAATAATATTTACCGACCCACCACAAAAAGATCTTGAATTTCAACAGGTTAATAGACTCTCGAACCACATTATACCCACGGATTATTCAGAGGAACCAAACATAAAAGCCGGCTGTCGCCCAGCGCGACAGCCGGCTTTTTTTGACTGCCCTTACGACTCCTGACGATCCCGCAACACACTGCCGTTGACTAAATAGAGAGTGAGCAGAACCGCAAAGGAAAACAGCAGCATTCCTCCCGCCAGCCAATGCGCCTGATTATACTCCAGGGCTTCCACATGATCGTAAATCGCCACCGACAAAACCCGGGTTTCGCCGGAAATATTACCACCGATCATTAACACCACACCAAATTCGCCGACCGTGTGGGCAAACGCCAGTACCGCTGCGGTCAGAAAACCGGGACGCGCAAGGGGGGCAGCTACCGTCATAAACCGATCCCAGGGGGAGGCGCGCAGGGTGGCGGCCACTTCCAGCATCCGCTCACTGATTGCTTCAAAAGCGTTCTGCATAGGCTGCACCGCAAAGGGCAAGGAATAAAGCACCGAGGCAAACACCAGGCCCGCAAATGTAAATGGCAGAGTACCCAGCCCCAGCGCTTCGGTAATTTGCCCCACCAACCCCTGTGGTCCGAGCAGCAACAGGAGGTAAAAGCCCAGGACAGTGGGTGGCAATACCAGCGGCAGGGCGACAAGGGAGGCAACCGGCTGCTTCAACCAGTGATGCGTTCGTGCCAACCACCAGGCGATAGGCGTCCCGATCAGCAACAACAGTACAGTAGTCAGACCAGCCAGCTTTAGCGTCAGCACGACTGGCTGCCAATCAAAACCCACTTCACTCACAAACGGCGGCTCTCTCTTGACACGGCGGACTTGAGGCGATGTGACGAGTCATAAGCTGTAAGCGGCAAGCTGTAAGCGGCAAGCGGCAAGCTGTAAGCGGCATGCAAACTTCACTGAAGACCAAATTACACAGCCCCGGGGGAAATACAAAACAGTTAAAAAAGCGTCATCAGTGCTAGACCACTTGAGGCTTGCCGCTT
>JBNKHG010000061.1:0-21399 GCA_050290225.1 Cellvibrionaceae bacterium
TCAGCAGCAGGTCATAACAAACGCTAAGGCTATGGCGGCCACTTTTATCGAGCGCGGTATAAAAATCGTCTCCGGCGGCACCGAAAATCACCTTATGCTGGTGGATCTGATCGGCAAGGAATACACCGGTAAAGACGCCGATGAGGCCCTGGGCCGCGCCAATATCACTGTCAACAAGAATGCGGTCCCCAACGATCCGCGCTCACCGTTTATCACCTCTGGCCTTCGTGTGGGCACCCCCGCGATCACCACCCGTGGTTTCGGCGAGGAAGAGACGGTGCAGCTGACCAACTGGATGTGTGACGTGCTGGAAGCCCTGGAGGCCGGCAATGCCGATTCGGTCATCGAAGAGGTGAAGGCCAAAGTGCTGGATATCTGCGCCAGGTTCCCGGTCTACGGCGACTAAGCCGGATTTGCACGCGTTTGGAAAAGGGTCAATCCTTGCGGGGTTGGCCTTTTTTTATTGGTGGTAAATAACCAGAGAATTTGCCCTGTTTTCGGTCATTATCGCCCCTTTATGGTAATATGCGCGCAAATTTCATGGAGTGCCGAGTCATGCACTGTCCATTTTGCAGCGCAGAAGATACCAAGGTTATAGACTCCCGGCTGGTGGCTGAGGGCGATCAGGTGCGTCGCCGCCGTGAGTGCCTGTCCTGTCGCGAGCGTTTTACCACCTACGAAGTGGCTGAATTATTGATGCCGCGGGTGATCAAGCAGGACGGCAACCGTGAACCCTTTGATGAGTCCAAATTACGCGCTGGTCTGCTCCGGGCGCTGGAGAAGCGGCCAGTCAGCACCGAGTCCATAGAATTGGCGGTCACGCAGATCAAACACTACCTGCAGGCCACCGGCGAGCGTGAAATTAATTCCCGGGTGATTGGCGAAAAGGTGATGGAGGCCCTGCGTGACCTGGATGAGGTGGCCTATGTGCGCTTCGCATCGGTGTACCGCAGCTTTAAAGATCTGGCTGAATTCCGCCAGGAGATCGATCGCCTCGAACAGCACCCGGAAGTGCCGGATGCCTCTTCGGTGACCGAGACCAGCCGGTAGCGCGACCCATGACTTATTCCGATTCCGACAGCGCCTTGATGGCGCGGGCCCTGCGTCTCGCTGAATTGGGCGTCTACACGACCACGCCGAACCCGCGAGTGGGCTGTGTGCTGGCCCGGGAGGGCGAGGTTATTGCCGAGGGTTGGCATCGCAAGGCGGGGAAAGGTCACGCCGAGGTCAATGCATTGGCCGCCGCTGGCGAGCTGGCACGCGGTGCCACCGCTTATGTCACCCTGGAACCCTGTAGCCACACCGGCAAGACCGGCCCCTGTTGCGAGGCCCTGATCAGCGCGGGTGTCAGCCGGGTCGTCTACGGTATGGAGGATCCAAACCCGACGGTGGCCGGACGCGGCCTGGAGCGACTTCGCGCCGCGGGTGTTGAGGTGGATGGCCCGGTGCTGGAGGCATCCGCCTGGGCATTGAACCCGGGGTTTATCAAGCGCATGGAAAAGGGTCTGCCCTATGTGCGCTGTAAATTGGCCATGAGCCTGGACGGCCGCACAGCCATGGCCAGCGGTGAGAGCAAGTGGGTCACCGCCCGACGGGCGCGGGAGGATGTGCAGCGGCAGCGGGCCCGTTCCTGTGCCCTTATCAGTGGTATCGAGTCGGTACTGAGCGATGATTCTTCGCTGACCGTGCGTGAAGATGAACTGGTATTGCCGGAACATCTGTTACAGCAAGGGGTGACGGCTGCTGTCGTGGCCGAATCCCAGCCGCTGCGGGTGATTCTCGATTCCCGTTTGCGACTGCCGCGCACTGGCGCATTGCTGCAGAACCCCGGTCCGGTATTGCTGGTCCATGCCGACGCTGACGTGGCCGCAACGGTTGCCGCCGATGGTCCCTGGCCCGAGCAGGTGGAGCTGGTGTCGCTGCCGGCGGCGGATGGCCGAATCGACCTGCTGAAGCTTTTGCAACTGCTGGGTCGACGCCAGTGCAACGAGGTGCTGGTGGAATCCGGGGCGGTGTTGGCGGGCAGTTTTTTGCGCCGCGGACTACTGGATGAGTTGGTGGTCTATATGGCACCCAAGCTGTTGGGCAGCAAGGCGCGGCCACTGTTCGATTTGCCCCTGGACACCATGGCCGGTCAGTTGCCATTGACGATTACCGATATTACCGCTGTGGGTTCCGACTGGCGAATTACCGCACGGCCCGACCCGGAAGGATGAACAGTCGCAATCGCTGGAGACCGGCGATTGCCGATGAGAAAGTAGCGATTGAGAGAACTGATATGTTTACCGGCATTATTGAAGCGGTGGGCGAAATCCTGGAAGCCCAACCCAAGGGTGGTGATCTGCTGTTGCGGGTCAAAACCAATGACCTGGATCTGGGAGATGTGCAGCTGGGTGATTCCATTGCCACCAATGGTGTGTGTCTCACCGTGGTGGCGCTGCCGGGCGACGGTTACTGGGCCGATGTGTCGGTGGAAACTCTCGATCACACCACTGTGGGAGATTGGAAGGTCGGGCAGTCTGTCAATTTGGAGAGGGCCCTGACCCCGGAAACCCGCCTCGGTGGCCATATCGTCAGTGGTCATGTGGATGGTGTCGGCGAGGTGGTGGGTCGTCACAAGGATGCCCGCTCCGAGCGCTTTCGCATTCGCGCGCCCAAAGAGTTGGCCAAGTATATAGCCCACAAGGGCTCGATTACCGTGGATGGTACCAGCCTCACTGTCAATGCCGTCGACGGAGCCGAGTTTGAACTGAATATCGTTCCCCACACCATTGAAAAGACGGTGATTGGCACCTATAAGGTAGGTTCCCATGTCA
This sequence comes from Cellvibrionaceae bacterium, assembly GCA_050290225.1. Taxonomy (GTDB): domain Bacteria; phylum Pseudomonadota; class Gammaproteobacteria; order Pseudomonadales; family Cellvibrionaceae; genus JBNKHG01. Next base: position 2,817 of record JBNKHG010000061.1, read on the forward strand.
ACCTTGAGGTTGACGTGATCGCGCGCTACCTCGAACGGCTATTATTAGGTGACAAAGCGGCAGAGTCCGATGGCAAGACCGATATCTCCATGGCCTTTTTGGCGCAGAACGGATTTGTCCGTTAACACATATTCGTAACACTGGCTTTGGAAACAGCATTATGGAACTGAATACGGTAGAAGAACTGCTCGACGATATTCGCCAGGGCAAGATGGTTATCCTGATGGATGACGAGGATCGCGAAAACGAAGGCGACCTGATTATGGCGGCCGAACAGGTGCGCCCCGAAGATATCAACTTTATGATCACCCACGCCCGCGGCCTGGTGTGCCTGACCCTGTCGGAGGATCGTTGCCGTCAACTGGATCTGCCGTTGATGGTATCCGACAACAACGCCGTGCACTCCACAAACTTTACCGTTTCGATCGAAGCGGCTGAAGGGGTGTCCACCGGCATATCCGCCGCCGACCGCGCCCGCACTGTTCGCGCGGCTGTAGCTCGCGATGCCAAACCACAGGATATCGTCCAGCCCGGACATATATTTCCGCTGATGGCCGAGCCCGGCGGAGTGATGAGTCGGGCGGGTCACACCGAAGCCGGTTGCGACCTGGCCCGCCTGGCGGGCTTCGAACCCGCCGGTGTGATCGTGGAAATCATGAACCCTGATGGCACTATGGCCCGCCGCCCGGACCTGGAAAAGTTCGCCCAGGAACACAATCTCAAGATCGGCACCATCGCCGACCTGATTCACTACCGCTCGGTCAAGGAGAAGACCGTTGAGTGCATTAACAAGCGCCATGTGGAAACCCTGTTCGGCGCATTCGATCTGCTCACCTACCGCGATATCGCCCGTCAGGAACTGCACTTTGTATTGAGGCAGGGAGAGATCAAACCCGAGGAACCGACCCTGGTGCGAGTGCATGTAATGAACTCCGCCCGCGACCTGCTCACTGTGCAGCGTGAAAGCGACAAGGAATTCAAACCCTGGACGTTTCACGAGTCCCTGAAACGGGTCAATGCCGAAGGCAAGGGCGTGGTGGTGCTGATCTGTCACAATGAAACCACTGCCGAGATTGAAGAGGCGGTCGACTGGATGTTGTCGGGCAAGCAGGTGCGACCCAGCCAGGATATCGTCTACAAACAGGTGGGTACCGGCTCGCAAATTCTGCAGGACCTCGGGGTACGCAAGATGCGGCTGATGTCAGCACCTTTCCGTTTTAACGCCATTTCCGGTTTCGATCTGGAAGTGGTGGAAACAATTTCCTGCCCCGAGTAATCGGGGCGAGATGACCATTAGGTCAGGTATTGCGCCAATACCGGAACACGGAATCAAAAAAGAATCGAAATAATAGAGAACAACAGCTATGAGCAAAATGAAAGTGATTGAAGGGGATTTTACCAGCTGCGACGGCAACTACGCTCTGATTGTCAGCCGCTGGAACAGCTTTGTGGTGGAGAGCCTGAAAGAGGGGGCCCTGGATACCCTGCGTCGCCACGGTGTCCAAGAGGAGAATATTACTGTCTACTACGCGCCCGGCGCCTTCGAATTTCCGCTGGTGGCGCAGAAGCTGGCGGACACCCAAAAATTCGATGCCATTATCGCCCTGGGGGCGGTAATTAGGGGCGGTACTCCGCACTTCGAGTACGTCTCCGGCGAATGCACCAAGGGTCTGGCCCAGGTGGGTCTGAACTCCGGTATACCGGTGACTTTTGGCGTCCTGACTGTGGACTCCATCGAGCAGGCTATCGAACGTTCCGGTACCAAGGCGGGCAACAAGGGTGAAGAGGCGGCCACCACCGCTCTGGAAATGGTCTCTCTGTTGAAACAGGTATAAGACCACCTCGCGCGTTCGCGACTGCGAGAATGAAAACAGAAAAGCCGTAAAGTATTAGAGAAAACGATTAATGACAGTATCCCCAGCCGCGCGGCGCAAGGCGCGTCACTATGCCATGCAGGCCCTGTATCAGTGGCAAATGGCCGGTTCGTCGCTCAACGCCATCGAAGCCGAGTTCCGCACCGACAACGACATGAGCAAAGTTGATGTGGACTATTTCCAGGAGTTGTTGCACAAGGTGCCCAACTGTCTGACCGAGCTGGAAGCGGCCTTTTCGCCTCACTTACAGGAACGCTCACTGGACGAGCTGGATCCTATCACCCGGGCGCTGTTGCGCCTCGCGTGTTACGAACTGAAGTATCGCCTGGATGTGCCCTACAAGGTGGTTATCAACGAGGCGGTGTCGCTGGCGAAAAAATTTGGTGCCACCGACAGTCACAAGTTTATCAACGGCGTGCTGGATCACACGGCGGTGGAATTGCGGGCGGTGGAAGTCCAGGCCACCCGCAAGTGATTCCAAATCAAATATCACAATAATCTAAATGTTGACGCAGGGTTCGGGCAGGACTTCGAGGTAAGAGGACTTCGAGGTGACCCGGGCTGGCATAACGACTGGGAACGGGCAGTATGGCCGTTGGAGAATTTGAATTAATCCGCCGCTATTTTCATTACCAGGCGGGCGCCTATGGGGTTGCTCTGGGGATTGGCGACGATTGTGCCCTGCTGCAGCCGCCAGCCAATAAACAACTTGCGGTATCTATGGATACCCTGGTGGGCGGCATTCATTTTCCCAATAACGCAGACCCGGAGTTGATCGCCCAGCGTGCCCTGCGGGTTAACCTCAGCGACCTGGCGGCCATGGGTGCCGAGCCTCTGTGGTTCACCCTTGGCCTGACCCTGCCGAACGCTGATGCTAAATGGTTGGAGGGTTTCAGCCGGGGCCTGTTCAGCGTTGCCAACGAGTATAATTGTGCCCTGGTGGGTGGTGACACAACCCGTGGCCCACTGTGCATCACCATCCAGGTGCACGGCGCAGTCGAGGCCGAAGAGGCCTTGTTGCGCGGAAATGCCAGCATGGGTGACCAGGTCTATGTCACCGGTTGCCTGGGGGATGCGGCTGCAGCCCTGGCGGTGATCAAGGGAGAGATGGCGGTGGGTAAATCCGCCTTTAACTATTTTATGGCGTGCTATTACCGCCCCGTGCCGCGACTGCGGGAGTCGGTTTGCCTGCGCGGTCTGGCTTCGTCCTGTATCGATGTTTCCGACGGCCTGTTGGCCGATCTGGGTCATATCTGTGAAAACAGCGTGGTGGGCGCGGTGGTGGATCTGGAGCGGGTGCCATTGTCGGAGCCGGTGAGAAAACTGGTTGAGCCCGATAAGGCCATAAAGTGGGCGCTGTCCGGTGGCGATGATTATCAGCTGTGCTTTACCGTGCCCCCTGAAAGGCTGGGCCAGCTCCGGGCCCTGATTGACAGAGGCACATTGCAGGCGACGGCAATTGGTGAAATTGTCGCCGGTGACAAGGTGACCTGTGTTCGGGGCAACCGGATTGTGGAGATGCCGAAGAGTGGGTACCAGCATTTTGAAAACAACAGCGACTAGTTATTCACAGTTGGTGCGCCGCCCGGTGCACTGGCTGGCATTTGGGTTTGGTGCCGGATTGGCACCCAAGGCGCCGGGCACGTTTGGTACCCTGGTGGCAGTGCCCTTTTACTGGTTGATTCAGGGGTGGCCACTGGCGGCCTACGCCGTTTGGATACTGGTTACCTTTGCAGTGGGCGTGTACTTGTGTGATCGCTGCGCCAGGGACTTGGGCGTGCACGATCATCCGGGCATAGTCTGGGACGAAATGGTAGGCTATTGGATCACCATGCTGTGGGCGCCTTTCGGTTGGCAGTGGGTAATACTGGGTTTTGTCTGGTTTCGAATTTTTGACATTGCAAAACCCTGGCCCATCGGTTGGGCCGACCGCCGCGTCCACGGTGGATTGGGGATTATGCTGGACGATGTGCTGGCCGGTGTCTACGCGCTGCTGGCACTGCAGTTAACGCGTTTGTTACTGGAGGCTTGAGCACGTCGATACAGGGAGGGTAACCCGTGAAGCAGAGGCTAAGGATGAATACAGGAAACCGGGCAAGGCTTAAACCCGCCATTGCGATACTGTTGGTGTTCCTGCTGGGATTTAACGGCAATATGGCAGCCGCGACCGAAGTGAGGGTCAAAGGCCTGTTCAAAGGCAGTGCTGTGCTGGTGATCAACGGCAAGCAGCGGTTGCTGAAAGTGGGCAAAACCAGCCCCGAAGGGGTACGCCTGTTGGCTGCCGATTCGCAAATGGCGGAAGTGGAGGTGGACGGCCGACGCCGGGTGTTGCGCTTGTCCCGCCAGATAGGTACCGCCTACAAAAAGCCTGAGAAGGCTGAGGTGCGTATTCAAAGTGGCCGCGGTGGCCACTATTTTACGCCGGGACGTATCAATGGCCAGGCCGTGCAGTTTATGGTGGATACCGGTGCGACTTCTGTGGCCATGAGCCTGCCGGCGGCGAGACGCCTGGGATTGAACTATCGCGCCGGGACCAGGATAAGTGTCAGTACCGCGAACGGTGTTGGTCAGGCATATAGAATCATGCTGCGCAGCGTTACCGTGGGCAACGTCAGGGTGGATAACGTCGAGGCAGTTGTGGCCATGGGCGATTTCCCAACCACTATACTGTTGGGTAACAGTTACCTGAGCCGGGTGGAGTTAAACCGGGACAATGGCGTCCTGGTGTTGACGTCAAAATATTAGTAGAAAGCGGTGGCTGGGTCTTCGACAGCCGGCCGGATCAGGAAGAGGTCGTATTGTGACAGTTCGTTATGTTGAGTCTTCAAAGCTCCCCACTCCCTGGGGTATTTTCGAGATGCATGGTTTTGAAGATGCGGAATCTGACAAAGAGCATGTCGTGTTGACGATGGGCGATGTGCGTGGCGAAGAACCGGTGTTGTCGCGAATACATTCCGAGTGCCTCACCGGTGACGCCCTGTTCAGTCTGCGCTGCGATTGTGGTTCTCAATTGCAGGCGGCTATGCACAAAATTGCCCTTGAGGGTCGTGGTGCGATTTTCTACCTGCGCCAGGAAGGCCGCGGCATCGGCCTGTTGAACAAAATCAAAGCTTACCACCTGCAGGATTGCGGTGCCGACACCGTGGAGGCCAACGAGGCGCTTGGATTTGGCGCGGATATGCGCGATTACTCCATCCTCAAGCCGATGATGGAACATTTGAAAATCCATGCGCTGAAATTGATGACCAACAACCCCCGCAAGGTGAACGCCATGCAGGAAATGAGTATCGAGGTGGCTGAGCGGGTTCCCCTGCAGACCGGGCGCAATCCCCACAATGTCAAATATCTCGCCACTAAAAAGGGCAAGCTGGGCCACCTTCTGGACCATCACGACGATGAAAACGTCGAGGCCTCTGAAAAAGGCGACGACTAGACCCTTTGTGTCGAAGGCTGGCGCATTGCCCTAAGTGCCGGCCTATTCTCCCGTGCCGTTCAATCATTTCGACCCTGTCACTGTACCACCACGACAGTTTAATGCGGAGCCATCACCCTTTGGTGGCAAAGCTGTTATTCTTGGTGTCAATTCGATAGAGCCATTCTTTTGGCTTTGCATCCTCGGCGTGATTGATTTGCGATTATGTCAGCTTTCGGCGTGCGCTGAAAAAATCATAAACGCCTTTAAATAGAAACTGAAAGTATCAGCTGATTTGAACTTTAGTGGAAAAGACAATGGCAGAAATTGAATTCACAAAAGAAGAAAAAGAGATACTGGTCAAAAAGATCAAGCTCTATTTTGTTGAAGAACTTGATCAGGAAATTAAACAGTTTGACGCTGAGTTTTTGCTTGATTTTTTTACCGAAGAGATCGGGCCCTACTTTTATAACCGGGGTCTATTTGACGCGCAAGCTCTATTGGAAAGTAAGATTGAAATCATTACGGAGGGCTTCTATGAAATTGAGAAGCCTACGGAATTTAATAAATGAAATCGTTTCACCAGACCTGCTGAAGTCGCCTACACTGTAAGCGAGCCGGCCGTGGTGGCCAGGGACTGCTACTCCAGCTGATCCGGGGTATCCGGCCCCGGGGGCGTTGTCTTCTCGTCCCGCTGCCGGGTGCCCTGAAATGTCTCCCGGCGCAGGTTAATCTCCCTTCCTTATCGATCTCTTATAGGATCGTTATTCGCAATGGCACTCTGCGTCCTTTAGGGACTGCAGGTAGTAAGTGTGTGAGTGCAAACTATCATTTTGTCGGAAACGGCAAGGTTCGCTTTATCCGCGACCTATGCAATACTTGGTGTCAGTCCAGAGTGTCATAAAGACGTACTTAAAAAATTCGCTCGTCGGGGCGGGAAAAATCATGCCTGACGTGAATTTTTAATCGGCTAGTGTTTGAATTGGGGATCTGATTTTAATTTAATTGGAGGGATTTCGCCCGTTGCTGTATTTTTAAAGTGTGATGCAGGTAAGGACCTTGTGATTAATATTGTGCTGTGCCTTTTATTTTTGCTACCGGGTGTGGTGCACGCCCTTTGGCTGGTTACCAAATAGTTTTCCCCATTTAACGGACTGCCCATGACGTAATTAGAGGGATTGAATTGAATTTACGGGCAAAACTGACTATCACTCTGCTTATTACCGGTTTGGCAACGGCGGCCACAGTTGGTGGCGTTGCTTACTGGATGCTGATGCGGGACTTTCGCCAGAGTGCACTCAATGAGGCTTTTGATAACTTCAGTGGGGAAATTGTCCGCTACATATCTACCTACGGTTCCTGGAATCAGGCGTCACGACAGGAGCCGTTTCACCGCTTTGTTACGCGAACCCGCGTGCCGGTGCAGGCTCAGCCGGGTAAAAATGCTTTTCATCCGCCCCCTGATGTGACTATTGATCGAGGGGGAGCCCCCCCTTTTTTGTTTATGATTTTGGATCCACAAGGCAAGGTACTCAAGCCGGCGGAAGGTTACCAAACAGGTCAGTATGTTTCGGACCGGGTCCGGGAAAATGCGCTTCCTATTTGGATCAATAACGAAGTTGAGGTGCTGGCCTCCCCTATTGGTCACCCCAATCTCACTCAACGGGACAAGGGGTATCTGGCAGCGATGCGACAGTCACTGGTCACGGGAATTCTGTTCGCTATTGTGCTTTCCCTGTTGATCGGTTTGGTCGTGGCGCGACGCATAGGGGTATCGCTGAAAGAGTTGACTGTGGCGATTCGCGCCATGGAAAACAACGGCGAGTTAGAGCAGCGGGTGCCGGTGCGTTCCAGCGATGAGATCGGGGTTTTGTCCGAAGCCTTCAATCGCATGAGCAGAGAACTCTCTAAGGCGCACAGTAAATTGCGCCAGACAAATGAAACGATTCACGCCCAGGCGGCCCAATTACTTGAGTTAAGTACCCGGGATCCACTTACCGAGATATACAACCGCCGTCATTTTAAAGAACAGGCAACCAGATTGTATGACCAGGCTGTTCGTTACAAACATCCATTCTCGGTGATGGTTGGCGATCTCGATCATTTTAAGTTGGTTAACGACACCTATTCCCATGCCACCGGCGATGATGTTCTGCGTAAAGTTGCCCAGCTCCTGGCGATGAATACCCGAAAAACGGACATTGTTGCCCGTTATGGCGGGGAGGAATTTGTTGTTGCCTTTGCCGAAAGTTCACTACAGCAGGCCGCACAATGTTGTGAGGAGCTGCGCCTGTGCATCGAGACTTATCACTGGCAGGAGATCCACCCGGACTTGCGCGTGACCATGAGCATGGGCATCAGTGACAACCTGTCTCTGGGCAGCTTGGAATTGTTGATGGCCGAAGCCGACAGACGTCTCTACGAAGCTAAACGCCGTGGGCGCAACCGCCTGGAGCCTGTGATATCCACTCAAATGGAACTTATTTAGATATCGGCGGGTTCCTCTGTCGAAGGCGTCTCGGACCATAGGCTGTGTATGGCTTCCCGCTGCTGCATGCCGGTGTACTGGTAGTCCCGGGTCGGGGGTACGACACCATGTTGCTTGGCCAACTGGAGCTGATACACCACCAGGTCAGAACATTGAAAGGCGACTTCGCAGATAGTGAGATAGAAATCCCACATGCGATAGAAGTGCTCTCCCCTTTCACGGCTAACCCGATCACGATGGCGGCTAAAGCGCTCCTGCCAGTGACGCAGGGTATTGGCGTAATGCAATCTCAATACTTCGATATCGGTCATGATCATTGAGGACTTTTCGGCACTCTGCGCAATCTCTGACAAAGCCGGAATATAGCCTCCCGGAAAGATATATTTCCGAATCCAGGGATTGGTGCCGCCGGCCGGATTGCTGCGACCAATGGAGTGAATCAGGCCGACGCCGTCTTTCTCCAGGAGTGAATCAACGCGATTAAAGTAGGTGTTGAAGAAAGGGGCGCCCACGTGTTCAAACATACCGACGCTGACAATGCGGTCATAGCGTCCCTTGTGTTCACGGTAGTCTTGAAGTTCAAATTTAACCTTGTCGAGGCCGTGCTCCCGGGCTCGGCGCCTGGCGACCTCTAATTGCCGGCGGGACAGGGTGATGCCTGTCACCTCAATGTCATATGTTTGCGCCAGATAACAGGCGAGGCTGCCCCAGCCGCAACCGATATCCAGAACGCGCTGGCCTGGTTCAAGTAACAGCTTGGTAGCGATATGTTGACACTTGGCCTGTTGGGCGTGCTCCAGGGAGTACTCCCGTGTCGGAAAGTAGGCACAGGAATAATGCATCTCGTTATCGAGAAACAAGCGGAAGAACTGCTCGTCCAGGTCATAGTGATGGGCGACATTTCGGTAACTGCGAGAAACCTTGTTCCACTGTTGCAATAACGCGGTAAAGGGATGCAACCACTTATTGAGGTTTCGGTGGTGGAAATTGGCCCGCAAGATCAGCAGCAGGTTTCTGAGTTGGCCGTCGCCGGCATCCCACCCCTGCTGCATATAGGTCTCACCCAGCTCCCATTCCCAGTCCCTGGCAATCCTTTTGATAACGTCTTCGCTGTGGATATACCAGTTGGCTTCCAGGCCGTGGTCGCCAAACTGATAGGACCTGCCGTTGGGCAGGTGTAAGTGAATGATTCCGTTGCGGACACTGTTTTCGAGTAACCGCAGATACATGGGTTGCCCTCCCCCACACTTCCGGTCATACCTGGTTTCGACGCATGCAGAACTGATCGGTTCTTCATGCCGCTATTTGTAGTATAGACCGTTCAATTGAGTGGTGGCAGGAGAACAGGTGTTGCGGGATGTCTGAGGTCGGCGCCTCCCGCAGGGAAGCGCAGTAGGGGTTGAAATTACTCGACCAGGGCTGTTTTTACCGTATAGCTACTGAGTAGTCCGTCGATGTCGAACGCGGCAATTTTAAACTCGTAGTCGCCTGGTTCCAGCTCACCGACAATGTATTCGGAAGTTGAGGCATCGGTGATTGTTTCGGAGTAATACAGCAGGTCCCCGGCTTTCTTGAAGAGGATCTCATAACCACCAATTTCATAGAGTTGCAGCGGTTCACCATTTTCCCGGGAATCGGGGATGGTCCAACTCAATTTGACAGAGGACAGTGTGGATGTACTCGCTGTTACAGTAACCAAAACCTGGGCAGTGGCTGTCAGGCCCCCGCTATCGGAGACACTGGCGGTAATGGTGTGGGTGCCCACTGACAGGCTGGTGGTTGTGCTGAGAGCGCCATCCAGGGAAGAGCGCCAGGATATACCCGCACTCAGATCCCCGTCTTCCTTGTCTGAGGCGCTACCGGTAAGTGTCAACAGCGAGCCTTCGACAACAGTGGAATCAGTCGCAGGCGCCGTAATTGTGATTGAAGGCGCGGTGTTCACGACAGCCGCTTCCACGGTGATCGATACTTGGTCACTTGCGCTTAAGCCACCACTGTCACTGACGCTGGCGGTGATGGTGTGGGTGCCCACCGACAAGCCGGTTGTGGTGCTGATGGCGCCATCGAGAGAGGAACTCCAGGAAATCTTCGAACTCAGATCCCCATCTTCGCTGTCTGAGGCGACTCCCGAGAGTGTTACCTGGGTGCCTTCGGCGACGGAGTCACCATTGGTCGGCGCGGTGATGGTGACAGATGGAGCGGTGTTCGCGGGCGCGGTGTCTGCACTTGAGCAAACATCCTGTGAATAACCGTCTTTTCTGGCCCAGCCTTTCAACTGGCCGTTTTTATCGCAGGGATCTCGATCCCTGGCGGCCTCGGTGAAACCGGCCACTGAGGAAAGTAGTACAAGTGAAAGTATGCAGGCTGTACGCATTTTGGGGGCCACTGACTCGTCGTTTCGGAAGTTAGTGACTGCTAGTGTAAAGCCCCGGATTGATTTGATTTGTGCGCCATCTCACAGGCTCAACTTACGTGCTCGAAATGGCGCGGGCGGTCGTCCATGGCGTTAAACACATCACAAAGGGTGGGTGGAACAGTTCAATATCGATGCGGACGTTATCCCGCCGCAGGGTGAAATCCCGCCAGGTCTAGTTTGATAAATTCACCATGATGCGATTGTTTTGCAGGGCGATCGCATTCCATTCCCCTGCAGTGGTCGCCGATTGGGGATAGGCAACCAGAGGGTTGTCGAGACCGGCATTACGGAGCTGTAAATCAATAAGGCCGCTTTGAAGGGTGCTGGACACGGCCCGGAATTCCACGTAGGCGATGCTGAGCAGATCGTCGAGCGTAAAGTCGGGGCGGGTATCGGCATACAGCACACAGTTGGCATAGGGCATATCGCTGGCGGCCAGCGCCAGACTGCCGTCTTCACCCCGCTGCAGGCAGACGTTTCCGAAGTTCACTTCCAGTGTCACAAGACCCCTGTAGCCCTGTCTAACAAGCATTTGTAATAGTTGGTCCAGTTGGGAGATCCGGGTTTCAGCCAAAGGCTCCTCGTCGTAGCCAAAACGCCAGTCACTATTGAGTGCCCAGCGTAAGGCGGGTAAAGCGAGACGTTGGGTTTCTGTTCGGGTTGTGGCGGTGGACGGTGCGGGCTTACTGCCTAGCAGGTCCAGCAGCAGTGCCCTGTTGACGCCGCTCTCGTCGAGTATGGCCTCCTGGGTGACCGCCAGGGAGGCGGCGGTATCGGTATGGGCTTTTTGCATCCGGTACAGTTGGTATCCGAAACCGGCGGCGATAGCGATCAGCATCAGCAGCAAGAGGCTCTGCCAGCGCGACAGGTGCTGCTGCATCGCGTCCATTCCCAGATAGAGCTCCTGGACCGTAGTTGTCCCCTGCTCAAGCTGCTGTTTTTCCATTCGTCTCTGCAGTTTGAGCATGCGGGTCAAGGATCGCTGGGATTCTTCCTGGGCGAGCCGGTGTATTTCGTCGCTCTGGTGCTCAAACTGCCGCGCCATCTCGGTGCGGATAAGCATCAGGTCCGCGGCCACATCCAGGGCGTCCGCATGCTCGCTGTCGGCGGCCACGTTTTTGACGGCGGTTTTGTTTGTGCTTAGTCCAATGGCTTTCTCCACGCGGTTTCCGGTGGTGTTTTGTGCCCCGGGAGGTTGCTGCTGCGCCGGATGTTCATCCTCGAACGGGTTATAGGCGTGTTCCTGCTCCGGCTCCACATCAATGATATTGAGGTTGGCGAGTACCCGTTCCAGGCTGGCGGGCTGGATGGTGCCTTTGGTAAGGATGTCCTGGGCTCCCAGTGCACGCGCCTGGCTGACGTAGACCGAACCCCGCTCCGAGGTGTACATAATCACCGGTATCAGGGCCGTGTCCGGGTTGTCCTTGATGATCTTAAGCGCTGAAAGGCCATCCATGCCTTTCATATGGTGGTCGAGAAAAATCACCGAGGGGTGCGTGTGTTTGAGGCGCTCCAGAGCTTCCTCGGCGGAAAGGGCGGTATCAATCTTTAGATCGTACTTCTCCAGCATCCTTTTCAGCTGGCGCTGGGCCGTCCTTGAGTCGTCGACAATTAACGCCTGGGGGCTCGACATCTGTTCCCTCGGTATTCAATACCAAAACGATAAGAAGAACCTTATAACATCTGCATCAAAACTGTAAGTCGGCTCTTCGCCTGGGGCAAATCCGGTCGCCGTGACGTCGCGAAAATTGTCGTAGTCAAACTGCATATGGTCCCAGTAGAGATTGACGGTACTCTTGTCAAACATGGACAGGACGCCCGCCCTGAGTTCATAGCTGACACCTATGCCGAAGGTCTGGGTGGAGAAGCTGCTGAGTTCCTTGTCCCGTGCCCGGAAGGTGGTGGCTTCCGAGAATCCGAACAGGTCATTGTAGAAGTCGGCCTGGGATTGGTCGTAGAACCGGTACTTCAGCTCCAGTAACCAACGGTCCTCAAGGGGGTGCGTGTAGCGCAGCTCCGCGGCGTCGGCTTCGATTCCCCAGCTATCGCTATAGGTGCGGTATTCAAAGCGCAGGGCGGCCCGGTAGGGGAGGTAGTAGAGGGCGCGAACAGCGGCCGCGTCACTATTGCGGGTGCGAGGGTAGAGTTCCTGTTCGTAGCTGTAACCCAGGGGCACGGCGGGATTCAGGTAACGGACCTGGCGGTACGGGTTATTGAGGTAACCTTCGTCGACCACCGTCTCCACACTGAGGTTGGCCACCAGGTTCCTGGTCAGGATTTGTGACAGACCCAGGCTGTAGCGGCGGTGATCCGCCTCGTCCTCGAAATCCGGGTTGTTGTTTTGCTTGACTGTGTCCGACCCCAGGGAAAAGCCCATGCTGAGCGTGGTGAGGTCGCCAAAAAAGTCCTGGCTGATACCAAAGCCGACGGTCTCCGCCTGGTAGTCGTCTTCATCGCTGTTGGTGTAGCTGAGACTCATAATGGTCTTGTCGTGCAGGTAGTCAATACCGACACTGGTTTCGGTGCGCTCCTCACTGTAGGGGCTGGCGGTGGCTTTTACATCAATAGAAGCGCTGGAAACCATATCCACATAGTAATTGCCGTACACTGACACGGTATCGGCAACTTCCTTGCGTACCAGCACCGAGGGGCCGTCAACGGTGACGCCGCCACCGTCGAAGGAGTGGTAGAGGATATCGGCCCGGTCTTCCGGCAGGACAGCGGCCAGGCTGTTATTGGCCAGGGCTGCGCAGGCCAGCAGCGTCAACCCCCGCACCAGGTCAGTTACAGCCACAGCCACCTCCCGCACTGCCTTCGGCGCCGCGGGCGGCCTCTCGTGCTTCGTAGACGTGATTCATATAACGTACCGATACCGGGTCGCGATCGAAACTCATTATCGGGTCGGCAAGGTTCTGCCGCTCGTAGGGTTTGACCCAGGGCTTGATACTGCAGCCGCCCAGCGCCAGCAGGGCGCTGAGCGTGGCTACGGGGAACAGAATTTTTGCGGGAGATGTCTTCAAAATCATCATTGGCAACAACCGGTTCATTCGCGGATCAACGCTTTAATCTGTTGGCGGTAAGTATCTTCGTAACCGGGTTTGTAACCCCGGTGCAGATAGCGTAGCCGGCCGTCGCGATCGATAATCACAGTGGTTGGCATGGCATCCACTTCGTAGAGTTGGCTAACCACACTTTCTGTATCGTAGAGGATGGGGAAATTTACCGGGATTTTTTCCAGCAGGCTCTCGGCCTCGGCGGTATCAGTTTCCACATTGATGCCGAACACCTTGAAGCCGGCTCGCTTGTAGCGCTGGTGCAGTTCATCCAGCTTCGGCATCTCCTGGCGGCAGGGACCGCACCAGGAGGCCCAGAAGTTGATCATGACTACCTCGCCGCGCTGGTCCGCCAGGCGCAGATTGGTTCCGCTGTTGGACTTGAGGGTAAAGTCCGGTGCCGGACCGGAAAGCTGTTTGGCGGCCAGGGGCAGGGATAGTGTCAATGCCAACATCAATGTCAGTAAGCGTCGCAGGTTCATCGTGTACCTCGTTCATTTGTGTTGTTAACGGTGGGATAGCCTTTTAAAAAAACGGCGCCGCCCTTAGAAAAACACCGACACGCCCAGGTGGGCTTCCAGGTTCATAATGGATTCATCCTCACCCAGCAGGTCGTGCTCGAACAGATGGGCGCGCATATCCAGGTGCAGGGACAGCCAGTCGGTAGGCAGTACTCGCAGGCCCGCGCCGACGTTATAGGTAAAGTGTTCCTCGTCGGCAAAATCGGTGTTGCCGACCCCGCCAATGACATAGAACGCGGAGTTAAAGGCATAGTCCTTGCCGATAAAAATTTCGCCGGGGAAGAGGTTGTAGCCGATGGAGAGGTTGTAGTAGCTGAGATCGCGCTGGTCGTCGGTCAACAGTTGGACGCCGCCGCTGAGTGTCTCGAAACTGGTTTCTTCGGTGGTGGTCTGACCGTAGACCGCCTCCATAAAAAAATCTTCACTGATATGGTAGGCGAGGCGCAACCCGGAGACAGTATTGGTGCCAAAATCTTCCACATTCATTACCCCGACGTAGGCACCCACGGCGAAGTCTTCGGTATCCAGCCCGGCTTCCTTAATCTGGCGCCGCTCCATATCGGGCGTGATGATTTTGTCGAGCACCGACTGACTGACCGAAGTCTCGCCACTGGGTTCGCCGTTATCGGCCAGGACGCCCGGAGAGAGCAGAGCGACGCCCAGGCCAATGACCGAAGCGACAGTTAGAAAAAGACGCTGAATCCCATTTTCCATTCGTTGACTTCCTCGTTCTCATCTCGGCTGGTGAGAATCTTATGGTTGCTGTATTCCAATCGCAGCACAAAGCGGCGGTTGAGGTAAACATAGGCGCCAAGCCCGGCCAGCAGCGACGTGTCGGTGCGATCTTCGGTTTCCACCAGGGTGGCGCTGGGTGAAGTGTGGATAGCGCCGGCGCCAAGGGTGAAATAGGGGGATACGCGCCAGTCCGGGAAAGGCTGATGTACCAGTGCCAGGCTCGCCAGTTTGTTGTCGGAGAATTGGCCGGTGGCCTGTGACAATTTGAGCTCCGCAGCCAGGTTTTTGGTAAAGCGGTACCCGAGGTTGAGGGTCAGGGAATCGGCGCCATCAAAGTCACCGACAGCCACACCCATATCCCAGCGTCGGTCGATATAGGCGTCGATATCCGGGTCATCAAACTGCAGGCGCAGGCCATCGGGCCCGAGCGTCTTGTTCATTTCCGCTCGCTTGACCCAGCCGCTCTGGCCGCGGCGAGTGCTGATTTTGATCCAGTCTGTGCGGCGCTTTACCAAAGTGATGGTCTCGCCGCGTTCGACCACGTGGAAAACAGGGTAGCCGCGACCGGGGCCTGTGTGTACCTCGATATAGGTGTCGTCGACTGTTACGTTAAAGGCGTCATCAATGGTTGTGTTAGAGGAGCCATCAGCGGTTTTGTTAAACGAGCCATCAGCGATTTTGTTAAAAGAGCCATCAGCGGTTTTGTTAAACGAGCCATCAGCGATTTTGTTAAACGAGCCAGCAGCGGTTTTACTAAAAGAGCCATCAGCCGTCGGGGAATCCTCCACTAAGGACGCCGTCAAGGGAGTTCCCGGTGGCGGAATGCTATCGGCCAGCGCGCCTTGGCGGCCGCAGAACAGCAGCAGGGCCCCCATACACAAAATCCCGGATATCGCCTTTATCATTATGCGTTATTTGCCATCAGTTGATGGGGTAATCAAAGGGGTTGTTAAAGTATTGGCCGCCGATATCCAGCCACTCGGAGATTAACCTCAATTCCGCTGGAGATAAATAACCGGCGTGGCTGCCACCGCTGTCAAAACGATTGAAAAACGGGTCGCTGGCGCGGGCGCCTGCAGCGCTCATGGGTGATCCCTGTGGCACAGCTTCCAGTACCGGTACGGGGTTGCCGTTGATATCGAGCACCGGGTTGCCGTCGGCATCGGTTTGGAACAGCGGGTTGCCATCTTCATCAGTGGCCTGCTGCAGCCGGTCCACCAGGGCGCCGTTTCCGTCCACTACCTGTACGCTGTCGTCGAATAACAATTCGCGGTAGGACACCAGGTGGTCGGCCTCGTCCGGTGAGGCGCCACCGGTCAAATCCAACTGTCCGTCCGGTACCTTGAGGGCACCACCGGCATCGCGCGTGTTGTGGCAGCGGGTGCAGGTATGGTCTTCAATCACTGCACCACCCGCATCAGTAATCTCGCGAGTCAGTTCCCACAAGGGTTGCAAGTGATCCTCATAGTGAATCACGGTGCGGCAGAGATTATTCCAGTTGGTTTGGCAGGAAGCTGTGGCCGGCGTGGCGGTGGCCAAATCGGTGTAGCGAAAGGCAAAGCTGGCGGCTTTGGTGACCACTGTGGCGTCCGTCCACTCATCGTCATATATCAGGTCCACACTGGGGGTGCGGGGGCCGTTGATGCGCGCATAGGTTTCCGCCATGGTTTCACCCATATCGGCGAACAGTGCCGGCTCGCTGTTGGGGAAGGGCAAGCCCGTTCCAGATGCGCCGGTGTTGGCACTGGCGGCTTCGGCGTCCGGGCGGCCATGGGGCAGCTCGCTGTCGGTGGTGTGGCAGCCGTTGCACTCGCGCTCCTCGCCGCTGCGCAGGGTCAACCAGTTTTGGTGGCGTCCGCCGATACGGCGGCCCTCGGCGTCAACCACCGACAGGGTAAAGGCGATATCCGCGGGAACCTTGACCTTCACCGAACCGTCGGGTTCGATGGGAACATAGCCGAGAATCTCGCGCATATTCTGTGCGGCGCCAAAGGCGGTATTCTCAAAATCGTAGACATCATCATCGGGGATGGAGACCGCTTTGACCAACCGCAGAAAGCGCGCGGGTCGTTGGTCTGCCGGGGTCTGCAACGGGTTGGCCATGGCGGGAATGCCCAGGGGGGTGGTGTCGACTCCGTCGAAGTCATAGACGCTGCGGATGTGCAGTACGCCCACGCCCTCGGCCGCCAGGTCGGCATCGAGATCGACACCGGCGACCGGGTCGGGGATAAAGGCGGGTGTGGAGCGCGGCTCCATGGTCACCGCCTCGGTGTAAAAAAGCCCTTCTACCGGCGGAATCAGGGGTTGTTGGGTGTCGTCATCGAGGTTGTAGATCCACAGTCCGTAGAGGGGGTCGGCCTCCTGGGCATTGGGGTCCGCCAGTAGCTCCTCGGTGCAGGCCGTGGGAGCCAGAGTGTCGGGGTCGATCAATCGACACTGGCTCCAACTCACCAGCAGCCGGTTGCTGCCATCGTAGAAAGGGTAAACGCTGTTGAACCTGCCGTGCAGGGAGGGGCTGTTGGGGTCGGTGTTGATCGGCAACAGCGACAGGGAACGCTGTCCGGGTCCGGTGGCGCCGGCATTGGCGGCAGTGGGTTGATCGATTTCGGCGTAGTTGTCGCCGTCAATCAATACCATATCTCCGCCGTAGCGGCTTCCGGTAGGCGCTTTTAGGGCCACCAGTATACGACCATCGGGCATTTGTCGGGGTTGCTGGAAGGCCACCTGGCTGTTATTGGAGCCGGTGTTCTGGCTGTGGTAGCCGTAGTAGAACGACAGGCTACTGCCGCTGGGGGTAACGGTATAGAGGCTGACATTGTCGTGGCCGTCAGCGTCCCAGCGGTTGAACAGGATGCGGCCATCGTCCAGCACCGTCGGTTGCAGGTCGTGGCTCTGGTTAAAGGTGATCTGTTGCAGGTTACTGCCGTCAGCCTCTATCACATGCAATACAAAGGCTTCGTTGTCACGTCTGTCGGTGAGGGCTGAAAATTGGGGTTTGTTATCGTCGAGCAATATGGCTTTGCTGCGCCGCTGGCGGGTGGAGGAAAACACGATGCGACCATCGGGCAGAAACGCCGGGGCCACATCCTGGCCCTCTTCGGCGGTGATATCGGAGGCGATCACCCGACGCAGGCTTTGGTCGTCAAGATTGTAGAGCCAGATATTCCAGGTGGGCTGCTCGTCTTCGTCAACACCGGGAATTTCCGGTGCGCGCATGGCAAAAACCAGCTGGCGGCCGTCCGGTGAAACCTCCAGGTCCTTGACATCGTAATTGGCGTCGGCGGCAAAGGCCTGATCGGTAATATGGGTGGCGTCGGCACCGGGAGCGGCGCGGTCTTTGATGAAGAGGGCGGCGCCTGGATTAAAGGCGGCGGGATTGAGCATGTCCTCGTCCACCGGGTTGCCGTTTTCATCCACGGGTAACGGGCGTTCGATATAGGCGATGGGAAGGTCGACCACCACCGGGTCGGGTTCCTGTTTATCGCCACCGCTGGAGCCGCCGCCACAGGCAGTCAGCAGGCAAAATAGGCCCCCCGTCACGGCGCAGTGAATTGTATAGCGTTGAAAATTCATTTTCATCGGATGATCCGTCGTGTGATCAACTGAGCCTGTCCATTCTTTGAAAGGGGGAAATCTGACAAGCGCAACGTCCTTGCTGTAATTCGGGTTTGTCGAATACCCGGGCCGATTGCCCTCGAATTGTCATCAAACACGTTGCGAACTTCCGTCGATCCAGTCACAAGACGTCGAGAAAATACGATTTTTCCAAGTACGCGCGGCAACAGTTGATGCACCAATTGTGGAAATTCAAAGAGATGAGACCTGCTTAGCACCCGAGAGTGTGACACAAGCACAGGTTTTTCCTCCCATCCGTGGATAATGCTTTCGTAGCAAGCCCTCAACTTTGAGCGAATAAGAACTGGCGATCGGCAGCTAATAAACAAAGGGTCTACGCGGATTAGTGTGGGTCATAAAGCATCCTTTTGGGTAGAGGCGGGAGGAAAGAGGCGATGATTTTGAGTTTTAAATACTCCTCATCACGGTAACCATAGGCGCGGCGTTGCAGTACACGAATCTTGTTATT
>JBNKHG010000062.1:0-53995 GCA_050290225.1 Cellvibrionaceae bacterium
AGTCCCAATACCATCAACAGCAGGGTAAATCCTACTGTGGCACCGGAAACAAAAGGCAGCGTCTTTTGCACGCCATGATTGACGCCTGACGAGAGGGTGATCAGATTTACCGGCCCGGGGGAAATAGACATCATCAAAGCAAATACACACATAGCGGCAATCAGGGTCATAAAATTAATCCTCCAACAGACAAATTACCACCCACACTATTAAGCGAATAGATGCTATTATCTATTTTTACTGTTCGAATTATTGATACTATGATTGATGAACTGAAAGCGATTGCCATTTTCGCCAAGACGGTTGAAGCCGGTTCATTTCGTGCCGCGGCAAAGCAGTTGGATCTGGCACCTTCCGTGGTGAGTTACCACGTAAGCAAACTGGAGCACACATACGGTGTCGCCCTGCTCTACCGGTCAACACGTAAATTATCATTGACCGACAAAGGCAAAAAACTCTTTGCCCATGCCAAGCAGATGGTGAAAGAGGCAGAGAGCGGATTCGACATCCTCGCCAACGAATCAACGACACCGGCCGGCAGCCTGCACATCACATTGCCAGCAGTGTTGGCGCGTGACCCGTTGATCAATCAGATCGCTGCTTTTGCCATCGATCACCCAAAAGTAGATCTGCGCATTAACTTTTCCGATATACAGCAAGACATTATTTCCAGTGGCATCGACTTGGCGATACGCGTGGGCACCCTGAAAGACAGTGCATTAAAGGCAAAACGAATTTCGCAGATCGAACGAAAACTGGTGGCCCATCCGGGCTTTTGCAAAAAGAAGATCAACAAGCCACGCGACATCGAGGGTTTGGAATGGATTACCATGGAGATGATGCCACCGACCAAGATATTCAGAGACAAGCGCGGTAATCGCATAGAAATTGCTTGCGAATCCCGCATAAAGGTCGACAGCGCTGACGCCATGTGTCAACTGGCTATCGCCGGACTGGGCCTCGCGACCCCCCCTACTTTTCTGGTTGAAACAGAGATCGCGGCCGGTAAACTCGTTGAGCTACTCCCAGCCTTGCAAGTCCAACCGTTAGAGGTGTATGCCGTCTGGCCAGCCAATGCACCACGGGAAAGCCTGACCAATCGGCTGATTGGTTACCTGAATCAAGGATAAAAAAGTCCGACTGGTGGAGACACCCTACACTAGTGGAAGTAATATCAGTATTCGTCTCGCACCCCTTCACTACTTCCATTCCAATTTGAATGAAGTAGTTGTTTATCGCTGCGTTGATCCCTGGCCCATTAATGATTGGGTAAAACCAAGCTGCGACTCCTGCTTGTTTTCAGCTCAATGCGGCGACCGGATGATCTGAAACGCCCCTCAAATACCCACCGTTTCCACCGTCCACTCTCCGGTGCGCACACCCTTGTCCGCCGCCGCCTGAAGCAAGCCTTTCATCCAAGTATCCGGTCCCGCGATATAGACCTCGATGCGGGGATTCTCTTCCACGGCTTGAATGATCTGATCGGCCAATTGGTCTGCCGGAATGGCGGCTTCAGTGCTACGGTATTGGAAATTGTCGAGTGCATCATCCCAGGAACGACAGAGTCGTTCCAGCGAAGAGCCGGGTGGACTTCCGCCCACCAGCAGCAAGGAGATATCTTCAGCGTCGTCAATGGTGATCGCCTGCTCAACCAGGCTCTTGACCGGTGCTAAACCACCACCCTTGGCGACAAACAGTACCGGTCGCCGTGAGTCTTCATGCAACAGAAACTGGC
The DNA here is from genome assembly GCA_050290225.1 of Cellvibrionaceae bacterium. Taxonomy (GTDB): domain Bacteria; phylum Pseudomonadota; class Gammaproteobacteria; order Pseudomonadales; family Cellvibrionaceae; genus JBNKHG01. The sequence goes on from JBNKHG010000062.1 coordinate 1,736, forward strand.
CTTCCGGTCCTTCTATTACGACCGTCTGTTTGGATAGGTCGCCGTTAAAAACACTCTCTTCCAAGGGTGACCCAATAGCAGAAAAGACCAGGAATATCAGATTGCGGCCATCGCAGGGACAACTGGCAATATAGAGTGTATCGCCTATACCCGCTTCCGTGGTCACCCTGACCCGCTGACCCGCTTTAAAGCGCAGCGATTGAGTGCGCGGTGTCTGCACATGCAGCACTGCCAACCCCGGACTCTCCTGCTCCACCTTGCGCACCACGGCACGTATGACCTGATGGGGCAATTCATCCGTAACATGGGCCTCATTCGCCTCGATCACCAAATCCGATATGGCGGTATTGGAGCAAGCGAGGATATAGCCTTCTGCCTGCTCTTTGGCACTCAATACATAATCATGCGGGCGCAGTTTACGTACGGCGCCGGAAACAACCTTGCACTTGCAGGCGCCACAGTTGCCGCTGGTACAACCGTAATCGAGATACAACCCCGCCTTGAGTCCGGCTTCCAGTATTGAGTCATTCCCTTCAATGAAATATTCATGGCCGCTCGGTACCAGCCGTACATTGGCTGTGACGATTTTCAACAGAGCGTCCTTGGCGAACAAGCGGGCCTTGGCATCGCTCGCCCGGTCCAGGCGTCCCCTGGCACTGTCCAGTTTGCCGATGCACTGCTTAATTGCCGCACGCAGTGCCATCTCCGGTTTTTCCAACGCACTCCGTAGATCAGCCACCGCATCATCCAGCAGCGTTTCGGAGGTGTTCAGCGCGGATTTGGTCTGGACCAGGGTATGTTGAAACTCGTGCAAGCGTTTCATCAATACCTGGGGATCCGGCATCCAGCCGTCGCTATAGTGCGACTTGGGACGGGCTTCACTCTTGATGCGTTGAACCCGTTCCAGGACCGGATCGTCATCCAGGTTGATATGGGGATAGAGGGTCAATAGGTCTTCAATGGCGATCTCGCCTTCAAAGGTTTTAACCCGCTCTTTTCTGATTTTTTTCTGTAGCTCTCCCCGCGTAACATCGGCGAGGCGCGCAGCCCGGGACAGTGATAACAGTTGCGGCATACGACTTCCCTCCTGATTCACTCTGACTGGCAATATAGCAGTTCCCGTTTAAGGACGCACAAGGATGTGCTGCCGGAGCCACTGAATTAGCCAGACGATCCTTAGATAGTAATCCCGAATACCCTCCAATATGAGACAGGTGAGACGATTGTCCGTATCATGTCTGCAGCTACACTGTAATCAAACCTCATGGATTAAATTGGTTTCAGATTATGAATGAAGTACAAGAACAACCCGGCACACAATTGGCCGTCATAGCGCAGGCGCTTTTCCTCTCCAATCTGCTGCTGCTACCCGGGGTCTGTTTTGGTTTGCTCGCCTATCTCTACTTTAAACATCGTCGCAGCGCCCCTTCCCTGGCACGCTGCCATCTGGAACAAACCTTCATCGCCAGCATCATCGGAGGCGTGCTGCTGGTCATTGCCAACCTGCTCATCCTCTGGCTCGGCGGTTATCAGAGTGCCAATACCTGGATGGTATTGATTCTCTATTTCACCACCGTCCACTCGACCCTGGTGCTGCTCGGTATTGTCGGCCTGGCCAAAGCGATGGCCGGCAATGAATACCGTTTCCCCCTGATCGGTCGCCTCCACTTTAACTGAATTCGACCGGTTTGCCCGGATATCCCGCTCACGCTCACTGATTCAATATCAGCAGACAGCGCGCTCCCCCAACTGGACGATTATTGACGAAACAACTACTTGACTATGTCAATTAATTGGTTGCATATTACATGCATATGCCACGAAGGAAGCTGCCATGAGCCAAGCCACACTGGACAAAATCGATCAAGTCCGCGCCTTTAACCGCTTCTATACCCGCCAAATTGGCATCCTCGATGAGTGTTTTCTGGGTGAACCGTTCAGCCTGCCGGAGATCCGGGTGCTGTTTGAAGTGGCCAAGGACAGCCGCACCACAGCCACCTCTCTGGCCGACTACCTACGCATGGACCCGGGCTATATCAGCCGAATAATCACCAAATTGCTCGAGCAAGAGCTGCTGCAGCGCAGTCCCGACCTGGATGACCGCCGGCGAAAACAGCTCACGCTGACACCCCTTGGAGAGAAACAACTACAGGGATTGGACCAGTTGTCGCGCGACTATTTGGCGCAACTGCTCAAGCCCCTGTCGTCGGATCAGCAGAGTGAATTGATTTCTGCGATGACACGGATCCAGCAATTGCTGGAGAACGACCAGCAACAATCAGTGCTGATCCGGCCACTGAAGCTGGGCGACCTGGGCACCGTGATCAATCGGCATGCCGTGCTCTACGCCAGTGAATACGGCTGGGACCAGAGCTTTGAAACAACCGTACTGGAGGTGCTTTCGGCCTTTGCCAGTCACTATGATGAACGTCGTGAACGGGGTTGGGTAGCCGAGGTGGATGGGCAGTTTGCCGGCAGTATCTTTGCCGTGAAAGAGGATGAGCACACAGCCCGACTGCGCGCCCTGCTAGTGGAGCCACGCTTTCGCGGGCTGATGATCGGACGACGTCTGATCGAACAGTGTGTCGATTTTTGCCGCCAGTGCGGTTACAAAAAAATCACCCTCTGGACCTGTGCCGAACTGACCCAGGCGCGGAAACTGTATACCAAGACCGGCTTCACCTGCACTCGGGCATGGAAAGAACGGCAGTTCGGCACCGAAATCACCAGTGAATCCTGGGATATGGATCTGTGATAGAAAGACTGCTAGGGGCAGGCCCCCGTGCCTGCCCTTTTTCAACAGCATCACCATCGTCAGGGCAACCACAGGGGATTGCCCCTACAAATAGCGCGCACAGAATCAGATCAGGCGTGGCGCAAGGACCGGATTCAGCCCGCCCGCATCCCGGTACGTCGCCCTTGTGCCTCGATAAACTGCTGTAACGTGGCACTGCGGGCATCCGGGGACAGCATGATCTCAATCAGTTGGAAACGTCCCCGGGTTGCCACGGCCTTATCCAGTGCCGCCTGCAGTTCGGTACGGCTGCCCACCCGCACCCCGTCACCGCCCAACGGTCCGCACATCTCGGCAAAACGCCAATCATCCAGATGGTTAAATTGACTCTCCGGCTGGAAGGTGGCGAGCATGCCCCAGCAACTGTTGTTGAACAGCAACACAATCGGGTCCCAGCCATAGCGACGGCAGTTACCCAATTCCCAGCCCGTCATCTGAAAAGCGCCGTCCCCCACCAGGATAATCGGCCGTTGTCCGGTGGTGGCCTGTAGGCCAAGTCCGGCCGGCACACCAAATCCCATGGTGGCGTAGTAACCGGGCGCCACCAACTGGGTATTGTCTATATCCATAGCGGTGAACAGGCAGTCGCCGATGTCGGAAGCGATGGGCATCGCGCCGTGGCGATCGAACAGATCATTGACCGCCCGCACGATATCGGTAGGCACAATAGCCGTATCATCCGCCATCAATCCACGGGGATAGTCCGGCTTGATCGGCGTGGCGTGATTGGCGTTGGACTCTGTCTGACGCAACAGCTCTTCCACCAGTTCGGTCAGCGAAAGCGCCGCATAGCGGTGATAGCCCACCTGCACCTCGCGATCCGAAGCGTTGATGGTATGGCGGATATCCAGGCGCTTAGCCGAGACGCCAAAATTGGAATCGCAGACAATCACACCCAGCATCAGCAACTGGTCCGACTCTTCAACGGCTTCACAAACGGCGGCGTCACCCGCCATACCGATGTAGGAGCCGATCAACTGGCAATCCGAATCGGAGAACAGACCGCGTCCCATAAACGAGGTGGCAACCGGCAGTTGTAGACGTCGCGACAGCTCCGCCACCTTATCTTCCAATCCATAGCGGCGCACCTCTACCCCAGCCAGGATCACCGGCCTTTGTGCCGCGCCGATACGCGCCAGGATCTCTTCCGCACAGGCGGTCAGGGCCTGGGGATTGGCTACCGATGATGCCAGTAGCGGGACCGGCTCACAGGGGCTGTTGACCCGATCTCGGGGGAATTCGATATAGACCGGACGCGACTGTTCCAGGCAGTTACGCAGTACCCGGGCGATCTTTTCCGGTGCCGTGTGCGGATCGTCCAACACCACTTGATCGCAGGTAAACTCTTTGAATACCTCATATTGGGAGCCAAGAGTTTTCACCTGATGATGCAACAGCAGATCACCCTGCTTTTCAGCAATACCCGGCGCACCGGAGATCACCACCAGGGGTGATTTCTCCGAGTAGGCACAAGCCACGCTGTTAACCATATTGAAGGCACCGGCCCCATAGGTGACCACCGCCACCCCGAGAGAACCGCTGCAGCGGGCCGCGGCATCGGCCGCAAAGCCGACTCCCGGCTCATGGCTCAGAGTATAAAAAGGCAAAATACCCGACTGCTCGATCACCTTGAAAAACGGTAGCGCGAAATCACCGGGGATACCGAACAACTCCTTTGCACCGTGCCGCTTCAAACCATCCAGCAATGCCTCTGCCAATGTCATGCTCGTGTCTCCGAAAAAGGGGTTGGAACCGAGCGCCAGCATAGCCGAATGGACGTGACGTTATCCTGTGTATCGAAGGTGATCAGTGACATATTATGCTTGTTTCAAGCATTATTATTGATAATATGCTTTCTTCATGCATATTTTATTAAATCAATACATCTTTACCCAAACCCGGGGAGATTCAATGACCATCAAACTGGATAAATTCGACAAGCTGATCCTGCACCATCTACAGCAGGACGCCCGCCTTTCCCATGTCGCACTGTCGGAACGGATTAATCTCTCCCCTTCCCAGTGCGCGCGGCGTCTGCAGCAGTTGGAAAAGAGCGGCATCATCACCGGCTACAGCGCGGTGATCGACCCGCAGGCCCTGGGACTGGATGTGGTGGCGCTGATCAACATTACGCTGGAAAAACACCAGGAGAACATTGCCGGGGCATTCGAAAAAGCGGTACAGGCGCGCCCGGAGATCCTGGAGTGCCTGCTGATTACCGGTGATGGGGATTACGAAATGCGGGTGATTGCCAAGAACCTGCAGAGCTTTTCCCGGTTTATCTCCGAACACTTGATGAAGATGCCCGGCGTCTCATCCATCAAATCCAATATCCAGCTTTCGCAGATCAAGGCACGCCGTTCGCTACCGCTGCTGGAGCTGGATAATTAACCCATACAAAATGCACAACACCCGCCTTGGCGGATGTTGGCACTCCTGAAAAAGTTAACCTTTTCACTCACTTCTTTTTAGATTTCTTCTTCGATTTTTTATTTTTCTTTTTCAATCGCTTTTTCAGCTTTTTCTTAGGGTTTTTCTTCTCTTTGCGCTTCTTAGCCTTCGCTTTGGCCTTCGCTTTCGCTTTCTGCTTTAACTCTTCGGCCTTTTTCTCACCTTTTTTGTCACTTTTCTTTTTTCCCATCACAATCATCCCTTATCAAATCAACTTTGGTAGCCTTATTCACCAGGCTGTTTCCACAAAAGTCTACGTGGTTCCCCGACTGACTTTACAGCGGATTGGGCTACAATTCAAAAGCCACCCTGTGGCAACCGGAGAATCGTTCATACGTCTAGGTAAGAACACTGGTTAGACATCAAGGACCGCCTTACAAACCGTACCGGCCAATTTATCCAGCTCCCGCTGCAAGCTATCGCGTAACGCCCGCAGGGTATCCAGCACTTTTTGCAGCTGATCCAACGGCAACAGCTTTTCAATCATCCCCGTTACCCTATTGAGCATATTGTTCAGCGTGTTGAGTATCTGGTTGATAAAATTGCGCAGCGGTTTCAGTGCGCTGTCGATCAGTTTGCTGATCTCCCGGTTGATGGCATCGATATCAATCCCGAACTGTTTGAAGGCCTTCTTAACGGCCCACTCAAATTTGGCAATGACCTTCTTCCTGAAATCCTCAATTTTCTTTTTATACTGATTGACCTGACGAATCAGGTCACTGATCGGTTTAATATCCAGCATCTTCAGCACATTGGTGACCTGATTCGCGATATCCGCAATGGGTTGCAGGTAAGACTCTATGGATTGCAGCAGATCTTTCAGCGGTGCAATCACTTGATCAAACTGCGCCTTGATCTTCTGCACCTGTTGTTCAAACTGATCGATGTAACCGTTGACCGCCCGTACACAAGCGATCGTTTCCGGCGAAGGTGGCAAACGTTTATAGTGTTCGACCAGTTCGGCCAGGGTACTTTCCAGGCCTACGACTTTGTCGTGGACGGTATTGATCTCTTTAATCGCCTGGTTTATCGGCGGCTCGATCTTTTCCAGATACGCTTTGATTTTTTTCGCTGCGCCATCCATCTCTTCGGCGCCCTGGATCAGATTGTCCAGTATGGCCTTCTTGGGCGGCGTGATCAGTGGTGACAACAAATTGTGTACGATCTTACAGGTGCTCCCGAATTGACCGGGCACCCAATCCAACAGCCGCATGACTTCGTCCAATGCACAGATCAGCAGATGGAGTTTCTTCAGATCCCGGGCAATCGTAGCGGGAAGATCGAGCAGTTTTTTAATATCGTCAATGACCGATTTGATATTTAGCAACGGTTGGCGGATGGTGTCGATATCCCGATGTAGCGTCACGACGCGTTGGTAGAGCTTTTCGATTTCGTCCGTGTTATGCATGAATATATCCTTATAATCTAGGGAACCCCTGGTTAATTCAGAGGAACCAGCCGCACACGAATGTGCGGCGATTTTTGATGGCAGTAAGCCATTGGAGATGAAGTAAACACAACATCACATTTATTGTTTTCGTACTCTGATAAAGCCAGGGGCGGCTTTAATCTAGAGCTTCCCGGATGATCATTCGAGCCTGTTAGCAAGCCCTCGTGTTAGTCTAGTGGTTCAGCCGAAAATAAAAACCGCGCTAAGAAACAGGCATTACCATTCAACAGGCCGCATTTGAATGACCTAAACTGGTCCGATATGGAGCGGCAACCCACACAGAGAGCCAGTGACAATGGAAATCAACCGGGCAAAAGAACTGATACAGGTACAGCTTCAATTCGGCAGCGGTTACAACCGTAACGCGGTACGTATGATTCTTGGAGAGCTGCACCGCACCCAGGGGCAACAATCGGTAGATCAAATAATTCACGAGCTTGATCTTGAACACTATTTCGGACTGAAAGCCGGTACCGATTTCAGCCGTGTCGGGACTTAAGACGAGCTGGCTGTTCGATCAAGCCGGCTGATATGAATCGAGTAACGATGCAAAAGAAACCCGGCAGCAAAGGCGAGCAGGCCACCAAACTCGATCGCGAAGATAAACACCATTTGCCAGGGGTCGATCAGCAGGCATCCCAGTACCGTACCGCCGATCCACAGCAACAACCCGAACAGGGCGCTCCGTTTTAGCGAATACCGGTAATTGGAGTGGTACCTCTGACCACAGCCATCGCAACAAAACTCGGGCCGTCTCGCGACCCACCCTTCAATCGCTTGCCCACATTGGGTGCAGTGAAACCGGTTGATATCCATCACGATACGAACCCCTGACAGCAGCGGTCAGATACTCCACCCTTTGCGCGGACGGGCGGCGCGACAAGCCAGTGTCAGGGCCCAGAATTCACCAAAATCGTTCACCACCACATCCGGCTTGTGCGGGTGCTTCTCGGTACCGGGAAAAATCTTGTCCAGCCACTGCTGGTCCCACTGGGCACCGTTAAAGAAGACGCTGGTAACGCCGGCCCGTTTAGCGGCGATGGTGTCGGTGGTACTATCACCGATGTACCAGATCTCCGGTCCCGGCAGCAGGTGGAGATTATCCAGCGCCTTCAGTATCGGGTCGGCGTGGGGTTTACGTAACGCGGTGTCGTCACCGCAAACGGTCGTATCAAACAACGCTGTCCAACCGGTCCCTTCAACCGCCGCCAATTCGTGTTCAAAAAACTCCCGGTCCCGGTTGGTCAACACACCCAGTTTCAAATCCAGCGCACGCAGCGCCACCAGCATATCCTTGACCCCGGGTTCGAACGGGTACACGGCGCCAAAATGGTTCCGGTAGTGTCGATTAAACGCCGCATGGGCAATCTGCTTGGCCTCCTCATCGGTGCCAAACAGCACCTCAAAAATATCCGTTCGGGAGATCTTGCGATCGGCTTTGATCTTGGGATGCAGCTGATGATAGTTGCGTACATGCTCCACCAACTTGGCATCCTCAACCGTTTTACTCTGGCTGGAATCCACCAGCCGCGCCGACAAACCCAGATCATCCAGTTCAGGCAACATGTCATCCACCGCGTGGTACATGGCATCGAGGGTATCCACCAACGTCGCATGCCAATCGAACAGCAGCAACTCCGGTGCCGTAAGATCGACTACCGCCGGGTGCCAGTCCGGTTCGATCCGCGGTGGCGGCTGGCGACGCGGTGGCAGGCGCTCCGGACGACTGGCCCAGATGGCAGCTCGCTCCGGGGCCATCTCCTTCGGCTCCAGTTTGTAGATCAGATCCAGTAATGAGTCGAGATCATCCACCACCGCATCCGGCTTGTGCGGATGCTGTTCGGTTTGCGGGAAGATCCGTTCCAGCCAATCCCAATCCCACATGGCACCGTTGTAAAAGATGCTGGTGATGCCCGCCTCTTTGGCAGCAATGGTATCGGTACGGCTATCCCCCAGGTACCAGACATCCGCATCCGGTTCGCTCTTTAGGTTGGCAATCGCTTTCAGCAGCACATCCGGTGCCGGCTTATGGTGCGCCACCTCATCGCCACATACCGTGGTATCGAACAGCGCAACCCAACTGCCCCCTTCCAGGCCGCGCATCTCTTGCCCCAGAAATTCACGGCTGCGATTAGTGGGTACGGCAAGCTTGATGCCCAATTTGCGCAACAGCAGCAGCCGTTCACGCATGCCTGGCTCAAACGGTTTTACTTCACCAAAATGGTCGCGATAGCAGTCATTGAACGCCTTATGCGCAATCGAAATCGCCTCCAGGTCCGGACCGAACAGGGCATCGAAGATATCGGTGCGGGAAACCCGATGCTCCGCGCGGATCTTTGGGTGCAAACGGCGAAATATGCGCACGAATCGCACCAGTTTCATATCGTCCGGGGTTTTGCTCAGCTCTTCCGGGGCCAGCCGGTTCAACAGCCCCAACTCCTCGAACTGAGGTAGCAAATCGTCGATGGCCCGGTACATCGCATCCAGCGAATCCACCAGCGTGGCATGCCAGTCGAGTAGCAGCACCTTGGGGGGAGTGAGTGTCCGCACGGTGGGATCGATTCGATAACTCAACAGGTAGCGCTCCTCTTGTTAACGGGTTAACCCGCCATGCATCATCGTGCCGCTTAAACGCATCATGGCTTGTTGAAGCAGCCTTGAGTATTACACAGAGAAGAGGATGGCGTGAAGGCTATCCCACCCCGGACACCCGAGCCCGCTTCCAGGCCCCATGCCGGTTGAAGTCCGCCGGGGGTAAGGCTATTCTTAGTCGCCAAAGCTGTCTCATATGACCGAGACAAACTTCATCTATCTATTGGAATAATAATGAAAAAATATCTATTGATCGCCAGTCTGGCAGTGACCTTGCTTGGCTGCGATAACGGCAGCCAAATTCCGCAACCGGAACCCGGCAAACAACCCAGCCAAGCCGCCCCATCGACGCAGGTCGACGAGGGCAAATACAAACGGCTCAAGGCCCCCCTGCCGACTGACGAACTGTCGGCCCATGAGCCTTATGTGGTGGAATTTTTCTGGTTTGGCTGCCCCCATTGCTACAGCCTGGAGCCCCTGGCAAAGGCTTTCAGAGAGGAAAACCCGGATATTCAATTCATCACCATCCCGGCCGCACCCAATCAACGCTGGGAGATCGAGGCACGAATCTACTACGCCATGGAGGCGTTGGGCATCAAGGATAGCCACTACGAGCGGGTCTTTAACCTCTATGCCGAAAAGCGCAATGAAAAACGCTACCCCACCCTGGATGAAGTGGCTGCCCTGTTCCAAGACGCCGCCGTCACCAAAGCGGCGCTGGAAGAGCAGATGAAGAGTGAAGCTGTCTCAGCACAAATCGAGCGGTCGAAGCGGCTGTTTGACCAGGCGGAGCTGACCGGCGTCCCCAGCTTGATCATCAACGGGAAATACCAACTCGAATTCGCCGGACTGGATAGTGAGGCGTTTGCCAAGGATTTCATGCAGACCATCCGTTCCCTCGGCAAACAGTAATGGATAAGTGGCCGTCCCCTGCTGGACAGGGGGAGCGGCATTCCTTTTTTGCTTGATTTCGATAAACCGTGTAAAAGTGATCTCTATTCTGCGATCGGGTGCGATATCAAACACCCTGTCGGCACCTCGGTGTTCGCGCACTATTACACCTGCCGGGAGACAAACCGATGCTGGATGTACGACTGAACGCACTGAAACGGGCCATGCAGTTGGAAAAAGAGGGTATGGCTTATTATGCGGTCGCCCGTGACAAGGCGACCAGCGAGATTGGCCGCAACATGTTCGAGTATCTGCGCAGGTCGGAAGAGGGACACATCCGGCGAATCCGGGAGATCTACCACTCGTTGGAGCAGTCTGGCATCTGGCCCGATCAGCCGCCCATCGCCGATTCCCATAATGAGGTCTACAAGACCATCTTCAGCGAAGCCCTAACGGAACTGAAGGCGAAACAGCGCCTGGATAGCGACGATATAGCCGCGTTGGAACAGGCGGCCGAGTTTGAACGCCAAGGTGAAAACTTTTACGCGGAACGTACCGAAGCCGCTACTGACCTGTTTGAAAAGAACTTTTACACCCAATTGGCCCACGAAGAGTTTCATCACCTCAAGGCGATCCAGGACAGCATCTTGATGCTCAAGGACCCTCAGGGGTTCTTTGCTGATCGTGAATTCGGCACCTTGGCCGGCTGAATCGCAGCGACCTGACCTTACCACTACCGTTCAAGGCAGCGGCTTAATCGGCAATTGGGTAAATCATTCGGATACGGAGTGACCACCCTGCCCGCTTCGACCAATACCCATGTAAGAGACCAATAGCTGGCCGATAGCGCCGAGACCCAGCAGACAGAGCGCCAACAGGGCAAAGTCCCCTGCCTTCAGGGCCAACAGGACAAAACCCAGGTCAAACAGGACCACCATAACGCCTGTCGCCAGCGCCGTACCCCTTAATGTGGCGGGCGTGCCCGTTTTGGCCAGTAGCGCCGCCCCCAACACCGTTCCCGTACCGATGATAATGCCATACACGATGTGGTACATAATCGAGATAAACCAGGCGCCACCGGCCCCCACATCCACCACCAGCGTCGACCATCCCGGCAGCAGGCGCTGGGTAATCGGCCCCACGACCACCGCTACACACAGCGACACCGCAAAAATCTTCAACATTGAAAAACTGTTCATGTCACTCCCACGTCTGTAATAGCCGGCGCGATTATAAATCGTGGCGCGCGCATTGAACATGGAGCCGCAAGCCCGATCACACACGGCCGGACGGCCAGGCAGCTTTAGTCTTCCAGATCCTTGCGCTTCTGCTCAAACTCCTGTTGATCGATCTCCCCTCGCGCATAGCGATTTTTCAGGATTTCTAGCGCCGATTGCCCTGACTTATCCTGATAGCTGTCACCGCCCACGATAGTCTTTATCAGCCATACCACACCGACGATCACCAGGATCCAGAACAGCCACATAAAGATGCCTCCAAAACCCATACCGTAACCGTTGCCCATCATGGAATTCTCCTCACTAATCAACCAGGTTTCTCAACCTGAGTGCGTTGCCGATTACCGAGACCGAACTGAGGCTCATGGCCGCCGCCGCAATCATCGGTGAGAGTAACAGACCAAACAGGGGATACAGCACCCCAGCCGCCACCGGCACCCCCAGGGAGTTATAGACAAAGGCGAAAAACAGATTCTGGCGAATGTTGCGCATGGTCGCACGACTCAATCGCCGTGCACGAACGATACCACGCAGATCGCCCTTTACCAGCGTCACGCCCGCGCTCTCCATCGCCACATCGGTCCCGGTACCCATAGCGATGCCGACATGAGATTGGGCCAGGGCTGGCGCGTCATTGATGCCGTCGCCGGCCATCGCCACAATATGGCCTTCCGCCTGCAACTTTTTAACGATTGCCGCCTTCTGCTCCGGCAGCACCTCCGCCTCCACTCGGTCGATGCCGAGTTTGTCTGCCACCGATGTGGCGGTAGTGCGGTTGTCACCGGTCAGCATCACAACGGTAACGCCTGCTGCATGAAGATCGTCGATCGCCTGGGATGTAGAGACCTTGATCGGATCGGCGACGCCGATCAGCCCGGCTGCCTGGCCATCGATGGCCACCAGCATCACCGTCTCTCCCTTAGCGCGTCCAGCCTCAGCGGTTTGCGGCAGCGATCCCGGGTCGATCGCCAGCTTTTCGAACAACTTCAGGTTGCCCAGCGCTACCTGTTGCCCCGCCACGCGACCGGTCACTCCCCTTCCGGTCACCGACTCGAACCCCTCGGTAGCCAAAAGATCGAGTCCCCGATCCTTAGCACCTTGTACGATCGCCTCAGCCAGTGGGTGCTCGCTGGCTCGCTCAAGACTGGCGGCCAGACTCAGCACCTGTTGTTCATTAAACGGCGCACACGCCTGAACGGCTATCAACCGCGGCTTGCCCTCGGTCAGGGTACCGGTTTTATCCACAACCAGGGTATCCACCCGTTCCATGATCTCCAGCGCTTCGGCATTCTTGATCAGTACGCCCAGGGTCGCCCCTTTCCCGGTGCCCACCATGATCGACATAGGCGTAGCCAGTCCCAGGGCACAGGGACAGGCGATAATCAGCACCGCCACCGCATTGACGATGGCATGGGTCAGTCGCGGCTCCGGTCCAAAGCTGCCCCAAACTATCAGCGTTACCAGAGCCACCAGCACCACCGTCGGGACGAAATAACCGGCCACCACATCGGCCAGTTTCTGAATCGGCGCCCGTGAGCGCTGCGCTTCGCCGACCATCTGGACAATCTGCGCCAACAAGGTGTCGGCACCGACCTTCTCTGCCCGCATCAGCAGGCTGCCCGTACCGTTTACCGTGGCACCGATCAGGGTCCCATTAACCGCCTTCTCAACCGGTATCGACTCACCCGTCACCATCGACTCATCAACCGTACTGTGGCCCTCGACGACCACACCGTCTACCGGAACCTTTTCACCTGGCCGGATGCGAAGCATGTTGCCCGGTACCACCCGGTCCAGCGCAATATCCTCCTCCGTCCCATCCAGGCGCACGATTCGAGCCGACTTGGGAGCCAAACCCAACAACAGTTTGATCGCGGCATTGGTTTGACTACGGGCGCGCAATTCCAGCACCTGCCCCAGCAAGACCAGGGTGGTGATCACGGCAGACGCTTCAAAATAAACCGGCACGCTGCCGTCGGCATGACGCATGGTGATTGGGAACAATCCGGGCCACAACAAAGCGACCAGGCTGTAGACCCAGGCGACCGAGACGCCCAGCCCGATCAGCGTGAACATGTTGAGATTCCAGCTCAAAACCGAGTGCCAGCCACGTATCAGGAACGGCTTGCCGCCCCATAACACTACCGGGGTGGCGAGGAGAAACTCGGCCCACTGAATTCCGCGCATCGTGAACGTTTGCGGCAGCCAAGCGGGAGCCAGGTCGGTAATCATTGCCAGCAAAAACAGCGGCAGCGACAACAGCAGACTACCCCAGAAACGGCGGCTCATGTCGATCAGCTCTTCATTCCGCGTTTCAGGCGCCGCACTTCGAGGCTCCAGTGCCATGCCACACTTGGGGCAGTTACCCGGATGGTCTTGCACCACCTCCGGATGCATCGGACAGGTATAAACGGCCGCGGATGAAGTCACATCGGGGATCGCGACGGGATACGCCGGTTCTGCATCCAGGTAATCGCCAGGAATAGCGACAAACCTATCCCTGCAATGCGCACTGCAGAAACGGTACTCAACACCGTGATACCGGTAGCGATGCCCGGTCGTATCCGAAACCTGCATGCCGCAGACCGGATCGACCGATGGTGTCGACATCCCCATTTCCGCTTGCTTAGCCATACCCCTCCCTACCGATTCAGATGACCTCTGAGTCAACGCAGTTGGGCTTTGTGATACGGGCTCGCCTACACTGTTTACCGGTCAGCCGGTCGGAGTACCGCCCAATTGATCCCGAACCCGCAACATGCGGGCACGCACCTCACCCGCCAGCTCCTCGACCCCTTTACCCTGCACCAGACCCAGCACCGCTTGGGGATCCATAAAGGCAACGCAGACCGAACCGTCCGGCTCTTCGCGAATCACCACGTTACAGGGCAGCAGGAGACCGATATCGGGGTCCGCCTCCAGCGCCTGGTGGGCCAAGGGTGGATTGCAGGCCCCCAGTATCCGGTAAGGCGCCCGTTCCACTCCCAGTTTGTTTTTCAGCGTGGCCTGGACATCGATCTCGGTCAATATCCCGAAGCCTTCCGCTTTCAGGGCCTCCGTCAACCGTTGCTCGATCTCTTGCAGATCGCCTGTCAGGCGGGTTGAAAATCCATACATCTTGCTATACCTCATTTATTTGAATAATTACTGTTTGAAGCCATTCCTGCTTCAGGATTGGGATCGACATCTGAGCCGGCCCCACCTCCTTACCATACGCGGGTTGCCGTTCAATTGAAGCAGCCCTGTCCCAATAACAGCTGGGCTTTTTGCTGCTGCGGCGGGGTCAGCACGGCACGGAGATTCTGTAGCGCGTCATATACCCGCTGCCGTGACTCCCACATCGCCTGATGCAGATTATTGTGCGTAGCCTGATCAAAACCCTGCCCGGACCACATCGCCTGGTGCGATGCCTGACCCTGGGCTATATGCGACTGCACCGCCTCGGCATAGTTTTTCCAAGCGGCTTCCTGATCCGCCGTAATACCCAGCTCGGATTTTACCGCCGCCAGCCGTTCGGCAGAATAGGCACCCTGCTGGTTCATCATACCCGGGCCGCCCATCATGCCTGGACCACCCATCATGCCCGGGTTATGCATCATACCGGGACCATACGTCGAGCCCGGACTATGCATCATGCCAGGACCATACGTCGCACCCGGACCCTGCATCATGCCGGGACCCTGCATCATGCCGGGACCATACATCGTGCCCGGACCCTGCATCATGCCGGGACCATACATCGTGCCTGGGCCCTGCATCATGCCGGAATTACCGCCCCAATTTGGGTTTCCGTAACCCGGCTGCACCGTTTCCGGATTGGCATTGCCATTGTTCATCATACCGTACGGCATCGTGTTCTGACGCTGATACATCATGCCGGGATAACCGTTTCCGTTATTCATCATCATACCGGGGCCGGCAGGATAGCCATAAGGATTCTGTGCCAACAAGCTACCTGCTACAGCAAGACCCAGTCCAAGGCCGACTGCCAGTACCAGAGTTTTTGTATTGGTTTTCATTTCAATCTCCTTATTGTCTGTCGCTGATCGAGCGATTGCTCTCTCTTGGCTATGAGTTAACCATAGTCTTGTAGCGCACTGTTGCAATAGCGGCCCGGGCAAGTAGCGAACTATTTCAGTCCGTCAAACTGTTACACTTTGATACATAAAAACACCCTGAACCGGGATATAACTAAACCACACCATAGAACTGCACGTTATGACGCCTATTGACCACATACTGATAGTTGATGACGACCCGGAGATTAGGGAACTGCTGGCCACCTATCTGACCAAAGGCGGTTACCGGGTTTCGGCAGCGCGGGACGGTCACCAGATGTGGCAACAACTGGAACGCAACCGAATCGATCTGGTGGTGCTGGATGTGATGCTCCCAGGTGATGACGGCCTCACCCTGTGCCGTAATCTCCGCAGCAAATCGAATATCCCTATCGTTATGTTGACGGCGCGGGGCGAAGAGATGGATCGGATTCTTGGACTGGAGATGGGGGCTGACGATTACCTGCCGAAACCGTTCAATCCGCGTGAACTGCAGGCGCGCATCAAAGCGGTCCTGTGGCGTGCCCGCAGCCTCCTGGAAGGTCGTCCGGAGCAAGGCGAAACAATCCGTTTTGCCGGCTGGACCCTGGACACCTCGGCACGCCACCTGGTGGCGGAAGATGGCGTGATTGTTTCGCTCAGCGGGGCCGAGTATAAACTGCTGCGCATCTTCCTCGACAGACCCCGCCGTGTGCTGTCGCGCGACCAGTTGATGGGGCTCCTGGAAGGACGCGACTGGACACCGGATGAGCGCACCGTCGACATCCAGATCAGCCGCCTGCGCAAACGGTTACGCGAAGACGCGCGGGAACCACAATTGATCAAGACGGTGCGCGGTGAGGGCTACGTCCTCGCCTCCAAAGTGGAATTGTCATGAAAGGGGCAACCTACCCTCGTACCCTGTTCAGCCGGCTGGTCATCCTGCTGTTGTTCGGGCTGGTACTCGCCGAATTGATCACCGCTCTGGTGCTGAGCAGCGATCGGGGTGAGGCGATCCAGCGTGCCGTCGGCATACACAGCGCTCAGCGTATCGCGGGTATTGTCAAGATACTGGAACCGATGTCCGCCGCACAGCGTCAGGAGACGGTGGCGGCACTGGACACGCCCGGCACGCACATCAGCCTCAACATTCCGCCGATGGAAACCGCCGACCATCCGCTATCAACCGATGGCGCCATCTTCCTCGCTGCCCTGAACGTCTATCTCGATACCGAACATGACGTCCACCTCACACAAATCGACGAGCAGCAACCCCACCCTTTCGACACACCCGACACCAAAGCAGCGGGGATGGGAATGAATCCGCGCATGCATGACATGATGATGCAACATATGGCGGAGGCGGGCCTGATGCTCTCCACCCAGGGGCGACACCTGATCCAGGTTCGGCTGCTGGACGGCCAATGGGTCAGTTTTGGTGAACAGTTGCCTGAAGGGATCGGTACCTGGCCACTACGCGTCAGCATCGCGCTGGGACTGGTACTGCTCATTCTGGGGATGGTGGCCTTGCTGGCCGTGCGCTGGATCACACGACCGCTCGCCTACCTGGCGGAATCGGCCCGAGCGCTGGGTGAAGACCTGCAGCGTCCGCCATTGGTGGAAGAGGGTCCAGAAGAGGTGCGCAGCACACTTCACGCCTTCAATGCCATGCAGCAGCAGATCCGTCAGTTCGTGGACGAACGCTCGCGCTTCCTGGCAGCGATATCGCATGACCTAAAAACACCGATCACCCGACTGCGGCTGCGCTCCGGACTGTTGGACGATAGCAGCCTGCAGGCAAAATTCGAGCGTGATCTGGAGGAGATGGAGGTGCTGGTTCAGGGCATCCTCGATTTTATGCGCGATGAAACCGGTCACAGTGAGAAGCAGGCAATGGATATCAACGACCTGCTGGAGACATTGCAGATTGATGGCGAAGAGCGTGGCGCCGCCATTACTATCCAGGGACAGGCTGCCCACTCCTTTTACTGCCATCCGATCTCTATGCGACGCCTTATCACCAACCTGGTGGACAACGCCGTCAAATACGGTGGGCGGGCCGATATCGAGGTGAAGGATTCGGCGGAATCCCTGAAAATCACCATTACAGACAACGGCAGCGGGATCCCGGAGTCCGATCTCGATCGCGTGTTCGAACCCTTCACACGGGTGGACAACTCCCGCAGTAGAGAGAGCGGCGGTACCGGCCTGGGACTCTCTATCGCCAAGAATATCGCCCTGGCGCACGGTGGAACACTGCGCTTGAAGAACCGGGAAAACGGCGGTTTGAGTGCCGAAATTGAACTACCCAGAGGTGGCTGACTGTATGCTGTGGTGTCGCGCTGTGCGGCGCAGTAACCAAGCCCCATCGCTAAATATTGGAACTTTTTGTTCTCGGGTATCTCTCAAAAATAGTAAGATTTCGCGAATGATCAGTATCGACATTAACCATTGATCAAAAAGAGATTGCTTCACCCGATGAGATCGCTGCCCCAGCCAAGTACGCTACTGACGCTGCTACTGTTAATGGTCTTGCTGCCGTTGACATTCAGTTATGCGGCATCGTCGACGCAAGGTGCAACCAACTCACAATTAGTGCGAGTCGACTGCCAAGCTCTCAATTGTCCATCGCAAGCTTGTGCACATCAGCAGACCGTGCCGAAAAACGCGGATAAGTGTTGTAAACAGCCTTGCGATACCTCCTTCGGCTCCTTGATCTGCAACGATAGCCATTTCACGCAACATTCCCCACCGACAGACACCTATCGTGAAACCGTACACATCGAGAAACAGGTATTGCTCCCCGAGCGTCTGCTAAGACCCCCTCGCCTGCACCTTTCATAATGCCGTAGGCGACATCCGGTTTCCCTGCCGGATTCCCCTTCGATAAAGCTGTGGACAGTACTCATCGGCTTCGTAAGGAAGCGACTGGCTATTTGGCCCCGGTCACGGCTGCCTGATTCCTGTGAATGCCCGTAAATATTGAGCTCGACTATGAAGAGATACCTGATACTCCCTACCCTGTTGTTTCTCGTCGCCTGTGAAGCGCCAGATCCGGCGGAGCGTCGCGCCGCGCTGCACCTGCCACCTCCCGGTTTTCAAGGCGACCCAGCTCAGGGAGTGCAACTATTCTCCTCCTATTGCCAATCCTGCCATGGGGCCACCGGGTATGGCTCAGAACAGGGGCCACCGCTGGTCGACAAGGTGTATCGACCTGCGCACCACGCCGATTTTGCCTTCCACGTGGCGGTGCGGGATGGTATGCGCCAGCACCACTGGGGGTTCGGCGATATGCCAGCCGTAGCCGATATCACACCGGAGCAAACCGAGCATGTCATCGCCTTCATCCGCCGGGAACTGCTAAAAAAAGAGGCATCCAGTAATGAGTAGCATTGAAGTTCGTCAGCTGCCACCGCATTACCTTCAAACATCTATCACAGACAAGGCATTTCCATGATCGAACTATCCGGTATCAGCATCGTCTCCGCTTTCGGCGCCGGACTGATCTCTTTTCTCTCTCCCTGTGTACTGCCCTTGGTACCCGGTTACCTCTCCTATATTGGTGGCCAATCGCTGGACGAGATGCGCGACCAGGGCCCCTCTTCTAAAGAGACCCTGGTCATTATTGGCCTGAGCCTCTGTTTCGTACTCGGCTTCTCCACGGTCTTTATTGCCTTCGGTGCCAGCGCGACCGCGCTCGGACAGTTGCTGATCAGCTATCGCTACGAGATGAATATCGTCGGCGGTATTATCATCATCATCTTTGGCCTATTCATGACCGGTCTGCTGAAACTAAATCTGTTTCAGCGAGAGTTCCGCATCCATAGCGAGCTACCCGGAGGAAAAGCCCTGTCATCCTATCTACTGGGACTGGCGTTTGCTTTCGGCTGGACTCCCTGCATCGGACCGATCCTGGGTGCCATCTTGACCATCAGTGCGACATCCGGATTGATCAGCAGTGGCACAGCCCTCTTAGCCATTTATTCGCTTGGCCTGGGCATACCGTTCATTCTCGCGGCACTCTTTACCGATCAGTTCCTGCATCACGCTCGGCGCTTCCGCCGCCATGGTCCCCTCCTACACCGGATCGCCGGCGTCATGCTAATCATCATGGGTGTCGCTATGGTGACCGGTTACCTGAACCGCCTATCGATCTGGTTACTGCAGAACCTGACTTGGTTCAGCAACTTGGGTTAGACAGAAGCGCGCATAGTCGGCCAAATCCTGAACATTGTTATTTACCTGAATTCACCGAGGAACCTATGAAAAAGTCAGAAATAATTCAGATTGTCGTTATTGCTTCCGTCCTGCTGGGCGGCATCGCGGTTGTTGTAGGAAAATTCAGCGGACCGGCAACCGGGTCCGTGGTCGACGTTAAAGTGCCGGAGTTATCCAGACAGGCCCGGAAAGGGGAGGTTGTATATAACAGCCGCTGCAGCAGTTGCCATGGCGAGAATGGTTCCGGCAGCAAAGCTGGCCCACCGCTGGTGCATGACATCTATAACCCGGGCCATCATAGCGATGAAGCGTTTTACCGAGCGGTGAAGATGGGAGTAAAACAGCACCACTGGCCCTATGGCAACATGCCCCCACGGCCGGAAGTATCAACCAAAGAGGTAACGGCCATTATCGACTACATGCGTGAGTTACAAGAGGCCAATGGTATCGTTTATCGGTCGCATCGTATGTAACCAGGCCGATGGCGAGGCAAAGAGACTGAGAGAAACCGCGTCAAGCGGTGGAGAAGGGCTGATGTCACATCAGCCCTTCTTATGGGTGCCGTCACACAACGGTTGATGGTGGGTTCCCTTGCAACCGCAGAAATAGACCCGCCCGGACTCGTGCGCTTCATATTTCACCGGACGAAACTCGGTAACCTTGTGTGAACCGTCGCAGAACGGCTGGGTGGCACTTCTCCCGCAGGCACACCAGTAGTAGGTTTTTCCCTGCTCGACTTCAACGGCAAAAGGTCCGTCTGCGGCGCGTACGGGTTCACTCATGGCCTGCATCTCCTCGTTCCGGTTGATACTTAAGATCCGATAATCACCTTAAGCATAACGCAACAAAAGGAGATAATAGGAACAGGATTTGTAATGAAAATCAGATCGAGAACATCGATTCCAGGTCGTGTCGGGAGTAAGCCTTGAACGCCAACATGGTATCGGTCTTTTCAATGCCGTCGATCTTTACCAATCGATCGGTCACCAGTTGGGCAAGGTCATCGTTGTGCTCGACACGGACGATCACCACCAGGTCATACTGACCCGTTACCGAGTAAACTTCCGATACTTCACGCATTTCGGCAAGCTGTTCGGCTATTTCGTTAATTCTGGTGCGTGTAACATTGAGTAATATAATCGATGTGATCATCAGCTTATCTCCAGAGATCAGTAAATCTTCCGCTCCACGGCACGCAGCCGGTCACGCATTTCCCGAACCACTTCACTATGCTTTCTGGTGCATCGACGCCACTCCAGATAGCGTTCACGCTTCTTGCCATACTGGTTGTACTTTTCCGGCTCACTGCCACAGATTTGGTGCATCTGCGCGGTAGCGACTTCCAGGTCCTTTTTGGCCTTGGTATGTTCCTGGTGATAGGCCGCTTCCCCCTCCCGAACCTCATCCATTTTCCCATTGGCCCAAGCGATGGCGCACTGATACTCATTGACCGGCTTTTGATAGCGCGCCAGGTCTTCATTAAACGTATTCTTTTTGGAGTAGGAAGAGCTGTATCGATAACTCTTTTTCGGCGCCAGGAAGCGATCCAGCGACTGTTTCGAACGGTCCAGTGACTGATTCCAGTACTTGATCTTTTCGCTGAGCGTCTTGACCGAAAGGCGTCGTTTTTCCGATCCCTGGGGCAGTTTTAACTCACCACAATAGAGTTGATCGTTCACCAACGTAGGCGCTAACACAGCGCCTGACATCTGTTGCACCTGGACCTTATCCGGCGATACCGGCTGCTCACTATTCAGCGGCGGGGTCTGACTGAAATGGACTTCTCCGTTCTCATCTACCCACTTGTACATCTTCGCCGCCGACAGGTTGGAGTGGTAAAAAAACAGTGAAAACAGTACAACAAAAAGACCAAAAGCAGGCCGCTTGGGTAAATATACGGACATATCCTTCGCTTTATCTTAAATTTTCGACCGGACAAATCTAGCATAAAAGCAGGTGGAGTCGGAGCGGTTTATGCCCCGGATGTCGAATCGGCCACCGAATAATCCAGCCACCGGGTATTCACCCCTTACAGCGACATCTCGAGATCATCCAGGACCTGATCGATGCCGGCCTGGGCGCACATCTCATCGGTTTCACCGGACGGTGCACCACTGACCCCTACACCGCCCAGCAGCTGACCACCCGCCTGGACCGGCAACCCACCGGCCACCATAACCAGGCCGCTCACCCGGCCAATCGGTGTATCGGCACGGCTGGCCAACTGGGATGTGGCGGTATTGAAGTTAACCGCTGTATAGGCCTTTTGCCGGCTAATCTCCAGGGTAATGGGCGCGGCGATGCTATCCCGCAAGACGGCTTGAACCGTCCCGTTTCGATCGACTACCGTTACACCAATCTGAATCCCCTGCTGACGGCACGCCTCAACAGCACCCTGGGCGATTGCCTGGGCTGTTTCCAGGGTGAGACGTTTCAGGTTGACGGTTCTGGGTGGCTCATCGGCCTGCACACTGGCGGACAGCGCCAGGACGACGATCATCAGGGTGACGTTATTCATTATTCTCATGCTCTCCTCCCATCTATCCTCACCCGTTATTGTACCGAGTTGCCGTCCCCGTAGAATTATGGAAAACCTCAGTATGCCTAGCGCCTAACCGCAGGTGGGTCCTGAAACTGTTAGGGAAAAGTTAACCCGTGTATCAGAGCCTGAGCCCGACTCTCCGATAAATCCAGGCTGCCAGCACACCGACCACAAACGCCACCCCGACGTTCCAGATGGCAAAGGCGGCGGTGATGAGGGTGATAAACCGCTCCGCCTTTTTTTCGCTGAGACGACCACTGCCAAGCGCCAACTGAGCACCGGTAATGAACAGGATCACACCCAGAATGGCCAACGGGAGCAGTTGCAGAAGACTCATGAACGAGTCACTGAGAAACAGCCCACTCAGGATCAGGATCGTACCCAGAATGATGGGGGCTCCTCCGGTACGGGCACCAAATGCCACGTGACCGGCCATGCCGCCTGCACCGTGACACATGGGCACGCCCCCCACCGACGCCGCAAACAGATTCATCAATCCGGTTGATACGGCCACTTTCTTATGGCTTACCGGTCGATCCGGGAACAGGCGGTTATTCTCCTCATGGATCGCCAATATGGCATTGCCAAAAGTCAGCGGGAGCTGAGGAATCGCCAGGAACAGGATACCCGTGAGCAGATCGGAACGGCTCAGTTCGGACAAGGCAAAATCGGGCAACCGGAACTCAATGGATAGCGATGCCAGCCGATCCAGCGCACCCGGCTGCTCCACTACGCCATACACCAGACCCAATACCAGCAAGAGCAGCATGGCCGGCACCCGTCGATTGGTCAGCAACAGTACCGTTCCAATCAACGCCACCGCCGCCAGGTAGCCGTTGGTCGCCATCAACTCCACACCGTGCAGCATGAAGCTCATACCCAAGCCGAGAATGATCCCCATCAGTACAGGGCGCCCGACCAGTCGACCGACCTTGTCAACCACACCGGTCAAACCGAGCAGCAACCAGAACAGTCCGGTAACCAGCGCAGCACAAAAGATGGCCGGTACCGTGATGGCTATCTGGGCACCCTGTGTCGCCACCACGGCGCCAATGGCCTTCATCGGTTGTACGGGAAAAGGCGTCCGGTAGTAGAAGCCGCACACCACCATCACCAGACCAAAGGCAAACAGCAGTCCCAGCGGGTCCACCTTTGCCACACCGACATAGGCCACAACAAAGGGGATCAACGTGCCCAGATCGCCAAAGGCGCCCGCCCACTCCATCCGGTCAAAACGGTTGCCGCCTCCGCCGCCCCGATCTGCCGGGTGCGATTCTTCACTTCTGCCGTTTGGATTATTTTTTGTGTCGGTCACGGCTTATCCTGTCTTACCGAAATCGACCCGCGCCGGCATCGGCTGAGTCGTAATAGCTGCTTAACAGCGGTAGTTATCTTTATTTCTCTCGCTTATATCGGTGACCAGGCAGTCAGATAGACCACTGAAATATAACGCAGTGCCTTACCGGTGCCCACCAGTAACAGAAACAGCCACAGTCTGACCCGCATGATCCCCGCAATCAAGGTAAGGGCATCACCGACAACCGGCGTCCACGCCAGCAGCAGTGTCCAGAAACCGTAGCGCTGGAACCAGCGCTGAGCCCGCTCGATCTGGGCCGGTTTAAAGTAGAACCAACGTCTATCCTGAAAGTGCAGCAGATAGCGGCCCAGTAACCAATTGACCACGGCACCCAGCGTATTGCCAAGCGTAGCGACGATCACCAACATCACCGGGTCGCCGCCATCGCGCAGCAAGGCAAACAGAATCACCTCGGAATAGAACGGAAGGATGGTGGCGGCAAGAAAGGCGGAGCTGAACAGCAATAGGTACGACAGGATCACACAGCTCTCCGAAACGGAACAAACAAGGCAGTAGATGGAAAAAGCACGCCGTATGCCATTTTATGCCGTGGGCATTCTATTTGTTATCGATTTATCGTTCGAGCAATCCGATCGGCATCCCATGCCACAAGCGTGCTATTCCGGTAGTCCCAGCGCATCCAGTATCTTCTCAGTATCCGTAACGATATGTTGCCGCTGCTGGATCAGCATCTTGGGTATAATGGCACGGTACTTTTCCGGCAACACCGCACCGTTAAAGGACATGATGTCTTCAAGTTTCTCCGCCAGCATCCCGATGAGTCGCGCTTCCTTCTCCACTTCTGTCTCAGGTTCACCCGGCTCCTCCGTTTCCGGTACAACCTCGACCTCTTCCTCGTCGGCCTGGTTCATCAGGTAGACGCTGAAACAGTCAGCAATTTGAACAATACCGACACGAGTACACAGCAAACGTGCTTCCAGGGTATCAACCGGCAGGTGGTAGTTGTGATGATTGGCCACAATATCACTGATTGCATGGGGAATTTCCCAGCGCTCACACGCTTCGGCGCCGACCCGGACGTGATCGATACCACAGGTTGTCTGCTCGGCGTCAAGTAGCGACGCGGGTGTCATCCAGTGGTTTTCATCAATACGGGCCGGCCCTTCCGGGACAGCTTGAAAGATGATAAATCGCCCGATGTCATGCAACAGCGCCCCTAGGTAGATGATTTCACTCTCCAGATGCAGATCCGGCATCATCTCCACCAATTTCTTGGCGATCACAGCCACTTCGACAGAGTGAACCCAGAGATTCCGGTCGCTCTGGTTGCGTGGTTCAAAGGAGTCCATCAACGACAGACTGGCGACGATACTGGCGATCTGGCGGGAACCGAGCCGGGCGATGGCATATTTCAGGCTGAACTTCTCCGCCATCTGGCTCAATCGGCAGGTCTTGGCCGCATACTGTACCAAGCGGATGGAAAAGGTCGGGTCTTGCCTTGCCAGATGGTACACCTCATCCAGAAAACCATCGTCATCCGGACTCAGGACCAGCAACTGGGAGACAACCGAAGGTAACAGCGGAAGAGACGCAACATGGCTGCTGATGGCCGTCCTATACAGCTGCTGAGTTGGCCCGATATTATTCATGTATCTGCCTGCATAAAGCGAAATGGCCTTCCCTATTGTCGGCGGCGTCTTACGTACCAATAGTAGCAGATCAGGATTAAAGAGATATGTCTATGGAGACCTATTTCCGCACACTGTCAAGATTAAAAAGGTACAGGAAATTGCCTGTGGACGGCATCTATATCGGCCAATAGCTCCTCGTCCAAAGTGAGTGAAAATGCACCGATATCTTCACGCAACTGCGCCATGGATGTGGCCCCGATAATGGTGGACGTCACCCCATTCACTTGATTGCACCAAGCCAATGCCAGTTGAACCGGACTGAGTCCATACCGGGTCGCTACCTCGATGTAGGCTTTGACGGCTTCATTCGATAATGCCGTATCACGAAACAGGCCGTTACGTTGCATTTTGCTCCAACGCGTACCCGGTGGCCGGGCCCCATCCAGATACTTGCCGGTCAACGCACCGGCTGCCAGTGGCGACCAGGGCAAATAAGCCACATCGGCATGCACACAGTTCTCGATCAGATAGGGCCAGTCCTTAGTATGCAACAGGTTGAATTCATTCTGGACGGAAGTCACCCGCACCAGATCATGTTGCTCGCTCAGGCGAATATACTCATTGATGCCCCAGGGAGTATCGTCCGAGAGCCCAAAGTGTCTGATCTTGCCGGCCTTGACACAGGCATCCAGGGCTTGCAGGATCTCCAGCATCTGATTGGAATGAGTCCGTGCATCCACCTCGGTAAAACAGAGCATGCCGGGGTGATGCTTGGCGAAATGAGGGGAAGTCCGGTTCGGCCAATGCAGCTGATACAGATCGATATAATCGGTCTGGAGCCGGCGCAGCGATCCCTCTACCGAGGCGATAACGGCTTCACCGGTAATATCACCGCCGCTGCGGATATACGCCAGACCGTTGCCGGCAATCTTGCTGGTTAAAATAAACTCACTGCGCCGCGCAGGATTGGCGGCGATCCAATTACCAATGATCGTTTCCGTCGTGCCGTAGGTTTTGGCGGTAGGCGGTATGGCATACATCTCCGCCGTATCGATAAAATTGACACCTTGAGCCAAGGCATACTCAATCTGTTCATTGGCATCTTGTTGATTGTTCTGAGTACCCCATGTCATGGTGCCCAGACAGACCCGGGATACATCAAGACCGCTACTACCCAATTTCGAATATTCCATCTCAATAACCACTTTCTCATCTACCGTTAACAAAGCCGCATGGTGACTCCACCACCTGCGCCGTCAAACCCCTTGCATATAATAAAGGCACAAACACCGTACAAAACCACGAGGAAATAACGGTTTACCGGTGAAACCGCCTGGAATCGTCCGGGGTCTCATCACGCTCTGCCAGGGAGTAATCCCGGATAACGTTGGCTACGCGTATTCGGTAATCTTGAAAGAGACGGCTACGCCCTTTCTCCTGCGCCTCACGATGCGCTTCCAGGTTTCGCCAAACCTGGACCGCCTCTTCATCCCGCCAAAATGAAAGCGAAAGTATCTTCCCCGGTTCCGTCAGACTCTGAAACCGCTCAATCGAAATAAATCCCGGGATATCGGACAGGTACGTCTTCAAATCGGCAGCGATGGACAGATACTCCTCTTTACCTTCTGCCGTCGGAATTACTTCAAATATGACTGCCAGCATTCTTTGATTCCCTATGACGTGTACAACAAGAGACTAACCTTCTGGATCAGGTATAGAGTCCGTCGGCAAAGCGCGCAAATCCGACAGCTACCTACCGCTGGGAAGCGTAAACTGTCCCGACTCTTCAACATTGACAAAGGGCCACACACCGCCCACATCAAGCCTGGCCTTGAAGGTAAAACCGAAACTATCGCGCTGGCGGGAAAACAGATCGCCCAGTAGACGGACACTGCCGAACAGATCGGTACTGGCTTCGATGGTGAAATCGGCCATGCCGTAAGGCGGTACCGTGGGCAAATCCCCTTTGGCCCCACTCAACACCCGATTGCCCTCCACCTCAAGGGAGTAGCTCATGCCTTTGAGCGATAACGCCGTGCGATTGGGATTGATCACCTGCAGTCCGATATTGAATCGGGGCACATGTCCCACTGAATCGGGTGACACGGCGAAAGAGGTAATATTGACCTGTGGTTTCTCGTAACCGGGAGATAAACTGGCACAACCGGTCAGCATGAGTATGCACAGAAGTAAAACGGCAGTAGCTCGTAGACTAGGCATAAAATTTCCCTGTCACTATTGTTATCAAATTGTCATGGTGCCCAGGAGAGAATTTAGCATGATTTACAGCCCCGTCCTCGAATACATTCACAGAATTACCGCACAACCATTGCCGATTACAACCCCGCCTTTTCATGCTGGCCCGAGACCCATGGACAGTTTGTTTCAAACCTCATCGACTGTTGCACACTCATCTCTTTACACGGAATGTTCCGGATTTCATCGCGGTGCTCACGCTTTTCCACCAAAATTATTCATGGGCTTCATTCCAAGATGATTCCATGGCGAAACGGATACAGTTAGCGCTGGCCTACCCTGGAATCCCAGTCTACGCTTAAACGTCTGTGCCTATTATGTTGTGTGTTGCCAGCCGGTGAAAAATGGTGGCAGGTTGTAGGCGGTCTTGATCTCTTCCGATGAAGCGTTACAACCACTGAATTGTAAAACAACCTTCTTGCCGGTCAATTGATCTTTCAACTTAAGTGCCGCCATGATCGACGCGGCACCGGCACCCTCCAAATAGTTGTGGGTATAATACCCAGCCAGGGCGATGCCTTCATATATTTCCTCTTCAGACAATATGATGAAATCCGTCAGGTTATTCTTATAAATTTCAAATGGCGTTTGGTACGCGATACCGGTCGCAAACCCGCCGGCGAACGTCTTGTTGTCCGCCGATTCGATCTTTCCCGACTGCCAGGAGCGATAGGCGGCACTGGACCTTTCGGCCTGCACACCGAAGATCTCTATTTTTGGATTGATCGTCTTTAACACTACCGTGGCGGCAGCTGCTTCGCTTCCGGCACCAATTGGTACAATCACCGCATCCACATCCGCCAGCGCTTCAATTATCTCAATAAACTCAGTTCCGACTCCATTGATCAGATGGGGCTCATCTGCCGGGTGAGCGTAATAGAGCGCTCGCTGATTGAGCATCTCTTGAACGACCGCTGAAGCCTCTTCAAAGGTCTCCCCCGCTTCAATCAGGGTGGCTCCGGTAGCGCGAATATTACGATTCTTGGCGGGGTTATTGTTCTCCGGCACCACGATGGTCGCCTCTATCCCAAACCAAGCGGCGGTCTGCGCAATCGAAAGTCCATGATTGCCCGTTGAAAAGGTGATGACACCCTCCACATTTGACCGGGACAGATGATGCATGAGGTTAATGCCACCCCTCACCTTGAAGGTACCCGTGGGATTATAGTTTTCGTGTTTTACATATACGTCGGCATTCAACAGGGATGACAGATTGTCGTAACGGGTAAGCTGTGTCGGAATCAGATGGCGGTATACAACAGAACGCGCCTTCAGAACTTCTGCCAATGAAATCGGGTAACGCTTATGATCGACCATCAATCACTCCATTGTTAGAACCAGCACTCTCCCCATACCCAATGCGGAAATCGGGACCTGGTCTTATCAATTTAATCAATCATCATCTTCAAGATGACGAATGGGATCACTGAGATCCATGCCACAGTGCGGACAGCGGTTATGTTCGATTTGTTCGCGCTGGTGTTGGATAGCTTGCAAAATAGATCGCTCATCCACTTCATTAAGATTAAGTTTCTCTAACAGCGCATCGAGATCCGCCTGTTCCTGCTCGGTGATAACACCGTCCTCCATGACATCACTGACTTTTTCTTCCAGTAATAACCGGCTCCGATGTAGGGCGTTATTGAACCCCGATGCCAATATACCCGCCGGCAATGCCACCATACCCAAACCCAGCACACCAATAACGGCGCTCAGTACTTTACCCATGATCGTGATAGGCACCATATCCCCATAACCCACTGTTGTCATAGTAATCACTGCCCAATACATGGAGGCGGGGATGGAGGAAAAGATATGGGGCTGGGCTTTGTGCTCAAAGATATAGACCAATGTAGAAGCCATAAACATCAAGAGCATGGAGACAAACATGGCGGCCGAAATCGTCCGTGACTCTTCCCGGAACACGTTGAATAACATGGTCATTGAACTGGAATAACGGGTTAGCTTGAAGATTCGAAGCAGACGCAGCGCACGTAGGATGCGCAAGTCGACCCCGACTATCAACCCCAGGTAAAAAGGTGCTATAGCAATCAGATCAATTAACGCAAACCAGGTAAACATATAGCGCAGGCGGCCAAGAATGGGGTGACGGTGATTGGACCGAAAGGGGTTATCCACCGTCGACCAAACGCGGGCGATATACTCAATGGAAAAGAAGACAACCGAGACAAGTTCAAACCCATAGAAAAAATTGGGCGCTGCCTCTTTAATATTCTGTTCGGACTCCAGTACCACTGCCAACACGTTTAGCGAAATCAGCACGATAAGACTGATATCGATAACATGCGTCAAGCGATCATTGCGGTTGGTGGAGAAGAGCACTTCCATGGTTCGTTGGCGTGCCCGATAGTAGATGGTGTGTAATGCTTCCCCTTCCATATCAATAGGATAAAGGCAATTCGACGAAATCCAAAGGGAAATTTTTCGAAGCGGCTATACTTCAATCCAGAAGTCGGGATTCGGACGCCATCTGACTGAAAAATTGACAATCGCCACGATACGAATAGTGCACCATTCACATCCACAGAAGAAGTGGTGGGTTATTTGTAGTGCTTGGGAGCGAGACCAATCGGGTTCACGAAGAACATGGACGGCGCATGCCGCTGGCGATAACAGAGTAGACCACTAGGTTAATACAATACGCAGGACCGGATTACGCCTACGGACCCCAGGCGCATTTGATACTAACAATAAAGCAGAGATTCTAAAGCGTCGTTTTTTATTCGATCAATAGCTGTGTTTTGATCTTTCTCCACCCACCAAGGGTGAACCATAGTCTATGGAGGAGCTGATGCTCAAGATCAAACAAGAGGAACTACAAGCCGGACTGCAGGAGCTAGACCAAGCACTCTACTATCATGAACAGTGGCACTCGGAACTGATCCGTACCATTATCTGCCACCTGCCCTACAACCCCAGTGATGTAGCGGAAAATGCCCACCGCCTGTGCCGCTTCGGTAGGTGGTGCTACGACACGCCACCCAAGGCGTTACGTGAGCACCCGTCATTTGTTGCCATGGCGGTTGAACACCAGCGTATGCATCAACTGGGCGCCAAATTGCTGCTCGCAGCAGAGCTGAGGCAATCCGGACTACCGAAAGATTACGACAGCTTCAAGAACTCCCTGGATCACCTGCGGCTGGAAATCGATACGTTAAAACGGGAAATTGTCGATACACTCTATAATCGAGATATCGTAACCGGCGCAGAGAATCGCGTTCGCATGCTTATCAAGTTGCGGGAACTCCACGAACTGGTCAAACGCAACGTCTACCCATGCGGCATTGTGATCATGGATCTGGATCATTTTAAGACGATCAATGACACCTATGGGCATCCGATGGGCGACCAGGTGCTTGCCACCTCCGTACAGAATATCATGAAGCACTTACGCCCCTACGACAGCGTATTTCGATATGGTGGAGACGAATTCCTACTAACCCTGCCGGATGCCGACCTGGAATTCACTCAGACCGTGGTTGACCGGATTATCGCCGTCTTCAACACCCTGGTATTTCCCACCAGCGGGACACAGACGGTCGCCACCACCGCCTCATTCGGTATCACCCTACTCGACCCTACCGTCAGCGTGGAAGAGTCCATTATCCGTGCAGACATGGCCCTCTATGCCGCCAAAACATCTGGCCGCAATATCGCCCGCGCCTGGGATCAATCCATGATCCAAAGAGCAGATGCCGATCCAGTCAGCATACATTCCGACTCAAATAGTAATTAGCCATATTTGTAGAAGGTAGGCTGCAAATGATGGAATCGGATCGCGATGTCACTCTCGCACTACCGTATATCCCTCTGCCTGTAGCGCCAACTTTGCATTGAGTGCCGCCGCAATCGCATAGGAGTGCAGCGCCGTTACATAGCTGGCCATCGGCGGGTAGCCACAAATGTTCCAGTTTGGATTGTGATTGCAATTACATGTTCCATCTTCATAGACATTGCAGCGCTGATTTCCAAACCAATTGGTGATGTGAGTCTTGCCTTTTCTTATATTAATGGTATTTGTAGCCGGGTTAAAATTGATCACCCATGTCGCATGGGCATAAAGCTGGGGTGGGCGCCCATTGGTCAGTGTACCAATTAGCACGTCATTACTGTATACCGTCCTTCCACCTGCCTGATCGACAAACCAGTGTGTCTGCATTTGTGAACTGACTGTATATAGATCAAGTACTCGAGGGATATGAAAATCGGTACTTACCCGTGTATTGAAATCCCGGGCAATGACATTACCGACTTGGGTGAGGAATAGCGCGACAAATACTGCAAGTTGTTTCGAGTATTTCATTTTCCTTGTCCTTTTTGACTTTAGTTATCCATCGTGGCATCCACTTTTACATTGCGCGTACCGGTCTCCTCCACCTCGTAAAATGTACTTAGGGTTTTCTCGTGAATGCTTCACTGGGCGGGATTGAACCGACCTAATAGATTAGGTGTAGCGGGGTGCGAACATGATGATTGCCATACCCACCAAAGCCACCGACGATCCCACCACATCCCAGACTGTAGGACGAATTCCATCTACCGCCCATAGCCACAGTATAGCCACAAAAATGTAAACCCCGCCGTAAGCCGCATAAACCCGTCCAGCCGCAGTCGGGTGTAGAGAAAGTAGCCAGGCAAACGTCATCAGGCTGAGTACGCCTGGCAACAATAGCCAGATCGTTTTACCTTCGCGAAGCCAAAGGTATGGCAGGTAGCAGCCGATAATCTCAGCCACTGCCGTGAAAAGAAACAACACAACAGTCTTCAATTCAACCAAGAGACCGGACCTCCATAAAAGGATGCATCACGATACCGAAAAAAGTTACTTCTAACCATTTTATATCTACTCACTACTGTCTCATAAACTCCCCCTCCCCTTGGAGACGATTACAAGGATGTAGTCGGTTGGCCACGTCGGAAACGTGTGGCCCAGGGTTGGGGTGTGGGGGAATATCAGCCAACTCATTGATTTTTTTATATCCCCTTAACCTATCCTTCTCCCGAGGGGAGAAGGAACGCGCGTATTGGTTTTCTATGTCGCGCTAACCGACTGATGACTAAATTATGGCTTACAATCAGCTTGTTGCAGAAAACCAAAGTGGTTCTTACTGGAACAGCAGTGATATCCACTATCTAGCATTCAGGGACATATGTCCCTCGTTCTATGAAAAAAACCCCGGCATACGCCGGGGTCTCTGTCTAGGCCTCCGCAATTGGACTCAATTGCAGATGGAAGCCGACATTATTTTACCCCATACTCGGCCAGGATCTGATCGTAGGTGCCGTCTGCCTTAATCGCGGCAAGGCCTTTATTGTAGGCATCGATAATCTTTTGCCCACGCGGGTTAGCTTTGCCTGTCGCGACATGCAAGTTATTGACAGACAGGCCCTGTGCTGTAAAACCCACCGCGCCCAGATCCAAACCGGATTTCTTGATCACTGACTTGGCCACAATCTCATCTTCCAAGGTCAAATCGATACGCCCACTGAGCAGTTTTTTGATGTTGGCCTCAACACTGCCCGCTTCCGGACGTGAGAAATTATCTGCTTTAGAGAAATCATCCCCATACCCATATCCGCTGACAATACCGACCTTCTTTCCCGACAAACTCTTCAATCCATCGTACTCAAACGGGTCGTTCTTCTTTTTGATGAACTTGATGCTATTCTGTACATAGGGGTCACTGTATATCAGATAGTTACTCCGTTCATCGGTGTACCAGGCACCAGGTAATAGATCCAGTTTACCGTTTTTCACTTCATTCAATGCCCGGTTCCAGGGCATCAGCTTGAACTCGATATCATAGCCCCCCCTTTTCATAGCCGCCTTGAGCAAAGCGATGGATAAACCGGAATCGGCCCCCTGCTGGATAAACGGTGGCCAAGGATCCTGCGCGGCGATCACGGTTTCCGCCTGTGCGGTACACGCCAACAGGAGCCCTAAAATCAGTGCAAGTACTCTTTTCATTCTATAACCTCACTCTGTGCTTGAGACGCGATGATTAAACAACCCGCCAGCCGTATGCTAACGAGTTCACTGAGTAAACTCTGATCAATCACACCGTGGGAAATGTGCTACGACAAAACAACCTGTAAGCTCTCGATTATCATCAAGATATGTACTTGCTTCAGCACGTTCACAATGACGGAACAGGATTAATCAGAGGTTCCTTAGGTCTTGAATTTGGAGAGCCTGCCTAACACCTCTCCCGCGAGACGACTGACATCCTCCGCCCGCTCCGCTGTTATATTGGCATTACGTGATAGAGAAGTGGCCACCCCGGATATCTCCACGATGTTCTGATTGATCTCATTCACTACATGGCTCTGCTCATCAGCGGCGGTTGATATATGTATATTTTTTTCCGCCATAGTCTGGATGACCGCATGAACCTCTTCGATGACGTCACCCGCCTTGTTGACCCTGGCCACTCCAATACGAGTGCGTTCAGCCAATGCAGCAACTCCCTTTTCAACGGCATCGCTCACACTGTGCAGGGTTTCAATGCGAGCCTGAATCTCATCCGTTGAACGCGTGGTCTTAACCGCCAAGTTGCGCACCTCATCGGCTACCACGGCAAACCCGCGTCCGGCATCCCCAGCCCGCGCCGCCTCGATCGCTGCATTCAGAGCCAGCAGGTTGGTCTGTTCCGAGATAC
This sequence comes from Cellvibrionaceae bacterium, assembly GCA_050290225.1. GTDB lineage: Bacteria > Pseudomonadota > Gammaproteobacteria > Pseudomonadales > Cellvibrionaceae > JBNKHG01. The sequence goes on from JBNKHG010000062.1 coordinate 35,834, forward strand.
TCTTGATGACTTCCAGCACCTGGCTTATGTTTTTGCCTTCCAGAATCAACTGGGAGGCACGCTGGGTAACCGTATTGATTTCATCCGCCAGTGCGTCGATGTCGCGTACCACTTCACCGACAATGGTCTTCCCCTGGACGCTCTTCTCCATCGCTGTACCCGCCTCCTCAGAGGCCTGTACAGCAGAACGCGCCACTTCGGCAATCGACTCCGTCATTTCGGTTGTGGCGGTAGCCATCATCTCGATTTTTGCCTGCTGATCGGTCAAAGCACGGGAAGTCTCCAGCGCCATCTCACGGTTGCCGCCGGATTGATTCCGCAACTCAGCCGCCGCACCGCCGATACTGGAAACGATCTCCTTCAACGCGTTGACAAAGGTGTTAAATCCGTTTGTCAGGCGATCAAACTCCCGCCCCTTAGGAGGGGCAAGCTGCTTAGTCAGATCACCCTCCCCGGTGGCGATCTCCTGAATCGCATAAGAAATCAGATTGATGGTTCGCAATACCGTGCTATTCAGCACCAGCAGGATAATCAAGGTAATCGCTACGTCCAACACCACAATCATCACCATCTGCTGAACCAACAGACTGTGTAGGCGCGGCTCCACCACATTCATGTTCGAATACACACTCACCTTACCAACCGCATGAGCCTCACCGTACTCCACATAGGTAAGCCCGGATTCTAATATATTGGTGGTCTGTGCGGGTGGGGCATCGATTTGTACAAACAGGGGTTCACCATTTTTATCCTTACCCTGCTGGGTAAGCCAGGAAATGGTTTTCTGATCGGCTCCGGTAACCTGAATCGCGGCGATGACGTCGGCAGTCAACTCCGACTGGATGTTGGCGACCAATGGATCGACGTTGAAGTTCCAGATGGGCCCGGGCAAACTCAGCTGCATACGTCCAAGAGCGGCCTTCACCTCACTGTTGAGGTCCGACACCAGATCGTTCTTAAGCGTTGTGTAGTTGTAATAACCGAACAGGCTAAGGATAAGGGTGACCACTACCACGATTTGGCTGATAAACTGAAACTTGATGCTTCTGAGCATGACACCTCTTAACCTCTTCCGGTTAACCGATAACCTCAGTACCTAGACAAGTCATTTGCGTGGGCGACCGACATGACAAATCCCCGAGCGCAACATATTAAGCAATATAAAAAATCATCCGACAACCGGTAGGGAAATTTTTGTCGCATACGCGCTAAGAGAGGCCGTCACCAGATAACTCACCCAGGTAAATGGAGCATAATCAGCAGGTCCCACATACCATTTCGAGCATGCGGACGCTGCGCAGTTGGCCGACATCGGAATGTTGTAAACAGCCATAGCACCCGTCCCGGTTATCCGACCCAGCAACCGGGGAGTCGGACACTCCCACCTCCACCGCTATCGGAACCTGGCATTCAGAAGTATTCGGTTGTTTATTGATCGTCGCGCAGATCTTCAGCTGACTCTAGAAGGGTTCCTTCATGTTTCGTAAGTTCATCACTCATTTCAAACCAGGGAAGTTTACTGCCGTAATTTACGTGAAATGTTGGTTTAAAATTTCTTGGGTCGTCAAAAGATGCAGCGTATAGGTACATACCACCTGCATAGTGATCGGCTTCAAATCCCATGGGGGACCCACAGTTCCCACAAAAATGTCTCCGAACACCATCCGACGTCGCATATGTCTTTGGAGTCATTCCTATCCATTTGAAGTTTTTCAGTGGTACCCCAAGCCACGCAACAACCGGTGCCGCACAGTTACGTCGACAATCATCACAAGTGGTACGACAATAAGAAATACACCTATTGCATTCCAAGAGTGTAGATTGTCAGAACCCTAGAGCACACAACCTTTTAGCGCACGCTCTGCATATGCAGTTAGTTCCGCTGTCGCATCGGCATGTGATCCTAAAAAATCTCCAATCAACTTATGTACCCTGTCTGGGTGATAAATCTCCAAATGCCCTAAACCATGTAGTGCACTTTCAATACATGCCGGACTTGGCTGTTTCAGTGCGCAACACAGAACCTCAAAAATCGGTTCTACAAGATATTCTTCTCCCGGAAACATGGCAGCACCTTCGAGACAATCCAAATCCCAAAACATATAACAAAGTGAGTTAAGCGGTTTTGGTTTTTCTGGTCCCTGGTCTAAATGGCCATAATAATGAGAACACGCTTTTGAAAAAAGATCTGTGTATAAATGAGAAACTGATTTTATCCAATTTATCTGATCTTCTTTCGAAACACTGCCTTCACGCGCTGTTTGTAAATAACCGGAACCACTGCTGCAAATAAAGTAGAGACCTTGAGCAACCTGTTCCTGAGAATATTGATCCAATAAATCCCCACTACGTTTAAATAACCTACACAGATAACTGGCCAATAGAGAAGGTGTCGGACAATACCAATCCGCGTCTCCATTTTCATCATACTGCCAGTACCACTCCGGTTTCTTTACTTCTCTATCGAAGCAATACCGTACCCAATCGTCATAACTCAAATCTTGGGGCATTTTTTTTAGCTCTAGCCTTAATGGGTCCTTGACGTTCATTTCCATCTCTAGAATAACTGCAACACAATACCTTTGAAGCCAACGCGCCACATCAGTGGCGCATCGAAATAAGATCCAACAAATGTGATTGTTGAGTGAGTTTAATATTACACTATTCCTTTTGCTGCCCATGCTCGTGCAGACAACGAGATAGATCCGTCTTGATTAACGGGCAATCTTTGCGCTAATGTTTCCCGAAGATGATCTCTTTCTTGATCTCCCAGCTTCACGACATATGCTGGTGCTGGCCCCTGGCCGCCGAGAAATGGTTTCCAATAATCATCAAAATCGGCAAAGTGAGTATCAATATCTAATGGTGTTGCTTCAATCCCTGAAAAGCCTACATGATTGAAGACTTCGATAAGTCGTTCAGCATTGGAATCTGGAAAACGGCAACTTTCATGAAGAGCTGAAGCGGCCGGATTAAGTTTCACAGCAACATCCCAAAAATACTTAAGAAATTCCATCTTCCCCGCATAGTCCCATATATATACCGCTACGGTGCCGTTCTTTCTGGTTACTCGTTTCATTTCTGAGAGTGCTTTTTCAGGTTCAGGTATGAAATTTAATACCAGGCCGGATACTGCAATACTTATCGTTGCATCATCAAGTGGCAATGACATCGCGTTGCCCACTTTACAGCTGACCTTACTACCTAGACGCCGCTGAGCAATGTTTATGAAACCCTCCGATTGGTCAACAGCTATAACCCCGCTTGGTTCGTGTCGAGTCACAATTGCTTCGCTAAGAGCCCCTGACCCACACCCTACATCTAACCACTGGAGCCCCGATTGCACAGATAGCCAATCAACAAATTTCTCAGCTACCAGCTTGCTCCACCTTCCCATGTAGTATTCATATGGATCACCCGATTGCCATGAATCTTGCATCTTGTTCTCCTCGGCTTATGGTATTTTGGCATTGATCCCTTCTATTAAAGATGGGTGTCCGTATTAGTGGTGGAGGTCCAGTGAGCGATAGTGAACTATGATTATGCGATTATTAGACACGATGGTTCCGCTGCTGTGGATTTAGGTACTGGCCCTCACTCAGCACGGATTCACCTACACCTCTTTGGACAAATCCCTCTGCTTCAAACTCAATCGTTCCATTTGGCCAATTAATGAGAATCCTCCAGATTTTAGCTACGTAACAATCTCGTTCTTGATGCTCTCGTTCTATAGACGCAATTGAAAAAGGACACAATCCTGCCGTGGGAGTCTTGTAATCAAGCGATAACTGCAGGCTCGTGACCCCGCGAAACGTCAGCGTAACCGGAAGAATTCGGAACTTGCATCCATCTTCGCAGTTGCACCATTCAATGATGTGATCCAGATCGAGCATCAATTCGCCCGCACCATATTCACCTTCTACGATACGCAGTCCATGAACGTGGTTATCGTGCCACGACATCTTCTCGAAATCTTGATCGGTCCAAATGCGTTCGGTCATTACTTTTTAGTGCCTAACATTTAGTTACCCAAATCCCTTCCCACATAAACGAATATTGCAGCATGCAAGCTCGGTTAGGCGAATGAGATGGCATAGCGTACTACAGGTTTACCCCATCCATGTTGCTTCAATCAGCAAGACCAGGCGGTTGATTTCGTGAAGAATTTTCAGCCGCCTGCCGCACAGATTCTCCGGTAACCCCAAACATTATCAAAGGCCAGCCCAGAAAAGAGTTTAATTCTTCATAGTCTGTAAACCTGCACCCTTTACGCTGAACAGGCCACCAACCCATAAGACTCGGTATCGGCTTCGCATTTTTCCCAGTCCCTTACAAAGATAATAAACAACCATCAAGGACACTCAACATTCTTTCCAATAAGTGCCTCTTCACTCAGTACCCAATGCGATCCGTTGAGAACGTATTTCAGGGACTTTTGATGGCCATTCAGGGAAACCAATATTGAAACACCGCCGTCTAGGAAAAGTCGAGGACGCCGATTGGGAAATTACTCAGGCGGAGATGCTGCATCCGGATGTAAATCTGTCAGTACTGAGCAACATGTTCCCGATGCAGAATCAGGATGAAATGAACGCGTTTATCACCGACCTTCGTAAGGCGGGTTTGGGCGAATAATCGATAGCAATTAATTTTTTGCGTCCAATCTCTTCTCAAATAAATTGGCACAGCAACACAGACAGAACAGGAACATCACACACGCCCCTCCCCCATGTCGACCGTATACATCATACTACAGGTGCGAAGGGCGTGTAGATTACATTAAAATATGAAAGGGAGTGGATACTCAGAAAGCGCCCTTCCACTGCTCGGTATCGATAAACCACCGCTCCTCATAAATCTTATCGCCTCTAAATTTAAACAGGATGGACAGCTGGGAGGCGGTCACTTTATCGGACTTCCATTCGACGATTGAAACGACTTCATTTTCGCCTTCAATATTGCGTAACCCTGTTATGTCGAAACCTGGAGGAAGAATTGAACCAATGCCATCCAGTGCGAAACGGAACGCCTGCCGCCCTTCCAAAACGTCAGCCTGACCCGGCATGATGAACGCCATATCTTCGACGTAATCGGTCACTAAAGCATCGAAATCACCGGCTCCCACCGCATCCCATCCTCTTTGTACAATGTCTGCTAAGCTCATTTTCCCTCTCCACTGGCTAAGTAACTATTGCTTGTTATTTACACCATGAGTGACGGGGTAGAGGTGGCGCATCGCCCATCCACCTCGGTTTTCAACCGCCAGACTTATTGATTGTAGTCGATCAAACGCAGCCGGATGCTTTATGCTCCACAGGATCGCAAACCACTAACAACAGGATAATGGGTTAACCGTAAGATCCCCTCACCCCAACCCTCTCCCTCAAGGAGAGGGCGCTAAGTGGGAAGTAGGACAGCCTTGAGACTGCTCCCATTGGCTCGGGAAAGCACATTTCTACACAAGGTGCGCTTATACTCGATTGGCGGACAGATCCACTTAAAGGCACTCCCCTCTTCATGACTGACTGAATTCGTCCAAGAGAAAGTCAAGAAACACGCGGATCTTTGGAGCAAGGTGTTGCCGGGATGGATAGACGGCATAGAGCGTGGTGTCCACCGTACTCCACGCATCCAGTGCGGATTGTAGCCGTCCCTCCTTCAAGTCGTTTTCGACATAGGGATAAGGCATCAAACTGAGACCGAAACCTTCACGTAACGCATCGCGGACAGCGAGGCTCGATGTCACGGAGTATCGGGCATTGACCGCAACCCGTTCGGTGCGCCCATCCTTGCTGAACTCCCATGTGTTCGCATGTCCCGAGAGGCTGAAACGAACGCAGTTGTGTGACTTCAGATCGGCAGGCTTCATCGGCTTGCCATGTACTTCGAAATAAGAAGGGGCCGCGCAAAGCACATGTGACATAACCGCGAGCTTTCTGGCGATCAGGCTGGAGTCCTCCAGATTGTCGCTGCCACGAATCGCCAGGTCGAATCCTTCCCCGATGAGATCGACCCGCCTGTCGTCGAGATGAAGGTCGAGTGTTATCTCAGGGTAGCGCGACAAGAAACGGGGAAATGCCGCAGAGAGCCGTGTCAGGGTGACGGTCATCGGTGCGCTGACCCGCAAACTGCCGCTCGGCCCCGTTTTGATTGGGCTCAGGGCTTGGTCCGCATCGGAAAGTACATCCAGCCCGCGCACCACATACTCCAGGTAGATTCTGCCCTCCTCGGTCAGCGCCATGCGCCGCGTTGTCCGGTTGATGAGCCGCGCGCCCACATGCGCCTCCAACTCGGCAATGTTCTTACTGATCGCCGCCGGCGACAGGCCGAGCCGCCTTCCGGCACCGGCAAAGCTGTTCAGCTCCGCCACATGACGAAAAACCTGTAAAGCCGTGTAACGATCCATCTTATTATTCTCTTATGGTAAATAATATGTTTCGTATATAGCATATTATCTTGTTTTGGTGAATATCATACACTCCTGTCTGAACAACCCCTTCAGCTCGGAGATGGAATCATGACCAACCCTACAATCGCTCTTATTACACAACGCATGTCAGCCAATCGGTTCGATAACGGCCACACGTTGGCCGATGTGGAAATCGAGGAACTGGTGCGTCTTGCTACGCGCGCGCCGTCCGCCTACAACCTTCAGAACTGGCGCTTTATCGCACTGCGGACACCCGAGGCCAAAACGCGATTGCAACACCTTGCCTATGGACAGGCCAAGGTATCGGAAGCAGCCGTTACCTTTATCATCTGCGGGCAGCTACCGGATCACACCGATATCCCCAAAAGGTTGTCTCCTTTCATGGAGGCCGGATTCATGTCGGCGGACACAGCTTCAGACTGGCAGGAGGGCGTACGCACACTCTATGCCGATCCTCAAACAGCCCGCGACGAAGCCGTGCGCTCGGCCACCTTTGGCGCTGCGACACTGATTTATGCCGCCGAATCACTGGGCCTCGTCTCCGGCCCAATGATCGGATTCGATGCGCAAGGCGTGGTTGAAGAGTTCGGCCTTGCGCACAACGAAGTGCCCGTCATGCTGGTTGCCGTCGGCCGCGCCGCACCGGGAAACTGGCCGCAGAAGCCCCGCCGCCCGCTCGCCGAGGTTCTGCAAATAGCATGAAAAGTAATCGTTCCGACCTGTTACTGACGGCCATCGCACCTACCATCTGGGGCAGCACCTACATCGTCACCACCGAGCTCTTGCCGAACTTCTCTCCGATGACGATTGCCATGCTTCGCGCGCTTCCGGCAGGGCTGCTGTTGCTGTTGATTGTGCGGCAACTGCCGACCGGTATCTGGTGGGCACGTATCTTCATACTCGGCGCGCTAAACTTTTCGATCTTCTTGAGCATGCTGTTCATCTCGGCTTATCGACTTCCCGGCGGTGTCGCCGCCACGGTCGGGGCGGTGCAGCCGCTGATGGTGGTTGTCCTGGCCTACTTCGTACTCGCCAGCCCGATCCGCCTGCTATCGATCCTTGCCGCACTGGTGGGCGCCGCCGGTGTCGCACTGCTGGTATTGACCCCAAGTGCCGCACTCGATCCGATCGGCGTTATAGCGGGACTTGCCGGGGCCGGCTCCATGGCATGCGGGACGGTACTGGGCCGCAAGTGGCAACCCCCGGTATCCCTGCTCACATTTACCGCCTGGCAACTGACCGCCGGTGGTCTCCTGTTGATACCGGTGGCCCTCATTTTCGAGCCGTCTATTCCAGTCCCGACCGTGCCCAACCTGTTGGGGCTGATGTGGCTTGGCCTGATTGGCGCAGCGCTGACCTACAGTCTCTGGTTTCGAGGCATCACACGCCTGGACTCATCGGTCGCTTCATCGCTACTCCTTCTCAGCCCCGTCACCGCCGTACTGCTCGGATGGCTATTCCTAGATCAGACACTGACCGCACTTCAAATCACCGGCGTCATTTTCGTCATAGGCAGTATCTGGCTTGGCCAACGCGCCAATCGCCGCGCCGGATACCCTTCCCAGGTGCCCACGGGAACGGGTGCGATAACCGATGGGGTATAAATCAATGTGCAAATCAGTGGCGACAAGCCCACGGCCGTCCCGTATACACCCTCTCCTTCAGGGAGAGGGCTACAGGGATGTCGTCGGTTGGCCACTTCAAGAACATGTGGCCCAGGGTTGGGATGAGGGAGGCAAAAAATGCAGTTAACTATGGATAGCGTATTATCCTTCCGATCTATCAGGCCGTTGTTTTTTCTTCTGCCAGTTCACCCGCTTCCTGGATTTCACTCAACCCATGCATGAACTCGGGAATCACTTTTATTATCTGGATGATACTAAAAACCAATATACCGTGATGAACGCCCAAAGAGGCTTCGTTAAACGTCACTACGGTTTCATATCCAGAAGTAATTAAGAGAATGATCCCGCTTAAAAGGTTTAAATAAGGACTTTGAGTAATTTTTCTCAACATGTTTCTCTCCCTCAAGAAACCAAAACATATTTATCATCGATACTGGCACGCAAGGCACCCATCATTAATCGCGCCGCGCTCTCGCCAAGCTGGGTATGCTTGCCCGCCCAGCGCTCTGACCTGCCATCACCCGAGACAATGACCATTGCATCGGTACCGGTTCCGGTAGCGATTCCGCCCGATACAGGGCTGGTGATACCCGCCTCCTGCAAGACCGCACACTTGGCTTCGGTCAACAGTATCAATAACTCTGCCATCGTCGCCTGAGATAGACTTAGACTCGTCGCAAAAACGGCATTAATCGTACCCGCCGGTTGCGCCGACACGGCGCCCCAATCAGCCGGATCACCGGCACGTCTAACGTTATCCAAGCCGCAGGTTAACCACAGCTCCAATGATTCACCGTGGTATTGCTCAGATCGGTAGCGCAACGTATGCATGGGCGCGGCGGTCATCAAGCCCACTGTCACACCATCCCATCCCTGACAGTCCGCATACTGCTGTAGCCTGTACTCCGGAGGCTGTGTTGTGTCCGCACCGTCAACCCGAAGGTTCAAAACCCTGTTGGCTTGACAGAAACCACCGTTATGCGGAGCGGAACTCAGGCAAGGACGTGTGCCGCGCCACGACAGACACACATGATGCTCGGTCTGGCACAGACTAATCGCCGCAACGGCCATTGGCCTCGCTGATCCAGGCTTGGGCATTACACCTCGCTCACTATCCGCCATGTGTTATTCAGTCCCGTTATTGATTTGAAGGATTTCTGGGCAACCCTATTTTTTCGGGCCATACCCCCTCCTTCAAGTACTCTTATTCGCGACCTCAGTCTACGGATTGCCTGATTCTTGTCAATTGAACGAGGGGAATCTTGCGTTTGGCTTCTTCCTGCAGGGGGGCGAGGTTAGGTCCCCTATAATCCCCGCCCGCAGACTAAAGATTTTCCACCATACGCCGATATTTTTTGTACCGCCGGCACAGCCACGGACCACCGTTCCGCCGCGTTGGCCCTAACACACATAGCACATCAGGATGGACTCATCGGGAGATCCGGACATGGCGAACGACAATAACCGCATCCTATTGGAAATCGACAAGATTATTCGCGAGCTCAACAGGGAGATCATCAACCCGGCCATTCCTGAATTGACGATAGCTGATCTAGGCCCTGTTCTGAAGCTGGTAGCACGGGCACGGTCGGCCTATCTCAAGCAGCTGATGGACATCGCCAACATCGCCGGTGACGGCCCGCCCCCACCCGAACAGGTCAAGCAGCTGCAACGGCTGCGGCTGACCTTCGAGGAGCTGGTCAAGGGATCGCAGGCAATCGAAACCGCGATCCAGCGCGGCTATCTGGATGTCAAACCGAGCTAAGCCAGCTGCTGCGGCACTTTCTCACCAGAGCCGACTCGGACGCCATTGAATTGACCGACCGGATCTACCCGCCTTTGTCAAACGGCTAATACCTCCCCAGCAAAACTGGGGAGTCTCCTGTATTTGTCTAGGAAGTACTGTTCGGACACCCATGGAATACTGTTCGGACACCCATCAATTAAATCTTGGATTTAGATCTTGGATGTCCCTTTTTTGCTATAAAACGGACACATGAATTGTCACGCTGTCATCGCCTCATATTCAGCTGGTGCTAGGCCTATCCCTGAATGCATCCGCCCGTGGTTGTATTATCGGTTGATGTAATAGTTGAGAGCATACCTGAGTTCCTTGTCATTATGAAAGGCATTCCGCGGATCAGTTCGGCCTTCACGGTATGGAAAAATGATTCCATATGGGCATTATCTGGAGTAGTTCAGACCAAATCTGACACAAGCTCTTAAATCAGTTTCTCGCGATGAATCGATATCGTTCTGATGTTCCTCCACAAGAAACCGTTGCCACTTTTTAACAGATTATTCTCCTGCTTCTCCTTTTTGATGCGGGTAACCTTTTTTTCGCTTGCCTGCCACAATCTTTCCTTCCCTGCACTCTTTTCTCCATCGTGACAGCATGAATGGGTGGATGTCGAGTGTTGCGGTTACATCCTTAACCTGCACCCCTTCCAAGTGACTGAGCTGGACGGCCTTGGCTTTGAACTCTTCCGTGTATCGCCATGTCTTCCTCGGTTGATTCTATCTTGGCATTAAACACTCTCCTGTTAGTAGTGAGTGTCCATTTTAGCGGGGGATGTTCAAGTCCCCCTGCCTGGTTTTGTTATATGTTTAATTCAAATCTCAAAAAAATAGTCACTTTCTGGCTCATTAGAAAGTTGAGAGGCTATCATATCCCAAGTTCCATCAGTTGTGAGTTTATCTAGATGAGCCTGGTGAAGCTCCTTAGACTCCCATGTTTCAACTAATGTAAACTTGTTTGCGTCTGTTGAGCTTCTAAAAACAACCACAGCACGGCAACCGTCAACCTTAGGTAAATCAGTTTTAACACTATTCATCATATCGTTGAATTCGTCTATTTTTTCTTTCTTCGCTACAAAAGTAATTATGACATTGACTGACATAGTATGCTTTTCCTTTTCTTTGGACTTATAGGGTAATGCTAATACGTGATTAGCACTTGTTGCAGCAAACAAAGCCACAACAGCTTTTAGCAAGTTTCTTCTGGTCAATATGCTCATTTCTGCTTCGCATATAATGAGAAGCAAACAGCATAGATCTACGACCAAACAGAACCACCCAAAATCAAGCAAAAATACTACTTTTTAGTCAGTTTTAGTTTCAATGTCGTTTTCGGTGTGACTCTATACCTCTTCTTATAAGCAGCAATGAAGTGAGATACGTTTTCGTAGCCAACTTCCGCTGATACTTCCGTTACATTAAGATTGGTATTATTTAACAATTCCTGTGCCTTGCGTAATCTTTTCGAAATTAACCATTCCTTTGGAGTTGTGGCGTATAGTCTTTTAAATTCACGATTAAAGGTTGAAAGACTTCTTCCTGTCAGGAGAGCATAATCATTCACATTCAAATTACTAAGATAGTTTTTTTCCATAAATGTGCGGATGCTTCTTTTTTTTGTTGGATTAACTATTAAGGAAACAAACTTCTTAGTCTCTTTTTGTAAGCCGAGCAACAGTAAAAATTCCAGAACTTTAATTTCGGCAAGCGATTTATTATTCGGCTGTTTCTTGTAGACAATGTCCAGAGATTTCACAAACTCTCCAATCTGACTACTCGCTTTTACTTTTAGTGGATTATTTTGAATATTTTCAACGAACGCATACTGACTCATAGCCAAATATTCAGTAATCATTTGATCGCCGATAAAAAATATATACGCCTTAAAGGAATTGTTTTTGGCAACAAAGTCAGAAACTACATATAAATCTTTAGGAAGCACAACCATTTCATTGTCTTTCACAACCAAACGCATCCCATCATGGTTTTTAACGTATTGCACACCTTCAACCACCAATAAAACAGCAGTTGTGGAAAGATACATCTTCTTATCCTGAAGGTTTTCAGAAAGCGACTTGAAAAGAATCGAAGAATTATTACCCTTTAGTAGCACCTCCACTTTCGGGTTTTCATATAGTGAACTTGGTAGGTATTCAAGAAGCACAGTCGGTAATTACCTTTTCGTATAACGCCTGCCTTTTTGGCAGACAAGATAAGCGCAGTTTTTTTGCGCTGTACAACCCCGAAGAAAAGGGAACGCGTCCTCTTTTCTCTCCGGTTCGTTACGACGGAGACATCCGCAGCACCGAGATTCGCTTAGACGAAGATTGGACCGGACAACAGCATACCTTAAAACAGGAAAAACAAAAGCTTGAAAGCCTGCGTAGAGATCTAGAAAAAGCCGCAGATTACCTTAAAAGAATACCAGGCACTTTTTGAATCAAAAATTCCTGTAGCGCTTTAACCGCGGGCAAAACCCCACGCCGCGATGGCATCAGAATACTGACTTCGGCATCACCGGCAGTCCACTCGGACAGTATTCGATGCAAACGCCCCGAGGCAACTTCTGCCCGGCATAAATAGGCGGGCAATGCCACGATGCCCAATCCCTGCATAGCGGCGTGCTTGAGTGTTTCCATATCGTCACTGCACAAGCGCGGATTAAAGGGTATCGATGCCTGCGTGCCGTCGGCGCTACGCAGGTTCCAATGACCTGAAGCCGGCTGCCAACCCAACTTAAGCCCAATGTGGTCGGATAAGTCCTGTGGCGATGTAGGGGCGCCTGCTTTGTCCAGGTAGAGCTGCCCGGCAAACATATGCCAGGGCGCGGGGATGAGTCTGCGCTGAATCAGGCTTGAGTCCGGCAAAGCTTCGCTATGCCCCCGAATGGCCAGGTCGATGCCCAACTCCAGCAGGTCGACATTCTGATTGGTGACTTGTTGAATAATATTCACTTTTGGGTGCTTGCGCAGAAACTGCGCAATCAGGTCATTGAGAAGCGCTTGCGCTATCGCCACCGAACAACTGATACGGACGCGGCCGGATAGCACATTGGACTGGCGTTTTATCGTGGCTTCGGCCGCTTCCATTTCGTCCAGCATGGCTCGGGCCCGCTCGTAAAATGCTTGTCCGATTTCTGTGATGGAGAACTGCCGGGAGCTACGCTGCAGCAAGCGTACACCAAGCCGCTCTTCAAGATGATTAATATGGCGGCTCAAGCGGGATTTGGGCAGGTCCAGCAGTCGTGCCGCAGGAGAAAAGCCGCGCTGCTCCACGACATGAACAAAGTAAAAGTAATCATTTAGATCAATCATGGGCCCTCTTACACCTAAATATCGTTCTATAAATAGAACGTAGAGTAGCATTTTTGCTACTTTTTACCAGCATCGTTCTATTGGTAAAGTGTTTGGCATCAACAGAACAGGAGCTATCCCATGTCAGCACTTGCACAAAACGCACGCACAGAGAGCAACAGTCTTCTGTCTTCACCCCTGGTAAGCGGGAAGTCTCTACAGATTGGCGACGGGTTTGACGCACTAAGCTTTAAACAGCAGTACTTTGAGGGTCTGATGGATCCCCTGGTGATGGTCGATCACTATACGATGACCAACCCCACCTTTGGCATTCACCCTCATGCCGGCATGTCGGCCGTGTCAGTATTGTTTGAAGACAGTCAGGGCAGTTTTCACAATCGGGATTCGCTCGGCAACGATATCGATTTAGAGCCGGGTGACCTCTATTGGCTACAAGCTGGCAGTGGTGCCCTTCACGACGAAGCACCCCGCCCTGGCGCCCTCACCCACGGCTTGCAACTGTTTGTGAACCTCCCGGCGCGACTTAAGCACGGCTCGCCAGGTTCGCTACACGTCAAAGCGGGGGATATACCCTTGCTGCAAGGTGACGACTATCGTGTGCGGGTAATGTTGGGGGAGAGTGGCGGTGTAAAAGGTGCGAAATCGCCTGCGCTGCCGGCCACTATTCTGGATGGCAAACTGAATGCCGGTGGGCGCTTTTCGCATACGCTGGCCGCTCATCACAGTGCCTGGATTTACCCGGTGAACGGCTCCATTCAGGTGGCGCACCAGAACACCTCGATAACCATCCTCGCCGGAAAATCGCTCAGCCTGCGTAATGAAGGGGAAGCGACAGACATTGTGCTTCAGGCACCGGCTAACAGTGAAGCCCACTTTGCATTGATTAGTGCCGAACCACTCCGAGAAAGTTTTATTCAACGCGGCCCCTTTGTGATGAGCACAGCCGAGGAGCTGGACCGTGTTGAGGCGGATTATCGCGCGGGAAGACTGGGCTCAATAAGCGACTGACCCTCGATTAGAAAATCAGGTTATTTGTTAACAGAAATACTCTTCAGGCAAGTGAGTATTGGCAAGCAAGAGGAATAGAAAATGAATATTTTAGCCTTCGCAGCAAGCAACAGTAAAAAGTCCATCAACAAACAGTTGCTCACGTACGCGGCAAGTCTGCTGCAGGATCATAACGTTGAGATAATCGACATCAATGATTTCGAACTGCCTATTTACGGTGAAGACCTTGAACGTGAACAGGGTATACCCCGGGTGGCACATCATTTCCTGGCAAAAATCGCCAGCGCCGATGTGTTGATGATTTCGTATGCGGAACACAATGGCGGCTACGCCGTCGCATATAAAAACCTGTTTGACTGGGCATCCAGGGCCAATATAAACGTTTATCAAGGTCGGTCGGTGATCATGCTGGCGACTTCACCGGGAGCCGGTGGCGCCAAAAGCGTGTTATCCACGGCTGTTGAATCCGCCCACTTTTTCGACGGAAAAGTAGCCGCATCTTTTTCGTTACCGAGTTTTTACGACAACTTTGATGTAGAAAAACAGGTCATTTCCCATGCGATATTCAAAAAGCAGCTAATGGATACCGTTGATGCAATTCGGGATAAAAAGTAATACGCATAGGGGTAAAAAGGGGCGCCGTTACTTCCGACGTATCAGCGCCTAGGGTATCTACGTTGGAGTGACAAAGAATGATTTCGAACAAATACAGCTTTCATTTATTCTCGTTTATTATGTCACTCATCATGTCTGGTGTGATTTCACTGGCCATGCTGGCATTCAAGTCTGATTCATATGGACAGTTTATACTGAATTGGCCGATAGCCTGGATTACTTCGATGCTGGTTGCTTTTCCGGCAAGTTATGTTGTGGTGCCAACAGCAAGGAGGTTGGTCTCATTGCTAGTTATTAAGGACTAAATAAATGGTGACAATTATGGGCACCCATCTATTGACAAATTGCACAGTGACGGTCATCACCTGACACCCCAACAAAGTCATGAAATTCAGTGCCTGATACTTTATCAAAGCTTTTCAATTAAAAAATCAATGAAGCTTCTCACCTTCGATGATATGTACTTGCGATTCGGATAGATCAAAAAAATATCTACAGTGACAGGTTCAAAATTACCAAATAAAAGAACTAAATCACCTCTTTCTATCTCATCGGTTAGAACCAATTTTGGTACTCTTGCAATACCCTGCCCATCTATGCACATTGCCAACTCCATTTCTGCACTATTGGTTAATAAGTGACTATCGACTTTTACCGTGCTTTGTCGGCCAACTTCATCTTGATACTGCCATATATTTTGATTAACAGTAGATCGGAAATTAATAGTACGGTGATGACCTAATTCATCAGGAGATTGAGGTATTCCCCATTTCTCCAAATAACTGGGTGCAGCAATAGTTACAATATCGACACTTGTCAATTTTCGGCTAATTAAGCTTGAATCTGGTAGTTGCTCAGAAGCTCGAAGCACCAAATCATAACCATCGGCTACTACATCGACTAATTGATCACTCAGTTCTAATTCAACAATCACCTTCGGATATAGCTCCATGTATTCGCTTAATATCGGCTTTATTTTTGCTAACGCAAAACTAACGGGACAGCTTATCCGCAAATTTCCTTTTGGGATGTGTTGTTGTCCACTTAACTGCCGCTCTACTTGCAAAGCCTCATGAATGATGTTTTGGCATTGGCGATAATAAATTTCACCTGCTGGCGTTAGGCTTATTTTCCTCGTAGTGCGATTAAGCAGCCTGACACCTAAGCGCTTTTCAAGTCTGTTAATTTCCCCGCTGATATATGATTTGCTGTGATTTAGTAAATTGGCCGCTTTAGTAAAACTGCCACAATCAACAACCTGCTTAAAAGTCACAATACCACTTAATAGTTGAGTATCCATAACTAACTCGAATTGATAGCCACATGCGAACAATTATTTCACGCGCAAGCGGTTAATCATAGCAATAGAACAATATACGCTTAGTTTTCCTTACAAAAACTGGGGCACTATAAATGAAAAATGTTTTGATACTTAACTCTAGCCCAACTCCGGATGACAGTATTTCAACTAAGCTAACCTCATTCTTCGAGCAAGAGTTATTGACTACTAAAGGGTTTAACATTATTACTCGCAATCTAGGCACAACACCTCCTAGTCATTTAACTGCATTGGCACTATCCGGTTTCTTTATGGATCCAAGAGAACATAATGAAGAGCAAAAGCGAGCATTAAACGAAAGCTCAATGCTAATCAAGGAACTAGAGAATGCAGACATCATTATTATTGGTGCTGCCATGCATAACCATACGGTGACATCTGGCCTAAAAGCTTATATAGACCAAGTAACACGACCTGGTTTAACCTTTAAATATGAGGTTGATGGTCCTCATGGATTTTTAACCAATAGAAAAGTGTTTATTATCATTTCAGCGGGTGGGGATTACAGTTCAAAAGAGTCAAGAAAATCTGATTTCGTCACCCCTTTGCTAAAAGAAGTGTTAGGATTCATAGGCTTAGATGACATTAAATTCATCCCTGTTTTTAGCACCTATTCGAGCAGCGAAATTTCCGAGAAAAATCAAAACGCTGCTAAAAAAACCATCAGGAATGAAGTTAGAGGTCTACAAAAACAATAGCGTCAATCATACCCGGGCAGTTTTGTCCGCTTTAAACCAATCACAGTGTGTACAGTAACGGTAATCACCTGACACCCGCCCCTGGCGGGTGTTTTGTTTAGGCCGTTTTTTCTTCACGGGTGAAGCCACCTTTTCGGATTTCGAAGGTTTTTCAATAAAAGCCTAATGAGCGCCTCGAATAAAAGGGGACGCAAGTTTGACCTCTTGATATTTTTACCCCATTGCAATCGATAGGTTGATGAAGCCTAAGCATGCACAGACCACAGCGTATTCAGTGTCGCGCCTTGCAGCCCTTTTCAATCAAGTCGACCAGGATGCGTTCAACGTTGCTGCCACCTATACCAATCCGCGCACTTGGGGAAAGAGATGCCAGCGTCTGTGCGGCACTCTGATAGTGACCCATTACAAAGTCATTTAATGAAGAGACCAGCGCGAGTGAGGTATCACGATCTATCCCACTAGGTGTTTCGGCAATGGCTTTTTCACACCGTTCAAGCCCAGCGATATCGCCTGCGGAAGCGTACAAACCGGCCACGTGCAGTGCGATAAAGGGATGTCCCATCATTCCCCAGACCCGCTCAATATGCGTGAGCACACCTTCTCCCAACGCGGTTGTCTGGCCGGTTTGCAAATAGTCCCTGAGTAGGAAACCGCCACAATCGGCCAGCGTCAGAACGGGACCGCATGTGGTGGTTTCCGGCGCACAAAACGTTTGGTAACGTCTCATCGCCGCTTCACGATCCCCTATCTGCCATTCCGACAAGGCTAGATGCCACTGGACGTGTCCGTACATCTGTCCCGCGCAAGCACTGGCCTCATGCACCCTGAGCCACTCCTGCAGTAACGTTGCCGACTCCTCGGCGGCACCGTCATCGTGCAGACAATGAGCCAGTCCATGTATGGAATAGAGTGCCTGGGGCCGCATCTCCAAAGCGCGTTCGATGAGCTCACGCCCACGCCTGCGTTGCCCGGCTTCGCTGGCCGCAAACCCCAGTCGGGCGAGGAGCGCCCAATCATCCCCTAATGCCTCCGCCACGGACTCAAATACATTCAGCACGGTTTCCAGTTTTTTGGGGCCATCGTAAAAAAACATATTTCCCGTTAGCTGGGAGATCACCAACAGATCAGTAGGTGTCGATTCAATGTAGGCCAGCGCCTTTGCCCGGGTGGCACCAGGTTGATCAAGCAAGCCGATAAGAACATCGATATGTGCACGTTCCCAGTCGGATGCGTTCGGCGCCCCCTGTTCCGCAAGCTCTCGATAGACGTAGGCACCGGGATCACCCACATCCTGCGCCACGTAATAGCGGGCAGCTGCCGCCAACGCAAAATCCTT
>JBNKHG010000063.1:0-5993 GCA_050290225.1 Cellvibrionaceae bacterium
CGTTATCGGCATGACCCCGACAACCCCAACAGCATCAGCGGTGATAGGGTTCAGACTGTGATCCAGGACAGTCGCGGCTATTTCTGGTTTGGGACCGAATTCAGCGGCCTGAATAAATTTGATCCGGCCACCGAAACCTTCACCCATTATTACAATGACAGCGAAGGCGAATTTGTTGACCGGATCACTTACATTATTGAGGCTAGCCAAGGGGATATCTGGTTTGTGGGCAATGGTGGTTTACACCATGTGGACCCGCAAACGGGACAGATTACGCGCCCCCCGGCAACAATAGGCCGTGTACAAGCTGATCATATTTCTGAAGATGAAGCCGGTAATCTGTGGATGGTGTCTTGGTCTCCAAACGGGCTTGTCAAATATGATCCCCGGTCAGAGCAACTCACGGAATACCCACTTGATGACGCAATCCTCGGCGGCGCGAGTAGTAACCTTCTGAATGATGGGCAGAATGGATTCTGGGTACCATCAAAACAGGGTCTCTATTACTTTGACCGGCAAACAGAACATTTCGTGCGTCTCTTCCAACACGATGAGACTAACCCGGATAGCCTCAACGATAATACCGTCGTTTCAATTTATCAAGATAGAGCCGGTTTGCTGTGGCTGGGTACTGCATCTGGGGGACTCAATATCCTCAATTTTCAACAACGACAGTTCGGTTATTACCGTCACAATCCCACTAAGCCCAATACGCTTTCACCCGGTACAGTTGGTGAGATTTATGAAGATTCCAATGGTATTTTGTGGGTGGGTTTAATCCCCCGAGCCCTGGATAGAATTGATCGAAACACGGGTCAAATCACTCATTATATTCCTGATCCGGAACACGCCAATACGCTAAGTACAGGTTCTAATTTAATTAGCATATACAAAGACGCGCGTGGCTATCTCTGGTTGGGGGGCTGGGATAGTGGCCTTGACCGTTTTGATGAACGCACCGGACAGTTCAAACATTACCAACACAACCCGGATGATTCCAATAGCTTGATTGCCAACCACGTTCTCGACATCTTTGAAGATAGAAGTGGTAACATGTGGGTGGGGCAGCACGGCGGTCTCAGTCGGTTTGATCCGGACACAGAACAGTTTACCAATTACTTGCCCAATCCAGATGATCCGACCAGCCTGGGTCATACGGCCGTTAGAACCATCTATCAAGATCGAGCCGGCACGCTTTGGTTGGGATTGTCCGGGGGCGTGTTGAGCTGTTTCGACGACAAAACGGAAACCTTTGTGAACTACCCCCCAGACTCACGTGATCCCAATAGACTCAAAGGAGGCACCATCCTTGCCCTGCATGAAGACCGTAACGGAACATTATGGGTAGGTGCCACCGATGGACTATATCGGTTCCACCAAGATAACGGCACGTTTACCCACTACACAGATATTCAGGGCCTGCCCAGCAGCAATATTCAGGGCATTCTGGAAGACGATACCGGCAAGCTGTGGATCAGCACCAAAAACGGGTTGTCTCGGTTCGACCCGCAGACAGAAACATTTAGAAACCACGACGCCTCCGACGGCTTGCAGAGCAATGATTTCAGTGCAAGCTGTTATGCACAGGGGCAGCATGGGGAGATGTTTTTTGGTGGTAGCAATGGGTTTAACGCCTTCTTTCCTGAAAATATCCGAGACAGCCCCTACGTGCCGCCAGTGGTGCTCACTGATTTCAAAATCTTCAACAAACCCGTTCCTATCAGCGCCGACTCGGTGCTCCAACAAGCCATCCCCTATGTCGATGCATTGACGCTCTCATATCAGGATGATATTTTCTCGTTCGAGTTTGCGGCATTAAGCTACGCTAATTCTGAGAAGAACCGCTATCGCTACAAATTAGAGGGTTTTGAACCCGACTGGAATGAGGTGGATAGCAAGCAACGCCTGGCCATTTACACCAATTTAGATCCGGGCCACTACGTGTTTCGTGTACAGGCCTCAAACAGCGATGGCGTCTGGAATGAAGAAGGGGTGTCATTGCCCATTACTATCACGCCACCCTGGTGGGAAACGCGGTGGTTAAGAGGTGTTGCCACCGTCACTCTCCTGGCCTTGGCCTTCGGCGGCTACCGTTGGCGCGTCAGCAGCATCGAGCAGCGCAGCCAGGAGCTTGAGCGTCTGGTAGCGGACCGCACTATGCAATTGGAAGCGGCGAACAAAGAACTGGAAGCCTTTGCCTATTCGGTCTCGCATGACCTACGTGCGCCGCTGCGTCACATTGATGGTTTTCTGGATCTGCTGCAAAAGCGAACGGCCGGGGCGCTCGACGAACGCAGCCAGCATTACATGGATACCATCTCTGATGCAGCCAGACGGATGGGCCAGTTGATCGACGACCTGCTCACCTTCTCCCGGATGGGACGGAATGAGATGTCAAAAATGCCGGTTGACCTGGGCGTTCTGGTACAGGTGGTCGTTCAAGAACTTGCGCCGGAAACGCAAAGCCGAACCATCCGTTGGCATATCGCCAGCCTGCCGACCGTCAGTGGCGATCAGGCCATGTTACGCCAGGTGCTGGTCAATCTCCTCTCCAATGCCCTGAAATTCACGCGAAGATGTACCTCGGTGGAGATCGAAATCGGCTGTCAAGAGGGTGAAGAAGAGGTCATCATCTTCATCCGCGATAACGGGGTGGGATTTGATATGGCCTACGCCGATAAACTCTTTGGCGTTTTTCAGCGCTTGCACCTGGCCGATGAATTTGAAGGCACAGGAATTGGTCTGGCCAACGTGCGCCGGATCGTCAACCGGCACGGCGGCAGGGTGTGGGCGGAAGGAAAAGTGGGTCACGGCGCGACGTTTTACTTTTCGTTGCCAAAATAAAAATTCAAACACAACTCATATACCGAGAGAATGTCAGTGGATCTGTCATCGCTAGGCGAACTGGAAGGTACTCGGTAGGCGCATTTGTTTCAAGGAGGAATATGATGAAAGCGGGAAGCAGCAGAACAATTTTCGCTATGAGAATAATGTTGGGTGTTATCGTAGTTAACCTCATACTGGCCGGCTGTGCTTCAGCGCCGCCGACTTTAACGCCGCCGGCGACACCGGTGACAACTTCGAGCGGGGCGTCTCAAGCCACGGTATACCACGAAGCGCCTCAACTGGCCGAGTTGGTGGCGTCCGGTAAACTACCGCCGGTAAACCAACGTTTACCGCAAAATCCCATGCTAACCCAGCCGGTTGAGCAGATTGGCAACTATGGCGGCGTCTGGCACATGGGGATGAACGGCTACCGAGATCACGCCCTACTGATTCGCACCCTAGGATATGAAAACTTGATGCGCTGGGACCCACAATGGAATCGCCCCCTCCCCAACCTGGCTCAATCGGTGGAGGTAAGTGATGACGCTACCACCTACACCTTCCGGTTGCGTCAGGGAATGTACTGGTCTGATGGCGCAGCCTTTACAGCCGACGATATCATGTTCTGGTACGAGGATGTCTTTTTGAACAAAGAACTGACCCCTTCCCCACCTGTCTGGCTCACCGGTGGTAGAGAACCGGTGAGGGTAGAGAAGGTGGATGATTCCACCCTTGTGTTCCGATTCGTCGCGCCCAATGGCCTTTTTTTGCAGAATCTGGCATCTCCCTGGGGAGCTGAACCGACGAGTTATCCTCGCCACTATCTGGAGCAGTTTCATCCCAAATACAACCCAGACACCATAGCTGGGCTTATTAAGGAGGCCGGTGCGACCAATTGGGTGGAATTGTTTCAACTCAAATTCGGCCAGGTAGGCACCGTTGATCATCCCAGCCGCTGGCAGAACCCGGAGCTGCCTACGCTCAACGCCTGGATCCTGACCGATCACTACATCGAAGAAGCTACCCAACTCGTCGCCGAGCGCAATCCCTACTACTGGAAGATCGACCCGGCCGGAAACCAGCTTCCCTACATCGACCGTCTTGTTTTTCATATCGCCAAGAGCGCTGATGAACTGGTGTCGCTGGCGCTCAAGGGCGCGCTTGATATGCAAAACCGTAACATCGCTCAATCGCAATACCGGGCCGCGTACCAGGCCAACATGGATCAGGAGGGCTATCACTTTTATTCGACCATTTCCAGCTTTTCAAATGTGATGGGGATCAGCCTGAACATGACCCACCCGGATCCAACGCTGCGCGCCATCTTTCAAAACAAGGATTTTCGCATTGGGCTTTCTTATGCCATCAACCGGCCAGAAATCATTGAGCGGGTGTACAACGGCGAGGGAGAACCCTACCAGGTTGCGCCCTTGTCTGAGTCGCCGTTATACCACGAACGGCTGGCCAGGCAGTATGTTGAGTTTGACAGGACTCTGGCCAACAAACACCTGGATCAGGCCGGCTTCGACAAACGCAATGCTCAGAGCCTGCGCCTGGACCCAAATGGTAAACCGATTGCTTTCACTGTTGAGGTCACACCGGATATCTATACGGAGAGCGCAGAGGCGTTGAAGCTCATCCAGGGCTACTGGCGCGCGGTCGGCATTGATATGCAAATCAAAGAAGAAGATCGAAATTCTCTTATCGAGCGCAGAGACGCCAACCAGCACGATGCCGTTGTGTGGGCCAGTGCGGGCGGTCTTGACGCTATCCTGGACCCGCGCGAGTATTTTCCGGTCTCTAACGAATCAAATTACGCTGTTGGTTGGGCATACTGGTATATCGATCCCCAGGACCCACGAGCGGAGGAGCCGCCTGCAATCACCAAACAACAGATGGCCCTCTACAATCAACTTGTCGCCACAGGCGATCCAAGCACTCAGAATAAATTGATGGGCCAAATCCTGGAAATTGCGGCGGATCAATTCTACGTCATCGGTATTGCCAGGCCGGGCAGAGGTTATGGTATCGTCAAGAATAACTTTCACAACGTGCCAGGGTTGATGCCGGCCGCCTGGACATATCCCGATCCCGCCCCGACCAACCCGGCCCAATATTTCATCGAGCAGGAGTGAGGCGATGAGATTCCTTAATAGTCTGGCCTTCAAGATAGGGGGGATTGTTATCGCCATCGAAGTCTTGGCGCTGGCCGCAATGGGTTTCTACTACGATAATCGCTTTGGGGAGCAGGTTGACCGGCGGGTTGTCCAGAATGTTCAGGCGCCCGGCAGGCTCATGGAGAGGGGGCTGTTGCGCTATGATGCAGTGGCCGATCAAACTATTATGCGGCAATTGGTCGGCGAAGAACTGGTGAACGGCCTGGTGGTGGGAGTCAACGGCAATGTTTTTCAGGCTTTAAACCCAGATGACCTGGGAAAAAACGTCGCGGCAATACCGGGCATAGATTCCAACTGGTTTGGATCGACTGTCACCCAGCCTTTCGTTGAAGAGGTCGTTGAAGGTAAGGATACATATCTTGTCAGCATCACTCCTCTCTTTGCTGTTGATGGCAGAACGCCATTCCTATTTGCCTATATCAAGGCCCAAACGAATGAAGCCGAAGCCGAGAAAATGACGATTTCCTGGCTATTCATTATTGGTGTGACTTTGAATATGGTGTTAACTTCAGCCGTGATTCTTATTTCCTTTCAGAGGATTATCTTGACCAGACTGAAGGGCTTGTTGGCTGTCGTGAGGCGTGTCGAAGCCGGTGATCTGACGGCCAGGGTAAGGGAGTCGCCTCTACCCGATGAGATAGGTATCCTTCAAAACGGCGTCAATTCAATGGCTGCTCAACTGGAAGAAACGATTGGAACCCTGGAGCAACGAATGACCAAGCTCAAGCAGGTGGAAGAAGAACTCAGAGAGCGTGAAGAATTTGTAACGACAATTTTGGATAATATTCCTGATATGGTGTTCGTAAAGGATGCTAAAGAACTCAGGTTTGTACGTCTCAACAAAACCGGAGAAGATTTGCTTGGATATCCCAGAGAGGAGATGATAGGGAAAAATGATTACGACTTTTTCCCACAACATGAAGCAGATTTTTTCACGCAGAAAGATAAGGAAGTACTTGAAAAAGGGGTCCTTGAGGATATACCCGAGGA
>JBNKHG010000064.1:0-1670 GCA_050290225.1 Cellvibrionaceae bacterium
GAAGCCTTTATAGGAGGAGTCATTAAAGTCTTTTTCAACCAGGTCGGCGTTTGAGGCGGTTGCCTGGGAATAGTCGGCATCTGTCGGCAGGGTGGAATTGACATTCGGGTCCAGGCTGAAGGTGCCGGCCACGTTATCGATATAGCCGCCTTCATTCGAATTAAAGAAGACCGCGCGAGCAGCGAGTTTGTTCTCAATCAAGGGTATGTTGAAAACGGCTTCCGCAGAATTGCTGTCCTCTCCATGTGCAGTGCTGGAAAGGCTGGTATCAAGCCCGACCTCATACTTGTCCATCACGGGCTTGTTAGTGATCATGCGTACGGTACCCGCCTGGGAGCTGGCGCCGAACAATGTGCCCTGTGGTCCGGCCAGTACCTCGACCCGTTCGATGTCGGCGACATAGACATCGAGGTTGCGTCCGGGGGAGGTGACGGGCTGCTCGTCGAGATATTGGGCCACATTGGGCGTAGAGCCCTGCGCCCCGGAGAGCAGCACGGTGATGGCGTCGATGGACATGCCGCGGATGTAGACTTCCGACTGCCCGGGGCCGCGGCCGCCGGCAGTCACGTTGGGCAGGAAGCGGATGTAGTCGTCGAAGTTGCTGACATTCAGGTCATCCAGTGTTTCACCGCCGAGTGCCTGTATGGCGACCGGGATATCCTGCGCACTCTCAGCTCGTTTAGTGGCAGTTACCACAACCTCTTCGATGGTGCCGCCGGCAGATACCGATTCGCTGCCTGCAGTGACGGCCATGGCAGCTAGAACGGCGTAGTTGAGTTTATTTTTTACAAACATTTCTTCCCCTCATGCATCATATGGTCTGTGCCTATCCAGAAATGGACCTTGCGAGGGAAGCCGAGAAACGCCGGTGTACATTACAAAATACGGGTATTTTGTCGCTGAAAATTCTGCACCGTCTAAAAACTACATTTGGCGGTGCACAAAGGGCGTAAATCAGCTCGCCACAGTAAGCATCCATTTCGGGATGAACAGTGGGAAACCCCTAAAAGTGCACTTTTCCGAAACTGTCGTCTAGAGCCTTCACCCAAGGTCGGTAGAATAATATTGCGGATCCCACCGTTCATCGTGGTGCAGTTTGATGGTAAAAGTCATTATTTTTGGAGGTGACCACTAGTTAATACCGCTATGCCACATTAGCAATATTGATCGCCACAAAGTATCGTGATTGCGACCCCTATTTAACGAATACGACATGCCGTTAGTGGTGAGTCTTTGAAATGCGCTAATTTGGTGCGAGTGGGGGTGGCCCGCCGCGAGAATGTGATCAGGGATGCGATTAAAACGTGCAGGTGAAAGGATCCGGGCGCTGAGGCCGGGTCCGGTATCCTGGTTAATCAGCAGCCGGGCAGACAGGCTCGAATTATCCGCTAACGGGTCTTGTACGAGAAGCGCAAGCCGATGGTACGCGGACGATTGGTTGTGATCCTGGGTACATCGTCCTGAACATTGTGAAACAGTTCAGCCCGTTCGTCGGTCAGGTTCTCGACAAACAGCTCCGCGCCCCAGCCACCCTTGGTGATACCCAACGACGTGTCCGCGGTGGAGTAGCTGTCCTGCTTGCGGCGATCGGCGGCGACCACTGAGCTGTAACTGCTGCCGGCATACTGCAGGGCGCCCTGCCAATAGGCTTCGTACCCACCAAAGTCCCA
>JBNKHG010000065.1:0-2983 GCA_050290225.1 Cellvibrionaceae bacterium
CATTTTTATCCGGGATTCGATTCCGCCGGAAGGCATCACCCCGGAGCACCATCAGGCCAAGCTGAACAAGCTGGGCCGCAAATGGGCCAATATCTCGCCCATGCTCCATATGGGCACGGCGAAAGACATCGCCTATGCGGCGCTGTACCTTGCCAGCGATATGGGCGCGTTCGTCAACTGCCAGGACTTGGTAGTGGATGGCGGCACCACTGCGGCGGGGCGGACGGATTTTAGTGAGCGTTAGATTCTCTATCTAAATTGCGTGATCTCAATATCCTGGCCGTCAGGGAATTTGGCGTGTAGTTCCAATTTTCCGCCCAGTGCTTCAATGTATTGGCTCAGGGTGCTGATCAGGGTATCCGGTCTGCTTTCTACCTGAGAGACATTG
Organism: Cellvibrionaceae bacterium; assembly: GCA_050290225.1. Taxonomy (GTDB): domain Bacteria; phylum Pseudomonadota; class Gammaproteobacteria; order Pseudomonadales; family Cellvibrionaceae; genus JBNKHG01. Next base: position 389 of record JBNKHG010000065.1, read on the forward strand.
GGTTGGGCTATACCCAGTTCTTTAGCCAGAGTGGCCTGGTTTTTCCCGCGTGCTTTTCTGATTTCGGCCAGCGACATTTCGGCAATGATGCCCACGGCTTTGGCGCGCGCTGCCGCCTGGACCTCGGGTTTGATTTTTTTCCGGTGTTCTTTCAGCGACTTGGCCATGATAATGCCTCCTATCTAATCGAGGTTTTCGCAATCCAGATGATTGAGAAATTCTCTTTCCGCCAATGGAATCATAGAGTCGTAAAACTGCTTGGCCTTCTTGCCGTCCTTTCGGCCGCCACAGAGAAGGATTGCTCGCCGTTTGGGATCAAAAGCATAAAAAACCCGATATGGTTTTCCTGCGTGTTGTATCCGCAGCTCTTTGAGATTCCTGACTTTATCCGTCCCGTTAAGAGTGTCTGCGTACGGCCGTGACAAATGAGGACCAGTGATTTCCAGAACGTCAACCATGGCAAGCACGTCCTCCTGCTCATTGTCCGTTAAACCCAGGAACCACTTTTCATATGTTTCGGTGACCAGTATTTTCCATGTCATGCTGGAGCTCCTTGCGTAAATAAACAATACGCTAAAGCGTATATACCGTCAAGCGTATTTTTAGACCGCCGTTAACAGTAGGATCAGGTGTACCTCGCCAGCGATGTACACCCTGGCGGAGGTGGGTGCGCATTTCGGGGTGAGCTATGCCACGGTGAGCCGGGCGGTGAAAGCGTTTGAGGGGAGAGCGCAGGATGGTGACGAATGTCAGACATAAGGGCTGACACGCAGGTTCCCTTGGCACCCAGGCTCCCTCAGGTCCACACGGAAGCACGGTATTGCACAAGGCCACCTGGAAAACTGGGATAATTGGATGTTGATGGGTGGCGGCTTTTGGCAGATGCTAAGACATATGCCAGCTCTGGAGGTGGAAGCTATGGAAGCAACACGACACGTACGCCTGTTCCGAAACGGGCGCCATCAGGCATTGCGCATTCCTCGCGAATTCGAGTTTCAAGGTGAGGAAGCGATCATCCACAAGGAAGGCGACAGGCTGATTATCGAGCCTGTCAGGCCTAAGGGGTTATTGCGCACCTTGGCAACCTTGCAACCCCTGGACGAGGACTTCCCCGATATTGATGAGGGGCTGCTGCCGGCGGAGGTGGGCGAGCTTTTGGGGTGAGCTATGCCACGGTGAGCCGGGGGGTGAAAGCGTTTGAGGGAAGCTTGTCAGAGTACTGAAACCGTTTCGGGGGGCTCCTCCTTTGGCCATATTTGCTATATTTGGACATGTTGGCTATGCTGCTTCCATGACGTCAATCCGAAAGGAGCCCCACCATGAATATCAGCTTTACCCGAAAGCAGGAAGAGTATATCGCCGCACAACTCAAGAGCGGCGATTATCAGAATGCCAGCGAAGTTGTGCGTGACGCGCTCCGGCTGCATGAAATCTACCGTCACCGGGTGATCGAAGAGCTGCGTGCCGAAATTGCCAAAGGCTGGGAGGGCCCCGCCAGTCAGCGCAAGGTGCGGGATATTATCGAAGCTAAAACATCATCAACGCAGGAGTAATATCCTTTTGAAGGAGTACAGGGATGTTCTATGAGTTATCGTCCGAAGCCGACAGGGATATCGAAGAGATTTTTGATTATACGGTAGCGGAGCATGGGTTGGCCAAGGCGGTGGATTATGTCGATAACTTCGACCCATTGTTCACCAGGTTGATCGAGAATCCGCAACTGGGAAGAGACCGGCGGGAGATTCTTGAGGGCTTGCGCAGTATCTCTCAGGAAAGCCATATTGTGTTTTACCGCATTTTAAAAGACCGTATTCGTGTTGTGCGAGTATTGCATGGCAGCCGTGATTTACCGACTCTCTTTTCAATCGGGGAATAGCGCCTGACGGGCCAGGCCCCGCATTGTCAAATCGAGCCCCTTCCCCATGATCTTCTCCTGGTGAGTGCAAGCCACTAATGCTAAACACTCTTGCCTGAAATGCCATGGTACACAACGTTACCAGCTGGAATGATAACGCCATTTCAAGCCAGTACGCAGCTCGCGAATCTATGAAGATATAATTGAGTTAGTCCTGGATCGGCAGGACTGGATGGTGTTGGAGCGCTTTGGAGAAATTATTATGCCGTCAACCGAATCTCAAGAAAAATTTATCCGCGTTCTCTCGCACCGCGATTCGCTGGCATTGGCGTTTGGCGCGATGGTCGGGTGGGGCTGGGTTGCCTTGTCCGGAGGCTGGGTCCATTCAGCCGGTGCGGCAGGGGCCGTGTCCGCGTTTATTGTGGGCGGTGCAATCATGACGTTGATTGGACTTGTCTACGCGGAACTCGCCTCAGCCATGCCGTTCGTGGGAGGAGAGCACGTTTATAGCCATCGGGCGCTTGGTGAAACCGGCGCTTTTGTTTGTACCTGGGCGATAACTTTAGCGTATGTCGCGGTATCGGCATTTGAGGCCGTCGCGTTGCCAACGGTACTCGAAGAGTTAGTGCCCGCCAAGGGCATCAAGCTCTGGTCGGTTGCGGATTACGATGTTCACCTGACCTGGGCGATGATAGGTGTTACGGCTTCGATATTGGTGACCTGGATCAACGCTATTGGTA
>JBNKHG010000066.1:0-52150 GCA_050290225.1 Cellvibrionaceae bacterium
CCCCTTGCCGGGCGCCGCCATCGGGTGATCTAATTCAGCAAGGTCTCTTCGGTGTCTTCTTCCATAGTGCCCGGATCGACCGTTTTATGGCGGTTAGCACGTTTGCGTCCGCAGATATCCTTCAGTTTGCGCTCTGCGGCATTGAATGCCTCGCGAACAGCAATATGGATAGAGTCATCATCCTGGCTGATGGTGGTAACCGGGGCACCTTTTAGCGAGAGTTCTATCGAGGCGCGGAATTGCTTGCCTTTGTGTTTGTGGTTGTGGGGGGTGGCGAGCACGACACGACTGCGAGTAATTTGATCAGAATAACGGGACAGCTTTTCAAACTTCTTGTCGATAATGCTGTTGAGTGCGACGGAGGCGTCTAGATCGCGATAAACGACATCAACGGCGGGCTTCATAGGCATGACTCCTTATAGCAGATTGGGGCAATGGCATAGAACAATACGCAGAATCCCCCAGAAAAAGAGAGTGGGCAGGTCACGTTACCGCTGATAGTCGTCAAGCTACAAGCTACCCACGTTTTTATGATTGGCTCGGAGGGGAAAAAGTTCAAGCGATTTTTGGCGAAATTACGCCGTAATTTGTTATAGATTTGTATTTACACAATAAGTAGAGAAAAAGCTGGAGCTGGCTGGACAGGGGTGCTAGAGTTGATCGGATCAGGTGCCTGGCCCTGCTATCGTGGTGCTGGAAATTCGAACAGAATTGAACCACCTAAAGCTTTCCAACTATGGTTTTCCAATCCCCCCGTTATCGTATTCGCACCGTCAATACATCGCAGCCGGCGCCGTGAATAACACTGTTTGCGGTTGACCCCAGTAATAATTCCAACCCCTTTTTGCCGTGGCTGCCGATGACAATCAAGTCCGCCTCCAGGGCTTCAGCGGTTTTGTGAATCACGTCAGCCGCAGGACCGAATTCGATGTGAAGGTTTTTATGGGGGATTTCGAATTCACGGGCAATAGCTTCCAGTGCAGGGTAGGCCAACTGGCGTATCTGCACTTCTGTGACCATATGGTTCTTTCCGGTCAGTTCTCCATAGCCGGTGATCGGGTGTTCACAGGCATGGATCAGGTGCAATCTGTCCAGATCGCCCCCCACGAGCCGGATGGCTCGTTGGATAACCCTCGGTGATTCTTCGGAGAGATCGATGGCGGCGACCACTTGACTGTATTCGGGCATAGCTTGCGGACCTCAATAAATGCTGCCATTACTTTATTGATAGCTCAAAATACCTGTTTTTGCCGCTGTCAGACAGAGCGTTTTGCGCCGCCAGGCTCATCCGCTGACGGGGCAACCGCTGTTGTCCAATAGATCCACACCGCAAGGCAGATCGCTAATCCAGTCGAGAAAACGATCCACCATATCGCGACCCACAAAGGGGCTGCCGTGCTGGGGGACCAACATTTCCACGTCGAGCTGACGCGCACGCTTTGCCCACAGGCGACACGCCTTGCTGGAAGCCATATAGCGTTGGTGGAATCCCTGCATATGGGAAATATGGCTGTCAAAGTCAGTAACGGGTTTGTCAGCGTCTTCATCCACGAGCGAGGCGCCCATGTCGCCGCTAAACAGGATTTTGCTGACCGGATCATAGAAGTGGAAGTTGCCCACCGAGTGGAGGAAGTGTGCCGGTACCGCCTGGATTTGGGAACGCCCAAACTTGATATTCATGCCTTTATCGGGGATTCCGATGATACGCTCATCCATATTGTTGCCGAAGCGGTTGGTGACAAAGCTGGAGGCCAGGTGTGGCAGGAAGCGCGACCAAAGCTGCGAAGTGACCACCTGGGCCTTGCTGTGCATCAGCCAGCGTGGCAGTGAAGCGATGATATCCGGGTCTTGGTGTGAGGCAAAGATATAGTCCAGGTCGTTGATATTGACCCGCTTGCTCAGCTCAATACTGAGAGGGGTATAGGTCAAATCGCCACCCGGGTCGATCAGGGCAGCGTGATTGTGGTCGACGATCAAAAACTGATTGGCCTGGATGCCGTGTCCTTCCACCAGGTGAGTGAACGCGAAGCACTGGTGCCCATCGTGATCATAGAGAACCTTAACGGCGTTGCCGGTGCGGCTTGAGCTGGAGGTAACCATAGGCTTGTCCTTATTCTATAAATGCATCCCGCGCAAAGCGGCATGGGCTCGGGCTCCAAAGCCGGCATCTTATCGGTGTAGCACTTTAGAGGTATTGATAGATATCAAATAGGTGCTAAACGGCTGACATTGCAAACGGCGGTCGGGAGGGCCCGCGACGACCATTGGCTACACTGTTAAAGGGTGGTAACTAGAGATGGCCTTATGTGGTTGGCGCAAAAACAGCAAAGGATTCTAATGACAGGGGGAACGGGATTCATCGGCGGCAGGCTCTGCGAGCACCTGGCGCCGGAGGGGCACCGGATTTCGGTACTGACACGAAATGCAAAGGCGGCACGCAAGCGATTGCCTGATTCGGTCAAGTTGATCGAGTCCCTGTCACAACTCAACGACAATGACACCCACTTTGATGTACTGGTCAATTTGGCGGGTGAGCCCCTGGCGGCTGGACGCTGGAACCCGGCGCGCAAACAGAGGTTCAGACAAAGCCGAGTGTCGTTGACCAGAGACATGTTGACCTTCTTTCGAACCGTGGCACGACCCCCCGAAGTTTTGATTAATGGTTCGGCGATCGGTTATTACGGTCCGCACGATGACGAACTCCTCGACGAAACGGGGCACGGTGTTCCCTGTTTTTCCCATGCGCTGTGTCGGGATTGGGAAACTGCAGCTGATGGTTTTGCTGAGCTGGGTACGCGTGTGTGCAAAATCCGGATAGGCATAGTGCTGGGGCCCAATGGCGGGGCTCTGAAACAGATGTTGACGCCCTTTAGGCTGGGATTGGGCGGCCCGATGGGTAGCGGTCGACAATGGATGTCCTGGATTCATCGGGAGGACCTGTTGCGACTTCTTTGCCATTGCATTAATCACACTCCCTTGCTGGGCGTTCTCAATGGCACCGCGCCCAACCCGGTGCGTAATGCAGAGTTTGCCCGTTGCCTGGCCGCGCTTTTGGGGCGGTCGGCGAGATTGCGAATGCCAGCCGCTGTACTGTCGTGGTTGATGGGTGATATGGCAGAGGAACTGTTACTTAGCGGACAGCAAGTGGTGCCGGCCCGTGCCTTGGAGTCCGGTTTCAGCTTTCGCTTTCCGGAATTGTCCGCAGCGCTCAAGGATGTTCTCGATCACTGGAACTAGTACTCCTTCAAGGTGATATTGACGCCTGTCTATAGACGTGAGGTAAGTAGGCTTCGATCCGGCCTGACATCGTCGTAGATTCGCAGAGTTAATGCGTCATTTTCACCTTGAAGGAGTACCAGGACTGTGAGCCGTAAAAATCGGCTATCCCGAAACGATTTTTATCGGTTAAGTCTGTGTTCGGACAGTACCTGGTAGCGGCTGCCTTCCTGAGTAAATTGGCTTTGGATCAATTGCAGTCGTGTCACGCTAACCGATCTGCCCAGGTAGGTTGCAATAATGGGATCGTAAGGATCAGGTGGGAATAACAGCCGTGGCAGCGACCTTCGCCCCTTGGCGCGACCCAGGGTGATATGGGGGCGAAAGGGCTTGTTTTCCCGGCGCAGTTCGAGCGTTTGACAAAGTGTTTGCATGTGTTCGAACAGCTGCGACAACGGTTCACTGGGTGTAAATCGCAACGCGATAATGGGACCCCGGGCATTGGGGAAAGCGCCAACCCCATTCACCAGAAGGTCAAAACAACGAATTGAGCCAAGAGATTGCGACAGATATGTCGAAAGCATCCTGGCTTGCTGCCCGGTTATCTGGTCGAGAAAGGCAAGGGTCATGTGGCGGCTTTCCCGGGATGTCCATCGCACGCCTTGGCCATCATGGTGGGGCACGATTTCGTCCAGGCGCCGTTTGAGCTGTGCGACCAAAAGTTCACACTGATCGTTAAAGGCGTCATCGAGGGGAATGCCGATAAAAGCCCTGATCGAGGTTGCTTGGGCGTTGTTTCTAAGCATGGAGTCTAGGCATAATGGCTGTGAATTGTCGGTGATTCCAGGTCCCGGTCAAGTACAGGCCGCTACGGAAGTGTAATCCCGAATGATGATCTTATCCAAGAAAGTGGTGAGGAAACCAATGATGGCCAAAGGAGGAGTGCGCTGGTTTTTCTGGGGGGCGGTTGTACTCTTGTTGCTGGGGTATGTGTTTTACCAGAGTTTGCCCAAACCGCTGGTAGTGAGAACGGAGCCGGTGGTTCACGCGCCCATTGAGCGTACGGTGGCCAATACCCGTGTAGGTAGTGTGAAAGCCTGTGAGCGTTCACGTCTTTCCCCGGCCATCGGCGGCCAGATTGCCAAATTGTATGTTGAGGAGGGACAGGAAGTCACCGCCGGCGAGGTATTACTGGAACTCTGGAACGAAGACCGCAAGGCGCTGCTGCAGCAGGCCAAGGCGATGCTGGTTTTTGCCGAACGGGAGCGGGAGCGGGTGTGTATAACAGCGCGGTCCGACAAACGCGAAGCCAGGCGTCTGGACAGTTTGCTGGCGCGCAAGCTCGCCTCTGAGGAACAGGCGGATTTGGCTCAGAGCCGGGCTGCCGCCAGCGAGGTGGCCTGTTCCAGTGCCGCCGCGAAACTGGATGAAGCCAAGGCGACCGTGGCAGTTGCCGAGGCCGCATTGGCGCAAACGGTCCTGAAAGCGCCGTTTGCCGGAATTGTTGCCGAGGTCGCGGGTGAGGTGGGGGAATTCAGCACGCCCTCACCACCGGGTGTGGCTACGCCTCCGGCGATCGATCTGCTCACCAACGATTGCCATTATGTCAGTGCCCCTATTGATGAAGTGGATGCCGCTGAAGTGCGCTTGGGTATGCCGGTACGGATAACCATGGATGCCTATAAAGGGCAGGTTTTCCAGGGCAGGGTGCAGCGGGTGGCGGCCTATGTCCAGGACTTTGAAAAACAAGCGCGTACAGTGGATGTGGAGGCTGCCTTTGATCGTGACACCTTGATTGTCCAGGCCAGTGTCGCCTCACCGATCGGCACCCCTGTTACGAATTCGGTCTACGCGGATAAATTGCCGCCTCCCCAAAACCTGATTGCCGGTTACAGCGCCGATATCGAAGTGATATTGGCAACCAAGGAGCGAGTGTTGCGTATTCCCACTGAAGCCCTGCTCGATGGCAATCGGGTTTGGTTGCTGCGTGATGGCCTCGTTGAAGAAGCCAACTTGGAGATCGGTATCGGCAACTGGCGCTACACCGAGGTCCTGTCGGGTTTGCAGGAAGGCGATCAGGTTATCGTGGCCCCCGGACGCGAGGATATTGTTGCGGGTGTGGAAGCCGTGGCGGACAAGTCGTCGCCGTAGCATTTGACTCATCAGAGTTTCGGTTGGACGAACTTGGGTGTGTATATAACGTGAAATTGAAATTGCGTGACGTCAATAAAACCTATCTGGTGGGCGATGCCCCATTGCGCGCGTTGCGCGATGTCAGTCTTGATATTGAAGCGGGGGAGTATCTTTCAGTAATGGGGCCCTCAGGCTCTGGCAAGTCGACACTGTTAAATATGCTGGGCCTGCTGGATCGTCCCGATTCAGGCGAATACTGGCTGGCGGATCGGGCGACTGCCAAATTGGCCGAGGAGGAACGGGCGTTGTTGCGACGCCGGCATATCGGTTTCATATTTCAATCCTTCCATTTGATCCCCCGTTTGACCGCCGCTGAGAATGTGGAGCTGCCCCTGATGTTGGCGGGCGAAAATCCACGCTCCCGAAAAAAGGCCGTGGAGGCGCTGTTGGAAAAGGTGGGGCTGGCCGATCGCCGACATCACCTGCCTCGCCAGTTATCCGGCGGTCAGTTACAGCGGGTGGCCATCGCCAGGGCGATGATCACTACACCCGATGTCCTGCTGGCGGATGAGCCTACGGGCAACCTCGACCAGAAGTCGGGGCTGGAAGTGGTGTCGGTGCTGGAATCGCTCAATGACCAGGGGATAACCCTGATCGTTGTGACCCATGACAGTAATCTCGGCGATCGCGCACGCCGGCAATTGAAAATGGTTGACGGTGACGTCGTCATCGATCGCCGCGTGGAAATTGGGATCGAGTCCGTTAATTCCAGGTCGAGCGATGCGCCTGTTTGATCAGTTGCAGTTTAACCGCCAGGTGTTCTGGCGACACCGGTTGCGCAGCGGACTGATCCTGCTCGCGGTAGCCATCGGTGTGGCGGCGGTGGTGTTGCTAACCGGTTTGGGTGAAGGGGCTCGCCGTTACGTGGATCGCGAATTTTCCGCCCTCGGTAACAAGTTGCTGATTGTTCTGCCCGGCAGAAAGGAAACCACCGGCGGGGCTCCCCCCATGTTTGGCACCACGCCCCGGGATCTCACCCTCGAGGACGCCCACGCCATGCGCCGAATACCCGCTGTCAAAGCCGTGGCGCCGGTCATAGCCGGCACCGCGCTGGCGGCCCACGATAACCGCAGCCGTGAAGTCATTGTGATGGGGTCTACCCAGGACCTGTTTGTTGTGCGCCAACTGAAGCTGGCACGTGGAAAGGGCCTGCCCCGTGAAACCGATCAACAGGCTATACCCGTTGTGGTGCTGGGGGCCAAACTCAAGACTGAACTGTTTGGCGGCAAGCGAGCCGTGGGCCAGTGGATGCGCCTCGGGGATCGGCGTTTCCGGGTGATTGGGGTACTGACGGAGCGGGGAGAATCGCTGGGGCTGGATCTGCGGGATATGGCGATTATCCCGGTGCGTTCGGCAGAGCAGCTGTTTAATGCACCCGGTCTTTTCCGGGTGTTGTTGGAGTTGGAAGAGTATGCAGGACTGGAGTACACCAAGGCGCGGATCCTGCAGCTGGTGCGTGATCGACACGATGGCGAAGATGATGTCACCCTGATTTCCCAAGACTCGGTAATGGACGCCTTTGGCCAGATTATTACCGTACTGACCCTGGTAGTCGGGGCCATTGCCAGTATCAGCCTGCTAGTGGCGGGAATCCTGATTATGAATGTGAGCCTGATTTCCGTCACTCAACGACGTCAGGAAATCGGTTTGTTGAAGGCCATCGGCGCCAGCGCCGCTGATGTTCGGGCCCTGTTCCTGGGCGAGGCCTTGATGTTGGTGGTTTTGGGCTCGTTGTTGGGACTGGGGGTGGCCCAGGCGTTGTTGGCCATCGCACGCGCCCTCTATCCCAGCATACCCCTGGCCGCGCCCTGGTGGGCGATGTTGGCGGCTGTCGGGGTGGCGTCGGCCAGTGGATTGCTGTTTTCCTGGATGCCAGCCAAGCGCGCTGCCGCTCTGGATCCGGTGCTGGCACTGCGCGGGGAAGAATAGCGTGAATTGGCGCGATCAACTCTGGTGGGTGTTCAAAACCCTGGGCGCACAAAGGGGACGCAGTTTCCTGACGGTGCTCGGCTTTGCCGTTGGCATTGCGGCTGTGTCGCTGCTGAGTTCCATCGGAGAAGGGCTGCGACTTTTTGTGATGAACGAATTCACCCAGTTCGGCAGCCATATCCTGGCCGTTACGCCGGGAAAAACCAATACGCTGGGCATGACAGGGATGCTCAATACGGTTCGTCCCTTGTCGCTGCAGGATGCCAAATCCCTGTCTTTACTGGCAGAGGTAGAGCAGGTGGTACCCGTGGTCTTTGGTAATGCACAGGTGAAAAATGCGGAGCGGGGACGCTACACCGATGTCGCCGGGGTGGGACCGGACGCAGCCAAGGCCTGGAAGCTACAGATGGCGCAAGGGCAGTTTTTGCCCCGCGATGACTGGTTTTACGCACGGCCAACCGCTGTATTGGGGCACAAGCTGAAAATCGAGCTCTTTGGCAACCAGCCGGTATTGGGGGCGTTGATCCAGATCGGCGGCAATCGCTATCGGGTGGTGGGCGTGACGGCACCCAAGGGGCAGTTTCTCGGGGTGGATCTCGACGATATTGTCTATATACCTGCTGCCCGCGGCCTGCAGTTGTTTAATCGTGAAAGCCTGATGGAAGTGGATATTTTCTACCGCGAAACCGTTCCACCCGCGGTTATTTCGGAGCGGGTCCGACAGCGATTGATTCAGCGTCATGGTCTGGAGGATTTTACCATCATCACCCAGGATGAGATGCTCAAAACCCTCGACAAGATCCTGCGGGTACTTAAAGTGGCGGCGGCCGGGCTGGGGGTGATTTCGTTAATGGTGGGCGGTGTTGGCATTCTCACTATCCTGCTGATTACGGTGCGCGAGCGGCGCCACGAGATTGGTTTGCTCTGCGCGCTCGGTTTTACGCCCCGGCAAATCAAGGGCCTGTTTCTCGGGGAAGCCGTGTGCCTGTCCCTGGTGGGAGGGTGCCTGGGCTTGGGGACCGTGGCCCTGCTGGTGCTGGTGGCGCGGTGGTTGGTGCCGGACCTGCCACTGGTGATGGAGCCGGTGGCCGTGTTCGGTGCCCTGTTGCTCGCCAGTGCAGTGGGTCTGGTGGCGGGTGTCGGACCTGCAGGACAGGCGGCCAGGCTCAAACCTATTGACGCGCTTCGGGCGGAATAGATCTCGTTAAAAATCACTCTTGTCGGTAGCGGGGCTCTTGTGGGGAGCGGCGTTTATCGGGGAAAAAGGGTGAGAAAAAATTCACGAGAATTTCAATTTTTTTTAATTTACACCTTGAATTCAATTTTCGTGACCCTATCTCTGTAGTACGCCGGCTCGAATGAGGGGCGTTACTGAAATGGCCAGATTCGATTGACCCCTGAGCGTTTTGACTCTTCAGTATGTCAACTCGCCAGGCACCGTAGAATGGGCCGTAATGAACCACATGTAATGAACCACATATTGCTCCGTAGAGGATATGAATTATGCGTAATGTAGATTTTTCTCCCTTGTACCGCAGTTCCATTGGCTTTGACCGTATGGCCAACCTGCTTGATAACCTGACCCGTGCAGAACAGAATCAACCCAGTTATCCGCCTTACAATATCGAATTGACGGGCGAAGACCAGTACCGAATCACCATGGCAGTTGCCGGCTTCGACCAAAGTGAACTGAGTATCGAAGTCGATCAAAACAAATTGACTGTCGCCGGCAACAAAGCCGAAGAACAAACCGCCAAGCAGTTCCTGCATCAGGGTATCGCCGCGCGCAACTTCGAACGCCGTTTTCAGCTTGCCGATCATGTGCGCGTGGAAAACGCCAGCATGGAAAACGGTCTGCTACACATCGACCTGGTGCGCGAACTGCCAGAAGCAATGAAGCCGCGTACTATTGAAATCAGCAGCGGCGACCTGATCGAAGGCAAGAAGCAAAACGCCGCTTAAACCAATTCGCTCGTCTACTCTCCTCCTTGGCAGGACTCCCGGTGAGTCCTGCTTTTTTCACGTTAGCAGGGTAGTGCCTTTTGCAAAACAGCTTATCCCATAGATGACCGCGCAAACCTGCCCTCTCTGTAATCATTGGTCGGTCTCTCCTTACCATCGGGACGAACGTCGTGACTACTTACAATGCGCGCGCTGCGCGCTGGTGTTTGTTCCAGCGGCACAGCGGCTGTCGGTGAGCGAAGAAAAAGCGATCTACGATTTGCATGAGAATAGCGACGCCGATTCGGGTTACCGGCAGTTTTTGACGCGATTGGTTTCTCCATTACTCGAGCGACTGCCCCCTGGTTCCGACGGGTTGGATTTCGGTTGCGGACCCGGGCCTGTACTGGCAAAAATGCTGGACGAAGCGGGGCATCGAGTGACGTTATACGATCACTTTTATGCTCGACAGCCGGAGGTGTTCGATCGCCGGTACGACTTTATCACTGCCACTGAAGTGGTGGAGCATTTGTATCAGCCCGGGGCAGAGCTACAGCGTTTGTGGCACTGCCTGCGACCCGGGGGTTGGTTGGGTTTGATGACCAAACTGGTTATCGATTGCGATGCTTTTTCCCGCTGGCATTATAAAAACGACCCAACACACGTGTGCTTTTTTTCACAGGCCAGTTTTCGGTGGTGGTCCACACAAATGGGTACGCAGCCGGAGTTCGTTGGCAGTGATGTTATTTTGCTGCAAAAAAACCGTAATCGTGTTTTTTCAATCTGATAATGATCCATTAGCTCTGCCAATCTACTGCGATGTCAGGCCCGAGAGGCTGGGATGCTTTCAGAAACCGTGCGCGACAAGGACGACGCGCCCGAGCCCCCACGGATGGGTTTACGGTGTGTTTCTGAAAGCATCCCAGCCTCTCGGGCCGGATCGAAGCCTACTTACCTATATCCGTCAATATCACTCTGAAGGAGTGCTAGTTCTCTGCTGTAAACAGTTTGGCTCGCACGGTGGCGCGATAGTCGCTGGGTGTGGTGGCCAACTGCTTTTTAAACAGTCCAGTGAAATGCCCCATATCCTGGTAGCCGACTTTATAAGCCACTTCGCTGATTGACAGGTTACTGGTCTGCAACAGGTCCTTGGCCGTTTCGATTCGGATTTGCTGAAGGTATTGCAGCGGCGACTGGCCGGTGGCGTTTTTAAAACGTCGATTGAAACTGCGCACACTCATATCAAAGCGCTGGGCTACCTCGCTAAGTTTGATATCGCGACCGTGGTTATCCTGAAGCCACATCTGAGCCTGGACAATATCCTCGTCCGGATGGCGTCGGGCGCTGCTATCAAAATAGCTGCTGCTTTCGTAGGAGCGGCGAATTTCGTGGGAAAAGGTGCGCTCCACATGGCTGGCCACCGGTTTGCCATAGAGGCGTTGGATAAAGTGTACTGTCAAGTCTGCAAGTGAGTTGACGCTGGCCGCGCAATAGAGGTTGCCTGCACGGGTAATAAAGTATTGTCGTTTCAGCTGAACCTCGGGGTAGTCTTTTTGAAACTGGTCGAAATAATGCCAGTGGGTCGTCGCCGCCTTGTCGTTCAGCAGGCCCGCCTCGGCGAGGAAACAGCAGCCGGTGCCCACCGCACTGATGGTGACACCGTTTTCGTACTGGCGTCGCAACCATTGCACCAGGGCTGGGTTTCTACGAATCACTGGTCGTGGATTACGCCAGAGTGAGGGGATGTATACGATATCGCTGTCTTTGCTCTCGTCGCAGGTGGTTTCCGCAGTAAAGGCAAAACCGGCGCGGGTAATGATTGGGTGTTTGTCGGTGGCTACCGTGCATATCTCCAGGGGGGGACTATGTCGGTCTGCGGCCCTGGCGGTGCTTTCCGCGGCCCGCCACATCTCTATGGGCAGGGTGGTGCTGGTTGCGAGCATGCCCTCACAGAGGACAAAGGTAATCCGGTGCATAGGAATCCAGGGGACAGATATTCGTCAATTTGGGTAGTCAGGGCCTCAATTGGCCAAAATGCCAATATTCGTGTCTATTTTGACACTGCCGGGCCTCAGGTCAAGGCAATAGACTTATTTGCAGTATTTACCGGGTTTATCCAACGCGCCTTATTTTACACCCGTAAGGCCGGAAAATAGCGGCTTGTCGCTTCCCGTAGCCCCCAGCTGCTTAAACGAATTAGACCGAGGGAGACACCACCCCGATGTCCCGATTACCTGTGATTGTAGGTTTTGGTGGCGTTAATGCCGCTGGCCGCAGTTCCTCTCACCATGCCTATCGCCGGACTGTGATCGACAGTTTGCCGGCAGAGGACCGTCAGGAAACGCTGGTGGCCCTGGCGGTAATGATGAAATTGGTGCGATTTGAGGGCGACCGTTATATCGATGACCAGGGTCAGGCCTACACGACGGCGGAAGTCGCCAGCCGATTTGAGTCACAGATTCTGGACTCTACCCTGATTCGCAGAATAGAACCCCAGCATTTCGATGTGGACCATGTGCATTGGCATAAGGCTGCGTCGGTGGCGCCAGCCGTGGGTGAAACCCTGAGTTTTGTCACCAGGGCGCGACAATTGCCTGATGAGCTGCCAGAGAGCTGGCAGGTGACTGAACTCGACGGTGGTCGGGTGCGAGTCGATATCGCCGATAATCTGGATCTGAAATTCGATAGTTATCGCGAAATGCCGGTCAAGGCCGCTGGTCAATTACCCACAGGTTTTGAACCCGGTGAGCTCTACAATTCCCGCTTCCATCCCCGCGGGCTGCAGATGAACGTGGTGGCGGCATCAGATGCGGTGCGCTCCATGGGAATCGACTGGCAGGTCGTGGTTGATGCCGTCGATCCTGACGAAATCAGTGTGTATTCCAGCAGCATTATGGCCCAATGTGACGAGAACGGTTACGGCGGCATGATGCAGGCGCGCCTGAAAGGCGGGCGCACTACCGCCAAACAGTTGCCCTTGGGGTTGAACAGTATGCCGGCCGACTTTATCAATGCCTATGTATTGGGCAGCGTGGGTCAGACGGGTGCGGTCACCGGAGCATGTGCCAGTTTTCTCTATAATTTGCGCGCAGGCATGGAGGATATTACCAGCGGGCGTGCCAGGGTGGCCGTTGTCGGCAATGCCGAGGCTCCCATAACCCCTGAAATTATTGATGGCTACGCCGCCATGAGTGCCTTGGCGAATGACGAGAATCTGAAAAAACTCGACGGCGTGGAAGTGCCGGATTATCGTCGCGCCAGTCGGCCTTTTTCCAACAATTGCGGCTTTACCATTGCCGAGTCGGCCCAGTACTTTGTGATTATGGATGATGCGCTGGCATTGGAGTTGGGCGCCGATATCCATGGGGCGGTAACCGATGTGTTTATCAATGCCGATGGGTACAAAAAGTCCATCTCCGCTCCCGGTGCAGGTAATTACATTACCGTTGCCAAGGCTGTGGCGCGCGCGCGCGCTATCCTTGGGGACGAAAGTGTACGCAACCACTCCTTTATCCAGGCCCACGGCTCCAGTACACCGGCGAATCGGGTGACAGAATCGCAGATTTTCGACAAAGTGGCTGAGGCTTTCGGCATCGAAAATTGGCCGGTATCGGCGATCAAATCCTATGTGGGGCACTCCCTGGCGCCCGCGAGTGCAGACCAGTTGGCCAATACCCTCGGCGTGTTCAAGTACGGCATAGTGCCGGGCATCAAAACCATCGACAAGGTCGCGGATGATGTCCATGACGAACGTCTGGCCATTTCCCCCATCGACAGCAATGTCGGGAAAGATCAACTGGAAGTGGCCTTCCTCAATTCCAAGGGTTTTGGCGGTAACAATGCCACCGCAACCGTATTGGCCCCCCATGTGGTTGAGCGCATGATGAGTAAGCGCTACGGGGAGGCGCGTATGAAAGCCTATCGCCAGCGCCGCGAACAGGTACGCCGGCAGTCGGAAGCCTATGACCAGGCTGCCATGCAGGGGCGATTCGATACGATCTACAACTTTGGCGAGAACCTGATCGATGAATCGCGCATCGAGGTTAGCGACAAGTGCGTTGTCATTCCCGGTTTTGAAAATCCCGTTGATCTGGACCTGTCCAATAATTATGAGGATATGGTTGAGTAGCGACTTGTTGCGCCAACCGATCAAAATATTGAACAGGTTGTCGATGTTCGGCTGCTTTAGGGTTATATTTGCACTTGTTGTCAAATATATCGATTGGGGACGCTGATGAGTGTCGACGTGGGGAAGCGCCTGCAGGCTGTGCGAACCCTGAATGGCTGGTCCCAGCGGGAACTGGCCAAAAGAGCCGGGGTCACCAACAGTACTATTTCAGTGATCGAGCAGGGGCGGGTCAGCCCTTCGGTCAGCTCGCTGAAAAAAGTGCTGGATGGCATTCCCATGTCCCTGGCCGATTTTTTCAACCTCGATTTCGAACAATCCCCACAAACCTTCTTTACCGCCGCCGAAATGCCGAACGTAGGCGGTGGCGAGATCAATCTCCAGCTGCTAGGCAGCAGCAAGCGAAATCGGCGTATGACCCTGACCCGGGGATGCTACCCGCCAGGGGCCGATACAGGAGAGGAACGCCTGTCCTGTGAGGGGGAGGTTGCGGGCCTGGTGGTAGCCGGGGAACTGGAGGTTTCGGTCGGTAGCGAAACCCAGGTGCTGAAGCCTGATGAGGGGTTTTATTTTGAAGGCCACAGGCCCCACCGGTTTCGAAATTTAGGCACCGTAGATTGCCTGGTTATTACTGTTCACACACCTGCGACCGTTTGAGGTTCGCGCTTTCGTGTCTTAGTAGAATGTAGCGTAAGGAGACAGAATGCCCCAGTCCAGAAGACAGCGTGGAGAAGAAATTCGTCGACAAGTGATGAGCGACGAGTTTGTTGATCGGTCCTTGGATCAGGCCACGGACTTTGATGGTCCCGCCCAGGAAATGATCATAGAAATGGCGTGTGGTAACGTCTGGGATCGTGATGATCTGCCCCGCAAAACCCGCAGCCTGATCACCATTGCCATGCTGGCGGCGATGAAGTGCTCCAACGAGCTCAAAGGGCATGTCAGGGGGGCTCTGCGTAATGGTTGTACGGAAGAGGAAATTCGCGCTGTACTCCTGCATGCGATTCCCTATATCGGAGCACCCGCCGGTCTGGAGGCATTCCGCTCTGCCAAAGCAGTGATCGAGGCGTGGGATTCCTGATGGAGATTAGCTGATTGAGATTAGCTGATTGAGATTAGAAGGCTCAGCTTGGGCAGAAAGGGTTCATACAACTGTTTGAAACAGGCTATACTTACGCTCCGCTTCCGGTCGTGAACAGGGTGTAGTTGCCGTCAAGTGGCTGGAGTCAGTACAAAAAACACGGCAGAGTTTAACTTCCGCGGCACCCGATGAGCGGTTAGCCGACGGGGGAATTGATGAGGTCAGATATGATATTCCAAGGTAATTCGATCACGGTTGAGCAGCTGGACAACGGCATCGCCGAGCTGAAATTCGATCATCAAGGCGAATCAGTCAACAAGTTTGATGTACAGACGGTACAGGAATTGAGCGCAGCCATTGACGCGCTCGAGGCGACTGAGGGCCTGACGGGTGTTCTGGTCACCAGTGGTAAGGGTGTTTTTATCGTCGGGGCCGACATTACCGAGTTCGGCGCCGTATTTGAAAAAGGCCGTGATGCCGTATTAGGTCATTTGGCACCGAACAACCGCAATAATAACCGACTCGAGGACCTGTCGGTGCCTGTAGTGGTGGCCATCAATGGTTTTGCGTTGGGAGGGGGGCTGGAGTTTTGTCTTGCCTGTGACTGCCGGGTGGCCAGCACGGCGGCGCGGGTCGGTTTGCCGGAAACCCAACTGGGGTTGATACCCGGCTGGGGAGGCACAGTACGTTTGCCGCGTCTGGCAGGTGCAGCAACGGCTGTGGCCTGGATAGTCTCCGGTAGGGACCAGGCCGCCGCTGTCGCAGAGCAGGCGGGTGTGGTGGATGCGGTAGCCGATCCCGAAAACCTGCGTCCGCAGGCCCTTGAAATGCTGCAGCAGTGTATTGATGGAAAGATAGATGTGGCTGCCAGACGCCTGCAGAAGAAAAGCCCTCTGGGGCTGTCCGCCGACGAGGCCACGGAGGCGTTTGTTACTTCCAAGGTCGCGACTGCCGCCCGCGCTAACAGGAATTATCCGGCTCCCATCGCGGTGATCGATGTCATGCAAAAAGCGGCCGGACTTGACCGCGAGGGTGCCTTGGCAGCGGAAGCAGAAGCTTTCGCGGAGGTTTCCCTGGGGGATGCAGCAGATGCCATGGTGGGGATCTTCCTCAGTGACCAGCTGATGTCGAAAAAAGCCAGGGCCTGGGAAAAGAAAGCCGACAAAACCATCGGCTGGTCCGCCGTACTGGGGGCCGGTATTATGGGCGGTGGAATCGCCTATCAATCGGCCTTGAAGGGCACGCCGGTTATCATGAAAGATATCGCCCAGGCGGGAATCGATTTGGGCATGTCAGAGGCCGGCAAGTTGTTGTCCAAGCGCGTTTCCCGTGGCCAGATGACCGAGGAAAAAAAGGCGCAAATATTGTCGCGCATAGAACCAAGCCTCAGCTACGACAATTTCAACAAGGTCGATATGGTCGTGGAAGCGGTTGTTGAAAATCCCAAGGTCAAACACGCGGTTTTGGCCGAAACCGAGCGCCAGATTCCCGAAGATTCGGTTTTGGCCTCCAATACATCCACCATCTCCATCACCTATCTGGCGGAGGCTCTGCAGCGTCCGCAAAACTTCTGTGGAATGCATTTTTTCAACCCGGTGCACGCCATGCCGTTGGTGGAAGTGATTCGTGGTGAGAAAACCTCGGACACTGCCATTGCCCGCACTGTGGCTTACGCCAACGCGATGGGCAAGAAAGCGGTGGTGGTGCAGGACTGCCCGGGATTCCTGGTCAACCGTGTGCTCTTCCCGTACTTTTTGGGCTTTTACATGCTGGTGCGTGATGGCGCTGATTTCCAGGTCGTCGACAGAGTCATGCAACAGTGGGGTTGGCCGATGGGACCGGCCTATCTGCTTGATGTCGTGGGTATAGATACCGCGGTTCACTGTGAGGATGTCATGGCTGAGGGCTTCCCTTCACGTATGGCCAAAGGCTACCAGGCTGCGAGCAATATTATGTTCGAGGCCGAGCGCTACGGTCAGAAAAACGGCAAGGGTTTTTATAATTACGAGCGCGACGATGCGGGCAAGCCCAAGCGTTCCCCCGCCGATGAAGCCTACGAGCTACTGAAGCCCCATGTGGCGGAGCGCCGGGAGTTCAGTGACGAAGAGATTATCGCTCGCATGATGTTGCCGATGGCGACCGAAATGGCCCGCTGTCTCGAGGAGGGTATCGTGGAATCCGCGGCGGAAGCGGACATGTCCCTGATCTATGGTCTGGGCTTCCCGGCCTTCCGTGGTGGTGTGCTGCGCTGGTTGGATTCCCTGGGCATCCAGAAGGTGTGCGAGATGGCCGATGCTTACGCCGATCTCGGCGAACTGTATCAGCCCACTGCCGGAATGCGTGAACTGGCTGCCGCCGGGAAAAAATACTACGGTTAACCCGGCGATGTGCTGAGTTTGAATGGCTTGTGGGAAAAGGGGGTATGATCCTTTTCCCACAGGTATCTCTTGCCTCAAGTATCTCTTCCCGTAGGTATCTCTTCCCGTAGGTATCTTTGACTTTATGAAACCTGCCTCCGCAATTTCCCTGGATCTAATCTCCCATTCAGTGACCGGAGCGTCGAATTTCTAATCCGGGCCCTGTTTCTGCTAGACTTCGCCCCCAATTCTTCCGCTCATGTAACAGACAGGCTGATTAGGTGATTCCAGTTCAGGTAATAGTTGATCCCTCCGTGACGCCCGAGTCTGTGCTGAATAGAGAGCTGGATCGTTTTTCCCGGGGCGGCAATGCCTCAACCTGCTTTGCCCTCCAGTATGAGTATCGGCAGTATTATTTGCCGGGAAATCCTTCAATCTCGCTTTGTGCCCTGGCTTGTTGTCATGGGTCAGCAGGGAAGGTCACACTCAGGGCCGCGATCGTTGAAGCCTCCCAGCCCCTGTGCGATGCCCTGGCGGCTGCGGAGTGCACGGAAGAGGGACTGGATGAGGTGGTGACATCCTTTTCTGCGGCCTGGATCGACTTGTCGGCTCCCTTGTTGTTGGAACCCATCGCTATCCCCAAACCATGGGGACAGGAAATCTGGTACACCGGGATTGAAGAGCGGGGTCAGTCCCGGGTGCTCGGGGAGGGTGGTTCGGTACCGCTTCCCTGGTTGTTGTCGCTGGCGCCGAAGCGTCTCGCTGGCGATCGCGAAAAACAGCTGACGCTGCTCAAGATTCTCGATCCGCTGCCTGATGAGGTCTACGGCGATCTTTATTTTGAAATGCATGAGGAAAAACGGGAAGTCTATGTCGTATCCCACATAGATAGCGCGGCCTGGCCTTCCGGAGTCGGCGGAATCCGTTTTGGCTTTGATCCTGAAATGGTTGCACAGTTTGATGATGAGGCGGCCTTTAAAGCCTCTTATCTGGCAGCGGTTAAAGCTTATGAAAGTGTCAGGCGTCGAATTGATGCGCGTCTGGATGAAAAGCGGCAATCAGAGTCGCTACCGCTGGACGCGCCCGTAGATGCGGGCACCCTGCGCGCCTGGTTGACAGAGTTGCCCTCCGATCTGATTCAGGAGGAAAAATCCAAACGCGAGCAGATGGAAGCTTATACTGCGCTCAGGCCCCTGACCTTGGGAGACGTGGTGAGCGTGCCCTGTTTTACGCCCCATTCGCTCCAGCACGGGGTGCGAACGGTGGAATTTCAAACGCCGGTTTATGAACGCAAGATCCTCTCCTTTGCCCAGAAAGTACTGACCCAGTCCCACTGGGATACCGAGGAGGCGCTGAGCAAGATGGCAGTCACGCCGCCGGGTGAAACGGCTCTGGTCATTTTGCAGCAGGCCTCCGGGGTGACTGTGGAACAGGTGGTGGATTTTGATGATTTTGAAGTGCACCGTTACACCTTGACGGCGGGTGCAAGTGTTTCGTTGCCGCTATTGCCGGCATTCGGTTTGCTGATGTTGGTGGCGGGTGAGTTGCAGTGCCAGCAATCGCGCCTGCAACCGGAAATGGCCGCACTGCTGGGGGCGCTATTTTCGGGCGTTACAGTCGTCAACGGTACCAACAATACCGCCATATTTTTACTGGCCCTGCCTAAATTACCATCCCCTGAATGAGTTTATCGTTGATTAATCGCAGACTCCGCTTTCCGGTGCTTTGGCTGTCGCTTCTGCTTTTACCGGGTCTTGCTTTTTCCGCTTCTGCTCCCTTGTTTTGGCGGGTTAAAAGCTTGGTGAACCCGGATCGGGAAGTCTATTTGCTGGGTTCCATTCACTATGGAGACGAGAGTCTCTACCCCTTGCCGGAAAACGTGATGGAGGCGTTTGACAAATCTGACGTGTTGGCGGTGGAGTTGGATATCGCCAAAGCCGACCGGGCCGAGCTCGGGGCATTGCTGGAAAAATATGGACGTATCACTGACGGCGAAGATTTACGCCAGCAGCTCGGTGAAAAAGATTGGGGGCTGTTGGAGAGTATATGTCGGGATCTGTCTTTGTCAGCCCCAGGCTTTCTGATGACCAAACCCTGGCTGGTGGCAGTGCAGTTGGTCAGTGTCCAGATTCGCAACAGCGACTACAGCGAAACGCTGGGGGTCGACCGCCACTTTCTCAAATTGGCGAGAGGTTGGAAGCAGGTTCAGGCGTTGGAATCCCTTGAGCAGCAGATTGCCATGTTTGGCAAATTCAGCCGCGACGAACAGGTGGCGTTTTTGCGTCGAACGCTGGCCAATTACAGTCAGGGAGAGGACTACCAGCACCGTATGGCAGAAGCCTGGCGCGGTGCCAATCAGAGTCAGTTGGAGCAAATGGTGCTCGAGGTGTTTTCAGGCGAACCCAACGGCGAACGCCAGTACGAGTTGTTATTTACCGAGCGGAATCTGCATATGGCCGCTGCTATCGAGGATATGTTGCGAGGGCCTCATTCAGTGTTTGTGGTAGTGGGGGTCGGGCATATGCTGGGAGATCGGGGTCTGGTTGCTGAGCTGCAACGACGCGGATACCGGGTGGAATCGGTAAGCGCCCGTGAAGTCTCTGATCAAAACCGTGAAGACTCTCTTAAAAACCGTGAAGACTCTATTAAAAACCGTGAAGACTCTGATCAAGCGGCTGTTCCTCGCTAATAATGGCCTTGTTTGCAAGTGGTTAAACTGTCAATTGTTGAACCCGTCAGGTGACTGTGGCACAATCAGCACCCTTCCGGCGCTAGCTGTTGGCTATTGAACGCAATATGTTCAATTAAATCAAAGGGTTATCGCCGAAATTTAAGAGATATTCGAAGGGAAGGCTTCACCGGCTAAGGATAGTCGAAATGCAAGCGGTAATGGCGTTAGGCCTGGCTTGCGGACACGGGCTCGTGGTGGAATTGGTAGACACGCCAGATTTAGGTTCTGGTGCCGCAAGGTGTGAGAGTTCAAGTCTCTCCGAGCCCACCAAGATTATAAGTCCAGGCTGGATTAGTTCAGCCTGGATTTGATGCATTTCCGCATCGGTTCAGCAGACTTCACGAGGAACATCATGCAGGTTTCTATCGAGACGACTTCCGGATTAGAGCGTCGCCTGACAGTTGGCATTCCTGCCGCACAAGTAGAAGACGAAGTAGAGAAGCGCCTGAAACAGGCGGCCAAGACTGTTCGATTGAACGGCTTTCGCAAGGGTAAGGTACCGCTGAAAGTGGTCAAGCAGCGTTTTGGCGCCGGCGTTCGACAGGAAGTGCTGGGTGAGGTCATGAATCGCTCCTTCTACGAGGCGATTCAGCAGGAGGATGTCAAACCCGCGGGGCAGCCGTCCATCGAGCCTAAAGAATTGGCCGAGGGCAAGGATGTTGAGTTCGTGGCCACCTTTGAGGTCTATCCCGAAGTCGAACTGGGTTCTTTCGAAGGTTACGAAATTACCAAGCTGAATGCGGAAGTCGCTGACACTGATATCGACAATATGATCGAAACCCTGCGCAAACAACAGGCCGCCTGGAAAGAGGTCGAGCGCGAGGCGGTCGAAGGTGATCAGGTCAATATTGACTATGTCGGCACCAAAGACGGTGAAGAATTTGAAGGCGGCAAGGCCGAGGGGCAGGACCTGGTCTTGGGTTCAAAGTCCATGATTCCCGGATTTGAAGATGGCGTCGTTGGCATGAAGGCTGGCGAAGAAAAAACGCTGTCATTGACTTTTCCTGAGGATTATCACGCTGAAGCATTGAAAGGTGCTGCAGTTGAGTTTGCGGTCAAAGTCAACTCCGTGTCCGAGCAGGAACTGGCTGAGCTGAATGACGAGTTCTTTGCCAAGTACGGTGTGGAAGAGGGCGGTGAGGAAAAGTTCCGCGCGGAAGTGAAATCCAATATGGAGCGTGAACTCAAAAACGCTGCCAAGACCAAGATTAAAAACCAGGTTATGGATGCATTGATCAGCGCTCACGAGCTGGAATTGCCCTCTGCTCTGGTTGCTGGCGAGATTGACGCACTGCGCAATCAGATGATGCAGCAGTTTGGCGGAATGCAGCAGAACTTCGACGTCAAGTCCTTGCTGCCGGACGACATGTTTAAAGAGCAGGCCGAGCGTCGTGTTGCTCTCGGTTTGATTGTGGGTGAAGTGGTGAAGTCGGCGGCAATCAAGGCTGACGGCGATCGTGTCCGCGAAATGATCGAAGAGATGGCCTCCACCTACCAGGAACCTGAAGAGGTGGTTAACTACTACTACAACAACCAGCAATTGTTGGCCAGTGTGGAATCCGCTGTGCTGGAAGACCAGGTGGTAGAGCACATTCTTAGCGTGGCCAAGGTCACCGAAAAGGACAGCAACTACGAAGAAGTGATCAAGCCGGCCGAGCCCGAGGCTGCGGCGGAAGACGACGCTGAATAAATGGTCAAAAATGCCGCCAAGCCCCCAGTTTGGCGGCAATCCCTCCCCAAAAAGCCACCGTAATACTGGTATCTGATACCATCACGCGTTAAGCTCGTGCCATTGCGGATTCCCCGGCGATAATCCTGCATGCCTACATTGTTTTCGATTGACCGCCGTCCTTTATAAGGTTCTGGTAAAAAAGGATATTAGAAGCTACATGTCGACTTTTGATTTTTCTAGCAAAGCCCCCGAAATCACCAACAGCGGTTTGGTTCCCATCGTTGTCGAACAGACGGCTCGCGGCGAAAGGTCCTACGATATCTATTCGCGCCTGTTGAAGGAGCGTGTGATTTTCCTCGTTGGGACGGTGGAAGACCATATGGCGAACCTGGTGGTGGCCCAGTTGCTGTTTTTGGAGGCGGAAAACCCCGATAAGGATATCCATCTGTACATCAATTCTCCGGGTGGTTCAGTAACTGCGGGTATGTCGATCTATGACACCATGCAGTTTATCAAACCGGATGTCAGTACTATGTGTATCGGCCAGGCCTGTAGCATGGGAGCGTTTCTGCTTACCGCCGGCGCGCAGGGCAAGCGTTTTTGTCTGCCCAATGCCCGTACCATGATTCATCAGCCCAGTGGTGGCGCTCAGGGGCAGGCGTCCGATATCCATATCCACGCCCAGGAAATTCTCAAGATTCGTGAGAGGTTGAACGAGCTGATGGCCGGCCATACCGGCAAATCCGTCGAGCAGATTGCTATTGATACCGAGCGCGACAACTTTATGAGCGCCCAGGAGTCTATGGCATACGGTTTGGTGGACTCTGTAGTGAGTCATCGCCCGAGCGGCGAATAAGCGGGGATATGAGCGGCGTACCGCTTGTTTAGAGTAGCGGCCAATTGGCGCTATTTTTGCTTGTTTTTTGAGCGATAGATATCCCAATATAGCCAGGAGGCCCGCAAGGGCTGGGCTGCAGTGTAATGACTGTGCTCGATCCAGGGCTGATTTCTGATGAGGCACTTGAAAAATAGCCGAAAAGCTAGCATCTTGTGCCTATGTAGGTTTTTTGATGGAGTGGTTTAATGACCGATCACACCAATGATAACGGGGACGACAACGGTAAACTGTTGTACTGCTCCTTCTGTGGCAAAAGTCAGCACGAAGTACGGAAGCTGATTGCTGGCCCGTCGGTGTTTATCTGTGACGAATGTGTCGATCTGTGTAATGACATCATCCGGGAGGAAATCCAGGAGAGCGCCAGTGAGGGGGCTTCCGATCGTCTGCCGACCCCCCAGGAAATTTCCGCGATCCTGGATCAGTATGTTATAGGCCAGAAGCGTGCCAAAAAAGTCCTGGCGGTAGCGGTTTACAACCATTACAAGCGTCTGCGCGTTGGTGACAAGAAGAAAGACAAGGACGATGTCGAGCTGGGTAAAAGTAATATCCTGTTGGTGGGGCCAACCGGCAGCGGTAAAACCCTGTTGGCGGAAACCCTGGCGCGGTTGCTGAATGTACCTTTCACAATAGCGGATGCCACCACCCTGACTGAAGCGGGATATGTCGGTGAGGATGTGGAGAACATTATCCAGAAGCTGTTGCAGAAGTGCGATTACGATGTCGAGAAAGCCCAGCAGGGTATTGTCTATATCGACGAAATCGACAAAATTTCCCGCAAATCTGACAACCCCTCAATAACCCGGGATGTTTCCGGTGAGGGTGTGCAGCAGGCATTGCTGAAGTTGATCGAGGGTACCGTTGCCTCGGTACCGCCACAGGGCGGACGCAAGCATCCGCAACAGGAGTTTTTGCAGGTGGATACCTCCAATATCCTGTTTATCTGCGGCGGTGCGTTTGCCGGTTTGGACAAGGTTATTCGCGATCGTTCCGAAAAGGGTGGTATTGGCTTTAACGCCGAGGTCAAGAGCAAGGATGATAGCAAGAATGTTGGCGAGACCTTGCGGGACCTTGAGCCGGAAGATCTGGTTCGCTACGGTTTGATTCCCGAGTTTGTAGGACGCCTGCCGGTGATTGCCACTTTGGAAGAGCTGGACAAGGTGGCGTTGATCCAGATCCTCACAGAGCCCAAGAATTCCCTGACCAAGCAGTACGCAAGGCTGTTTGAGATGGAAGGGGTAGAGGTGGATTTCCGACCCGATGCCCTGGAAGCTGTGGCCCAAAAGGCCATGGATCGCAAAACCGGTGCTCGGGGCCTGCGTTCCATCATGGAATCGGTGCTGCTGGAAACCATGTACAAAATACCCTCTGAGCAGGGCGTGGCTAAAGTGGTGGTCGATGAGACCGTTATTAATGGCGAATCCGACCCCTTGTTGGTTTACGAAACTGCCGAGACACCCAAGGCGGCACAAGAGGATTAGTCGTCTTATTCCACATAGCTAATGCTGTATGAGCATTAGGCTATAAGCGTAAATGCTGTACAAAAAGGGCCTTATAAAAGGCCCTTTTTCGTGTTTTTATACCCTAAAAACTTGTATTTTACCCTTGTCGACCCCACTCTTAGGCTATTGTTTTATAGAGCTGGGGCAATCCGTCCGGACGTGTGCCCCCATTAATGTAAGGCTCTCCCCATTTCCAGGTTCGGAATAGCAAGAGGCTTCTGATGGTTTCCAACGAAGTAACCGCATCCAATCCCAACGAACTGCCCCTGTTGCCCTTGCGCGATGTGGTGGTATATCCCCATATGGTGATTCCCCTTTTTGTCGGACGCGACAAATCTATCGAGGCGCTTGAGCAGGCTATGACGGCGGACAAGCAGGTTTTGTTGGTGGCCCAAAAGAGTGCCTCTAAGGACGATCCGCAGGAAGACGATATTTACCAAATTGGCACCGTTTCCACTATCTTGCAATTGCTAAAGCTGCCGGACGGCACCGTGAAGGTGTTGGTCGAAGGTGGTGATCGAGCCGAAATCAAATCAGTAGACAGCAGCGGCGATTATTTCCGCGCTACCGTCCAGGTGCTGGAAAGCGAAGAACTGGCCGAACGGGAGGCGGAAGTCCTGTTGCGCTCCGCCATGTCCCAGTTCGAACAATATGTCAATTTGAGCAAAAAGGTGCCGTCAGAGGTGATGACCTCTCTGTCCGGCATAGACGAGCCTGGACGTCTCGCTGATACTGTCGCGGCTCATATGTCACTGGATTTGGCGCAAAAGCAGGAAATCCTGGAAATGGCCAATGTCCGTGATCGACTCGAGCATCTGCTGGGCTTGATGGAGGCGGAAATCGATCTTTTCCAGGTGGAAAAGAAAATTCGCGGTCGCGTCAAAAAGCAAATGGAAAAGAGTCAGCGCGAGTACTATTTGAATGAGCAGATGAAGGCCATTCAAAAGGAACTTGGCGACATGGGTGATGAGCCCAACGAAATAGAGGATCTGGAAAAGAAAGTTGCCGACTCGGGTATGCCAAAGGATGCCGAGGAAAAAACGCGCGCCGAACTCAACAAATTGAAAATGATGTCACCCATGTCGGCTGAAGCCTCGGTTGTGCGTTCCTATATCGACTGGATGTTGAATGTACCCTGGAAAAAGCGCAGTAAGGTGCGTCACGATCTGAATCGTGCCGAAGAGGTACTGGAAGCCGATCACTACGGCCTCGACGAGGTTAAACAACGTATCCTCGAATACCTGGCGGTGCAAAAGCGCGTGAAAAAAATCAAGGGACCGATTCTGTGTCTGGTGGGACCTCCCGGCGTTGGTAAGACCTCTTTGGGCGAATCCATTGCCCGTGCCACCAATCGCAAATTTGTGCGAATGGCCTTGGGAGGCGTGCGTGATGAGGCGGAGATCCGTGGTCATCGTCGCACCTATATCGGTTCGTTGCCCGGCAAGTTGATTCAAAAAATGTCCAAAGTGGGTGTAAAAAACCCGCTGTTCCTGTTGGACGAAGTGGACAAAATGGGCATGGATAATCGAGGTGATCCCGCATCGGCATTGCTTGAAGTGTTGGACCCGGAACAAAACAACAGTTTTAACGATCACTACCTGGAGGTGGATTACGACCTTTCCGACGTGATGTTTATCTGTACATCCAACTCCATGAATATTCCCGGCCCGTTGCTGGATCGCATGGAGGTCATTCGTATTCCCGGTTACACCGAGGATGAGAAGGTCAATATTGCCACTCGCTACCTGATTCCCAAGCAAATGAAAGCCAACGGCTTGCAAGAAAGCGAAATGAAGGTGGATGACGATGCGGTACGGGACGTGATTCGTTATTACACCCGTGAAGCGGGAGTCCGGGGCCTCGATCGCGAGATCGCTAAAATCTGCCGCAAGGTGGTGACTCAACATGTCAAAGAGCAAGCGATCAGCAAGGCAAAAATATCGGCCGATCAGCTCGAAGAACTCTTGGGTGTTCGCAAGTTTGACTTTGGACGTGCCGAGGATGAAAACCAGGTTGGCCAGGTCACCGGCCTAGCCTGGACGCAGGTCGGGGGTGAGTTGCTGACCATCGAATCTTCAGCAGTCAAGGGCAAAGGGCGGCTGGTCAAAACCGGCTCCTTGGGTGATGTGATGCAGGAATCCATCCAGGCGGCACTGACCGTGGTGCGTTCGCGCGCACAAGTGCTTGGTATCGCGCCGGATTACAATGAAAAGACAGATATACATATTCATGTGCCTGAAGGGGCTACACCGAAGGACGGCCCCAGTGCCGGTATTGCCATGTGTACTGCACTGGTGTCGGTACTAACCGATATTCCGGTTCGTGCCGATGTGGCCATGACCGGCGAAATTACTTTGCGCGGTGAAGTGTTGAAGATTGGGGGGCTCAAGGAGAAGCTGCTGGCAGCCCACCGCGGAGGTATCACCACAGTCATTATCCCCGCTGAAAATGAAAGGGATCTCAAGGAAATTCCCGACAATATTAAGGCGGACTTGACCATTAAGCCGGTAAAATGGATTGATCAGGTGTTGGAGGCGGCTTTGCAGCACATGCCTGAGCCCTACACGGATGAGGAATACCTTGCTCTGGAGAAGGAAGCGCAGGGAGAAACCAAAGGGCGGATCAGTACCCACTGAATTTACAAAAATCTTTCTCGTGGATAACGGAAGGCGGGAACTGTTGGCCATTTTAAGTGTCGTTTAAGCAACTGCGGTCGACGGCACTTGAGTGATCAGCCAATTCGCTCAAAATACAGGCAGAATGCGGCCTGCAGGCGATTTTCCTTCAATGTTTCCTTGACCACCACCATGGCAGTTGGTATAAATCGCAGTTCGTCGGCCCAGTGTAAGGCGTTGGGGGCGCTACAAGGATTCAAGCTTGTCTCGTGGGTAAATTTATCTGCCACTTGAGAATCTGAATGGTGAATTAGCCGCAAATTTCGCGCATTTGTTGCACAGTTTTGGCAGATGCACCGTACCGTTGAACATATTTTCTCTGTAGGAACTCAATAATAAGAGGGGTTGAGTGTGAATAAATCTGAACTTATCGAAGCCATCGCCGCATCAGCGGATATCCCGAAAGCAGCTGCTGGTCGGGCCCTGGATGCAATGGTTGATACCGTCACTGGTGCACTGAAAGAAGGTGATCAGGTGGTATTGGTCGGCTTTGGTACATTCTCTGTTAAAGAGCGTGCAGCCCGTACCGGCCGCAATCCGCAAACTGGTGAAGAAATTCAAATTGCCGCCGCTAAGGTACCTAGCTTTAAAGCGGGTAAGGCATTGAAAGACGCTGTTAACTAGGTTTTGGCTAGCGACTGCTTCCGGATTGGTCTCTTCTCGTAACCCCTGGGTTGTCGGGGATTGAGAGTACAAATACAGGATGACAGTTTGGTCCGGCCACTGCGAGTTAACAAAAAGGCGCATCCTCTCGATGCGCCTTTTTTCGTAAGGCAAATATGCTTTTGGTAAAGCAATCGCATGATTGCTGCATACCGTATCTAGAAACATCAATGTTCGGGGTTAAAAATGCTGCAAAGGTTCCGCGACAATTTAAAGGGAACAGTGGCGACCATCCTGGTCGGGCTTATTATCATCCCCTTTGCGCTGTTTGGGGTTGATTCTCTCTTTTTGCAAAATGGGTCTGCTAATGAGGCTGCCGAAGTCAACGGTGAAGTCATTACGGAACTGGAGTTGCGCCAGGGAATCTTTCTGCAGAAGCAGCAAATGCTGTCGCGATTTGGTGAAAATCTCCCGGCCCAGCTATTAACTGATGAACGACTGCGCGAGCCAGTGCTCAATAATTTGATTCAACGCCGTATCCTTGTTCAGGAGGCCAAACAGGGCGGTATGGCGATTAGCGATGAAACCTTGAATCAATTGATCCTGTCTGCCGAACAGTTTCAGCAGGATGGCAAATTTGATCGCCAGCGCTATCAGCAGCTACTGCGTTCCATGAATTATACCGCCGTTGGTTATAAACAGTTGCTCGAACGGGATATGTTGCTGAATCAGCACGCTTCGGGTTTTTCCGGTACCGGTTTTGTTACTGAAGCAGAACTGCAAACTGCTGTCGCCCTGGCCCAACAAAAGCGCAGATTTTATTACCTGACGCTGCCGCTCGATACCACTGAGAATAGTCAGACTGTCTCAGATGAAGAAATTTCAGCCTACTATCAGGAAAACCTGGCTAACT
Source organism: Cellvibrionaceae bacterium (assembly GCA_050290225.1). GTDB lineage: Bacteria > Pseudomonadota > Gammaproteobacteria > Pseudomonadales > Cellvibrionaceae > JBNKHG01. The sequence continues at coordinate 27,835 of JBNKHG010000066.1, forward strand.
ACCTTGCGCCGGAGCAGGTGGCGATAGAGTATATCGACACCAGCGCAAAGCAACTGGTTGAAGGGTTGGAGTTCTCTGAAGAGCAGTTACGTCAACAATATCAGCAGAATTTGGCGAATTTTGAACCCAGTGTCGAGCGTCGGGCAGCCCATATTCTAATCGAATCGAAAGGGGACGGCTCTGAAACCGCTGTAGCGGAAACGGTGCTGAGTCGCCTTGCGGCAGGGGATGATTTTACAGCTCTCGCCAAGGAGTTTTCCGAGGATTTGAGTTCCAGGGACCAGGGGGGAGATCTGGGCTTCACCGCGGGTGATATATTTCCGGAGGCGTTCGAAGAGGCGCTGGCGGCGTTGAACGTGGGTGAGACCTCCGGTGTGGTGGAGACTGACGCCGGCTTGCATATCATTAAATTACTCGAAGAGCAGGGAGCAGAAGCGCCAACTTTTGAGCAGCAGCGGGCCAGTATAGAGCAGAGCTTAAAGGAACAGGAAGCCGAGTCCCTGTTTGTGGAATTACTGGAAAACTTGAGTGATCTTGCCTACAACGCCGGAAACCTGACTGAGGTGGCCCAGGAGTTGGGTTTAAAAGTCAGTCAATCGGATCTGTTTGATCGATCTGGTGGAGAGGGCTTGCTGGGCGAACCCGATGTACTTGCTGCCGCCTTTAGTGATGAAGTGATGGTTGAGGGAAATACCAGCGAGGTGATCGAATTAAGCGATAGCCGAGTTGTTGTACTGCGTGTAATCGAGCATCAGCCCGAGCACACCAAACCACTGGAAACGGTTCGAGCGGAAATTGTCGACGCGGTTAAACGTGACAAAGCCAAAGTGGCGCTGGCTGAAAAAGCGGCAGACGTGGAGGCGCAGCTGCGTGCGGGAGAGGATGTGGAAGCGCTGGCAAAAGCCAATGGTTTGGAATGGCAAGTGACCCTGGGATCCGAACGCACCGATCCTAAGGTGAACAGCGAAATATTAAGTCATGTATTTTCCCTCGCCAAACCGGATGGGAAGCCCCGGGTTAGCGGTTTTCATTTGTCCAATGGTGATTACGTTGTGGTAAGCCTGACCCATGTCGAGCCGGGCTTGATTGGTGATTTGTCCACTGAGCAGAAGCGGGCATTTGCCAATTCGCTGGCGCGCCAATCAGGTATGGCTGACTATGTCGCCTATGAAGCTCACTTGAAAGCGCAGGCTGACATTGATGTCCGTTAAAGGGAGTACAATCTCTAAGGCCTGTTAAGGGTATTTCAAAAGACAGCGTCTCCCATCCAGAAAAGCGATTTCCGGATGGGAGAGCATTATTTTTTATAGGGTGGTTGTTTTGTTGCGGCCGCCTTTCTTGGATACGTACAGCGCCTGGTCGGCCTGTTCCAGCCATTGGGTGTAATCGTCAAAGGTTGGGCGAATTTCACTGACGCCCAGGCTAATCGTGAATTTCAGGGTTTGCCCTTCGTATGATATCTCCAGGGCGGCTATGGCAGTTCTCAGCCGTTCCGCCAGCTGTTCGGCACCATGGGCATCGGTGTCAGGTAAAACAATACCAAACTCTTCACCACCATAACGGCCGGCGATATCAATGTCGCGTATTTGTGTGCGCATTTCGTCAGCTGTTTGCTGTATGACTACATCGCCCGCAGGGTGGCCATAGCTATCATTGATGCGCTTGAAATGATCGATGTCAAACATAACCAGGCTGCTTGGATACTGGTAGCGGTTGAAACGACTGAATTCACGCCGTAAACAGCCTTCCCAGTGGCCGCGATTGTTCAGACCTGTTAATGCGTCAGTCTGGCTTAGGTATTCCAGTTGCCTGTTGGCGGCTTCCAGTGCCAGCTTGTTGGTAGCGGTGTCCGTAACGTCATAGAGAATCAGGCAGATATGCTCGATTTCACCGCGGACATTGCTGATCGGCACAATTGTGCTGTTTTGATACATATGATCCGCAGCGCCGGTAATGGGGCGGTAGTGATTAAAGCGAAACAGGAAGGGTCGTTGTTCCCAGGTGGTGAAGGCGGCGTTACGCAGTACAAATACCGATTGTGCCTTGCGTTTGAACCAGCTCTCCGGCAATTCGGGAAACAGCTCGAACAGTGTTTTGCCCAAGGCTTCCGAAGGCATAATGGCACTGTGGTTTTGCATAAAGCTGTTCCACAGCTGGATGCGGTAGGTTCGATCCAGTACCACCAAACCGGCGTCGATGCTTTGCAGGGCGTCCATTATCCAGTGCACATCTTTGAAAATGCCGTCGTTGTTCATCAATGAACCCTGGGTTATGTCTCTGCTCTCACGCGAATTTCTCAGCCAAGAAGATATGCGAGTTTTCCGCTTAGCCTTTCAACGGAATCTTCGGTAATCACCAATAGCAGGTCACAGTTTATATTGTGATTTTCTATCTTGTAATTGATTTCGATTACCAGAGCCTGCTGCCAGTCGTTGCCGCTGTTTTGTAACAGATCTTCGACGCGGCAATGCTGCCCCAACAGCATGGGCGGGCCGAAGCTGAAGTCGGCGTCAATCTGCTCGGCGATACCTTTCAGGCAGGCGCCGTTAAGCACATTGGCGGAATCCATTAACAATTCGTGCTCTGCCTGGGTATCAATTTCACCTTCATAATTCAAAAGCGCGGCCAGGTCGGAAAAGCTGGTATCGTTGAATATCAACATGGCTTCACCGGCGATGCCGCTGCCGATAAAACCCTGGCATACACCGGAGACCCTATTGTCGCCCTCTATCGATTGCAGTGCCATGGCGATATCTGCAGGTCTGAGTACATCGATATGGGGTATGGATAGAATGACAAATGCGTTGAGCAGGCGCGCGAGATTGTCCCCGGCCTGGCCCATGGCGATATTGGTAATTTCCTGGAGGCAGTCTCTTTGATCTTCGTCGAGGAGCACTGGGTAACTCATGAGGATTGTTATTATTTAACCGCGACGGCTGGAGGTTTTCTAGTGTACCCCATGACCCGGGAACTGGATAGTGTGCTGTTCCTCATCGAAAGGTCTGGTACGCTTGCAAGGTGATATTGCCCTATTCAGCGTTGTCCTGGTGTTTCGCCGCAAGGTGTCGTGTGAGGGCAATGGCGTCGCCCTTGTCAAAAGTACTAGTTCAATGTGGCCTCAAGCAACTCTCGGGTATAAGCCTGAGTGGGGCGCTGGAAAACGTTTTCCGCGGGTCCGTACTCCACAATCTCGCCTTTGCGCATCACGGCGATAGTATGGCTCAGCGCTTTGACCACTTTGAGGTCATGGCTGATGAAAATATACGTGATTCCACGTTCGCGCTGTAGTCGCCGCAGCAGATTGACTACCTGTACCTGTACGGCTCTGTCCAGAGCTGAGGTGGGTTCATCCAAAAACACCAGTTCCGGGTCGAGGATCAGTGCCCGGGCGATGGCAATACGTTGGCGTTGGCCACCTGAAAATTCATGGGGATAGCGGTGGCGTGTGTCTGGGTCCAGGTCCACCTCCCGCATGACCTCCACGACCTTGGCGTCAATACCGGCTTCCGGCATAGGTGAGTGCAGGCTCAGCCCTTCGGCAATGATTTCACTGACCGTCATACGCGGGCTGAGGCTGGAGAAAGGATCCTGGAAAACAATTTGCATTGACTTCCGAAGCGGGCGAATCTCCTTCTCCCCCAGGCCCTGGAGTTCGTGCTCATCCAGGCGGATAGAACCCTGGGAGCTGATCAGGCGTAGTATAGCCAGTGCCAGGGTGGATTTTCCGGAGCCACTTTCCCCGACAATGCCCAGCGTAGTGCCGGCGGGGACTGAAATACTGGCCGCTTTCACCGCATGTAAAAACTTGTCCGGCTTTCGAAACAGCGGTTTGTTCAGGGGGAAACTGACTGACAATGCTTCAGTGCGCAATCGGGTGTGGCCAGTGTCGGTCTTGACGGATATGGGGTGCCCCGAGGGTTCGCTCTGCAACAGCTCCCGGGTATAAGCCTGCTGGGGCGAGTTAAAGAGGGTGGTGGTAGGGGCCTGTTCCACCAGGCAGCCGTCATACAGGACCGCGACCCGATCGGCAAAGTGCTTAACCACGCCCAAATCGTGGGTAATTAACAGCAGTGCCATGTCGAGTTTGGCCTGCAGGGTCATGAGTAGATTCAGTATCTCGCGCTGAACGGTAACATCCAGTGCCGTTGTGGGCTCGTCGGCAATCAGTATATCTGGTTCGTTGGCCAGGGCCATGGCGATCATTACGCGTTGACGCTGTCCGCCAGAGAGCTCATGGGGATAGGCGCCGAGTCGTTGTTCCGGGTTCGGCAGCTGTACCAACTCCAGTAATTCCAGAGTACGCTTTCGTATCGCCGTTTTATCCAATCCCTTGTGTAAAATCAGGATTTCCGCAATTTGTTTTTCCACCGTATGGAGCGGGTTGAGCGCGGTCATCGGTTCCTGGAAGATCATGCCGATACGATTACCGCGCAGCTGTAACATGGTCTGTTCGGGCAGCTGAAGCAAATCCTGCTGCTCAAACCAAATCTCGCCGCTGGGATGAAAGGCCATGGGGTAGGGCAGTAATCGCATTATCGCGTAGGCGGTAACGGATTTTCCCGAGCCCGACTCCCCGACCAATGCCAGTGTCTCGCCCTTGTGAATATCGAAGCTGACATTTTTGACGACGTGGCTGACGGTCTCCCCCTGGTGAAAGGAGATGGAGAGGTCGTGGACGTGCAGAAGCGGTTCGCGGTTCATTTGTTAGGCACCGTAATCAAGCGTGGATCCAGTGCATCCCGCACCCCCTCGCCAATAAACACCAGCAGCGTCAACATGGTGGCAAGTACGGAAAAAGCGGTGACGGCCAGCCAAGGGGCCTGCAAATTGTTTTTCCCCTGTTGCACCAGTTCCCCCAGAGACGCCGAGCCCGGCGGCAGGCCAAAGCCGAGGAAATCGAGCGAGGTCAGAGTAGTGATAGCGCCGGTCAGCAGAAAAGGTGTCAGGGTTACGGTGGCCACCATGGCATTGGGCAGTATATGGCGAAACATGATTTTGTGGTTGCTGAGTCCCAATGCGCGTGCGGCCCGCACATATTCAAGGTTGCGACCGCGTAAAAATTCGGCGCGCACCACATCCACTAACCCCGTCCAGCTGAAAAGCAGCATGATCAGCAGCAGCCACCAAAACTGCGGAGTGACGATACTGGCCATGATAATCAGCAAAAACAACACCGGTAACCCGCCCCATATTTCCAGAAAGCGTTGTCCCAGCAGGTCGATTTTGCCCCCATAATAACCCTGTATCGCACCGACACAGACACCTATAACGACACTGCCACCCGTAAGCACAAGGGCAAAGAGAATGGATATCCGATAACCGTATATCACCCGTGCCAGCACGTCCCTGGCCTGGTCGTCAGTACCGAGCCAGTTTTGGGCGCTGGGTGGCGACGGTGCGGGAATATCCAGATCTGTAATATGGGTGTTATAGCTAAAGGGGATGGGAGGCCAGAGAATCCAGCCATTTTCTTCAATCAGCTCAACCACAAAGGGGTCGCGATAGTCTGCTTCCGTATCGAAATCTCCACCGAAAACGGTTTCCGGGTAACTTTTCAATACAGGAAAGTACAACTGCTGCTCAAAGCCAACCACTAGCGGTTTGTCATTGGCGATCAGTTCGGCAAACAGTGTCAGGAAGAAAAACAGCGCAAAGATGGCCAGGCTCCAACTGGCCCGGCGGTTTTTGCGAAAGGTTTGCAGACGTCGTTGATTTAATGGGCTCAATCGCAGTAACCGCTGGCGCGCTGAAGGCGTCGTTGCAGAATGGGTTGTGGGTTGCTGGGCGTTCACAATCGATCAGGCCCCGCGTGTTTCGAAATCAATTCGGGGGTCGACCAGTACGTAGACCAAGTCCGAAATCAGTTTTACCACAAGACCCAACAGGGTGAATATAAACAGCGTGCCGAATATCACCGGATAGTCGCGGTTGATCACTGATTCGAAGCCTAACAGGCCAAGCCCATCCAGGGAAAAGATCACCTCAATCAGCAGGGAGCCGGCAAAGAAAATACTGATAAAGGCTGCGGGGAATCCGGAGATAATAATTAACATGGCATTGCGAAATACGTGACGGTAGAGCACTTGTTTTTCCGTTAAACCCTTGGCTTTAGCGGTGAGGACATACTGCTTGTTAATCTCATCCAGAAACGAATTTTTTGTCATCATGGTCAGGGTGGCAAAGCCGCCAATCGTGTAGGCGATCAGTGGCAGGAGCAGATGCCAAAAATAATCCAGTATCTGTTGGCCGAAACTGAGTTGGTCGAAGTTGGGGGAGGTAAGGCCGCGAAGGGGGAACAGGTGCAGATAACTGCCGCCGGCAAACAGCACGATCAACAAAATGGCCAACAAAAAGCCGGGGATGGCATAACCGACAATAATGGCCGCGCTGGTCCAGATGTCGAAATTCGAACCGTGATTGACCGCCTTTTTAATGCCCAGTGGAATCGATACCAGGTAGATCACAAGCGTGCTCCAAAGTCCCAGCGACAGGGATACCGGTAGCTTTTCGACGATCAGACCGGTGACACTACTGTTTCGAAACAGGCTGTCGCCGAATTCGAATCGAGTGTAATTGACGAGCATCTGCCAGAAGCGTTCATGGGCGGGTTTGTCGAAACCGTAAAGCTTCTCGATTTCGGCGATCAGTTCGGGAGGCAGGCCACGCTTGCCCTGGTAGTTGGAGGTCTGGCCGTTGCCGGTACCCTCCGCCGATCCGGTCAGGTTTTGTTGGATGCCCAAGCCGCCATGGCCCTCCAGGGTGGCTATCATCTGCTCGACCGGACCGCCGGGTGCGGCTTGTACCAGTACAAAATTGATTACCAGAATTCCCAACAGGGTTGGCAGAATCAGAAGCAGGCGCCGCAGAATATAGGTCGACATCAGCGATTCTGTCCCTGCAGTCGACCCTGTTTGCTATCGTCGATCCACCAGGTGAAGAAACCCATACCAAATCCGGGGTCATAAGTGGTGGATATTGCCGGCTGTTGGAATTTATCCCAGTAGGCGAGGCGGTGGTATTTTGAGTGCCACTGGGGGACAACGATATGCTTGTTTAACAACACCCGATCCAGTGCCCGGGTACGGGCTACCAGGGATTCTCGGCTGGGGGCGCTTATCACCAGGTCGACCAGCTGGTCGATAACGGGGTCCTTCAGTCCGCCTATATTGCGACTGCCCTCGGAGTCGGCTGCGCTCGAGTGCCAGAAATCCCGCTGTTCATTCCCGGGCGAGGTACTTTGCGCGATTGTGCGAACAATCATGTCAAAGTCGAAGTTGCGCAGACGGTTGATGTATTGCGAGGCATCGACAATTCTCACCTGAGCTTTGATGCCCAGGCGGTGCAGATTTTTAACAAAGGGATTGGTAATGCGCTCAAACGCAGGGGAAACCAGCAGAATTTCAAATTCAACCGGATTCTCTCCGCCGGGTGGGTAGAGTTGGTTGTTTTTGATGTTGTAACCGGCACGCTCAAGAAGCTTTTTGGCTGATCGCAGGTTTTTACGGTTTTTCCCATTGCCTTCGGTAGTGGGAAGTGTAAATGGTTGCGTGAAGATTTCCGGGGGTAATTGGTCACGGAACCGTTCCAGCACAGCAAGCTCCTCTCCTTCGGGCAGACCCGAAGAGGCGAGATCTGAATTGGAGAAAAAGCTGAGGGTGCGGCTGTACTGTCCGTAAAAGAGGTTTTTATTGGACCACTCGAAATCGAACGCGTAGCCGATCGCCTCCCGCAGCGCCCGATCCTGAAACAGCGGCCTGCGCAGGTTGAACTGGTAGCCCTGCATACCGGTGGGATTATTGTGCTTGATCTGTACCTTTTTTAACCGACCCTGCTTGACCGCGTCGAAGTTGTAGCCGGTTGCCCAGGTTTTTGCGGAGGTTTCCACCCGAAAGTCAAATTCACCGGCTTTGAAGGCCTCGAACTCCACATTTTGGTCGCGGTAGTAGTCGTAACGGATTTCATCGTAGTTATAGATCCCACGATTGACCGGCAGATTTCTGGCCCAGTAGTTCGGGTCTCTTTCCAGAGTGAGGCTGCGGCCCGGTTCCATGGACTTGATGCGATAGGGCCCACTACCCAGGGGCGGTTCCAGGGACGCCTTGGCAAAGTCGCGCTTTTCCCAGTAGTGCTTGGGTAGGATCTGCAGTTGACCGGTGATCAATGCCAGCTCCCGGTTGTCTTTTCCGTCGAACGTAAATTTGACTTTGTGGGGTGCGAGCGCTTCCACGCTTTTGATATTGGCATAGTAGTACCGGTAAAAGGGGTTGCCTTGCTCGCGCAGCAACTTGAGGGTGAAGACCACATCGTCAGCCGTCACCGGTTCGCCGTCGTGGAAGCGGGCCTTGGGGTTGAGGTGGTAGATAATCCAACTGCGGTCTTCAGGGTATTCCAATTGTTCGGCCAGGAGGCCGTATTCAGTAAAGGGTTCGTCGTAGGAGCGGGTAGTCAGGGTGTCATAGATAAGGCCCAGGCCGCTGGCGGGAGTGCCTTTGGGAATAAAGGGATTGAGACTGTCGAAAGTGCCGATGGCCGATAACTTTACCCGTCCACCCTTCCGGGCCTTGGCGGAGGTATAGTCGAAACGCTCAAAGTCGGGTCCGTACTTGGCCTTACCGTGCATGGCGATGGCATGGCTACGGATAATCTCTCCCCCCGCCTGCGCGGCCGCGACAGGGAAAATAGTCAGGGCAAGGGCCAATAAGGGGCCTGGCAGGAAGCGACAGCGAGTAAATAGTGAACAAAATGTCATCATAGAGATGTCCGTAAAGGGCTGATTCGGGGCCTTCCAGCCTAATTAGAGGGTCTTTACGGTAACAAGTTCTTAAATATTTTCAATAGCTTAGGCTACAATGTCGGATGCATAAAACGATCGGAGGCGAAGGGGCTAATGGCGATTAAAGGACTGCAGGCCTGGGTGGAAAAACTGGGCAAAATTGAAATGCCGGTTCTGGCCACCGTGGTCAAGGAGCTAAATGAGCTAACCGGCAGCGATGAATCCGATGTCAATCAGCTGGCCAGCGTTATTTTAAAGGACGCAAACCTTACCTCGCAGGTGCTGCGGATTGCCAACAGTGTTCAATATAATCCTTCCAGTTACCCCATCAATACCGTCAGTCGTGCCATCGTGCTTATCGGTTTTACCGGCGTGAGGGCGATCTGTGTGTCGGTGATGGTGATCGATTCACTACTGGGCAAGCAACCCCGGGAGCGATTGCTGGAAGCCATGGCCAAGGCCTTTCACGCCGCGGTTCAGGCCCGAAACCTGGTTCGACACACAAAGGATGGTGCCAGGGAGGAGGTATTTATTGCTGCACTTCTGTATCACCTGGGGGAAATGGCGTTCTGGGCGTGTGTTGATAACGCTGCCGATGATCTGGAAGCGTTGCTGGCGACTGGCAATCACAATTTCAGGGAAGCGATGGAGCAGGTGACCGGCACATCCGCCAAAGCCATTACCAAAGCCCTGGCGGGCGTCTGGACCCTGGGGGAAACCCTGGAGGATGCCCTTTACCCGTCGGCGTCACCAACGCCCAAAGTGGCCGCCGTGTGTCTGGGTGAGGAAATCAGCCGCTCGGCCCTGCATGGCTGGGATTCGTCGGAAATGGCCGCAACCCTCAGTAAAGTGGCTAAATTTTCCGATCAACCCTACGCCCAGGTACGTCAAATGGTCATGGAGGCCGCGGATGAAGCCGCCGCCGTTGCGCTGACTTACGGCGCGGCAAAGGTCTGTCACCTGATTCCCTCCGCGCAAAGCCACGTCGGTGAGGTGGATCCGGAAAAGAACCGGGTGATGAAAGTCGATGCCCAGTTGCAGTTGAATATTTTGCGCGAGCTGTCCACGGCCCTGTCTGAGAAGTTGGACATCAATACCATTTTCAAAATGGTGCTGGAGGGGCTGCACAGGGGCATTGGTCTGGAGCGGGTCTGCGTGGCCTTTGTCAACAAGGATCGCCTGGAGGCCAAGTATATTCTTGGGGGGGGCACGGAAAAGTGGCGAGAGAAGTTTCAGTTTGGCCTTGGCCCCCGGGACGAAAATATTTTTACCCACACCCTCAAGCAGGGCGAGCCGCTTTGGATCGACCCGGCGACCACCCCAGGGCTCAAACACCTTTACTGCCCGGACACCCTGTCGGTATTGGGTAAGTATCCGGCCTTTGTCGCCGCCATCAACGTTAACAATCGCAATGTTGCTATGTTTTACGCCGATCGTTGGAACCTGGGTGGCAGCTTGCAGAAAGAACTGTTCGAAAGTTTTCGGCATTTTGTGCTGCAGACCCAGATGAGTCTGCAGATGATGTCCCGGAAGGTGAAGTCGCCCAAAGGCAAAAAGAAGTACTAGTTGACCCGGGTAACGTCAACAAAGAGGGTCAACAGCTGCCCCGGATGGATATAGCTGTTTCTCTTAACCGGGTTCCACTTCAGGATATCCTTGACCGACAGGTTGAATTTCCCCGCAATGCGGGCCAGTGAGTCACCTTGCCGCACATGATAGGCCACCTTGCGGATGATGCCTTTGCTGTTGCCGGGAGATGTGGATGCGCGGGCCAATTGCTTGTTGTTGGTCCAGATCACCAGCTTTTGACCGGGCTTGAGAACATCCTTGGGGGCCATGCCGTTCCAGCGGGCCAGTGATGCTACACGGACATCGTGGCGACGGGCGATTTTCCAGAGACTGTCACCGGGCTGAACCCGGTACTCAATGCGCTTGCTGCCGGACTTGCCCCGGGCCCTGGCCTGCTTGCGTTCCAGGCGTTGTTCCGCACTAAAGGCATAGTGGTTGGCGGGTTTGGTGGCCACGGGAATCAATAGCGTGCGTCCCTGGCGAATGGTATTACCGCGCAGGTTATTGCTCTGCTTGAGAGCCTTGACGCTGGTATTAAAGCGTTTGGCCAGGGAGATCAGGGAGTCACCCGCCTTGATCCGGTAGCGCTCCCAGCCGATGCGTTCGTCACTGGGAATCTCCGATAGTTTTTGGCGAAAGGGTGCCGCTTTGTCGACGGGTAGCAGCAGGTGGTGCGGACCTTTGGGATCCGTGGCCCAGCGATTGTAGCCGGCGTTCAACAGGTAGAGTTCATCGATATCCAGTTGCGCCAGCTCCGCAGCCTGTGCCAGGTCGATCTGGGAGCCGATATCCACTCTTTCAAAATGGGGCTGGTTGGGAATCGGGTGCAGGGCGACTTGGTGGGGCTCCGGGTCGGCAATCAACTTCGACAGAGCCAGCAGCTGCGGAACGTATGCACGGGTTTCCTTGGGCAGTGACAGCGACCAGAAGTCGGTGGGCTTGCCGGCCCGCTGGTTTTTGGTAATGGCCCTCGAGACATTGCCCTCGCCGGTATTGTAGGCGGCCAGCGCCAACAGCCAGTCGCCGTCAAAGCGCTGGTGCAGATAGCTTAAATAGCGCAGGGCGGCTTCGGTAGAGGCTTCAATATCCCGGCGCCCGTCGTACCACCAGTTTTGCTTGAGGCCGAAGTTTTTACCGGTGGCGGGGATGAACTGCCAGATGCCCGAAGCCCGCCCGTGGGAGTAGGCGAAGGGATCAAATGCGCTCTCCACAATCGGTAGCAAGGCCAATTCCAGGGGCATTTCCTGTGCCTCGAGCTGTTCGACGATGTGAAACAGGTAGCGGTCGGCCCGCTCCGACACCCGCTCCATATACCGGGGGTTGTTGGCGTACCACTCGAAATGGGTATCGATTCGCGGGTGCTCGCCCTGGGGTAACTGATAACCTGCCCGTAACCGGTCCCAGAGATTGTCGTAATCCGGGGGATCGAATTGATCCAGTTGCTTGGCCGTCACCCGACAGAGGCGCTCCTCGGCCGGGTCAATCGGGAGGATCGGGTTGCCGGCTGTATTGTCAGCACTATGATTTACAAGATCGGGCGGGATAACGCTTTTACAGCTACTTAAAAGGCCGATCAGGAGCAGCGAGAGTATCTTGGGGATTGTCATTAGATCCTTGTTCTTGTTGCTTATTGGTGTCGACCGCGGCGGCTGTGTGTGACACGACGCATTTTGTGAAAGTGCGCACGTGTCTATCGCGAGCCGGAAGTCCGGTTTCAAAAAGTTGGCGATTCTAAGGATGAGTCGCGCCGCGGTCAATTAATGTACAGGCCGCTTTCCCCAAAGTCGGCAGTCAATGTCATTATTTGTGGGCTGAGTAGTGTTTTCCTGTTTTTCCCTGTTGCCCTGCTGGCCTTTTATTAGGTCATGCGTTATCGAACCGATAACACTTTTGACGCGCGTAGCCTTGCTAATCCGGGCGCCGGTCCCCCAGGAGTCCTAAGTCCAACAAAGGCCTAGAAATTGTCTTTCCACTGTCTAACCGCTGCCAATACTTCTTCGGGGCTGGCGAGCGGACCGCCTGCCTGCTCCTCCGCCGCGGATTTTACCGACTCATGGGAACAGCGTAAAAACGGGTTGGTTGCCAACTCCAGACCCAGGGTGGACGGCACTGTCGGATCCCCCCGTTTGCGGGTCGCGGTGTCCCGGGCGATCCGTTCATTGAGTGCCGCGTTATCGCTCTCCACCGCCTGGGCAAACGCCAGGTTGGCCAGGGTATACTCATGGGCACAATAGATGGCGGTGTCGGCGGGCAGGGCCGCCAGCTTTGCCAGCGACCGGTGCATCTGGGCCGCGGTCCCCTCAAACAGGCGCCCGCAACCGCCGGCGAAGAGGGTGTCGCCACAAAACAGCAGCGACTGGTCGCCAGCCTGGGAGAAATAGGCTATATGGTCCAGCGTATGGCCCGGTATTTCCAGAATGCGAAAACACATCCCCGCGTCCAGTTCAATCCGCTCGCCTTCACGCAGCGGATGAGTGATCGCCGGGATGTTGTTGGAGTGGGGTCCATAGACCGGGACCCGGTGGTGGTTCAGCAATTGTTCGATACCGCCGATGTGGTCGTAATGGTGATGAGTGATCAAAATGCCCGCCAGCTGCAGATCCCGGGCCTTCAACGTGGCTTCCACGGGTGCGGCATCACCCGGGTCGACCACATAGGCGCGGTTGCTGTCCCGTTGATGGAAAAGCCACAGGTAGTTGTCCTGGAAAGCGGGTATTGGATAAACCTCGATCATAGTCTGTCCCGGCACTGGTACTCTAGTGATGATCCCTGATTCCGTTCATAATAATAAAAGGCAGGGCAAGCGGCCAGTGTGGGATATTACGCCCCCGAATTGAACGTCGACAGGAGTAAACCCGTGGCGAGGAGACATATAAAAAGTTGGGGCCAGCAGTTTCGCCGCACGCTGCACCAGCGGTTCGGTGTGATGCCCTTTCAGCAGACCCAGTCATCGCTGGAGGCGTGGATGGAAACGCCGCTGGGGCAGGCCCTGGTGGAAGAGGAGAGCGAGCGTCTGGACCAGGCGCTGAGCTTTCTGTTTGGCTACCATCTGCTTGAGTTAAGTATCAGCAACAAGCTGCGTTTGGCCCGCAACAGCCGTGTGCAGCACTGTTTTTCCCTGGCGCCACTCAGGCCGTCCTGTGGTAAGGAAAACGGTGTGGAAGCCTTGGGCGCTGAGGGCCTCACCGACATCGAACACCTGCCGTTGGCGTCAGAGGCCCTCGATGTGGTGGTTTTGCACCATGTGCTGGAGTATTCCGAAAACCCGCACCAATTACTCCGTGAAGCATCGCGGGTGTTAATCCCCAGGGGCCATGTGGTGATTGTCGGTTTTAACCCGATCAGCGGGTTCGGGCTGTTCAAGTTCTTTGGGCGCATGTTCGGGCGCAGTATCCACTGGCGCCACCATTCGCTACGGCTGGCAAGGGTGTTGGACTGGTTGAACCTGCTTGATTTCGAAGCAGTGACCATCGAACAGGGTTTTTATCGACCGCCTCTACAACAAACCGGTATCATGCGACGTTTGCGCTGGTTGGAACATTGGGGCAAGCGATTCAACAGTCCTTTGGGGGGCTTTTACCTGATCGTGGCGCGTAAGGATGTGACCGCAATGACTGCGATTAAACCCGACTGGCAAGCCTTTAACCCGATTCGCTCGCTGGGCGTGCGTAAAGCATCGCCGAGATTGTCGGAGCCGGTGGGCAGTTCCCGCAACAAACCCTCTTAACACGCCAGCTCAATGGAAACTGGCTCAAACACTATTCAGGAGTGACATTGAAAGAAGTCGAAGTCTTTACCGATGGGGCCTGCCGGGGTAACCCCGGACCCGGTGGTTGGGGTGCCCTGTTGCGGTACGGTGACGTGGAAAAGCCCCTTTATGGGGGGGAGAAAAAAACCACAAACAATCGGATGGAATTGATGGCGGCTATCCAGGCGCTGGCGGCCATCAAGGAGCCCTGTCGGGTGAAATTGACTACCGATTCCCAGTATGTACGTCAGGGCATCACCCAATGGATTTTCAACTGGAAGAAAAATGGCTGGAAGACGTCCGCTAAAAAGCCCGTGGTCAACGAGGACCTTTGGAAACGCCTCGATCAGGAATCCCGGCGCCACGATATCGAGTGGCACTGGGTCAGGGGGCATACCGGTCACCGGGAAAATGAAATTGCCGATAGTCTGGCCAATCGCGGTATCGATGAACTTTCCTAACCGAACAGAATAACTGAGGCGAGCATGCGACAAATTGTATTGGATACGGAAACCACCGGCCTGGAACCCAGCCAGGGTCACCGTATTATTGAAATCGGCTGCGTGGAGATGGTCGGTCGCCGCCTGACCGGCAGGCATTACCACCAGTACATCAACCCAGAGCGTGTTGTGGATGAAGGTGCCATGGAGGTTCACGGTATCACCAACGAGTTTTTGGTGGATAAGCCGGTATTCGCCCAAATTGCCCAGGCATTTTTCGAATTCGTCAACGGCGCTGAGTTGATTATCCACAACGCCCCCTTTGATATCGGTTTCCTTAATCATGAGTCAAAACTGCTTGGCGCCAATGGTTTTGGCGATCTGACTCAGCACTGCAAGGTCATCGACAGCCTTGCACTGGCCAGGGAGAAACATCCGGGCCAACGCAACAACCTGGATGCACTGTGCAAACGCTACGGTGTCGATAATTCCCAGCGTGATCTGCACGGCGCCCTTTTGGACTCGGAAATTCTGGCCGATGTTTACCTTCTGATGACGGGGGGGCAGACGGCGCTGTCACTGAGCGCCGGTCAATCGGAGGAGAATGGTGACGGCAGGGTCAGCAGTATCCGAAGGCTGGCACCCGACCGCCCGCAGTTGCCGGTGATCGCAGCCAATGAACATGAGCTGATGGCGCACGAACAGAAGCTGGCAGAGATTGAAAAAAAGAGTGATGGCGCCTGTATCTGGTTAAAACCCTAGATTCTTTCACTTTGATAATGACGCCTTAACTCCGCGAATCCACTGCGATGTCAGGCCTGAGTGACTGAGGTGCCTTCGGAAACCGTGCGCGACAAGGACGTCGCGCCCGAGCCCCGGGCCGGCCCCGCGAGTGCAACGAGTGCTTTGGGTCCAGGGAGGGGTCTACGGCTTGTTTCTGAAGGCACCTCAGCCACTCAGGCCGGATCGAAGCCTACCTATCATAATATGCGTCTATCACCTTGAAGGCGTACTCGTATGTCTTCAAAGTGATATTTTGCCCGGTTGAGCGTTGCCCTGAGGTTTCGCCGCAGACACCGTGTGCAGGCAATGGCTGTAGGTCTCGTCAATGTACCGGGTGCCATTGGCACCGGCTGGCACCCGTCACGTTTCCGGCGGGCGATTGACACCCGTTAGTCATCATTACCAGCGTTGACTGTATTGTCGTCCGGCTGTTTGCCCTGCAATTGATAGGCAAAGGCGATGATGTGGGCTACGGCGATATAGAGGGCCTCAGGAATTTCATCCCCCAGTTCCAGCCTTACCAGCAAGTCGGTCAAACCCGGATTGTCGCACAGGGGAATGTCATGCTCGCGGGCGATCTCCAGGATCTCGGCGGCGGTTTCCCCCACGCCCTTGGCGGTTATTGTGGGGGCGTTGTGGCCGTCGTAGTAGAGCGCCACCGCCTTTTGCAGTTCGTCGGGCGTAAAGTGGGTATTCATGTGGTGATATCGATCAGCGAGTAGCCAATGGGATTCTGCCTGCCGGGCGGTTTGCCCTGGAAGCATTCGAGTTTGGTGACCTTGATGCCCTGATTTTGCAGTTGTTGCTGCAGTTCGTTGAGCCTGGCTTTGGCCGCTTTCAGGGTTTCTGCCCGTTCCGCCCAGAGGCGGGCGGACACACTGTCATGGATGACTTTCAAATGCGCGTGAAATTCCCCCAGGGAGGGGAGTTCGAAAGAGAGCAGCACCTCCCACTGGCGCACTTTTTCGCTGCTGCCTGAAGCGGAGGGTTGCTCTACCCAGTCGTCTTCAATCTGAAGTTGCAGGCTGCTGGTTTCCTGCCCCAGGCGCACTGGCAACTCGATATTCAGATTCTGTGTCGGTTGTGGGCTATCCGGCTGGTTCTGTTGATGGCCCAGGGATTGTAGTTGTTGCATTTGAATTTTTGCCAGGCCGGCCAGTAGCTGTTGGTGGAGCAGCAGCGTCAGTTGCATGTGCAATTCGCGTGAGCCCAGTTCTGCCGACGATTTGGTGGGTAGAGATTGCAGCAATTGCAGTAGCCGCTGATGGTTGTCCTCGCCGACCGGCACCCTGGACAGCAGGCTGACCATCGTTTCCGGCGGCTGACCGGCACCCGGACGGGGCTGGTCCGGGAGGACTCCCAGCAATTTGAGCAAGCCGGCTTTGAGGTCCCCGGTGGCGGGGGGGGTATCCACGGCGGGTTTCGAGGACAACGGGCGGTTATGGCTCTGATTGGCGTTGAAACCTGGTTTCGGGGGGAGCAGGGCCTGGCTTGTGGGTGTCTGGTAGGCGGTTTTGTGAGCGGGCGCTGTTCCCGGAGCTGTCCGGTTTTCACGCGCGCCCTCTGCTTGATTGACTGTGGGGGCCAACTGGGCCAAGCGTTGTTCCAGTACCAGGCCACTGTTTCGCAGTGCGGTTTTCAGGGACTGGGGCTGGCTCAATTGCGGTAGCGTCGGCAACTGTCGGAGCAGCTGGAGGCTGGCTTTGGCCAATTGATGGGTTCCCAGTTGATGCTGGGTAGCTGCCGGGAGTTGGATGAATTTTAGCAATGCCGCAAAAACCTGCTGCAGCGGTTGTTGTCGTGGCAAGGCAACGCGCAGGGAATCCGCCACTAATTTTCCGGGTGCTTCCGACGGGATGACTTTCGATGCCGGCGCCGATGTTTCTTCCTTGCCAGAGACAATCGTCAGGCGCCGACTGCTGTCCAACCGCAGCTGCAGGTTATCGCCCGGTTTTAGCGTTTGATCGGTAAACGTGGTGAGTATTTGATTCTGTACCTGGAGTTTGAGCAGCTGTAGCTGTGGGGATTGAAGCAGGCGAGTCACTGCCGGGGGTGGTTGCCGGTCGCCCTCGGCTGAGTGAGACAGCGTTAACTGCTGGCGCAGTTCTTCAGTTGCCTGTACGACTGCCAGTACCTTGGCGGTGATGGTCGCACCAGAGGTCCTGCTGAGGAGCGCGCTCAGGGAGTCGGTAGCGACAGAGGGCGACTTTACCGTTTCTGAACCACCAGGCGCTGTTTCTGAACCAGGAGGCGATAGCGTCTGCGACCGGCCCGGTAGCTGTGGTTTGATCTCAATGGCCATCGTTTAGTCGGAATACCACCAGAATTTGCAGCTTTGCAAAGATTTACCCCTACTGAGGTGAAATTTAGGCGACAGGGTCGTTATAATCCGCATTCATTATAGCGGTAGCTGTTAATTAGTGTTTACACGGAAACAACGGTTTAGTTCACAGTTCACGGCAAATGCCTATTTTTCAGTAGCTTGTTTTTCAGGAGCTTGTTTTTCAGTAGCTTGGCCGTTAGCTGTACACTGTAAGCTTCTTTCCAAACTATAAGCGTTTTTAAACCAAATCATAGTCCTCTAGGTCTGTCCATCCTGAAGATAGGTTAATCCTTTTAGGGGCGAGATTGAGTAAGTGGGTCCTAAGTTAACTGTCTTTGTGGGTAAAATTTGAGTAGTCCGATTTTGGAATTAAAGCGTTTGGGGTGTGAACGGGACGGGCGCCAACTGTTCGCCAGTCTCGATCTGCAACTGTTTCCAGGCGATATTGTCCAGGTGGAGGGCCCCAATGGGAGCGGTAAAACCAGTCTCCTGAGAATTCTGACAACCGTGTCGCACGACTACCAGGGTGAGCTGTACTGGCGAGGCAGGCTTTTCCAGGACTCCCGTCTGGATTACCTGAATCACGCGCTTTATCTCGGCCACCTGCCAGGCGTGAAAAAAGCGCTGACGCCGCGGGAGAACCTGCGCTGGTTCAGCGGCATGAATGCCGGTCACACCCAGACGGATATCGATACCGCCCTGGATGCGGTGGGCCTCTACGGATTCGAAGACGTGCCCTGTTACAGCCTCTCGGCCGGGCAACACCGCCGGGTAGCGCTGGCGAGACTCTATCTGACACCGGCCCAGGTCTGGGTGCTGGACGAACCCTTCACCGCCATCGACAAACAGGGCGTGGCCAAGCTGGAAGAGCTGCTGGCTGAGCATGCTGCCGGTGGCGGGCTGGTGGTATTGACGACCCACCAGGATATGAACGTACCGCAACTGAAAAAGATCAATTTACTGGACTACCAGCCGGCCGTTGACGCGATTGAAGGCTGCGCTCAAGAGCAGGACGAGGAGCTGGATGATGAACGCACCTGAGCCATTCGTCCTGCCGAGTCCGAGTCTGGGCGCGGCTTTCTGGGCCACCCTGAGGCGGGATTTTATCCTGGCCTACCGACATCGGGGTGAAATGGCGAATCCGCTGGTGTTTTTCCTGATAGTGATCACCATGGTGCCCCTGGGAATCAGCCCTGAGCGCGCGGTACTGGCCAGTATGGCGCCGGGGATGCTGTGGGTGGTGGCCCTGTTGGCCACACTGCTGTCGTTGGACAGCCTGTTTCGCAGTGATTTTGAAGACGGCTCCCTGGAGCAGTTACTGATAAGCCCGCAGCCGCTCTACATGCTGATATTGGCCAAGGTGCTGGTGCACTGGCTGGTAACCGGTTTGCCCCTGACCCTGATGGCACCTTTGCTTGGGGTGATGCTGTCGTTGCCGGAGGCGGGGTACCTGCCCCTGTGCCTGTCCCTGTTGTTGGGTACGGGTACCCTCAGCCTGGTCGGGGCCATTGGCGCCGCGCTGACCGTGGCCCTGCGCAAGGGCGGACTGCTGTTGTCGTTGATCATCATGCCCCTCTACGTACCGGTATTGATTTTCGGTGCCAGCGCGGTTCGCAGTGCGGTGGACGGTTTTGCGGTGGGCGGTCAGTTGGCGGTACTGGGGGCACTGCTGGCGGCGGCGGTTGTCCTGGCCCCGATGGCGGCGGCTGGCGCCTTGCGCATCAGTATTAATGGTTAGTGCCGGGGTCGAATTAACGCCTAAAGTACCGTCCCCAACGGATGACAACAGGGTAAAATAGTGAGAAGCGCGTTAGAGTGGGTATTCTGCAGTTAACAGGTTCGAGGAGTCTGGATTAGATGGGTTGGCAGTGGTTTCACCGGTTGGGCTCCCCACGCTGGTTTTACGAAAAGTCGGGAAAGTGGTTGCCCTGGCTGGCGGGCGTGAGCCTGCTGCTGTTGGTGGTGGGCACGGTCTGGGGGTTGGCCTTTGCGCCCGTGGATGCCAAACAGGGTAACAGCTACCGTATTATCTTCATCCATGTGCCCGCGGCGGCCCTGGCCCTGGCGGGATACTATGTGATGGCCATCAGCGGTGCCATCGGCCTGATCTGGAAAATGAAGCTGGCCGATATGGTGATGAAGTCCGCGGCACCCATTGGTGCGGCCCTGACGTTTGTGGCCCTGGTGACGGGGGCGGTCTGGGGCAAACCCACCTGGGGTGCCTGGTGGGTGTGGGACGCGCGTATCACCTCCATGTTGATTCTGTTTTTCCTGTATCTGGGGGTAATCGCCCTGCAGGAGGCCTATCAGCACCAGGAAACCGCCAACAAGGCCAGTGCCATTCTGGCACTTGTGGGCACGGTCAATATTCCGATTATCTACAAGTCGGTGGATTGGTGGTTTACCCTGCATCAGCCTGCGACCCTGAAACTGACTTCGGCTTCCACCATTCATCCGTCCATGCTGTATCCACTACTGACGATGATTGCCGGTTTCTATTGCTTTTACGCACTGGTGTTGATTCTCTACACCCGGGCTGAAATCCTGGAGCGGGAAAAACGTACCCAATGGGTAAAGGCGATAGGCCAGTAAGTTTCTGAAGAGATCACTATGACGTTTCAATTTGACACGATTAATGACTGGTTTGTTATGGCGGGACACGGACCCTATGTCTGGGGGTCCTACGGCGTGACACTGGTGGTGCTGTTGTATCTGGTGGTCAGTCCGCTGCGCAAGCGCAAACGGCTGATTGCGCAGCAGCGGCGCCTGCAACGTATCAACAGTATGAAAAACGACCGCAAACAAGAGCGCAACTCAACCGGGGAGGTCGCTTAACACTATGCATCCGGTGAGAAAACAACGTTTGATAACCGTGATTTTTATCGTGGTTTTCGCTTCGGTGGCCGTGGGCCTGATGAGCTATGCGCTGCGGGAGAATATCAATCTCTTTTACCCGCCCTCCAAGATTGTTGCCGGGGAAGCGCCGGTGGACAAGCATATTCGTGCCGGCGGCTGTGTCTTGCCGGGGAGCGTCGAACGCGCCAGCGAATCACTGGACGTGAATTTTCTGGTGACCGACGGTGTCGCGCAGTTGCAGATTCATTACAGCGGTATCCTGCCCGACCTGTTCGCCGAAGGTGAGGCGGTGGTGGTCACCGGTCGTCTCGACGGCGAAGGCGTCTTCCAGGCCCAGGAAGTGCTGGCCAAGCACGATGAAACCTATACCCCCCCGGAAGTGGCTGAATCAGTGCAGAATACCGGGGACCACACCAAGGCCTGCGAGGGGATGAATTATGGTTCCTGAGTTGGGTCATCTGGCACTGATCCTGGCGCTGGTGTTGGCGCTGGGCCTGGCGACGCTTCCGCTGCTTGGCGCTTATACCGGCAATGTATTATGGATGCGCGCCAGCCGCTCCCTCGCGTCGGGTTTTTTCACATTTGTGACACTGGCGTTTTTGTGTCTCAGCTACGCCTTTTTGCAGGATGATTTTTCGGTGCAATATGTCGCCAAAAACTCAAACTCCCTGCTGCCGGTGCAGTACAAATTGAGCGCGGTTTGGGGCGGCCACGAGGGGTCGTTGCTGCTGTGGGTCCTGATTCTCAGTGCCTGGACCTTCGCTGTGAGTATCTTCAGCCGCGACCTGCCCCTGGACCTGCTGGCCCGGGTGTTGGCGGTCATGGGTATGATTGGGGTGGGGTTCCTTCTGTTTACGATTCTTACCTCCAACCCGTTCGACCGTTTTTTACCGCATATTCCCCGTGAGGGCTCCGACCTGAACCCTCTGTTGCAGGACCCGGGCCTGATTTTTCACCCGCCGATGCTCTATATGGGCTATGTGGGCTTTTCGGTGGCCTTTGCCTTTGCCATCGCCGCGTTACTGTCAGGGCGCCTCGACAGCGCCTGGGCCCGCTGGTCCCGTCCCTGGACCAATACCGCCTGGGCGTTCCTGACCCTGGGCATCGCTCTCGGCAGTTGGTGGGCGTATTACGAACTGGGCTGGGGTGGCTGGTGGTTTTGGGATCCGGTGGAAAATGCCTCGTTTATGCCCTGGCTGGTGGGGACCGCCCTGATTCACTCGCTGGCGGTCACTGAAAAGCGTGGGGTGTTCAAGAGCTGGACCATACTGCTCGCCATCTTTGCCTTTTGCCTGAGTTTGCTGGGGACCTTCCTTGTGCGTTCCGGGGTGTTGACCTCCGTACATGCCTTCGCCAACGATCCGGAGCGGGGCGTGTTTATACTCGGATTCCTGGCGGTCGTGGTAGGCGGCTCCCTGACGCTCTACGCCCTGCGCGCACCCGTCGTGAAAAGTGTGGCCTCGTTCGGAGTGTGGTCGCGGGAAACCTTTTTACTCGCCAACAATGTCTTGTTGGTGGTGGTCATGGCCACAGTGTTACTGGGCACCTTGTACCCGCTCATTGCCGACGCATTGGGTTGGGGAAAGATTTCAGTCGGCCCGCCGTACTTTAACTTCTTTTTTGTGCCGTTTATGGGGCTTCTGTGCCTGCTACTTGGCGTCGGGCCTCTGACCAACTGGAAAAAAACCTCAGCCGGGCGCTTGAAAGCGCTGCTGTGGTGGCCTCTGTTGGTGAGCCTGGCGGTGGCGCTGCTGTTTGACGTGCTGTTCGGTGACAGCTTCCACTGGGGCGCGCTGGTGGCGGTGTTTCTTGGTCTTTGGATTGTGTTGTCGGCCAAAAGCGATCTCCTGTATCGGTTGCGTCATGCGAGCTCCTGGTTAGCGGGCTATCGGAAGTTAACGCCCAGCTACTGGGGGATGGTGATCGCCCATATCGGCGTCGCCGTAAGCCTGTTGGGGGTGACCCTCAATACCATTTACAGCGAACAGCGCGACCTGCGAATGGAGTCGGGAAAATCCGTGGAACTGGGTGGATTCCGCTACAGTCTCGAATCCATCACCCGGGAGCGGGGCGCCAACTACGAGGCCGATGTGGGCACGATCCGGGTATTTGACGGTGAAAAGTTGGTGACCACCTTGCGACCGGAAAAGCGCCGTTATTTCTCCGGCGGCAATACCATGACGGAAGCGGCCATTGACCCGGGCCTGTTTCGCGATCTTTATGTTGCATTGGGGGAGCCCCTGGACAAGAGCGGTCAGGCCTGGGCGGTGCGGGTACACTTCAAGCCCTTTGTGCGCTGGATCTGGCTGGGTGCCATCTTTATGGCCCTGGGGGGACTGGTGGCATTGGTGGATAAACGTTATCGCAAGCGGGTATTGGTCCCGAAACCGGAACCGTTGGCCGACACGGTGCCCGCGACTTAATGACTGAAGCCTGCGTTTTTTGGATAACGTCTGCGGCTTCATGGATTGGGCAATTGGCGAATAACAGAGAATGACACAACCGGATTTGAATCGATGCAACGACTGAAATTATTTGTGCCGCTGCTGGTGTTTGTGGTGTTGGCGATCTTTTTTTGGCGTGGCCTGGGGCTTGATCCCAACCGTATGCCGTCGGCCCTGATCGATCGCCCGGTGCCCGCATTTAACCTGCCCACCCTGAAACAAGCCGAGAAGCAGGTGACGCAGGATCTATTCAAGAACCAGGTCAGCCTGCTGAACGTCTGGGCCACCTGGTGCGTCTCCTGTCGCGTCGAACATCCCTTCCTGATGAAACTGGCGGAGCAGGGGATTCCGATCATTGGCGTCAACTACAAGGATGATACGGTGGCCGCACGCAAATGGCTTAGGGATTTACACGATCCCTATGTTTTGAATGTGGTGGACGAAGACGGACGCCTGGGGATCGACCTGGGGGTGTTCGGCGCACCCGAGACCTACGTGGTGGATACCCGCGGTGTTATCCGTTACAAGCACGTGGGCGTGGTGGATGAGCAGGTCTGGAACCAGTCCCTGAAACCGATTGTGGAAAGCCTCAAGCCCTGACGGCAGTGTCAACGCTCATTCGAGGTCCCGGGTCCGGTTTTGTTGATCGGTATCAAGGTGATTTTTTAGCCATCCGGTAGGCTATCCCCAGTTTTTATAAAAGGGGTGATAGTCATGTATATGGACGAAGTGGTTGTCTCAGGGTTGGTTATTGTTGTTTTAACCTGTGTGTTCCTGGCTTACGTGGGGCGCTATGCCTACCGTCATATCAAGGATGAGATGCGGAAATCAGATAAGTAATTGACTGATTGAAAACGCTGACGGCAGGCGCCCATTCCGGGTGGGTGAGTGATTCGCCTGGAGGTTGGGTGTAACGAATTAAAAAAACCACCGTTGCGGTGGTTTTTTTATGCTCCAGAATTGTCTGCTCCGCAGCTATTGGCGGAGGAGCGAAGATCATCAAATTGTATTGACCGATACTGAGTAAAATCTGCTTCTCCTGTTTACAGTGTAAACAGGGTCCCTTCTTGCGAAGGTAGGGGACGGCTAAGGCTGTAGCCTCGACAGATAGTTGGAGTTACTTAATCACAGGGGAGGAATGTACCGCTATGGAAAACCTTTCAAATTGGTGTGGAGGTTTTTCCATTGACTTTTTCAGTACGCTACTGTTTTGAGGGATTGATTGCACGGTGATCAGCTAGTTAAATGACTCCCGGCATAGCCGGGAGCTTATTGGGTTACGCCCTCAAAGGGCTCTTATTGCGCCCAAGGCGCTACCAGCCTCCAAGCTCCAACTGATCCTTGCGTATGTCTTCCTGTTCCTGATTGCGGATGTATTCC
>JBNKHG010000067.1:0-8511 GCA_050290225.1 Cellvibrionaceae bacterium
TGCGCCAAACTTTTAAAGTCTCTCATAGGTATATCCTCTATGTTTCTTGGTCGAAACTTAAGGATACAAGACCATAGCATCGGTCAAACCTATTCGAGTCCCCCCGGCGCAGCCGGGGGTTTACCTAATGATTAATTAAAAATACATAAAAATCAATTAGATAGCCTCAAAAGGTGAGAAATCACCTTTACCTTGGCGCACAAGCTGTGGCACTTCACTGGTCAGATCAATTACCGTGGTGGGTTCCATCCCGCAATAACCGCCATCAATCACCAGCTCCAGTTGATGCTCAAGAGAGTCGCGGATATCGTAGGGATCGGTCAAAGGAAATTCGTCCCCCGGCAACAACAGGCTGCTGCTCATCAGCGGCTCCCCCAGCACATGCATCAATTCCAGAGCGATAGGGTTGTCGGGTACCCGAAGGCCAATGGTTTTACGCTTGGGGTGCATCAGGCGGCGGGGCACCTCTGAGGTGGCCTCGAGAATAAAGGTGTAGGAACCCGGGGTGTGATTCTTGATCATCCGGTATACCTGGTTATTGACCTTGGCATAGGTAGCCAGCTCCGACAGGTCGCGGCACATCAGGGTAAAGTTGTGGTGCTTGTCAAGGTTGCGGATGGCGCGAATACGATCAAGTGCCATTTTATCGCCAATATGACACCCCAGTGCGTAGGCGGAATCCGTCGGGTAGGCGATCAACCCGCCTTTATTGACAATTTCCACCGCCTGCTTGATCAAGCGCGATTGTGGGTTTTCGGGGTGAATCTGGAAAAACTGGGCCACGTTGGAGGCTCCTTCCTGTATTTTCTTTTTCTATGGCTTATTGCGCTGGAGCCCACAGTTGCCACACCGGCTTGCAGGCGGCGGGCATTGTGCCAAAGGCGCCCAATTCTTGCCAGGGCTGATCTGGCACATGGAAGTCGCTGCCACAGGAAGCATAGAGTCCCCGCTCCGTCGCCAGCCGCGCCAGGCAATCGGTCACACCCGATTCCTGATGCCCGGACACAACCTCCAGAGCACGGCCACCCGCCTCGCAAAAATCCGCCACCAGCGCACGGAGCCTGGTGCGGGTCAGCTTGTACTTTTCGGGGTGGGCCAGCACCGCAACACCCCCCGCCGCCCTTATCCAATCAATGGCCGTGGACATATCCGGCCACAGATTCTTGACATCACCGGGTTTGCCGGCCCCCAGATATTTTTTGAATGCCTGGTGCATACCCGTTACCGCCCCCGTCTCCACCAGATAGCGGGCAAAGTGCGGGCGGCCAATCACCGAATCGCCGGCGATGGCCCGAGCCCCCTCCAACGCCCCTGTGACACCGACCCTGGCGAGCCTTTCACCAATTTTTTGCGCCCGCAGCTCACGTATTTCGGCCTGATGCGCAACCGCCTCCAGGATCACTGGGTGGCCGGGATCTATATCCAGACCAACAATATGTACACCCAATTTACCCCAAACACCGGAAAATTCGATACCATTGACCAACTGGAGTCCCAAATCCCTGGCCGAGGCCCGGGCGCGGGCCAGACCGGCCACTGAGTCGTGGTCTGTCAGGGCGATAACATCAACCCCTTTGGCTTTGGCTCTCGACACCAGACTTTCAGGGTCTAAAATACCGTCTGAAATATTACTGTGGGTGTGCAAATCGTGAACTGGCAACTAAACACTCCATCTAATTCATTGAAATCTTTAAGCATTATCTCTGAGACAATACATGACACAAGCGAATTCTGAGACAAGTTTCCCCAAGGTGAAGGAACCGGTCTCACGCCCACCGCGTAACGAGACCCGTAAAAACAGGAACAGCGGCGAGAAGAACGAGAGCCTGCTCGCCAACCTGCTGCTCAATATCATTATTCCCACACTGATCCTGATGAAACTCAGCGAGAGCGCTTATGTGCTGTCGTTGCTGTCCCAGCTGGACCAACTACTCTCCACCGGACTGGCACCCTCCTATGATGCCCACGGCACCAAATGGGCAATAGTCGTAGCCCTGGCTTTTCCGGTGATATACGGATTGCGGGATTTCATCCGTGTCCACAAGTTGAATTTCTTTTCCACCCTGGGGGTTATCAGCATATTACTGACCGGCGGAATCAGCTTGCTCGAGCTTGACCCCAAGTATATCGCTATCAAAGAAGCGGCCATTCCGGGCATCTTCGGCCTGGCCACCCTGCTCTCCCTGAAAACCCGATACCCCCTGGTCAGAACCTTTCTCTACAACGACAAGATTCTGCAAGTAGACAAAATCACGGCGGCGCTGAAGAGCAGAGACAACGAAGCTGCCTTTGAAAAGAGCCTGGAAACCGCTTCCTACCTGATCGCCATGTCTTTTTTCCTGTCGTCCGTGCTCAACTACGTGCTGGCCAAGGTACTGCTGATCAGCGATCCCGGCACAGCGGCCTTCAATGAGGAATTGGGTAAGATGACGGCACTCAGCTTCCCCGTCATCGCGGTGCCCGCCACCCTGGTAATGATGGGTGCCCTGTTCTACCTGTTTCGCAGCATACAAAAGCTGACCCACCTGACTCTGGAAGAGATTATCCACGAGCATTGACGCTTGACCGATTACGCTTTAGTGCCCGCGTTTCCCAGCGGCGGGCCGATTGCACCTACCCCTTGAACAGCAGGAATCGATCCCTATGTTGTACGCCATTATCAGTGAAGATGTTCCCAACAGCCTGGAATTGCGCAAATCGGCCCGCGCCGACCATCTGGCCAGGCTCAACGCCCTGAAGGATGAAGGTCGCCTGTTTGTGGCCGGACCACACCCGGCGATCGATAACGACGACCCCGGTAACGCCGGGTTTACAGGCAGTCTGGTGATTGCCGAGTTTGCATCCCTGGCAGCTGCCCAGGCCTGGGCCGACGCCGATCCCTATATCACCGCCGGTGTCTATGCACAGGTGGTGGTCAAACCCTATAAGAAAGTACTGCCCTGATCCACGCTCAAAAAGCGAGCCATTGCATTGGGGGCGAACCATGTGACCGGGCGCCTTGTCCCGGTTTGTGACTGTGATTGAGTTGACAGGCAAAAAATCTAATTTAGAGTACTATCCCTGGGTTAAAGATCTAGATCATCAAATAAACCCGGTGGAATCCGCCGGAACAACTCGCAACCCCAGTCGCAAAGTTTAGGATTTGCAGTGAATAAACACCTAATAGTTACTTCTTTCGCCCTAATCATCGGCCTGGTCGGCACTGCCGTATCGGCGCAGGACCGCTACATTTCCGATGAACTCTACGTGCCCATGCGCAGTGGTATGGGCACCCAATACCGCATCACCCATCGTGGCCTCCCCAGCGGCACCAAGCTGAAACTGATTGAAGAACACGCAGAGGAAGGCTGGAGTCTGGTGGAAACACCCAAGGGAGATCAGGGTTGGGTTCGCAATCAGTACCTGTCGGCAGAGCCGGTCGCCAAACTCAAACTGCGTAGCGCCCAAGCCGAAATCGCCAAGCTGGAAAAACAGCGCCGGGCGCTGCAACAACAGGCTACCGAACTGCAACAGCAAAACGCCAACCTGAAAAACCAGCTTAACAACACCCAGGTAGCGTCCAGCGAACTGGACAAGGAACTGAGCACGATCAAGAAGATCTCCGCCGGATCCATTGAGCTGCACGCTCAGCACCAGGCCTTGATCGAAGAGCACCAGTTGCTTCAAACCCAGGCCGACGTACTGAAAGCCGAAAACGACCGGCTGCAGGCGGACCGCACCTACCGCGAATGGCTTTATGGGGCCGGGATCCTGATTCTCGGGGTAATTGTCACCCTGATCCTGCAGTCCATGAGCAAGCGTAAACGCTACTCCGAATGGGCCTGATGCGAATGAATCGTCGTATTGTATTGCGTGCCTTGCTGCTGGCGATTGTCTGTTCAATACCTGTGCTTACCCGGGCGGTAGAGTCCACTGCCACGCCCACCAACCCCCGGGTTTTACTGAAAACGGACCTGGGCGAGATTGTGCTGGAGCTCTATCCACAAAAGGCCCCTGCCACTGTGGCCAATTTCCTCAACTATGTGGAAGCACGCTTTTACGACGGCCTGATTTTTCACCGTGTGATTCCCGGCTTTATGATTCAAACTGGGGGATTCACCTTTGATTTTGTCGAGAAAGCCACGAAAGAGCCGGTCATAAATGAATCCATGAACGGTTTGAAAAACCGTTACGGCACTATTGCCATGGCCCGCCATTCAGATCCGGACAGTGCCACCTCCCAGTTCTTCATCAACATGCGCCACAATCCTCATCTCGATGCGAAAAAGAAAAAACCCGGTTACACGGTTTTTGGTCGGGTCATCGAGGGAATGGATGTGGCCAAGCAAATCACTGAAGAGCCCCGTGGCCTCTACCGCGCCTGGCCCGATGCTCCCAATGTGCCGGTAAGGGTTTTGTCAGCAAAGCAGCTATAGCCACTGTGCGCAGGTAAACAGTAAACCGGATTTTTGAGACTACATTATGTCCAGCACCACCACCGCACTCAGTATCAACCTCAACAAGATCGCCCTGATCCGCAATTCCCGGGAGGGCGACTACCCCAGCGTAGTGGAGCACGGCAGGGCTTGTCTGGATGCCGGGGCCGACGGTCTCACCGTTCACCCGCGCCCGGACCAGCGCCACATTCGCCCCGGCGATGTCCATGACCTTGCGGCTTTGGTCAACCCCCTTAACGACATTGAATTCAATGTCGAAGGCAACCCCTTTGCCGGCGCCCAGGGCGATTACCCCGGCTTTATGGCATTGGTGGAGGCCACCCTGCCCGACCAATGCACGCTGGTTCCCGATAGTGAAGATCAGCTTACCTCGGACCACGGCTTCGACCTGCATACCACCGGCAAGAAACTGGAACCGGTTATTCAACGTCTGAAGGGCCTGGGAATGCGGGTGAGTCTGTTTATGGACCCGGAGCCTGAGCAGATCGCACTGGCCAAACAAGTAGGGGCCGACCGCATCGAACTTTACACCGGGCCGTACGCCGATGCGTTTAAACGCCAGGCACCTGAACTTGAATCTCTGTTTAAACGCTATTACGACGCCGCCGACTATGCCAACCAAATCGGATTGGGGGTCAACGCGGGACACGACCTCAACCTGGACAACCTGCCAAAATTTCGGCAGGTTCCACAACTGCTGGAAGTATCCATCGGCCACGCCTTCACCGTTGACTGTCTGGCGATGGGTTTACCCAATGCTGTAGCAGCCTATAAAGCGATCTGCCAGGCGGGTTAAACTAAACTAATCTTGTAGATATCAAAACATCGATAAGGAAAGGAACCGTTATGCATTCCATCTTGGTTAAAGACTACATGGATTACGATCCCCACGCGGTGTCGATCCACACCAATATTCGCGATGCTGTTCAAAGTTTGCTCAAATCTGGTGTTATTGGTTGCCCCGTGGTCGACGACAACGAGCAGGTGGTGGGTTTTGTTTCAGAACAGGATTGCATCAAGGAACTACTTAACGACGCTTTTTATTGCGAGGAGCCTGCGGCGGTGAACACCGTCATGCGAACCGATGTTCTTACCGTGACACCGGAGACCAGCATCGTTGAAATCGCTCAAACCATGCTGGATAACAAACCCAAAAACTACCCGGTGATCGATGAAGGTAAACTGGTGGGGTTGATTAATCGCAGCCATATCCTCAAAGCCCTGATAGAAAACGAGAACGACTGCTATCTCAACACTTGACCATTTTTCCCTACGGGCTTGCCCTCACCACTGTCCCGAACAGGGACAGGATCGATGTTCTGCAGGCCCGCTGCCCTGGATCCTACCATCCGGGACTGACTGCACAATACATCATCAACCCCTATAATTACCGCATTCCGGTAATTGACTCCTAGCGCACCCTACACATGATATTGACCCTCAATATTATCGGCGGCGGCAGGCTGGGCCAGACCCTGGGTCACCTGTGGCATCGCCAACAAACGCTTCGAATCGGACAGATCGTCTGCACCTCCCGGCACAGTGCCGAACAGGCGGCTGCCTTTATCGGTGCAGGCAGGGCTACAGACACACTGTCAGACCTGCAACCGGCAGACGTTTGGCTGGTGGCGACACCGGATCGCTATATCGCCAAAATCGCCAAACAACTGGTCGCCGAGGCCCCCCTGGCCCCTGGCAATATCGCTTTCCATTGCAGCGGTGCTCTCCCGGCAACAGCATTGGATGCCCTGAAACCCTTAGGGGTGAAGATCGCCAGCATTCATCCAGTGCACAGTTTCGTCCGTCCACGGGAATCCGTTGAAAACTTTAGCGGCAGCTATTGCAGTTATGAAGGCGAGCCACAGGCGCTGGAAAAACTGCTGCCCCTGTTTCAGGCCCTGCATGCCGAGTTGCTGGCCATCGACAGCGATGCCAAGAGCCTTTACCACGCCGGTTCGGTGATCGCCTGCAACTACCTGGTGCCACTGCTGGAAGCCAGCCTGCAATGCCTGCAAGCGGCAAACCTCAGCCGCACCGATGCCGCCCGGCTACTGGCCCCGCTGGTCCACGCGACAGCGGATAATGTCCTGCAAAAGAGTGCCGCCGCAGCCCTGACCGGGCCTATTGCCCGTGGCGACAGCGACACCGTTGAACGACAACTGCAAGCTTTGGTAAAACGGTTACCGGACATACTGCCACTTTACCGGGCGCTGGGCAGCGCCACTGCCCGAATTGCCAGAGGCCAGGACAACGTCCAACTGGAAGCCCTGGAGCGTATTGAAAAGACCCTGTCAGCATCCGACAAGGATACATAGGCGCTGCGCGTTGTAGCACACAAAATAATTCAGTCGCAAAGAATGTAGAGAGATAGCACAGCCCTATGAACAAGACTGACAGTGATGAGTACCTGGCAAAAAAGCGTTTTTTCGACCAGCTGCTGACAGTGTATGGCCGCAAGCCGGTGCTGGAGGCACTGCAGCAAAAAGGCGTCAACGTCTACCGACTGCACCTGGCAGAATCCAACAAACCGGCCCCGATTATCGACGAAATTAAAAAGCTTGCCGTCGCCAAAGGTGCGGAAATGCTCTACCACGACCGCAAAGCCCTGTCCCGCATATCCAAGAACACCAAACAGGACCAGGGCGTCGCCGTGGACCTGGTCTGCAAGGGCTATGGCGATTACGCCGAGTTTCTACATTCGCCACCGAAAGAAGATTTCGAATTGTTGGCCCTCGATGGCATCACCAACCCCCAGAACCTGGGCATGATCATTCGCTCCGCCTGTGCCGGTGAAATCGATGCCATTCTGCTGCCCAAGCAGGGTAATGCCAAACTTGACCCATTGGTAATCAAAGCCAGTGCCGGCACCTTGTTTAAAGCCAGGTTATTGCGATGCGACAATCTTGCATCAGCACTCAAGGAATTCAAGCAAAAAGGCGCCCATATTTACGGTCTTTCCTCCCATGCTGAGAATCGAATTGGTGATCAACTACCGGCGGGCGCCAACGTATTTGTACTCGGCAATGAAACAGACGGTGTATCGACAGAGGTCGGGAAGCTTTGCAATAAACTGCTGGCCATCCCCATGAACAACGGGGTTGAATCACTCAACGTCGCAGTGACAGCAAGTTTATTGGCCTTCAGAAAAATAATGGGCGCTTAAACACCCACCGATGCGTCGAGATGCTGAGCCAGGGGACCCGTCAAAAACACCTCATTTGCCAGAAAAGAAAGGGGCGGACAGCCTAAGCCAATCCGCCCTCTCTAGGTACTTTCAAAAGTACTTTCTAAAGGTACTGCCTATAGGCACCGTCGTGGAAGAGTGCCGTACGAAAAGAAAAAACCGGTTCAGCATCAGGCCTACGCTACCCGATTAGCCTCCGCCGTCCCCGACGTCGACAATACACGCAAAATATCGGACGTGGTGATCACTCCCGCCAAATTCCCGTTGCTCGTCACAAACACCCGGTGAATATCCTGATCCACCATCAACTGTGCAATCTCAGACAGCGGAGCCTCCTCATCCACGCTGATCACCTCCTTGATCATAATCTGGTGCACCGTACAATTTTTCTGGGCGCTCTTACTCCACTCCTGCAAATCCACCAGATTCAGATCCGTACCACAGGCATCCCGGTAACAGGTTTGCAATGCCTTGCGCTTCTGCACATCATCCATATTCTCGAAGTAGAATATGTCCGATGTACTGACCACCCCAATCAACTCGTGATCAGACGCGATCACCGGCGCCCCTGAAATCTGGTGATTCATAAAAAAATCCGCCAAGCGCTGGATCGACCAGCCTTCATAGACTGTCAGCACGTTCGGACTCATTAAATACTTAGCTTTATAGCTGGTAACAGGTAGGTTGTTTGACTCTTGACTTACCGACATCAGATTCACTCCTGCTTTTATCGGTTATACGAACAGGCTTACTTATACCTGAATCCGTAGCTTTAATTCGGCAAATCATAGATTTCAGTACAACTATGCATTCATCCATTTGGGGGCGATGTTTTTTTGGCGATTTTTACACTCATGCAACAAGATACCGCTCATATATCTGAAAATGATA
>JBNKHG010000068.1:0-69340 GCA_050290225.1 Cellvibrionaceae bacterium
GCGCCCGAGCCCCGGGCCGGCCCCGCGAGTGCAACGAGTGCTTTGGGTCCATGGACGGGTTTACGGCGTGTTTCTGAAGACTCCCCAGCCACTCTGGCCGGATCGAAGCCCACTTACCTATATCCGTCATTATCACCTTGAGGGCGTATTAGTGCCTGAAGCCGCTCTGCAGATAGCTGTCGCGGGAGATGGCGCCTTCTGAGATGGCATAGTGCAGTGTTGGCACATCGGCCAGATCTTCGTCGGGCCTCGGATAAAAACGGTTGTGGATGGTCTCCGCTTTTTTGATATTGAGCAGACGATTGTTGCGAATCACCGGTCTGAAACCTTTGACGCGGGCAAATTGAAAGGCTGCTTCCCGCGAGTGGTGACAATAAAGCTGACGGAACTCCATGGCCAGCGGCATGGCGATATCGCGGTACTCCTGTTTAATATCCCGATCCAGCTCGAAGTCGTCGCACATCGCTTGGGCGCGTTTGTAATCAAATGATTCCAGCAACTGGTTGCATTGAATATGGGCGTCGTAGGTGGCAATCAGGCGCGATGACAGCGGCGTGCTGATGGCGCGCATAATGGCCTTATCATAGTTCTTGTGGCGGACATCGTCTTCGCAGAGGGAGTTTATCCGCAGGTGGCGGCCGACAAAAATACCGTTCACCTGTTGGTGCCTGTGTCCCTCTTCATAGTAGAAAGACACACGCTTGCCGCTGACCTCCGGCACTATCTCCAGTTTTGGCTGCATCTGTACGGTTTCCACCAAGTGGCCGGGATCGGTCAACAGCGCCAAAAAGGGCAGCCGGTCGAAGGGAAGGCGATTGTATTCGTTGCGGGCAAAGGCAATGCTTCTGGCGGCATCGTAACGATCGAGGCGAATCAGCGACTTGCAATATTCGTAGGTGCGGACATAGAGGCGGGCTTCGCTAAAGGGCACCAGCAATCTGTTTTTCCCGCAACTGTAAACACAGGCTTTACCGCTGGCGATGTTCAGGCACAACTCAGGGTATTTTTTTATAGCCTCGTCCAAATTCTTGGCTGTCATTCTCGTACTCCTTGCGTCGAGAAATCCTCAAACTACGACTAAGATCACTCTTTAAGGTTAGTACAGCCGTTTGGTGTATCGACGAGCTTCCACAATTGATACACGTTGTTAATATAAACGGTTCTAAGGTGTAAGTACTGGGGCCCGGTTTAAGAAGATTTGGTGTTAATGCCAACTGTTTGAGTTATATGTTTTTTTCTTAATATGAAGAAATAGTTTAGATTGGGCTCGCCCCCGACAGCTTTCGAGCACTTTTGCCAAGCATTCTGTTGCATTCTGTCATTCTGCAGGCGTGGGTTATCAGGCATAGTCGTCTATTTGTATCGTCGCCGGATCAAGGCGGCCATTACCGAGATCGATAAGGAAACTACTATGACGAAAGCGATAGTCGCCGGTGTGGACATGGTCAAATTCGCCAAACCGGGGCAACAGGAGCCCTATCGGGTAATGGCGTCCAAGGCCATCCAGGGCGCAGTGAAGCAGGCGGGGATTTCCCACACCCTGATCGAGCAGGCGTACGGCAGTTATATCTACGGCGATTCCACCTGTGCCCAGCACGCGCTGTACGATGCTTTCCAGACGGGTATCCCGGTGGTGAACGTCAATAACAACTGTTCCTCCGGTTCCACGGCTCTTTTCCTGGCGCGCCAGGCGGTGCAGAGTGGGGCTGTGGAATGTGCTCTGGCATTCGGGTTCGAGGAGATGCAACCGGGGGCGTTGGGTTCTCACTGGGATGATCGCGAGTCGCCCTTCGACAATTTCCTCAAGGTGCTGGATGAGAAGGACTATCCTCAGGCACCCCTGGCCCTGCGTTGTTTTGGTGCCGCCGGTCACTACTATATGGAAAAGTATGATGCCAAACCGGATCTGTTTGCCAAAGTCTCGGTCAAGACCCGCAACCACGCCATCCAGAACCCCTACTCGCTGTTTAACAGCCCCTTGAGCGTGGAGCAGGTGTTGGAGGATAAGGTGGTCTACATGGATTACCTCACCCGCACCATGTGTTGCCCTCCCACCTGTGGTGCCGGTGCGGCGATCGTTTGCAGTGATGATTTTGCCAAAAAACACGGTATCCAGGGTGGAGTGGAAATTGTCGCCCAGGCTATGGCAACGGATACACCGGCCACTTGGAACGACCCCATCAACCTGATCGGTGCCGATATGACCCGTCGAGCTGCAACAGCCGTTTACGAGCAGTCGGGACTGGGCCCGGAGGACGTTCAAGTGGTTGAACTTCACGATTGTTTCACCACCAATGAAGTGGTGACCTATGAAGGCCTGGGACTCTGCGGCGAAGGGGAGGCGACCCGGTTTGTGGATGCCGGCGATAACACCTACGGTGGCAAATTCGTGGTTAACCCCTCCGGCGGCCTGATGTCCAAAGGGCACCCCATCGGTGCCACCGGCCTGGCCCAGTGCTATGAGCTGGTCAACCAGTTGCGCGGCAATGCCGGCGACCGCCAGGTGCCCGGTGCGAGGCTGGCGCTGCAGCACAACCTGGGCCTGGGTGGCGCGGTAGTCGTTACCCTTTACCGGGCTGCATAAGGCTTAAGGGTTGCCGACCCGGGGCGGCGGTCCCCGGGTTGGTCCTGTTCACCGCACACCCGCTTTGTTGCAACCCCTTCCCCCGCGCGAGAATGACATTCGCGCCATCTTTCGTCCCAGTGTATCCTTTCCCTATTTTCAATCAGGGATCAAAGGCGGGGATTTATGTATACCATCCACAACCACTATATACGCACCATCCTGCGTGCGGTGGAAGTGGCTGGCCAGGATACCCGAACCCTGTTGCAGGACACCGGTATCTCTCCGGAAATCTACCGCGAGACCAACGGCTGGGTGCATGTGGATCAATGGGTGTCGCTGGCACAGCGCTCATGGCGCCTGCTTGACGATGAATACTGGGGCCTGAGCGGCACCCGTTGCAAACCCGGTTTTTTCGCCCTGATGGTGCGCTATGTCCAGCACTGTGAAACCGTGGAATCCCTGCTGCGGGAAATCTGCCGTTTCTACAACACCACCCGGGAGGACCTGGTGCTGAGTGTCAGCGAGGAGGGTGACCGGCTCGCCTTCGCCATCGAACTCAGTGATGACCGCTTTGATACCGAGCACTATCTGCTGGAATTTATGCTGGTGGTGATGCACCGCCTGATCTGTTGGATTACGGACACCCGGGTACGGGTGGACTATGCCGATTTTGCCTACCCGGAACCTGCCCACAGCCAACTCTACAACCAGATCTTCCATTGCCAGCACCGCTTTGATCAGCCCCGCAGCGCCTTTGTCTTTAACCGCCGTTACCTGAGCCGCCCGCTGGTGCGTAGCTCGGAAGAGATCAAAGTCTTCCTGAAGAACGCCCCCGTCGACCTGATGACACGGCCGGGCTCTGATAACAGCACCAGTACGCGTATCAAGGGCATACTGCTGGAAAGTCATCGCCGTGGCAGCGGTTTTCTCGATCTGGGCAGTATCGCTGAACAATTGAACATCAGCCCGCAGACCCTGAGGCGCAAATTGCGCCGGGAAGACAAGAGTTACCAGCAGATAAAGGACAATCTGCGCCGGGATATCGCCATCGACAAGCTGGTGCGCGAGGAGCTGACGGTGGCCGATATTGCCGGGCAGTTGGGGTTTGCCGAGGCGGCGTCATTTACCCGGGCGTTCAAGCACTGGACCGGAGTGAGTCCGGCGGAGTATCGCTCTGGGGCCACGGATCCCGGCCCAGGTCCGCAAGCGAACAAGTGACAAAGACTGACAACGGAAGCTGAACAAGTTCCGCTGCTTTATGGTGGTAACTGGCGCTGACCACCCCTGCACTCGGTAAGCGTGCTAGCATGCCGCGAATTGCGCGGCTGCTATCGCTGATGAGCGGTACCGCGGATTTTTTCTAAATTATTGGATCCCATCTGCTTCCATGCAGTGCGGAAGCGGGCGAACGGGTAAAGGTTGCCATTTTTTTGCTATTCTGAAAAACATGAATTTCCGGGTAGTGATTAGGTGCATCCTGTCGGGCCTGCTGATGTTGCCGGCGATGAGTTCATCGCTCGCGGCTGACAGTCTGAGCGCCGGGGGCAGCGAGTTGAAGCTGCAGTGGCGGGGCGGTTTTAACCCGCAGGAGCGGCAGAAGTTAAAAACCTGGTTGCAACACGCCGCAAGCAGTGCCGCCGCTCTCTACGGGCGACTGCCACGCAACCCGATTCGCATCGTGCTCCAGCGTTCCGGACACGCCAACGAACCGGTACCCTTTGGTCATATTCTGCGCAAACCTCCCCAGGGCATACGATTTCTGGTCAACCCGGACTTTCCGCTAACACGCTTTACCGATGACTGGACGGCGGTCCACGAATTTGTGCATCTCTATATCCCCTATCCGGGCCAGCGGGATGTATGGCTATCCGAAGGGCTGGCCACCTATTACCAGAACCTGTTGCAGGCCCGGACGGGCGTCATCTCCGAGCATCGGGCGTGGCAAAAGCTCTATGAAGGATTTGTACGCGGGCAGAAGGACAATCGTTACAACCATTTGAGCCTGGCGGAGCTGACCCCCCGGATGAGGGAGACTCGCTCGTTTATGCGTGTCTACTGGGCCGGTACTGCCTATTTCCTGCAGGCGGATCTGATGTTGCGCAAGCGCAGTGGCAATAGGCAGTCGCTGGACACTGTGATTCGTGAATTTGTCAACTGTTGCCTGGAGCGGGACGCTGAGACAAGCGGTCGAAGTCTGGTGGAAACCTTCGACAGGTTAAGTGGCGTGAACCTGTTCAGTCGCCTCTATGGCGAATACCGCGAGTATCATAGCCAGCCGGATCCCCTGCCGTTGCTGGAGCAGTTGGGGATCAGTATTCGCAACAAAGAGGTGGTGCTCGACCAGAAGGACTCAGCAGGGGTGCAAATGCGCCGAGCAATGACCCGACCGTTAAACACCCAACCCGATGACGTTTCATGAGGTTGGTTATTCAGTGGTGACGAAGGCATTCCTATAAAAGCGTATTTGCCCGGCGATAGCGTCCCTGATAATCAAAGATCTTATCGCGAATCACCCAAAACCGCCCCTGTTTGCGAGCGATGACAAAATCGGGGGCGCGGAACAGGTGGGCTTTGTCGATAAGCTGATCCGGATGGGTGGGGCGGAAGTCAGTCTGGCGGTCCCGCAAGTGATACCTGCTGAAATTGTGATAGAAAGCGCCCTGTTGGGGACGGGTGGCCAGGGAAAAATGTTCGCTCAGCTCGGCGCCATCCTCGTCGTGGTAAACCACTTTCAGCAACGGTTCCTGTTTTTTGCTGATCGTGCTCTCAAAGCTGATACCGGCACAGCGCAATACCTTGGCATCGCGCAGTTGCAGGGCTTCCTTTAATTTTTGATCGGGGTCCACTAGCAGTTGCTGGCACTGGTGGCACTGGCGCGCGGCGATATCGTTCTCTGCACCGCACTGGCCGCATTCCTTAAAACGGTAGCGGAACTCACACTGCTGTTTACCGCCCCCGGTAGTTTCCACCAACCCCTGGCAGCGGCGACCGTAGTGTTCTATCAGGTCGCCATCGCTGTCCAACTTGCCCCAGAACTGATTGCGGTGGTCGCAGGCGGGGCAGGGCACCTCCACAATTTGCGAATCTGAATCCTGTTTGCGCTCGCCGATCTCAGGCCGAAACAGGTCATGGCTGTTGCCGGCATAGTCGAGAACCAGGCAGTCCCGCTTGCCCTGGCTAAGGCGCAGCCCGCGGCCGATAATCTGCTGGTATAGCCCCACGGATTCCGTCGGCCGTAACACCGCGATCAGGTCTACATGGGGAGCGTCGAAGCCGGTTGTCAATACCGACACATTAACCAGGAACCTGATCTGTTTGTCTTTGAAGGCGCGAATGACACTGTCCCTGGCCCGCGGGCGCATCTCGCCGGTAATGATTGCTGAACACGCCGGTGGCAGGTAACCGAGAATCTCTTTGGCATGGGCCACGGTGGCGGCGAATATCATTACCCCCTGCCGGTTTTCGGCCAACTCGATAATCTGTTCAATAATGCGCGCTGTGGCCCGCTTTGCCCCGTTTAAAACGCGATTGAGATCGGTCTCGCTGTAGTGGCCGTTTATTGAAGGTCGCAGCTGCTCAAAGTCGTAAAGCGCCACCGGCGCATCCAGGACACTGGCGGGCGTCAGGAAACCCTGATCGATCATATAGCGCAGTGGCAATTCAAAGATACAACTTTGAAAGACAGCATCCTTGTCACCGCGTATACAATTCTGCTGTCGGTGATGGTGGTAGATCCAGCCCTTATCGAGGCGATAGGGCGTGGCGGTCAGGCCCAGCACTTTAAGGTCCGGGTTGTGTTGTTTCAGGTAGCGAATTATCTGCTGGTATTCCGAGTTTTCCTCCTGTGAGACACGGTGGCATTCGTCGATAATCAGCAGCGAGAATTGATCGGCAAAGGCGTCCAGATTGCGCGCCACCGACTGCACGCTGCCGAACACCACCTGGGTGTCCGCTTCCTTGCGGTTGAGCCCGGCGGCGAAAATGCTGGCTGTAAAGCCGTAACTCTCGTATTTTCCGTGATTCTGCTCCACCAATTCCTTGACGTGGGCCAGCACCAGAATACGGCGTCGTGCCAGGCTGGCCAGTTCGGCGATCACCAGACTTTTACCCGCGCCGGTGGGTAATACGATTACCGTCGCCTCGTCGGTGCGGCGAAAGTGTTCGATGGTGGCCTGTACTGCTTGTTGTTGGTAAGGGCGCAGTTGGAATGAGGGGCGCAGTTGGAACGGCATCGCCTTACGCGTGCTTTCCCGGGGCATGGGTACCTGTGACACGCTATATCAGCACCATTTGATCGCCGCTTTGCGGCGGGGCCTGAAACTGACCGCAATCCAGTTCGGGCGTTCGGTCCGGGTCGAGGCCCGCTTTCCGCAAGGCCAGGTGAAAGCGTTGATTGATCAAGGTGGCAAATACCCCCTGGCCGGTCATGCGCGTGCCGAAGCGGTTGTCATACAGCTTGCCACCGCGCATGGCACTGAGCTGACTCAGAACGCGCCCCGCGCGCTCCGGAAAGTACCTGTGCAGCCAGTCGACAAAGAGCGTCTCGACCTCGTGCGGCAGGCGCAGGAGTATATAAACAGCCGACTGCGCCCCCGCCTGTGCGACTGCGGCCACTATGGACTCCAGCTCATCCTCGTTGATGGCGGGAATAACCGGCGCCACCAGTGCCGTCACGGGCACACCGGCGGCGGTCAGCTCGGCTATCACTTGCAGGCGCGCCGCGGGAGAGGCGGCGCGTGGCTCCATAATGCGCTTCAATCCGTTGTCCAGCGTGGTGACACTGACTGCCACGTGGATCAGCTGCCGAGCGGCCATTTCCGACAGCAGATCAAGGTCGCGCAGAATCAGTCGGCTTTTGGTAATAATCGACAGCGGTTGCCCGAACGCGAGTGCGGTTTCCAGTAAACGGCGTACCACGCCCTGCTCCCTCTCAACCGGCTGATAAGCATCGGTATTGACCCCCAGGGCGATGGGTTCACAGCGATAATTTGGCCTGCGAAGTTCCTGTTCAAATAACTCGGGCGCATTGTGCTTGACGCTAAGGCGGGTTTCAAAATCGATACCCGGCGACAAATCCAGATAGGCGTGACTGGGGCGCGCGAAGCAGTAGACACAGCCGTGTTCACATCCGCGATAGGGATTGATGGACAGCCGGAAAGGCACATCCGGAGACCGGTTACTGGTTATCAGGGATCTGGCCGTTTCCCGTCGCAGTTCAGTATCCGGGTGGGGCAGGAGTTCAATCGGCTCGTCCCGTTCAACCTGTACAGTCGCGAATCTGCCTGGCAGTTGACTGGCACAACCCCGGCCTTTGATGCCAGGTTGTGTTTCGACACGCTTATTACATTGCGCACGCGCAACGGGATGAGGCGGGCGCGCTCTTTCGCTTAGGTTGGCGTCCATCGCTGCAGGCTCCGGATACTGTTTAAATGTACAGTATAGCGCTTTGCCCAGGAATGCCAAGCCCACGGCCCGGGTAGCTGCAAAGACGTTTGTGCTGGCCAGGCGCCTTGCTGCCTGAGTGAAGAGCTCAGCGGTGATCTCCGTTCCGTCGCATAGTTTTCAAAGCGAATGTTGGACAGCGAGCCGTGTCATTGACTGCTCTATCTGCCGCGCCAGTTCTGCCAGGGGCTGGGGTTTGCCGAACAGATAGCCCTGATAGCCGGTGCAGCGAATCTGCTTTAGCAGCTGCAGGTGGTGTTCGTTTTCCACGCCTTCGGCGATGACCCCCAGCCCAAGGCTCTCCGCCAGATGGATGATGGTCGCTACAATCTTGGCGCTGCTGGGGTTGTGAATGGCATCCTTGACGAAAGAGCGGTCGATTTTGATCATGTCCAGCGGCAGTCGGTGGAGGTAAGAAAGGGAGGAGTAACCCGTGCCGAAATCATCGAGCGCAAATTTCACACCCAGCGCTTTCAAGTGCTGCATCTTGTCGATGGCATCCTCCACGTTGGTCATCAAAATACTTTCCGTGAGCTCCAGCGTCAGGCATTCTGGCGGCGCGCCGCTTCCCCGGAGAATGTCCTCAACCATTGTGACAAACCGCGGGTGTTGGAACTGTCGCTGGCTGATATTGACGCTCAGATGCTGAAGTCGCTGAGTGGCTTCGGACCTGTGCTGATCGGCCAAAAAGCGGCAGCTGTCACGCAGCACCCATTCTCCAATTTCCAATATCTGACCGGTTTCCTCCGCCAGGCGGATAAAGTGTCCGGGAGTCAGAAGCCCCTCTACCGGGTGCTGCCAGCGAAGCAGTATCTCAGCCGCAAACACCTGTCGGTTTTCATCAAGCAGCGGCTGGGCGTACAGCGCTAACTGGTTCTCGCTGGTCGCCCGATTGAGGCCCTCCTGCAGCTGCAAGCGCCGCTCCGCTATTCTTTGCATCTCCGGCTGGAAGAATCGCACGCGGTTGCGGCCGCCGTCTTTGGCGCGGTACATGGCGGTATCGGCGTACTTAAGCAGCAATTCCGGCGTGCTGTTTTCTGTGGGGAAGAGTGCGATCCCGATACTGGGGGTGATACGCAGCTTGTTCCCCAACACCTCGATAGGCTCGGCAATGGCCTGTCGGAGCTTTTCCGCAACCTTTCTAGCTTCCTCCGAGTGGATATCCTGATCGTCACTCAGTTCCGACAGAATAATGACAAATTCATCGCCTCCAAGGCGGGCAACACTGTCTTCCTCGCGGATACAGGCTTTTAACCTGAGTGCAACTGCCTGCAGCAGCTTGTCACCCACGCTGTGACCGAGGGAATCATTGATATGCTTGAACTGATCCAGGTCGATAAAGAGCAGGGCGCCGCAATGCCCGTGTCGCTTGGCGCGGGCGAGATCCCGACTCAGGCGATCGATCAGCAATCTGCGGTTGGGCAGGTCGGTCAGTGGATCGTATTGGGCCTGATAGCGTATCAATGCCTCGGACCGTTTTCGTTCAGTGATATCCTGGACGACAATCAGGTATTCGCAGGGCCGGTCCTCGCTGGCGAGACGCGTGCAGCTGATTTCCGCGGCTATTTGCTCACCACCCTTGGCTTTCAGGAATCCCTCTGCCTGTCTGAGCATGGGGGTATCTTCGGCGCTGGCCGGCAACAGCGCAATGTCTTCCGACACTTTCACCACGTCCGAAGCGCGCAATTGCAAAAGCTCCCGTTCGCTGTAGTTCAACAACTTGCAACTGCGGGTGTTTGCCAGCGTAATCCGGCCGCTGGAATCGGCTACCAGCAGCGCTTCGGTCATACTGTCGATAACATTGTCGAGAAAATTTCTGGATACGGTTGTCCGCTGCAGTTCCGTCGCGGTATGGGCAAACACCCTGGCGAGCTCGCCCAGCTCATCCTGGCGACTCAACGAGGGCGGATCACTGTAGTCCCCCTTGCCGATGCGGGTGGCGAAAGTGGACAACTGGGCGATCGGGCCTATGATCCTGTGGGACACCCCCCAGGTGATGGCGATAGCCAACAGCCCAAGCACAGAGACGGACTCCAGAGACAGGAGGAAGATTTCCCTGAAACCCTGGCGGCGAATGCCCACCATCCGCTTATCGCTTTCTTTAATCTGGTGTTGGATGTTGTGGGCGTCCAATACCAGCTCCGCGCCGCCTATCAAGGTATCGCCGATACGAATAGGGCTCACCAGGCGCAGGAGATTATCCGGTCGTGAAATTACCGGTTGGGCGAGCTGTTGCAGTTGTTGGAGTTGTTGGGCAGAGACGACAATCTCGCCAAAACGTGGAATATGTTTGGTACCATCGTGGACAAGCGTGCCTTTTGCATCAAAAACGCTGACGTTCACTACATCCGGCTGATTCAGGACAACTCGCAGAATGCGGTAAATACGGTCCACATCCATCAGGTAGAGGGGGTTGACCAGATTGGCGGCCAGTGGTTGTACGATGGATAAACCTTTGGTGGTGAGCTGTTCCTCCAGATTGGATTCGATCAGTTCGGCACTGGCTTTGCTCAAGTCGATGGCGTAGCGATTAAACTGGTAAAACAGCAGGGAGGCCAGGGACACCACGACGGCGACCACGATGCCGGCGACGATAAGCGAGTAATGTGTTCTCAG
Source organism: Cellvibrionaceae bacterium (assembly GCA_050290225.1). Classification (GTDB taxonomy): domain Bacteria; phylum Pseudomonadota; class Gammaproteobacteria; order Pseudomonadales; family Cellvibrionaceae; genus JBNKHG01. The sequence continues at coordinate 10,625 of JBNKHG010000068.1, forward strand.
CGAGATTTTCATGGTGGCGCCCCACGGTTGACGCTGTATATCATCTGCGGGGCGTTGTTCAGGTGAGCCAGGTCCTCTGCGCTTAACGCCGAGAAGCGGCTGGTCTTCTGGTAGGCCCGCAGCGCTCCTTTCGCGTCGGCATTCGCGTGAGCCTCCAGTAAAATGGTTTTCAGTCGTTGTTTACGGTCTTCACGCAATTGCGGATTCACCGATTCCAGGGCGCGTGGCAGCGGTTCACTGCGGAAGATAATCTGCATATCCTCGCGCATTTTCCGGGGAACGTGGCCCTCATTCTGCCAATCCAGGTTGCTGAACGCGGCGGCATCCACCAGGCCTTTGTGGAGCCAGGTGGCCGAATTGATCTCCTGCTGACTGAAGATATAGCTAACCTTATCCCGACCCACCGGGCCGTGAAGGTGATCGAGCTTGTTCAGTTGCAGGCCGTTTTTCAGCAGGGCATAGGCCGGCAGGAAGTAGGCCGAGGTGGAACCCGGATCTTCAAAGGCAATCCGTTTTCCCATCAACGCATCGAGGCTGTTCAAACCGCTGTCCTTGCGTGTGGCGATAATCGCGCTATAACTGGGAACACCCTTTTTCCACTTCTTGACCAGGGGTTCTGCCATGGCGTAGTGCTGATAGAGCGCCGTCGCCATCAAGGTTTCCGTGACCCAGTCCACCTGGCCACTTTTCAGCAGTTGCAGCATATGCTGGTCGTCCTTGGCCATCAGCACCTTGCCCTCTTTCACTCCCAGGTCCGCCATGCGCTCGGCCACATAGTTCACCATGGGCTTCAGGTTTCGGTAGTGTTTGGAAGGGTTGTTGCTGACTTTGCCGAGCACCAGAGTCCGCTCCCGCTCGGTTGCATATGCAGACAGCACAGGTAATAGCAGAAAAACGCAAACCAGCGGGATGAGAGAGGATGGGCACCTTGCCATCACTTGAAGTCTGCCCGAGTTTTAACCAGTGCCAAGCCCGGTTGCCCTCCCGATAAGGCGCTGTCCAAGGTAACTTTTCTTCTCAGTCCACACGGCGTGATACCCGGTATCAAGGGGGAAGAATCAGCGATTGTGGCAGGCGTGCTCGAAACCTTAAGTGCGTTCGAAAACATAGGCGGGATCGAAGATATTCTTGTTATTGGTTTGTTATATTACTGGATTGACTATAAAGACTGCGATTCGTCAAAGCAAGTATGGTCAGTTCGATCCGGCCGGTGGGTGTTGTCTCTGAGAAGCGCCATTTTCCCTAAGAGAGGGCCTGCGGTTGCTCAAACGCGCTTGTGAAAGCAGAGCGAGTCGCGCTGTCCATGGACAACGCGACTCGCTTTAGCAAAGGTAATGTCGGGTTTGTGAAGAAGTTCACAAATGAGGGGGGGGGTTATCCCTACTGCAAGTGCCGGCAGATCTGTTCGATATGTCGGAGATCGGTTCCGCAGCAGCCGCCCAATACCGTCAATTGAGCGGAAGATTGCTTGAGCTCGACCAGCGCGTGGCCAAATTGCTCAGGGTTGCCGTCATCGAGAGTGTCGCACTCATCCAGCTCGGCGTGGCTTAGGCAGGAGGCGTTGCCCCTGATCCCCTTGACTCTCTCTATGGCCGGGTCTCCGGCGCTGAATAGATGCTCAAAATGGGTTGGATGTGCACAATTGATCATGTAATACACCGGCCCGTTTTCGGTAGCGGCGTCAACCGCGCGTATCGCATCGCCCAGGCTCTCTCCGGTTGGTAAGCGTCCATCGGTTTCGACAGTAAAGGAAATACATGCCGGGAGGTCAAAAGCCTGTGCAGCGCGGCAGACGCCAATGGCTTCGTCGATATAGTTGAGCGTAAGCGCGGCAATCATATCGACATGGGTTTCGGCAAAGGTTGACACCTGTTCCCTGTGATACTGCTCGGCCTGCGCAGCGCTCATCAAATTATCCGGCGCATAACCGTCACCTCTTGGGCCCAGGCAGCCGCTGATAACAATTGGCGTGCTATCACTGGCATAACCATCGCGTATTTCTTCCATTAAGCGAACTGAGGCTTTGTTGAGTCGCCTCAGTACCTCCGGTGAGTCGCCAATTTTGTTGGCCCAATCGGGATTGGCGCGCCAGGTGGGTGTCTCCAGCACCAGGCCCAGTTGAAACTCCCGGGCAAGCTCCGCGTAGGGACGATAGTAATCCAGCAGGATCTGGCAGCCCCGTTCATCCCGCAACAAATCATAAGCGGCGAATTCCGGCAGCTCCAAGTGGTGATTGAACAACAGATCGGTCTCAAGTCCGCCATCCGTGATGCATAATTTACCGGCCAGCTGTGGCAAACTCTGTTGATAGATACCCATAATAACTCCTCCTTTTTCTCACTGTCTGGACCGAAAGGTTGGCCCTGAATCGTGGAGTAAAGGATAAATAAGCGGCGAAAAATCGGCTAGTGAACCCGTGGTGCTTTTTTTAAATTAATTGAAATAAATATTGAAAATCAATAGGTTACAAGCGTAATTCCCATCGTTGCCGACTTTCGTCCATAATAGGAGTCAAAAAACTTAACCCGGAGTACAGTAAAATGGGCAGCAAGGGACAGGCAACCCGAGACAACCTGCTGGATATCGCCGAAAAATCCATCCTGCAAAACGGTTTTGTTGCCACCTCTATTGAGGCCATCATCCGCGAGGCAGGTATCACCAAAGGCGGTTTTTTCTACCACTTCGAAGGTAAGAACGCGCTGGCTTACGCCCTGATGCAGCGTTATCGGGAAAAGGACGAGTTGATATTCAGTGGCCTGTTCGGCCGGGCCAGGGAACTTACCGACGATCCCCTGCAACAGATGCTGGTGTTTATCAAATTGCTGGCAGAAATGATGGATAACCTTGAAGGTCTGCACCCCGGCTGCCTGGTGGCCTCTTTCACCTATGAATCGCACCAGGTCAATGAAGAGGTCCGCGCGATTACTGCCGACATCGTGCATGACTGGCGTCGACTGTTTAAAGAGCAGATCGACGTAATCAACCAGCATTATCCTTTGCAGCTCAAGGCCAGTAGTGATGATTTGGCGGATATGCTCTCTACTGTGATTGAAGGGGGAATCGTTGTCTCGCGTGCATTGAATGACAGCCGTATTTTGGGGAAGCAGTTGATGGAATATCGGCGTTATATTCAGTTGCTCTATGGGGTTATGTCTTAATTAATAAAACGTTTGCCAAATCAGCCTGCTTCCGGATACCCGCCTGTGGAAAGCTGTCCCGCGGTTGATGCTTTATACTGTGACAGAGCCTTTCTCCACCCGTAAATGCCGCCAAAAATTTCTCGCCAAGGGGGAATGGTTAGTAGGGTACATTGCGTTATTTTGTGAAAAATGAGGGGTTGGGGTGAAAGCATCCATCAAACACCAGGATCTGAACAGAGAATACTATACGGAAGAAAAGTGCTACATAACGGAATTGTCCAATTCCAATGAGGATCCTGAGCTGTCAATTGCGAGAGCGCGATTGGAGCCCGGCATAACCACTCGATGGCACAGGCTTTCCAATACCACGGAACGTTACTATATTGTCAGCGGAAAAGGCCGGGTGACGGTGGGGGACCTGGCTCCCGAAGACGTTGAACCGGGAGACGTTGTTCTCATACCGCCTCAATGTCGTCAGCGTATCAAGAATATTGGCACCGAAGACTTAATTTTTCTCGCGATCTGTACGCCACGCTTTTTAAATGACGTGTATGAAGATGTCGAGGTGCAAGGTGATTCGTAGCAATTATACACTGGCAGACTCAGGTATCGGCCAGGTTGGAAAATGCGAAGCCCGGCGGCGAGTCAGGTATTTGTGGCTTGATGACTCAGGCAGGGAAATGAGATTTGTGGTGGAGGGTTTGGAAGGCGCCTTAGTGGTTAGGACAGCTCAAAGAGGACATAGTCCTCCACTTCATCATGGCATTTTTGGATGCTCTTGGCTGTAGGGCGCCAATCACTGGGCTTTGGGCGTCCCGTTAAGTGGCTGAAATTTGCGCAATTGTACCGAGGCCGCAGGTGCCAATCGGCATAGATCGGAGGGTTATGACCCAGTGGTCACAGGGTTTATGGGCGCGCTCGGGATGGCACATCCAGACCTAACTCCCACTTGCATTGCCTAAATGGACGAAATCCATGCACGGAACATTGTGAGGTGGTCATCGCGGAGCTTTGATGCCCGCTTCAATACGCTGTTAAATGTAGATTGTAGCTTGATCTTTTATCAAAAAGGCTTACCCTCATGGAAATCCTTCCGTTTTGTCATTTATCCTCGATAGCTGGCCAAGCGCCAAGCTATTGTAGGCCCTGAATGACAAATATCCGATTGCGATACCAGACGATAGAGTTTGGAAAGATCGACATCCACGTTTGCACCTTGCGCGACAAGCAACAATTTCAAGACATCAATGGAGTCGCTGAAAAACTGGGAATCTCCTCGGCCTCCTGGCCCATCTTTGGGGTTATTTGGCCATCCAGTTTAATCCTGGCGCATTTTATCGACGGCTATAAAACAACGGCGAAGCGAATCCTGGAGGTTGGGTGTGGTATGGCTTTACCCAGCTTGCTGTTGAATTCAAAATACGCCGATATTACGGCGACGGACTATCACCCTGAAACAGAGACATTTCTTAAAAGAAATACTTCTTTAAATAACGGAACGACCATTGCGTTTGAAAGAACTGATTGGTCCGATGCAAATGACCAGCTTGGTACTTTTGACCTGATTATTGGTAGTGACCTCCTTTACGAAGATCAGCATATCAAGTTACTGGCTAATTTTATAAATAACCATTCCAACCCAACGTGCGAAGTTATTCTTGTAGATCCCGGAAGGGGCCGGAAAAATAAAATGACCGCTAGAATGACAGAATATGGATTTAAAGGCTCCTATCAGGAATTACCTCAATATTATGAGCCTGATATTGGTTTTAAAGGCCATATTTTGAAGTATGACAGGTGATGTACTCTGTAACTCATTCACTGCTAAGTCTCTTAGCCATTTTCTACCTGCCTCTTCGTTGAGATAGGCGTCTACTTTATTGGGGTAAGACTCAAGCGCTGGACCTGATTCCCTTTGGCTGGTTCTGTTAAGTATTTTATGCGCGGTTATCCTTGATATAAATGTCGTGGGCCTTGTCGCTGCCTGATTGCCGCCTGTCAATCTGAAACAATTCTGTTGCCTCAACCAACTTGGTTAAAGTCGGATAACCGTATGTTCTGGAATCAAAATCCGGATACAGACGTTTTATTAATCCGCCGCAACTGGCCAGTGGGGCCCAACCATCGTCGTCTGCGAATTCGCTAACCGAATTTCTCAGAATATTAAGCAACCTGGCATCCTGGCGGAGTTCCTGCTTGGACTTCTTTTTGCTGTTGGGTTGAGTCTCTGCAGGATTGGTTTGTTCCTCCTCTTGCTCGGTATCCAGATTTCTAAGTACCTCGGTAGATATGAAATCGTCACAAGCATTTCTGAACGCCAATGGCGTCTTTCGTTCTCCCACCCCAAAAACGTAGATCTGGGATTCCTTTAGCCGTGACGCGAGTTTAGTGAAATCACTATCACTGGATATCAGCGCAAAGGCATCAAATTTTCCAGAGTACAATAGATCCATAGCATCGATGATCATTGCCGCATCAGATGAATTTTTACCCTGCGTATAAGAGAACTGCTGGACCGGATTTATCGCAAGCTCATTTAAAGGCTGCTTCCAGTTTTTCAAATGGTTTGAGCTCCAATCACCATAAGCCTTTTTAACAATAATATGTCCATGTTTTGAAAGCTCGGCAAGGACTGCGCCAAGCACCGAGTATTGTGCATTTTCTGCATCGATCAAGACGGCTATTTTCTTTTCCGATTCGATGTCCTTCATAGATACTCCAGGATTTGGATGCTTAAGACCAATAGCAGCTTACCGCTTTACCTTTCAAACCGTGGTAGAACGCAATCGGTGATAGATCGCAATCTGCGCTAGAAAGATTTCATGGGGGCATTATCCATGCCGGTGCTCCATCCATTGTAACCGCGTTCCAGGCCATGACGCCATAATTCTTCTTGTATGACATCGGCCATCAATATTACGCCGTTATGGGAATGGAAAATGAGTGGTTTTATAATGGGGCAGGTCAAATACGCCGGCAGGCAGGCGTGAAGCCCCCAATGAGATCGTTTTAAAAACAGGCTGTCTTAACCATCCAGCGTATACTCCCCCGCCGAAAACATCCCCGTAAATATGTCGTAAAGCCGCTGTGGCGACACCAGGCACCCCAAACGATTTGGCGAGCCCATCACTTCCAGCAAAATGTCCTCTTCTATCAATGTGTCGATAGTGCTGTAGACAAAATCCTCCAGCGATTCCGCACTGGGTTTGCAGTTTGACCTGTCGCCGGTGACGGCCCCGGAGGCAAACTGCAGGTAGGGCCATACGGGCATCACCGTCTGGCCGTCGCGTTCGATGACAATCCACTCGCAGCCGTCGTCGAGGCCCCAGATCTCCTCTGTTTCAAAAACACGGGTGAGGAAATATTCCAGCAATTGCGCTTCACTCATGTCGGCTAAGGCGGCGGTTTCTCGGGAATAGGGGGCGTAGCGCATGGGGTTTCCTCGTTAGTCCTGTGGCAGTGCTTAAACGACAGCTTCAAATCCTTCGAATTGGGGCGGGCCCAGGTAGATGCCTTTGGTGCCTCCGGCATCGGCGTGGGCCTTGCGGAATGCTTCAGACTTGGTCCAGCGGGTGAAGGCCTCCGCCGATTCCCAGATTGAGTGGGAGGCAAACAGGGTGTACTCCTCGTTGCTGGGGCCTTGCAGCAGGTTGAATGACTTAAAGCCGGGTACCTCGGAGAGGTAGGTGTCGCGGTTCTTCCAGAAATCGATAAATACCTGCTCTTTGCCCGGGGCGATCCGAAATCGGTTCATGGCGATATACATAGTTTGGTTCCTTGTTGGTATCTAAGGTTTAGCAAAATTTACTCCACTGTCATTCGCTGCGCTGAAAACGGTGGATTTTGTTGTGCTCCATGTTATCGGAATAGCTCGCGGGGACGCAAAATCAATGACTTGGTTATGATCAACACCGCCCGGGATCCCATAGTCGTGTGGTGAGGTATCGATGGGGGTTAATGATGGGGCGGATTGGTTTTGTAGCGTTTGCGCCAAACAATACGAACTCCATTGGCTGCTGTTTTTGTCGTGTTCCCGACAGGTAAGCCATCTTCCATGTCCGTAAAATTCGGTAAGTTGTTGTTTGTTGGCAACAATTCCGCAGCCGCCAAAATTGGCACGGGGCTTGCCGTAGCCTAGCTACTCAGTGCTTTGCACCCATTTTTAATTTACATGGCTTCGTTACCTGAAGGAGATCTCAGTGGTTCTCGATCAATACAAAGCGAACAATCCTGGGGGGCGGTATAGCGCTGCGTCCTCGAGCGGAGTGGAGATGGGAAAACAGGCAGGAGAAGATATGCAACATCGGGGCTTGCAACAACATCGGGACTTGCAAAAAGGCGACGCCGTCTTCGCCGCAACCACCATTGTGAATGATGGCACCGTTCCCGGCGCCGACTTGAATGAAGTGTTTGCGAAACCGGGTACCATGGGTATGTTGATCAATACCGGCTATGTGGAGCTGGAACCGGATACGGAATTGTTTCTGGTCAGTTTCCGCAATGAAAACGGTGAGCTGGGACCACCGGTAGCCTGCCTGGCCGATGAGATCAGCGCCACGCCGTTGCCTTGATGGTTGTTTCAAGTCGCCCGTCAACAGTGGATGGCGATACAGGCGTGATCGATGTGTTTGCTTATCACCAGCGCAGCAAGCATCGCCTGGATGGCTATGCCCGGATTTTTACCACCGAAAATACACCCTGGATGCGGATGAAGCCGTGAACGTTAAAGCGCTGGGGCGTGAAATCGTCGAGAGGGGCCTGGCGGAGATTGACCGACAGCTGGCCCGGCGCCGTTGTAACGGTGGTGATTTCAGCGTTACTGATGCGGCCTTGTTTTACGTCGAGTTCTGGGCCGATAAAACCGGTATTGCGCTGCCCGATCATTGTCTCGGCCATTACCGTGCGCTATTGCAGCGCCCCGCGGTGCGCCAGGTTTTAATGGAAGAGGGTTACCACGCCTCCCTCGTCAACCACCCGCTAGTCGGGGAGCCGCGACATGCAACTGCGTGATCTGTTTGATGAGTTTCCCGGTAGTGAGGGCAGCGTGACTCCAATAGCGTTGCAACAGTTGCTGCGCGAGGACCTGAATGTCAAACAGGACTGGCAGCAGGCCGAGCAGTTGCTGCTCAAGGCGCGACAGGACCTGCCTCAACAATTGGAGATTCTCATCGCCCTGTACAAGCTTTACGCATACAGTAATCGCTTTGAGGAGTCGCTGGCGGTCATTGATGAGGTGTTGCACCGTGCAGCGGAAAGCAGCGGCTTTGACGCCGATTGGCGGCAGCTGGATGCCGACAGCGCAACGTGGAATCCGGCCATGGGTCGCGTGCGCTACTATCTTTACAGTCTCAAAGCCACCGGCTTTGTCTGTCTGCGCAGTGGCGCTGTGGAAAAAGCGCACGCGGTGTTAATAAAATTACTTGAGCTCGATCCGCTGGATCAGGTAGGTGGCAGCGTAGTTTATGAAATGGCACAGGGTCTGCTCGAGGAGTAATCCGGAGCGCTTGTTTGGGGGGTAATATGAAGGGTTTTCAAATCTTGGCCACAGGAAGTGGAGCGTAAACCGTTTTGAATTCGTTTGATCTGATCACGCAGCTCGAGGGAAACCTGAAAGCAGCCGTTAATCTGGCACAGCGCGACGGCCAGTCCTGGACGCTGTCGCTGAAATTGATGTACGACGGACACCCTGCGGGGCAGTTAAGTTTTAATCTTCACGGTTACGATGCGACGGAGGCCAGGGATCTGGCGACCAATATCGCTACCCATTCGTTTTTGATGCGGGAGATTGATGAGTATCTCTGGGGGGAGAGCGACTAAGAGAAGCCGGCTGCGTTCGAGCCGGCCTTGTGGCAGTTGATGAAGTTGAGACCCGATTCAGGTGGTTTCATTTTGAAAGTAAGGTATTGCACAAAATGAAAGTATACAGAGCGCGGTAGACAAAGTGGCCAACAGTAAAAAGATATCAGATATGACCATGGCCAAATCTACCGAAATACCTCTTAATTCATCTGCGTGTTTTGCCGTTAGTCACTCTACAACTTGCTGGGAATTGAGTTTCATTCTATTTCCTCAAGGGGCTTCTTATAGGTATCTTCCACCGAATAGATCATACTTTGTGTCTTGATATCGGCGGAATACATAGTGGGACCGGCCACCTGGATCGTTAGAAAAAAAACAACCTGTAAGCGTTCTAGCGGATTTGGCCAATAGCTGCAGCCCGCCATGCTGCATAACTGATTTAGCCAAAAATAAAATATTTTCATAACAAATCCTTAAGTCCTTCCGTGGGTGCAGTCACGATGTTCTTTTTTTGAAAAAACTGGCCGCTGTATTAACAGCGTTCAACTGACGCTGATCAGAGTATCACTGCGGTATTCAACCAGCTCACCAAACGGTACCAGAGTCAGCCCGCAACCGTTGGCCATTTGCAACAAGGCTTGCTCCGCTTCCGGGGCCACGGCAATCAGCAGGCCGCCGCTGGTTTGAGGGTCGCAAAGCAGGTGTTGTTGCTGCTCACTGAGCGGACCAATCTTGTGGCCGTAGCTGTCGAAATTGCGCAGGGTGCCGCCGGGGATCGCACCCTGGGCCAGATAGTCCATGGCCTCGGGAATCACCGGCACCCTGGCGAATTCAATCGTGGCATTGAGGTTGCTGCCCTCGCAGATCTCCGCCAGGTGCCCCAACAGGCCGAACCCGGTCACGTCGGTCATGGCGGTCACGCCGTCCAGTGTGGCGGCCTGGGCACCGAAGTGATTTAACTGGCACATCAAATCGCGGGCAATGGCGCTGTGTTCGGGTCGCAGCTTCTTCTGTTTTTGGGCGGTGGAGAGAATGCCGATTCCCAGGGGCTTGGTCAGGTACAGTTTGCTGCCGGCGGTGGCGGTGTTGTTTTGCTTGAGCCTTTCCAGCGGGACGGAACCGGTCACCGCCAATCCGAAGATGGGCTCCGGGGAGTCGATACTGTGGCCGCCGGCCAGTTGGATACCGGCGTCGGCACAGGCCTGGCGACCGCCCTCCACCACTTGTTGGGCCACTGCCGGCGGCAGGGTGTTGATGGGCCAGCCGAGGATGGCGATGGCCATCATCGGCGTGCCGCCCATGGCGTAAATATCGCTGATGGCGTTGGTGGCGGCGATACGGCCGAAGTCGAAGGGGTCATCCACAATCGGCATAAAGAAGTCGGTGGTGCTGATCACGCCCAGGCCGTTGCCCATATCATAGACGGCGGCATCGTCCCGGGAACCGTTGCCGACCAGTAATCTGTCGTCCCGGGCCGGGGGCAGTGCGGACTGCAGGATCACATCCAGCACCTTGGGGGAGATCTTGCAACCGCAGCCGGCCCCGTGGCTGTATTCCGTGAGTTTGATGGAGGATTCGTCCATGGGTCGATCTGTTGTTACCTGCACGGGGTCTTACCTGCTTGTGATTGCTGCTTAAGAGGCGGGTATTTTACGGCGAATACCTTTGGCTGTCTTCCTGTGCCTGTCTTCATGCAGCTGTCTTCCTGCGCCTGCCTTCTTGCGCCTGTCTTCCGGCAGCTAACCTCTTGCAGCTAACCTCTTGCAGCTGACCTCTTGCAGCTAACCTCTTGCAGCTAACCTCTTGCAGCTATCTCCTTCCACCTGTCTCGATCACCGAGGCGACAGGGAGGTGAAATCGAGCCCGGAAGCGGGGCATAATGCGCGCCCGGGATTTGTATAAATCGTTTTTTATAAATCGAACAGGTAGTGCGCCGTGAGCAATTTCAATCTCTATCACCAATTCAGCCAGCATTTTCCCGCCGATGGCGACAAGGTCGCGATCGAGACCCGGGACGGCAGTACCGTCAGCTATGCCGAACTGGAGGCGCGTTCGGCGCAGATGGCCAATTTCCTCACCGGGCTGGGGCTGGTGAAGGGCGACCGGGTCACGGCCCAGATCGAAAAATCCCCGCAGGGCCTCTACCTGTATCTCGGCTGTATTCGCGCCGGATTTGTTTTCCATCCCCTCAATACCGCCTACCAGAAGTCGGAGCTGGATTACTTTGTCGGTAATGCCGAGCCGGCGGCGATCGTCTGCTCCCGGCCCTATCTGGCGGTCATGAGCGCGCTGGCGGCAAGCCACGGTGTGGCACATGTTTATAGCCTGGAGGCGGACGGCGGCGGCAGCCTGATCGATGCCAGTGCCCACTGCGCCCGCGAGTTTGAGACTGTGCACAGCGGTGCGGACGAAATGGCGGCGCTGCTGTATTCGTCGGGCACCACCGGTCGTCCGAAAGGCATCATGCTCAGCCACAATAACCTCGCCAGCAACGCCGCCACCCTGGTCAAACTCTGGGGCTTCAGCGCCGACGATGTGCTGCTGCACGCCCTACCCATCTTCCATGTGCACGGCCTGTTTGTGGCCATTGGGTGCGCCCTGATGAGCGGTGCCAAAATGCTCTACCTGCCCAAATACGACGTTCGCCAGGTGATGTCCCTGTTGCCCCGCTCAACGGTGATGATGGGGGTGCCGACCTTCTACACCCGGCTGTTGGCGGAAACTGATTTCTGCGCCGGGACCTGTGCCAACATGCGCCTGTTTATCTCCGGTTCCGCCCCCCTGCTGGAGGAAACCTTTCAGCAGTTTGTCGAGCGTACCGGGCACACCATCCTCGAGCGCTACGGCATGTCGGAAACCAGCATGAGCACCTCCAACCCGCTCGACGGCGAGCGCAAGGCCGGCACCGTGGGGCCGACGCTGCCCGGGGTGAGCGCGCGCATCGTTGACGGCGAGGGCCGGGAGCTGCCGGTGGGGGAGATCGGCGACCTGCAGGTCAAAGGTCCCAATGTTTTCAAGGGGTACTGGCGGATGCCGGAAAAAACCGCCGAGGACTTTACCGCCGACGGTTTTTTCAATACCGGTGATAAGGCCCGCATCGACAGCGACGGCTATATTGCCATTGTAGGCCGCGCCAAGGACCTGGTGATCAGCGGCGGTCTCAATGTGTATCCCAAGGAGGTGGAGCTGGTCATCGACGATATTCCGGGTGTACTGGAGTCGGCTGTGATCGGAGTTCCCCATCCAGACTTCGGCGAGGCGGTGGTGGCCGTGGTGGTCACCGATGGCAGTGCCGAGGTCGCCGAGGACCTGGTGATCGATATTGCCAGGACTGAACTGGCCAACTTTAAGGTTCCCAAACGGGTGGTGTTTGTCGATGCCCTGCCCCGTAACACCATGGGCAAGGTGCAGAAGGCTGCTTTGCGGGAACAATACTGCCAGTTGTTAGATTAACGTTGGCAATTTCTAACCTATACTTTAAAAGTTTTTTATTTTTGCAACTAATGCAGACAGGTATTGTGAGCCATCCCGGATTCTCCGGCCCGCCGGCACTGGTTGGCGGGGCGCTGTTATCCATCGTACTGAATCGGATAGCTGGCCCCCACTGACCTATTATGCAGGTAGCGACCTGTTTCGCCGCGGGCCAGAAATATCGCGACATTAGACCGAGCGGCCAGTTAATAGAAGGTAGATGCCATGAAACTGAACAATCCCGAGTTGCTGCGTACCCAAGCCTATATCGACGGCCAGTGGGTGGACGCGGAAAACGGTAACACTGTCCCCGTATACAACCCCGCCAATGGCGAAGAGATCGCCCGTATTGCCGATTGCGGTGCCGACGAAACCCGCCGCGCCATCGAAGCGGCAGAAGCGGCGCTGCCGGCATGGCGCGCCAAAAGCGCCAAGGAGCGGGCCAACCTGTTGCGCAACTGGTTCAACCTGGTGATGGCCAACCTGGATGACCTGGGCCAGATCCTGACCCTGGAGCAGGGTAAACCCCTGGCTGAAGCCAAGGGTGAAATCACCTATGGCGCCGGTTATATCGAGTGGTTTGCCGAGGAAGCCAAGCGTATCTATGGCGATGTGATTCCCCAGCCCTCCAATGACAAGCGCCTGGTGGTGATCAAGCAACCGGTGGGTGTGGTGGCCTCCATCACGCCCTGGAACTTCCCCAACGCGATGATTACCCGCAAGGCGGGGCCGGCGCTGGCCGCCGGCTGCACCTTTGTCGGCAAACCCGCCACCGAAACCCCGTTGTCCGCCCTGGCCCTGGCGGCATTGGCTGAAGAGGCGGGTATTCCCGCCGGCGTCTTCAATATGGTCTGCGGCAAGAGTTCACGGGCCATTGGTGGCGAGATGACCTCCAACCCCATCGTTCGCAAGCTGACCTTTACCGGTTCCACTCCGGTGGGCAAGGTATTGATGGAGCAGTGTGCCGGTACCGTCAAGAAAACCTCCATGGAGCTCGGCGGTAATGCGCCCTTTATCGTCTTTGACGATGCCGATCTGGACGCCGCCGTAGCCGGTGCCATGGCTTCCAAATACCGCAACGCGGGCCAGACCTGTGTCTGCACCAACCGCATTCTGGTGCAGGAGGGAATCTATGATGCCTTTGCGGAAAAACTGGCCGATGCCGTCAAGGCGTTGAAGCTGGGGGATGGTATGGTTGAAGGTGTCACCACCGGACCGCTGGTCAATGTCGGTGCCGCGCGGGATGTGGACGCTATGGTTCAAGATGCCCTGGATAACGGCGCCAAAGCGGTGGCCGGAGGCCGGATTTCCCCCCTGGGCGAGTGCTACTACGAGCCCACTGTGTTGACCAATGTGAACGACAGCATGCGCGTGTTCCGCGAAGAGATCTTCGGACCGGTCGCACCGCTATTCAAGTTCAGCACAGAAGCGGAAGCCGTGCACATGGCCAACGACACCGAATTCGGCCTGGCCGCCTATTTCTACTCTCGCGATATCGGCCGGATCTGGCGGGTGGGCGAGGCCCTGGAGTATGGTATCGTCGGTATCAACGAAGGCATCATCTCCAATGAGATGGCACCTTTTGGTGGCGTGAAGGAATCCGGCTCCGGCCGCGAGGGTTCCAAGTACGGCATCGACGACTATGTGGAGATCAAGTATATGTGTATGGGCGGCCTCGAATAGTTGCCCAGCCCAGCGACACGCCATTCAACCGGAACGGGAAGCCAAGGGCTTCCCGTTCTGCGTTTTCGCGGCCCTGTTTTAAAATTCCTCAGGTACTCTTTGTCTTTGGGAAAGGAGCCGCCTATCGGCGGTAAAGGAGATGTCTATGAATGGGCAAGTGGTATTTGACGAATACCGTACCGTTGTCAAACCTGAATGGATGGATCACAACCAGCATATGAATGTGGCCTATTATGTGCTGGCCTTCGACCTGGCGACCGATGAATTTTATCGTTACCTGGGCATTCCCGACGCCTGTTACGACAAGGGCAGCTCCTTTTTTACCCTCGATATGAATGTAACTTACTGCAGTGAAGTGGTGACGGGTGACAACCTGCGATTCACCACCCAATTGCTGGCCATGGATAACAAGCGTATCCGCTACTTTCACAAGATGTTCAATGCCGATGAGGATTATCTGGCGGCCACCAATGAGTGTGTCGCTATTCATGTTAACAGGGACACGCGCAAGTCTGAGCCGATGCCGGCTTCACTTTACGAGCGACTGCTCGCCGTTAAGAAACAGCACGATCTGTTGGGGCTGCCGGAAAACGCCAACCGTCAGTTGAGAATTTAACGGAATTCTGCCTGGAAGATTTTTCACCGCCGCAAGCGTTACAGGCGACGGAGTTTTTCTGCCGCCTCAATTAACGTGGATTCCGATTTGGCAAAACAGAAACGCACATAATGCTGCGCTGGCGGCTGTTCATAGAATACGGAAATGGGTATCGCCGCCACACCGTGCTCCCGGGTCAGCCACTGCGCCATGGCGCGGTCGTCCCGGTTGCTGATTTCACTGAAGTCCACCAACTGGAAATAGGTACCGGGTGTCGGTGTAAACCGGAAACGTGAATCTGTCAGCGCTCCGCAAAACGCATCGCGTTTGCCCTGGTAAAAATCAGGCAGCTCTTCACCGTGTCGGGGGCACTGGGCCATAAAATCCGCCAGCGCCCACTGGATTGGCGTGATGCCCACGAAGGTGACGTACTGATGCACCTTGCGCAGTTCGCCGGTCAGCGCCGGTGGGGCCACGCAGTAGCCGGTCTTCCAACCGGTGACATGAAAGCTCTTGCCGAAAGAGGAGACGACAAACGCCCGCGCCGCCAGCTCGGGGTAACGCAGCAGGCTTTCGTGCCGCTGACGGTCGTAGACCAGATGTTCGTAAACCTCATCGGATAGCAAAAGGATGTCGGAGTCCTTCACAATCTCGATCAGACACTGCATGTCGTCCGCCGACAAGATGGCGCCGGTGGGGTTGTGGGGGGAGTTCAGGATGATCATCCGGGTTTGCGGACTGATGGAATCCCTGACCCGCTGCCAGTCGATACCGAAGGTCGGCGGCTGCAACGGAATATGGATGGTGGTGCCGCCGCTGAGGTGAACCGAGGGTGCGTAACTGTCGTAAGCGGGATCGAACACGATTACCTCATCCCCCGGCTTTACGCAGGCTGTAATCGCGCAGTAGATGGCTTCGGTGGCTCCCGGCACAACCGTCACTTCCGAATCGGGGTTGGCCGGATAGCCGTAGAGCCGCTTTACCTTGATCGCAATCTGCTCTCTCAATTGCGGCACACCCGCCAGCGGCGCGTACTGGTTATGGCCGTGCTGCACGTAGTGGCAGAGGCGATCGCGCAGTAGCTGGGGGCCGTCGAAATCGGGAAAACCCTGACCGAGATTGATAGCGCCGCAATCACTGGCCAGCTGGGACATCTCAGTAAAAATAGTGGTGCCCACGCGGGGGAGTTTGGAGGAGATCGACGGCGTCATGGCGTTATCCCGGATAAACATGGTTCAACGAATGCCAGCCGAATATAGCAGAACCCGCGGACTCGCGCCTGGCGGACATTCGCTTTGAGTGTCCGGGCATTTCGACTGCGCGCAAGGACAGAGGTGTGCTGACAGAGGTGTGCTGACAGAGGCGTGCTAAGCGATCAAGGCCGCAATGACCTTGATCTGATTTCTCTGTGGATGTTTTCTATTGAGGCAAGGCGTTTGAGAACAGCGGCGCGCATCTGGAGGGCAAGCTAAGTCTAAAGGACGCTCAGCCAACGTTTTTGCCGAAAGCGCCAGCTGAGCAAGAGCGCCTTCACCAGCTGGTCGACGACAAATACCGAGAAAATTGTCCATACGGGAAACTGCAGCCAGCTGAACAGCGCCGCCAGAGGCAATCGTACGCCAAGGATGGCCACCATCCCGGCGATCAGTGGAAAACGAGTGTCACCGGCGCCGCGCATGGCGCCACCGAAAACCAGGTCGACCGCCATCAGTGGCTGCATCAGGCCCAGTATCAACACAAACTGGGCAGCGGTGCTGGCTACCTTGGGATCGCTCACCATAAGCTGGCTGAGTGGGGTGGAAAACAGGGCCGACAGAATGCCAGTTCCCAACAGGGTGGCGACAGCAAGTTTCAGGGCATGGTAGGCACTTTGCAGGGCGCCCTCCGGATCGCCGGCTCCGAGTAATTGGCCCACCACCGCCGAGGCGGCGATCGAGAATCCGAGCCCTATCACCAGTGCAATGCCAAACAAATTTATACCCACGCCGTAGGCGGCGAAAGCGGAAGTGCCGTAACTGGCAACAAAGCCGATAAACAGCAGCATGGCGGCCTGCATAATCAATTGTTCGGTAGTGGCCGGCAAACAGATGCGGAGGAAGTGGTTCAGGCTGGCGCGGGGCGCGCGCGAGGGTGTGGCCAGGGGCAGGGCAAAGGGCAGGGCAGAGGGCAGGACAGAGGGCAGGACAGAGGGCAGAGTAAAGGGCAGCCGCAAACGCCCCTGTATCCACAAAAACATATAGGCCAGGAAGCAGAGGGTAAAGGCGAGCCCCCAACCGATCGCGGCGCCGTGCACACCCATCGCCGGCAAGCCCCAGGCGCCATAGGCCAGCCCGTAGGCGCATAGCACGCTGGTGCCGTTGGATATTATCCCCAGGTACAAAGGCGTTTTGGCATCACCGGTGGCACGGCAGGCGGTACTCAATATCATCACCAGTCCATGGGCGGGTGCAAAAAGGCATAGCCAGCGAAGATAGCCGACCGCCAAAGCCCGCGTTTCTCCGTGAAGGTGAAAAAAAACGGCCAGGGGCTCGGCCAGGGCTGCTCCCAGTAACGCCAGCGTTACACACACTACCAGACCCACGCCCATGGCGAGTCGGGTGTAGGCCGTTGCCTGGGAAATATCCCCTGCGCCCCAGGCCCGGGACACCAGTGCGGTGGTGGCTGAACCCATGCCCATCAGCAGGGCTATCAGAATAAACAGGATGCGCTGCCCGGCTGTTGCCGCGGCCACCGACGGTGTGCCCAGGCTGGCCACAACCTTGATAATGAGGAGGTTGGCGATGCTGGATAGCATAAATACCAGGATCGAGGGACCGGCGATGGACCAGATGCTGGGGCGTTCGTGAGCAGTCTCTGTGGGCATGGGGTGGCTCGTTGTCTCCCTGTGACAAGCTTTTGCTGACTGGCGTCGGATATAAATTGGGAATGGGTATTACGGCAGGAACCTGCTCCTGCTCAGCGAACTCTCATGGGGAGAAAAATACCCGGTGGCGGCACCTGTAGGCAGGCCGGGAGCGATGGTAACAGAAAATGGTTGGCTGTGGGGGGCTTCCCCTCAGCTCCGCACTTCGAATTTTCCCGCGCCGCGGCTTTCGCCCGTTTCGAAACTTTAGTCCGCTTCAAAAAAACAGCCCGCTTTACGCCCTGAGGTAGTTCTTTAGGGAATATTCAATTGCCGAGCCCCTTAACGCACCGTGTAACCCCTCCCCTCCAGGCATGCGGTTAATGCCCGCCGGTAGTTGGATCGCCCCAGTGCTTTTTCAGCTTTTACGCGGGCCTGCGCTTGCGCTTCTTGGCGTGCCACGCCTTCGGCTTTTTCCCGTGCTTCCTGTTGTCCCTGCTCCTCGATGGCGGCGCCGACAATGGTGCCGACCATGGCACCGATGACTGCGCCTTTGCCGGGGTCGTCGTCATGGGCGCCGATGATGCCGCCGGCCACGGCGCCGGCAACGGTGCCTTTTCCGGTGGCGCCGGCCTGTTTGTTTTCCACGGGCACAGTCACCGTTCTCGGCGGCGGATCGCTGCGGAACTGTGTGGGATCGAAACCGGATTCCTTGACGGCCCAGCGGTGGCAGGCGTACCGATCGTCGGCCAGCTGCTGGTCGGATTGGCCTTTGGCCGGGTAGACATAGAGGGTCTGCGCTGCGGCGAACAGACTGCCCAGCATGGCCGCCACGGCGAGACCGGCAGTGGTCGCAATGTGTGTCACTGATTTCACGGATTCACCTATTTTACTGTGTAGCCCCGCCCCTCCAGGCAGGCCGAGACGGCGCGGCGGTAATTGCCTTCATTCGCCATATTCTGGTTGCCGGCGGCGGGGTCAAACCCGGTTTGCTGCACGGCCCACTGGTAGCATTCGTACCGGTCCCGGTCGCGCTGCTCGTCGTTCTGCCCCTGCCTTGGGTAAACATAGATTTCGCCGGAGGCGGTTTCGCTGGCCGAGACCACGGCGGCCTCGGCGCCCTCCGGCTCCTCGACCACTACGTACTCCCTGGTCTCTCTGTCCCAGAGGTAGTAGGTCAGGTTGACGTAGAAGTAACGGTGCGGGCCGATAAGGAAACTGACATAGCCGGGAGGCAGTGAGTGGACGCGGGCGCCCAATGGCGCGTGGACGACGACATAGCCCCCAGGATGATAGGGCCGGTAAAAGTCACCGCGGTGGTAATAGTAGATGTGACTGCCGAGTTCCAGGCTGCGATGGGTCCGTGGCAGGGCGAGCACCTTGTGGCCGACCCTGGGGTGCCTTATGGCACGGGGTCGTTCCTTTTCGTGTATGTCCTTGTGGTCGTGTATTTCCCTGGAGTCGTGTATCTCCTTGGCGGCTGAGACCGCATCGGGAGGAATTGTGGCGGCACAGACACCAGCAACAACAGCCGCGGCAATGACCAGCGTTTTCATAGGCAATTCCAAAATATTGTTTTTCCGTAACCTTTAACGAATGTAGCAGAAACCGGTTGACCGGCTACTGGTAAAGATAGGCAAAGGCATGCGCTGGAAGTGTGGCCTGGCTACGACCGGAGGGGGGCGTCTTGCAGGGGCTGAGGTGTTTGGCCCTGCCGCATGGTTTGATCCCCGCCGGGTCGGGTGTCCGGCCGGGACGGAGGGATGCGTCCGGGTGGCTTCCCTTGCTCGCCGCTATTTCGGCAAAGGCAGGGTGTGCCGGGACATGACCTGGTTAAGGATGATGGTGGTGTCTATCCGGGAAATCTGGGGAATGCCAGCCAGGCCGTCCTTGATGAAGGCTTCGTAGGTTTTCAGGTCCTCCGAGACCACTCGCAGCAGGTAGTCGTATTCTCCGGTCAGCACAAAACACTCCATCACCTGCTCGAGCCCCTGGATGGCCTCTTCGAAATCCCTGGCGTTGTCCGAGCTGTTCCTCACCAGTTGGATAAACACGAAAGCCGAGATATGCAGGCCCACCTTTTCCCGATCGAGTTCGGTCACATAGTTGCGAATCACCCCGCTTTCCTCCAGGCGCTTGACCCGCCGCAGGCAGGGGGTGGGAGAGAGGTTGACCTGATCGGCCAGCTCAGCGTTGGTGATACGGGCGTCTTGCTGCAGCAGACGCAGGATTTGTCGATCCGTCTTGTCCAGGTGATTTGACATAATATGCTATTTTAAATGGATTAATGTTTATAAAACTCTAATCAATCGCCTAAATAGTAGTTAAAAATGGTCAAAACTGCTACTGATTTCTCGTTAGAATGGGTGTTTAAGGATGGAATTATCCCTTTAACGCCGAGAACAAAACCTATGATGACCGATAATGCGAGAGCCTTTGACGAGTGGGTTCGCCACGACTTCAAGGCGATGAACACAGCGCTCGAGGAGCTCTATTTTCAACAGTCATTGCGGGAATCGGTCGCCGGTATTGGCGACGATATCAAGCAGCAGCTGGTCGAGGAGGGCAAGCGCTTCATTGTTGCCCTGCTCAAGGAGGGCAACACCGACGAGGGTTTCGACTGCGGTTTCGACCTGCTCGGTAATGTGGGCTTTTATATGGCCGCCTGCCGTCGCCATGAGATCACCGAACCCTCACGGGAAACCAAATCCCCCCTGCAGGAGGCCTCCGCCCTGGCCATGCAGTTGGGGGCTTCACTGGGTGTGGTGCCCCGCTTCGCCTCCGCCCATCTGGAGTCGCACAATCGGGCGCGCAATGGCGTGTACAAGACGTTTACCAGTCTGGAAGATGAAAAAACCTTTATCGATTACAATACCCGTAGCGTGTTTGGTTATATTCGCGCATCAGAGGCGTTGTTGCATACGCTGCCGCTGGGCGTTTCCCATCCGGTGACCCGCGACCTGTTAAAGGCGGCCAGGCAAGCACTGGAAGATGTGATCGAGAACAACAAAACGCTGTTTGCCAAATTGGACGTGGACCGTTTCTTTTACTGTGTCCGTCCCTACTACAAACCCCACCGTGTGGGCATGCACGAATACCGCGGTGCCAATGCCGGTGATTTTGCCGGCATCAACGTGATCGATTTGCTGCTTGGGCTTTGCTGTGCCGATGACCCCTATTACTCACAGCTGTTGGTTGATAAATTCCTGTTTATGCGCCCGGAGGATCAGTTGGTGCTGCGCGACTGTATGCGTCGCAAGAGCCTGCTGAACAGTTTCCTGGAGGAAATGGAGGCGAACAGCGAGGAACCGTGGTTCCAGGAAAACGCCGCGATGTTCCTTGACGTGTGCGAGGCACACGGTAAAACCGCGATTCAGCACCATGAGCAATTGGTCAGCAAGTTTATCGAGAAACCGGTGGACGTGGCGGGGCTGCAAAACCAGAGTGGCTTGACCGCCAGTGGTCCACCGCTGCCGGTGTTGCTCAAGGGGTTGCGGAAACTTGCAGACCTGCGTTCCGCGGCCGAGCGGGACGATATCCGCAGCCGCTACCGCGATATCCAGCAACTGCAAAAGCGGGTACATGCATAGGATTGTGACACCATGACTGTTAATCACGGAATACCTGAAACACATATACAGCGAAAAGATGCCGAGCGCGATTTTATTCCCTACAGCGGTATTTACCTGCTGGCTCACTCTGTGGGTCGACCTCCGCAAAATGCCCGTGCACAGGCACAGGCTTTTTTCGATCTGTGGGAAAAGGAGGCGGAGCCGTGGCCGCTCTGGTTGCAGGGGATCGAGCGGTTTCGCACTGCCCTGGGTGAGTTGTTTGGGGTTGATGGTAAAAATTTCTGTCCCCAAACCAATCTGTCCAGTGCCCTGGGTAAAGTGGTTCACGCGTTGCCGCCAAAAAAGGGTCGTAAGACGCTTTTGTTGTCCGAGCAGGATTTTCCCTCCATGGGCTTTGTCATGGATAGAGCCCAGGCAATGGGCTTTAAACTGAAATTTATTCCGCGCGATGCCGATCACCGGGATATCTCCGTCTGGTCGGATTACCTTACCGGCGATGTGTTCTGCGCCCTGGTTACCCATGTGCAGTCCAATACCGGTTGCCAGGTACCGGTGGCGGAAGTGACCGCTTTAACGCGCGAACGGGGTATCTTCTCTGTTGTGGATATCTGCCAGTCCGCGGGCAATATTCCCATCAGTCTCGATCTGTGGCGGGCGGATATTGTTCTCGGTTCCTGTGTCAAATGGCTCTGCGGCGGACCGGGTGCCGCTTTTATGTGGGCGGATGCGGCCGTAGTTGATGAGCTGACGCCCGTGGATGTCGGCTGGTTTTCCCACGCTAATCCAATGGAATTTGATATCCACAATTTTGAATACGCCGAAGGTGTCCTGCGGTTCTGGGGGGGCACTCCCTCGGTGTTGCCCTACATGGTGGCGGCGAACAGTGTCGAGCAGATTCAGGCCATTGGCGTGGATCGGATACGTCGCCACAACCTGGCTTTAACACAGTCGCTCATCGATGCGATCGATGAACCGTGGCTGCGATCGCCGCAATTGCCGGAGCAGCGTGGCGGCACGGTGATTGTAAACCTGGGCGAAAGGCAGCAACCGTTGGTGGAGGGGTTAAAACATGCCGGAGTCGTGTTCGACGAGCGCCCCAACGGGATTCGCCTGTCACCGCATATCTACAATACCCGTGAAGAGATAGACGCATTGGTGGCGATTGTTAAAGGTATCACCGGTTAGCAATAACGCCGGCCACGGCGTTGGTCTGAACGACAGAGCATTTAAACGGAAGCGGCACCCGCTTGAATTATTTGATTGGTGAATGGAAGGTAATTCATAGAATAAATTAAGAAAATGATTGCTCCGGTGCTATGCTGATCGGATCAGTAACAGGAGTAGAATATGGCGGAACTTTATTTGGTGCGGCATGGGCAGGCGTCTTACGACCAGGCCGACTATGATCAACTGTCCCCCCTCGGCGTTGAGCAGGCGGAGCTGCTGGGCCGCCACTTCGCGGAACAGGACCTGGCGTTCGATGGGTTACTCACAGGCTCACAGGTGCGCCATCTGCAAACCGCCGACGCAATTTGTCGCGGTCTCGGGTACCCGTTGCCCGCCGAACGCGATCCGGGTCTGAACGAATACGATTTTGAGCAGTTGGTCGAAGCTTACCGCCACCAGAATCCGGAGGCCAAAGGACGGGCCGAAAGTGATCGCGACTCCTTTTACCGCCAGATGAAGCAGATTTTGCTCTTGTGGTGCGACAATCTCCTGTCTGGCGATCTGCCGGAAACCTGGGAGGCGTACCTGAAGCGGATTACCGATGTGCAGAACCGGATTCGGCAATCGAACTCCAGGCGTCTGTTGGTGGTGAGCTCCGGTGGCCCTATCGCCGCGTTTACCCACCTGGTATTGAAAACACCGGCGGCCACCGCCATCGAATTGAATCTGCAGGTTAGAAACACCAGCTACAGTCACTATTTCTTTAACGAGCAGAATCTCAAACTGTCGAGTTTTAACAACGTGTCCCACCTGGATAAAGCGGAACATCGGACCAAAATCAC
The DNA here is from genome assembly GCA_050290225.1 of Cellvibrionaceae bacterium. Taxonomy (GTDB): domain Bacteria; phylum Pseudomonadota; class Gammaproteobacteria; order Pseudomonadales; family Cellvibrionaceae; genus JBNKHG01. Next base: position 33,736 of record JBNKHG010000068.1, read on the forward strand.
TTACTCCTAGTCGCGCTTTTTTTGGCCTGATCGGAGGCAAAAGTGATTCCGGGGAGGACGCCGCAGCCGAGTATTAGAGGCAAGCGAGTTTGGACTGGAAACGCGCACTGACGAATGCCTTCTTGCGCCTGTTCGTGCGGGGGCGCTTGGCACGGACGAGTAGCCCGGAACAGACCAGGGCTCGCATTGCCAGGCTGGAAAAAAGACGAGGCTGGAAAATACCGCGCCGTGTGAATCATTGGCAAACCAGTCTCATCGGGCTGAATTGCGAATGGTTTGTTCCGGATGGTGTTACAGACTCGGCACCACTGATTATCTATTACCCCGGTGGCGGTTTTTTCCTGCCGGCAATGGACGCCCAACGGGAGATGCTGGTGGATATTTGCCAACGCGGCCGATGCAGGGGGGTACTGGTGCAGTACCGGCTGGTGCCGGAGTATCGTCTGCCTCAGGCACAGCGGGATGGTTTTAACGCCTACCAAACTCTCCTTCAGGTGCGGCATCAGGCTCCTTCGCGGATGATCCTGTTGGGTGACTCGGCGGGAGGTAATGTCGCGCTGAGCACCCTGCACCAGATCAAAATGGCCAAGCTGCCACCGCCGGCTGGTGCGATGCTGCTCTCACCGGCTACCGATATGACAGCGACCGGTGAGAGCCTGGTTCGCAATGCCGATCGAGATCCCTTTTTCTGTATTGAAAGTTTATTGTGGATGCGAAACCTGATAAGCAACCACACACTGCGCGTCGATGACCCCCTGATCTCTCCGGCTTTCAGCAACTTTTCCGGATGCCCGCCCCTGTTGATTGAGGTGGGTAGCACGGAGTTGCTTTTTCACGATAGCCAGGTGGTCGCCGAGCGGGCGATGGCAGAAGGGGTTGAGGTGCGACTTACCGTCGCTCCCCATGTTCCCCATGTCTACCCGGCATTCGGTTGGCTGCCGGATGCGCAGTTGGCCCGGGCGCGTATGGGGGCCTTTGTTCGCAACTGCTGCCCTTGACGTTATGCGTTTGCGTATTTTCCGGGGATCTTCCTAATGCGAAGGGCTGGATTCGGTATCGTTGCCCTTTTTTATTCAGCCCGTTAACACAACTTCGAAAAAGCGCTATCAAACTCGCCGAGGCGTTTAGTTGATGATTTTTTTGGAGAGGAGCAATTAAGCTACGAAGTCACCATCGATCAACTGACGCCCACCGCCGGGCGAGTCGTTATCGAACTGGATCACGACCTGGGTTTCCAGGCCAGTCAGATCTATCTGCCTGTACTGTCTGCGGGCGCCGCGATATCGTCGGTCGCCTCCATAGGGTAGGGAGGCCGCCATTTGATAAAACATAGACACCGATTAACAGAAATATCGGGTAGAGGTCGTTCAAGCCGCAGGCGTCTTCAATAGGGGGGAAGAACTTGAAAAATATCAGTGGGTGATAATGGAGTCGACAGGCACGCCGTCTGGATCAGCTGACGCAATGAGTCCGACCCTGCTTCAGCTCTCGTGGCAGCGGGACGACGATCAACCCGTTCCCGTTTCAACAGTCCGAAAACGCTCTCGGCGGCGGATGCGGCCCAGGGTAATCAGGGTAATCCGTTGTTTAAGAATATTTGAGATCCAATGACTGATTTAGAGTCCCAGGCCCATTAAAAAGGCCTGGGAAATTTTTTATCGATTAACCGGCAGGTGGTTTATAACCAATATTCCCCGCTTTTTTCATGGCATTCATGCCCTCTTTTGTGGTCATAAGCAATGTAGTTTTGAAACTTTTCACTGCGCCGCCGGCATTAATGGCAAATGATAACGTGGCGGCGCTCACATCGTCGGGCAGTTGAACGATAGATATCGCATCATATTCACCGAATGCCAACCAGAAACCCTCGACACTACCGCCGAGAGCATCAGCTACCGGAATTAAAGCTTCGTTACGGTCTTGGGGATTGTTTACCATTGAGGCCCACGCCTCTGAAGTGTATGACGCTTGGATCATATAGTAAGCCATATCGTGCCTCCGTTTTATCAGGCTCTAGGCAGAAGGCAGTATAGAACAACGGCTTCCACTTTTAGGTTCTGTCTTAAGCATTTCTTTGGATAAGCCGGGTGCTGGAAATAGGTTATTATTCTTGGTCATGATTGGTGTGGTCGTAGAGTTGGCGCGATGAAGAAAATTGTTGATTAGCGAGACAATTCTGACATCTGTTTCATTAAAAATTTTTGCTCCATCTATTGGTTTGGAGTGGTGATACGGGTGCCTTTTTACGTACGACAATGGCAGCGATGAAATTGTTTGGCGCACCTCCGGAACGGTATTGGCCCTATTCTACGGAGCGTCCAAATGCGGATGGAACAGTGCCCGATTACTTCTATGATACTGAGCCCTCGGCATTTTGCTATAACTTTGCCGAGCATTTTCGGGCAATAAATTACTTCCGTCTTGATACTCCCGGAACCAGTTTAAACACGGTACTGACACGCGTTAAAGCTTTGGTAGCCGCGAAACTTCCCGTTCATGACTGCCCGCTTCCACGGTAGTGTTTTCTTTCTGGACTAGATTTCGGTTACGCCACAAAGCTGACTCACACATGGCGTTGAATGCCTACGAGCGTACCCCCCAGTGTCGAAACCTATTAGCCTTTATGGAGGGCGATAAATTTCACAGAGGGCAAATCCATCGTGACGTTGGGTTGGAAAGGGTGGCGATTTTTATGGCAAAAACCGCCTGACTGGAAAATACGTAGAGAATAAGGAAAAAGAGCGTTCAGTCTGCGGAGGCATTCAAATCAGCAATTGCCCTTTTTCGCTTGCCCGGGTGGGCAGTGATAACCGTGACGATGCACAGGGGGACGAGGTGCAATTTTCTTTGCTATGGGCTTGTCGCCGGTCGTTGTGGCCGTGCCAATGGCCGCCCCGATGGCGCTTCCTGCGATGGCGCCCTCCTTGCCGTCCAATTCAGCGCCAATTACCGCGCCAATTGCCCCGCCTACAGCTCCGCCAATCGCCGCATCCTTTGTCAGGTCATCTGCGATCACAGGGGTTGCCAAAAATGTGGCTGTTGTGAGCAGTAACAGAGAGGTTTTCAAGGGCTTCATACGCGAGGTCTCATACAGTTAATGAATGTCAATGCACGAGTACGATCATAGGACGGTGGTGGGAGAAAGACCGTTGAACTGATCACACTTTTACGGCAAGGCTCGTTTTCGCACCAGCCTATTTGGGGGGCAACCACTTTATAGGATAGAAGGGACCGGATTGCAGAGACTGGATGTAGGGATTGGGGGTTTTATCAATGACCGGTCTCTAATTGATTGAATTATATCCAATTCATCTGCTTAACTCCTCTTCGGTGGTGAGATCTGGGTGTTCAACGTTTAACTCTTGGGTCTATGAGGGGCCATACGTCGATTTCGCTTTGCCGTAATCCCGATCTATTCAACGCAAAATCCATTGCACAATAGCGGGGCCCCAATACACCCGGGTGAATTGGTAGGTTCCAACAGCAACTATTATCGTTCCGGCAACGAGCGCGCAGAAAGTGAATAGCTTCAGTTTTGAAGTTGGAGCGGCCTGCCGCATACCAATGAGCACCTCTGCCACAATGAGGTTGGGTATGTAAAAAAAGAAAACCATGATCCTGTCGAAAGGTCCTTGAAAATCTTGGGTGTGCCCCAGGTTATCAGTCAATACTTTCCAGAAACCATAATCCATCCGATACAACCACGAACCTATAGCCAGGGCAAACAGGCGAATTGCCATCGCGCGATGTGCCTCAAGCTGCCTGCCACGTGCATATCGAAGGGTTTGTGTTGCCGCCCCTATGACGAGAATGCCATACAGAGAGAATCCAATATTCATCACTGTGCCACCAATCGTGCCTTTAAGGGCGATGAAGGTCAGTCCGCCGATGCCGGCGAGCATTGTGGCAATGACGTAGATTCGTCCTATCCAACGGTGGAGAGTGGGGAGGTGATCACGAATGGGACTCAGTAATTGTATGCAGCCCAGTATGAGAATGATTGCGCCAGCGATAAAGTGCAGGCCGATACCGGCGGTCGCGAGTGGTGCATCCGGTTCGTAAACGCTGGGCAGCATGGCGTTCCAATTGTTCATTTCGCCGGTGCTCAGTGCACCGACGTAAAACGCAAGGATATATAACCCAAAGAGGATTGCGCTGAGCCAGACCGCAACGACCAGGCTGATCCTGGCCCATTGCAGTGCAAGTTCCCCCAAACGGTGGCCGGTGGTGATACGGGAATGCGTATCTTGGGCGCGACTGGTGTCTTTTGCGAGAGGGGGCTGTGGTCTGCCCTGATTTACATAGGATTCCATATTTGTGCTTGAGTCGCTGCCATTTTACGCTTACGGAGGGGAGTACAAGCTTAACCGGACTGTCTCTGCATGGCAAAGTGCTGAATTGTAGTTATTCATGGAAAATATAGAGGCGACAACTATACATAAGTCGACTATTTTTAAGAGATCAATAATCGTCGAACTTACTGTTCGACAAACGCACCGCACAAACGACTGGACTGGTACAGGAGGACAGGAATAATGAGTTTGACAGGCATTGTACAACGAGGCTGGGAAGCGATAGGCGCCGGAGACTTTGACACCCTGGTGGCGGACTACGTGGAGGATATGAGATTCATCATGCCGGGGCAGACCGATCTGCTTGAGGGACGACAGGGGTTCCGGGCGGCGCTGGATGGTCTTGGGGAGATTCTCCCTCCAGGCTTCGAAATAACGGGGCTACGCCAGATTGAGGGGGAAAACGAAGTCGTCTCAATCGTTGAGTGGAAGTCCGAGAAGGTTGCGGCCTCCCAACTGTCCGTCCTTTTCAAGTTCAACGGCGACAAAATCTACGAGGAGCGTTGGTTTATCGACACGGAGCAATGGAAGGCCGCCTTCTGACGTCGGTTTTTTCCTGTGCATGACCGTATACCAATACGGTCGTTGCTTATGCGACAGGGAACAACGATGGATTTCCGGCCATTTCAAAGCTGCTCATTCAGATCAGTCTGTGTGTAATCGGATTGCAGGCGTTTAAATCGCTTGACGCCCAATTTGTGTTCAGCTTTTTTTGTTTGGTTTTTGTGCGGATCTTCTTGTACGGATTTTTTGGATGGCTTTGGCAAATAATCTTAATAGTACCTAATGACACAGGCCGAAATTTTTCTTCGCTGCTGAATTCGCAGTGTCCGCTTGAGCCACCGTCAGGATGATTCTGATATAGATCCACTCGTGTATAATTTCCCGCTTTTGAACAGCATTGTTTTTTCTTCGATAGTATTCAGCAACCGCTAAATGTAGATAACATCTACATATGGAGAACCGGAAAGTTTATGCGTTAACTGAACCAATTCCCCCAAGGCGTGATAAAGTGTCGCAGCGGCGCCGGTCGTCGCTCAGTTGGGAAATATTCCACTGCCGCCCGCGGGATGCAGCGGAATATTTCTTGATCGAGGGCACTTCCGTGAAAATTGTTATTGTAGGAGGCGGAGCTGGTGGATTAGAGCTGGCGACCAAACTGGGTAAAAAACTGGGCCGCAAAGGCCGGGCAGAGATACTGTTGCTTGACCGGAACCATACGCATATCTGGAAGCCGCTGCTGCACGAAGTGGCATCGGGTTCGTTGGATGCCGATGTGGATTCCATCGGTTATCGCGCCCACGCGCATCAAAATGGCTTTAACTTCAAGTTGGGCACGATCTGTGGCATCGATCGCGAGCGCAAGGTGATTCAGCTGGAGGCCCTCAGGGACGATGAGGGTGAAGTGATCCTGCCGCCTCGGGAAGAGAATTACGATTACCTGGTAATGGCAATCGGCAGTGTATCCAACGATTTTGCCGTGCCCGGAGTGGCCGAACACTGCATTTTCCTTGACAGTCTTGCTCAGGCGTTGCGGTTTCAGAAACGCCTGGTAAATCATTTTATACGCCTCAATCGCGAACTGTCCCAGGGCAGCGGCGAGCGCTGTTTACACGTGGCCATTGTGGGCGGTGGAGCGACAGGGGTTGAACTGTCCGCCGAGCTGTTCAAGGCCAGGGAGTGGTTTGCCACCTACGGCCTGCGCAACATTCAACCGCAACACCTGAGAGTCTCCCTGATTGAAGCTGGCCCCAGATTGCTGCCGGCACTCAGTGAGAGAATTTCGTCCGCCGCCCACAAGGAGCTGGAAAAACTGGGTGTCGAGGTGCGGGTGGCCACTTCGGTGTCGCAGGCGGAGAAAAACGCGTTGGTATGCCGCGACGGCGAGCGCTTCGAGGCGGATCTGATGGTATGGGCCGCCGGTGTTAAAGCGCCGGATTTTCTAAAGGACTTTGGCGGCCTGGAAACCAACCGGGCCAATCAACTGCTGGTGGAAAACAGCCTGCAGGCGAAGGGAGACCCAAACGTATTTGTGTTGGGGGATTGTGCCGGCCTGCTGATGAAAGACGCCGATGGCGCGGAGAGATGGGTGCCGCCGCGCGCCCAGTCAGCACACCAGATGGCCAGTACTGTGGCTAAAAACCTGCTTCACATCACCAAAGCCGAGCCGCTTCAGGATTTCATCTATCGCGACTATGGTTCACTGGTATCGCTGAGCCATTACGCGGCCTTTGGCAAACTGATGGGTGGGCTGTCCAACGGTAGTCTGAAGGTGGAAGGTCGCCTTGCCCGCTTAACCTATGTCTCCCTCTATCGCATGCACCAGTTGGCGGTACACGGTTGGTTCAAAACGGCGTTGGTGGCCTTGTCTGACAGGATCAACCATTTTATTCGACCCCGGCTCAAGCTGCACTGACAGGCCGCGGTGGCCGATGTTCGCGCACTGTTAGCGGCATTTTTCCGATTTTATGCTGTAATTCCCGCAGCCCTTGGCTAAATTTGACAGTGAGATTGGTGTAATTTGCCATTGAGACAAATGCCGATTTCCCTGACCCTTTGATTCCACTAAAACAGCGTTGCCGGTCTCGATAATCCGGTAGACGCTTTGTGCCGCTAGAGTGGCTTTTGGGAAGGTGACAGCAAAGCTGTCGTTAGCCACACTGATAACTGCAGGCACAGCAGGTATATGTGCTTTGACAGGGACCACACCCGGTCATGGCTGTTTGTGTTAAAGAGACAGAACAATCTCAACGAGGAATGACAATGATCTACTCGGGTAAGGCGATAAGCGTCCAGCTATTGGATGCCGGTATCGCAGAACTTCGTTTTGATTTGCAAAGCGAGTCCGTCAACAAGTTTAACGCCTTGACACGCAACGAACTGAAAGAGGCGACCGCGGCCATTGCCGCCGATGCGGCCGTCAAAGGCGTCATCGTCACCAGTGGCAAGCCCGTGTTCATCGTCGGGGCGGATATCACCGAGTTTGGCGAAAACTTCGGTGCCAGTACCGAGGAGGTGGCCAAGACAGTCCTGGAAATCAACCAGACTGTTTTCAACCCGTTTGAAGACCTGGCTGTGCCAACAGTGGCGGCGTTTAACGGTATCGCCCTAGGCGGAGGCCTGGAAATGGGGCTGGTTTGTGACTATCGCGTGATGTCCACCGAGGCCAGGATCGGACTGCCGGAAACCAAACTGGGTATTATCCCGGGTTGTGGAGGCACCACCCGCCTGCCGAGGCTGATCGGCGCCGATAACGCCATTGAATGGATCGCCTCTGGCAAGGAACAGAAACCGGAAGCGGCTTTGGCCGCGGGTGCCGTGGACGCGGTGGTAGCGCCGGAGAAGCTGAAGGTTGCCGCCCTGTCGCTGGTACAACAATGTATCGATGGCAAGCTCGACTACAGGGGCAGGCGCCAGGAAAAGCTGGAACCCCTGAAACTTAACGATATCGAGGCGCTGATGTCTTTCGAGACATCCAAGGCCTTTGTGGCCAGCCAGGCGGGGCCCCACTACCCGGCGCCGGTAACGGCCATCAAGGTAATGCAAAAAGCCGCCAAGATGGGTCGCGATGAGGCGCTTGAAGAAGAGGCCAGGGGGCTGGCCAAGGTGGCCACCACCCCGGTGGCCAGGCACCTGGTGGGGCTGTTCCTGGCCGATCAGGTATGGGGCAAAAGCGCCAAAGCATGGGCCGGCAAGGGGGGCGACGTTCAGCGGGGCGCTGTCCTGGGCGCCGGTATCATGGGCGGTGGTATCGCCTACCAGTCGGCCCTGAAAGGTACGCCCATCCTGATGAAGGACATTAACCAGGCTGGTATCGATCTGGGCTTGTCCGAGGCCGCCAAACTGCTCGCCAAGCAGGTTGAGCGCGGTCGCATGACAGCGGAAGGCATGGCCGGCGTACTCAATAAAATCCAACCGACACTGAGCTATGAGGGATTCGACAAGGTCGATGTCGTGGTGGAAGCGGTGGTGGAAAATCCCAAGGTAAAACACGCGGTACTGGCGGAAGCCGAAAAACAGATCCGCGGGGATGCCATTCTCACCTCCAATACCTCCACTATCTCCATCAACTCTCTGGCGGAAGCCCTGCAGCGTCCGCAAAATTTCTGCGGCATGCACTTCTTTAACCCGGTACACAAGATGCCGCTGGTGGAAGTGATTCGCGGTGAAAAAACCAGCGACCAGGCCGTCGCCAGGAGCGTGGCCTATGCCCTGGCCATGGGCAAGAAACCGGTTGTGGTCAATGACTGCCCGGGCTTTCTCGTCAATCGTATCCTGTCGCCCTATATGGGCGCCTTTATGGGGCTGGTGAAGCGCGGTGCCGATTTCACCAGGGTCGACAAGGCGATGGAAAAATTTGGTTGGCCGATGGGGCCGGCCTACCTGTGTGACGTGGTGGGTATTGATACCGGTGTACATGCCGGGCAGGTGATGGCCGAAGGCTTCCCCGCGCGGATGAAATACAACTTTACCCCCGCCAGCCAGGTACTGTTTGAGGCCGATCGCTACGGCCAGAAAAATGGCAAGGGTTACTATGCCTACGAGATCGACAGGAAGGGCCGTCCCCAAAAGGTGGTCGACCCTGAGGTGACAGAATTGCTGGCACCTCACGTGGATGCCTCGCGTGACTTCGAGGAGGCGGAAATCGTCGACCTGTTGATGATCCCGATGTGCCTGGAGGCGGTGCGTTGCCTGGAAGACGGTGTTGCCGCCTCCGCAGTGGATGTGGATCTTTCGCTGATTTACGGCATCGGCTTCCCGCCATTCCGCGGCGGCGCCCTCCATTATATTGATGATATGGGGCTCGACACCTTTGTGGCCAGGGCCGATCAATATGCCGCCCAGGCCGGTGAACTGGCGCCATTGTACCAGCCCACTGAAAAGCTGCGTGCCATGGCCGCCAATGGCGAAACTTTTTTTACTGTAGCGCCACAGCAATAAGCGTCACGGAATAGGAGAAAAGAGATGAGTTTGAATCCACGAGATGCCGTGATTGTCGATTTTGCGCGCACTCCCATGGGTCGTTCCAAGAACGGCTGTTTTCGCAATACCCGCGCCGAAAACCTGTCCGCCGATCTGGTGAACGGCCTGTTTTCCCGTAACCCCAAACTCGATCCCGCGGAGGTGGAAGATGTGATCTGGGGTTGCGTCAACCAGACCAAAGAACAGGGGTTTAATATCGCCCGTATGTTCTCCCTGATGACCGTGATACCGCACACGGCAGGGGGGCAGACCGTAAGCCGACTTTGTGGTTCCTCGATGTCGGCGCTGCACACCGCCGCCCAGGCAATAATGACCTACAACGGCGACATGTTTGTGATCGGTGGCGTTGAGCATATGGGTCACCTGCCCAATGGCTTCGGCGTCGACCCCAATCCACGCCTGGCCAAACACGTTGCCAAGGCCGCTGGCGCCATGGGGATGACCGCGGAATTCCTGGCGTTGATGCACGGCATCAATCGCGAGCAGCAGGATGCGTTCGCCGAACGCTCCCACCGTTTGGCCCACAAGGCGACTGTGGAGGGCAAGTTCAACGATGAGATTATTCCCATCGAAGGTCACGACGAAAACGGTTTTAAAGTGTTGGTGGAAAAAGATGAAACCATTCGACCCGATACCACCGTCGAGGGACTGGCGAAACTGAAACCGGTATTCAATCCCAAGGGCGGTACCGTGACCGCCGGCAGCTCTTCGCAGATCACCGATGGCGCCTCGGCCATGATCGTGATGTCCGCCGAGCGCGCCCAGGCCCTGGGTGTGCAGCCGCTGGCGAAAATTCGTGCGATGGCCGTGATCGGTGTAGACCCCTCCATTATGGGTTACGGCCCGGTGCCCGCCACCCAAAAGGCACTCAAACGCGCGGGTCTGGGTATGGGCGACATCGACTTTGTGGAGCTGAACGAAGCCTTTGCCGCCCAGGCTTTGCCGGTACTGAAAGATCTGGAATTGCTCGACGTTATGGATGAAAAGGTGAACCTGCACGGCGGCGCCATCGCGCTGGGTCACCCCTTTGGCTGTTCCGGTGCACGAATTACCGGCACGCTGTTGAACATTATGCGTCAGAACAACGGTGCCTTGGGGCTTTCCACCATGTGTGTTGGGCTCGGTCAGGGAATCACCACGGTGATTGAACGGGTGTGATCCCTGACTGATAGAGCTTGATTCTGCTTCTGCCTGATTATTGCCGGGACACTGTTCCCGGCTTTTTTATGCTTACTTTTTCTTTGTGCTTCAATTCGTACCCGGATGGGCCTGATTTTGGTCATATAAAAGCAGGCAGAAATAGGTTAGTTTTCCCCCTATGGAAGAGTATTTTTTTGAAGCATTGCTGGCCATTCTTTGTACGTCTCTGGTGGCCACTGTTGTGTTCCAGCGTTTGCAGTTGTCGAGCATTATTGCTTACCTGATTGCCGGTGCGGTGATTGGTCCCCATGTTATCGGTTGGGTCGAGTCGCCCGAGGAGTTTGCCTTTCTCGCCGAGTTCGGGGTGGTGTTCCTGTTGTTTTCCCTGGGGCTCGAATTTTCCCTGGAAAAGCTGGTCGCCTTGCGCAGTCTGGTGTTCGGGCTCGGTGGTATCCAGGTGCTGGTTTGCAGCCTGGTGTTTGGAACGGCTGTTTGGCTGTGGGGTAGCACTCCGGCCGCGGCGGTGCTGATTGCCGGGGCCCTGGCGTTGTCGTCCACCGCCATCGTCACCAAGGAGCTGTCGACTTTGCACCAGGTGCAGAGCCGCCAGGGCCAGTTGTCGATCGGTGTGTTGTTGTTTCAGGATCTGGCCGCGGTGGTGTTCCTGATTATGGTGCCGGTGTTGGGCGGGCAGACCGACGTTCCCCTGTGGCGGTCCCTAATCGAAGCGCTGGCAAAAGGGGGAGTGCTGGTCGTTGTGCTGTTGAGTGTCGGCAAGTGGGTTTTGCCCCATTTTTACCGGGAGGTGGCCAAGGGGCGATCGGAAGAGATTTTTCTGCTGAGCACGCTGGTGATTGTGTTGCTGGCGGCCTGGGTGACCCACCATTTTGGACTCTCTATGGCTCTCGGCGGCTTTGTCATCGGCATGATGCTGGGGGAGAGCCACTACCGGCACCAGATTAACAGTGATATTCGCGCCTTCAAGGACATTTTGCTGGGGCTGTTTTTCGTCACCATTGGTATGTCTATAGAGGTGCACCTGTTGTGGGATTACTGGCCGCGCCTGCTGCTGTTCACCCTGGGACTGATCACCATCAAGTTTGTGTTGATCTCTGTCCTGGTGCGTGTGATGGGTGAGAGTCAAGCCACGGCCCTGAGGACGGGCCTCAACCTGGCGCAGGCCGGCGAGTTCGGTCTGGCTCTGTTGGCCCTGGGGGTGATGCACCGGCTACTGCCCGGAGACCAGACGTCATTTATCCTGCTGTTGTCGGTTTTTTCCATGGCGGCCAGTCCGCTGCTGATTCGTCACGCCGACAAGCTCAACCGGTGGTTGCCTCGCTGGCTGGGTGGCGGTGCCATGGAGGGGTTCGAATTCGAAGTCAGCCTGCCGGCAGGGGAGCATGTGATTATCGGTGGTTTCGGTCGGGTGGGGCAGACTGTGGCGCGTTTGCTGGAAGCCAATGGCATAGACTATGTCGCCATTGACCAGAGTATAGACCTGGTCAGCCAGCAACGGACTCTGGAGCACAATGTGATATACGGCGATTGCACCAATATGGATATTCTCCGTGGCTGTCATATTGAAACAGCAAAAATGGCGATCCTGACTTTTCGTTCCATCGAGCTGGCCAAGGACTGTATCGCCTATATTCGCGCCGTGGGAATTCGCATTCCCATTATTGTACGTTGCCATCAGCACGGTGATTATGCCGAGCTGGTGTCACTGGGGGCTGACCATGTGGTACCGGAGATGCTTGAGGCAAGCCTGGCGGTTGGTGCACAGGTGCTGGAATTGCTCAATATAGATGAAGCCCTTATCGAGCGGCAGATCGATGTTGAGCGGGAAGGGCAGCTCAATACCGGCGTAATGGACTAAATCGCCGGCTGCCGAATCGCTTTTTCGATGATCGATGCGCTGCCGCAGATCACTCGATTGCGTCCCTGTCCCTTGGCTTCGTAGAGCGCCTCGTCCGCACGGATCTTCAGGGTTTTGGCGTCTTCACCCGCTTCCGCCCGGGCGATGCCGATAGAGACGGTAATCGAACCTATCGGCTTGCCAGTCTCTTTTTGCTGGATGCGCGTTCCCGATACGGCCAGGCGGATCTCTTCGGCCAACTCGACGGCCTGCGCCTCGTCGCCGTCGAAAATAACCGCAAATTCCTCACCACCGTAGCGCATTGGCAGCACGCCTTCGGCCTGTTTCCCCTTGAGGATCTGGCCCACGCGTTCCAGGACTTTGTCGCCCATCACATGGCCGTAGGTATCGTTGCACTGCTTGAAGTGATCCAGGTCGAGCAGGATCAGGCAGGTGGGGGATTCGAGGTTGGCCAGTGCGTCGTTGATTGCCTGGTCAAAAGCGCGACGGTTGCCGATTTTTGTGAGCTGATCAAGCAGGGCGTCTTTCCTGCTGACATGGAGTTGCGCTTTGAGTTCTTCGATTTCCGCCTTGGCCTTTTCCAGCTCACCGGTAAACGCCTTGCTGGCATCCTCCACAGCACTGGTGTCCTCAAGCAATTTTGCGAGAATTGACTGTATCTCCTGTTGATCGCTGGTGTTGTCCAACAGGGACATGGAGTTCTGCAACGAGTCGCCGTAATCGCGGGTACCGTCTTCGATTTGATTGACCGCCCCAAACAGTTGGGTCAACAGTCCTGCCAACGCATTTTGCGCACCGGGGTCCTTGGGCAGGTGATGCTTGATAAAGTAGTCAAAAAAAAGCGCTTCGCTTTTTTTATAGTCATAACTGCCTTTCGCGGGAAACTGTTCCAGCAGCTCGCGGCTCAGTTCGGGATTATCCTGTTTGGCGTGAACATACCATAGCGAATAGTTGTAGGGGGTCGGGGGGATGTCGCGTTCCACCATCAGTGGGATGGCTTTGCGGAGATAGATGGCAGAATCTTTTGCGCTCTCAGAAAACTTCATACAGATGTCCCCCAGTGTCCGTGTTGGTGACCTGAGTTCCCTGGCACCAAAATCGGCGCAATCATACGTGATTTGATGGACATAATGAAGAAAATTGCGGCAATTCCTGGCGCGAAATCCAACATTTCAGCTTTAAATTTCTCCAACTTTCTCGTAAGCGGCCATTAACTTTTCCATAAACAGCGACAGCACAGGGTTTTGTCGCCGGGTGCTGCGGGTCATGGCGGCGATCTCCACTTCATAGTATTTTTCTTCCGGCATTAACGCTCGCAACTCCCCACGCTCGAGCCAGGGTTGGGCATAGTGGCTGGGAAAAAAGCCGATATACCGGCCCGTGTTCAGCAGCGCCATGCGCACTTCGAAAATATATGCCGTGGCTGAGCGATTTAATCCCGCCATGGCCCGGCTGGCCTGACTGGAAGTTTGTAAACCCAGATGGATAAAGGGGCTCGCGTGCACCTGTTCCCGTGTCAGCTCTTCAGCGGGGACGGCAAACAGCGGGTGGCTCCTGTGGCAATAGAGAAAATAATTTTCCCTATAAAGCGGTTGGTAGGCGATGCTGGACAGGTCCCGGTGCCAGGGTGCAAAACCGATGTCGGCGCGCCCGTCGATCAGGGCCCGTTCGATCTCAGCCATGGTGTTGGTGCTGACGTTGAGGTAGACCTCGGGCGCGGCCTCCGTGAACTCCCGCAGGGCATCGCTAAGTCTACAGCGGGGGTCGGTAACGATGGCATCACTGCAGATAATGTGGAGCTCGCCGGTCAGCTGTTGGTGCAGTGTATTGACCTGACTGCGGAAACTCTCTAACGAGGAAAATAACTGCAGTGCGGATTCATACACAAAGCGACCTTCGTCGGTGAGTGAAAAACCACTGCGACCGCGATTGCAGAGCTTGATGCCCAGACGCGATTCCAGGTCCGCCATATGGGTACTGATAGTGGAGCGGGCGATATTCAGTTCCGCCTCGGCCGCACTGAAGCCGCCGCATTCAACCACTGCCTGGTAGATACGTAGCAGGCGGATGTCGACATCGTTGATTTTGCGTTGCAGTGGCATAGGTTGCGCCCTGAGTTGGTGTTTGCCCCGGGGTGTTTTAGCGGGCATCTTAGAACTCTCGTTGGAAATCCTCAAACAATATATTTATACGTAAATAAAATTAGAACAATTAAGGGGGCGCATTTCAGCCCTCTTGGTCCTCTGGCATAATGCCAGACCCTCAATGCCGGTGGGCGCTGAGGGCAAACAGAGGAGAAAGCGGGTGGCGACTGTACAAAGTGTGGTTCTGGTGGGGATGCCCGGGGCGGGGAAAAGTACGCTGGGGGTGTTGCTGGCCAAGGAAACCGCGCGGGATTTTATCGATACTGATGTACTGATTCAGGTGCGTGAAGGGCAGACCCTGCAGCAGATTATCGACAGCAGTGATTACCTCAGCCTGCGTCGCATCGAGGAGGAGGTGCTGCTGTCGGTGGATTTGACCCACCATATCATCGCCACCGGCGGTAGTGCCATCTACAGTGACAAAGGGATGACCAAGTTAAAAACGCTGGGCCCTGTCGTATTTCTGGATGTCAGCCTTGAGGAGTTGCGTCGTCGCATCCACAATTACGAAAATCGCGGTATCGCCCGACGTCCGGATCAGTCGTTTGAGGAGCTGTTTGCCGAGCGCAATGCCCTCTACCGCCACTATGCCGATATCGTAATTGCGTGCGACGGTAAGCGTCAGGAAGACATTATCGACGAACTGCTGGCGCAGCTATAGCGTTGATTTATTCTGTGGCGTGGCGATAGTCGATCTGTTTTTCCGGCTGGATGGTGGAGATCACATGTTTGTAGACCATTTGCGAACCGGCGCCGGAGGCAAGGGTGAGCATATGCATGTCAAAGGCTTCGATGGTGCCTTTCAGGCGGATTCCGCTCACTAGAAATACACTCACTGGTGTTTTGGTTTGGCACAATGCCTGTAAAAAGCTGTCTTGGAGGGGCGGTTTTTTGGCAGGAACTTTCATAGCCGGGTACAACCTTATCTTATTTGTCTTATTCTCAATGACGCATGGGAGTTTTCAATCACGCATGCGGGGCGTGCGCCCTATTTTGACTGTTTTGTTGGGTCCGCAGTGGTTGGCGGCCGTCGTTAGCTCCTAGTATGGCGTCTTTGCGGGACGCATGCCACCGAATTCGCGTATTATGCCCCTACTTACGGTTGAATGTGGGAGTGTCTTGATGATCACAGACAATGAATTACCCCTGCGAGACAATGTGCGCCTGCTGGGTGAGGTATTGGGCGATACGGTACGGGAACAGGTGGGGGAGGATGTCTATCTCAAGGTAGAAGAGATCCGAAACCTGGCCAAAGAAGTCGATCAAAGCGGCGACTGGCGACCCCTGCTGGCGGTAATGAACAGTCTTGAAGATCGTCAACTGGTGCCGGTGGCCCGGGCTTTTAACCATTTTCTTAATTACGCCAACATTGCCGAGCAGCACCACCGGGTGCGCCGCCGTCGCAGCCGCGAAAGCGATATCAGCGCCCACGCGCAGCCGGGCACCCTGGCAGAGCTGATTCCGCGTTTGCTGGAGCACAATTGTTCTCCGGACGCCATCTACCAGGCGGTGACCGGCATGGGGGTGGAGTTAGTGCTCACCGCGCACCCAACCGAAGTCACTCGTCGTACCCTGTTGCGCAAGCACCACGAAATCGCTTACATCCTGAATCAACTGGACAACGACAGCCTCACGCCCCGGGAGCGGGACGCACAGTTGAACCGGCTGCGCCGGCGCGTTATCGCCGCCTGGCACACCGACGAGATACGCCGTCACCAGCCGACTCCGGTAGATGAGGCCAAGTGGGGATTCGCCGCTATTGAATCTCCGCTGTGGACGGCCCTGCCGGAGTTTCTGCGGCAGTTGGATAAGCAGTTGCTGGAACATACGGGGAGTAGGCTTCCCCTGGATGCCACGCCCCTGCGCTTTGCCTCCTGGATGGGCGGAGACCGGGACGGTAATCCCAATGTCACTGCCGAGGTGACCGAAGAGGTGTTGTTACTGGCGCGATGGGAGGCAGCCCATTTGTTGGCTTCGGATATTCACGAGCTGCGTGAGGACCTGTCGATGGAGGAGTGCAACCAGGCACTGCGCGACAGGATTGGCCTGCACCGGGAGCCCTACCGCGAACTGTTGCGGGAGGTGCGTACACGCCTGCGCAATACCTGTGCCTGGGCTGAGGCCAGGCTTGACGGCGAAGAGTTCCATGGGCCGATCTACCGCGAAGACAGCGAGTTGCTGGAACCCCTGCAGCTGATCTACCAATCCCTGAACGACTGCGGCATGGAGGAGATCGCCGAAGGCAGCCTCACCGACATTATCCGCCGGGTGGCCTGTTTTGGCCTGACGCTGTTGCGGCTGGATATTCGTCAGGAGTCCACCCGCCACAGCGACGTGATCAACGAAATCACCGAATACCTGCAATTGGGCAGTTACAACGATTGGTCGGAAAAGGAGAAGCAGGCATTCCTGCTGACCGAGTTACAAAACCGTCGCCCCCTGATTCCGGATGACTTTCCCGCCTCCGACGAGGCCGCGGAAGTGCTGCGTACCTTCAAGGTTCTGGCCCGGCAGCCGGCCTCGGCCCTGGGTGCCTATATTATTTCCATGGCCACACACCCGTCCGATGTACTCGCGGTGCGCCTGTTGCAGAAAGAGACCGGCTGTCGCCAGCCCCAGCGTATCGTGCCCCTGTTCGAAACCCTGGATGACCTGGAGGGAGCCGCCCGTACCATTGACCGGTTGCTGTCGGTGGACTGGTACAAGGAGGATATTGGCGGGCAACAGGAGGTGATGATCGGCTATTCCGATTCCGCCAAGGACGCCGGCTTTTTTGCCGCATCCTGGGCCCAGTACCGGACTCAGGAAGCCTTGAATTCCGTCTGTGAAGGTCACGGTGTGCACCTGACCCTGTTCCACGGTCGCGGCGGTTCCGCCAGTCGCGGTGGTGGCCCGGCCCGGGAGGCGCTACTGTCGCAACCGCCGGGCACCATCAAGGGGTCCGTGCGTGTCACTGAGCAGGGTGAAATGATCCAGTTTAAATTCGGCCTGCCTGAAATCGCCCAGGCAAATATCGAGCTCTACGCCTGCGGCTGCCTGGAGGCAACTCTTGCACCGCCACCCGCGCCGCAACCCCAATGGCGGGCGATGATGCAGACGCTCGCCGACGAGTCACTGAAACAATACCGCCGCATCGTGCACAGCGACTCGCGCTTTGTGCCTTACTTCCGCACTGTGACACCGGAGCAGGAGCTGCGCCGACTGGCCCTCGGCAGCCGCCCCGCCAAGCGGCGGGTCAGCGGCGGCGTGGAGAGCTTGCGCGCAATCCCCTGGGTATTCGCCTGGACCCAGATGCGGCTGATGTTGCCGGCCTGGCTCGGTACCGGCCAGGCGCTGGCCACTCAGATCGAAAAAGGCCAGCTGGCCGCACTCACGGAGATGGCCGGGCAATGGACCTTCTTCGGTATGTTGCTGGGCATGCAGGAGATGGTGTTGGCAAAGACCCAGGCCCCGGTGGCAGCCTACTACGAGCAGCGACTCTTGGACGACGAGTCACAGGCTTCTCTGGGGGCGGAACTGCGGGCCGGCGTGGAGCAGGCCAAATCGGTAGTGCAGCAGATCACCGGCAAGCCCCTGCTGGCCGACTTGCCCGTTCTGCAGCGCTCCATTGAGCTGCGCGATCCCTATGTCTACCCACTCAACATTACCCAGGTGGAGGTCATGCGGCGTCTGCGTCTCATCAAAGAGGGCGACGACCCCGATTTGCAACAATCGCTGGAGCAGGCACTGATGGTTTCTATTGGCGGTATCGCCGCCGGTCTGCGCAATACCGGCTAGGGAGCTTGTGCATGAGCGGTTCCCAACCGTTTGGCCCCCAGCCTTTTTGTGTCGCGGTCGGGGACCTGATGGAATTGATGGCCAGTTCCATCGAACAGGGGATGTCGGTCGCGGAGCTGCTGGCGGAACTGGATTTGCCGGCAAATTTGCTGGACGATCCCAAGGCTCTGATCGATATGGACGACTGTTGGCGACTGATTGTCGCCAACCAGAACGCCATACACGAGGAGTCCCACCTGATGTCGACCCGGCCATTAAAGCGGGGTACGACGCGGGTGATTTTTTCCAGCCTCGGCCACTGCCAGAACCTGGAAGAGGGGCTGCGCACCCTGGCCGAGACCTACAATATCGTCCATGGTGGCGACTACAATTTCGTTCGCCGCCATGGCAATACCCTAAGCTATGTGGTGGACGACCGCGATTTTCACTACCGGGTTAAACCCAGCGCTTTTGCCATCGAGTTTGCCCTGCTGAAAATCCACTGCGCCGTGTCTTTCCTGGCCGGGCGGCCTTTGCGGCTGGTGCGTATGGCGACCAAGCGCCAGCAACTGCCCGCCCATAATCACCATTTGAATTTATTCGACACCAGAGTCGTGGCCGGCAGTGACGTCTATGAGTTGGCCTATCTGGCTGAACAGGCTGAGATGCCTTTTCAGGTCGCGGACGAAATCGATATCGCAGGCAATATTTACGCCCACTATTTGTCCCTGTTGCAGAACCGGAGGCGGGATACCTGCGACGATGCTTTCGTGCAGCGTGTGGTGCACAAAATTGAGCAGGGCTCTGCGCAAAAGGGCACCCGTAACCAGGAGACTGTGGCCGCCGACATCGGTATGAGCGTGGCAACGTTGAGGCGCCGGTTGAGCGAGCAGGGCACCAGCTTTCGCCAGCTGCTGGACAAGGTCAACAGCGAGCAGGCCGTCAATGAACTCCACGAGCAGCTGCCGCCGGCGGATGTGGCGGAAAAACTGGGTTACAGTGACATACGCAGCTTCAAACGGGCCTTCAAACGCTGGTATGGCGTCTCGCCGGCGGCCTATGTCCGCCATCATCAGTTGTTGCGCTAGCAGCGCCAGCGGCATTTCGCGGCGCAAATTGCAGAAGAAGCATTCCTGGCAGGAGGCAGCGCATGCGCTTTCGCTTTCGCAAATCTCTGCCCTGACTCCGAAACAGCACTGGCAGTACTACACTTGGGAATAGGCAGTCTGCCAATACCGGGAATGGGAAGCTAATAACATGCGTGTGGGTGTGCTTAAAGAGATCAAGAATCGGGAGTACCGTGTGGCGTTGACCCCCGAGGGCGCGGAGACGCTGGTCAACGGTGGCCACAGAGTGCTGGTGGAGCGCGGGGCGGGAGAGGGTTCCGGCTTCGACAACGACGCTTATGAGAAGGCGGGCGCCAGTTTGGTAGATGCGGCCCAGGCGTGGGAGGCGGACCTGGTGCTCAAGGTCAAGGAACCACAGCCCGAGGAATATCCCCACCTGGCCCGGCAGATGCTGTTCACCTATTTTCACCTGGCGGGTGTGCCCGTTTCCCTTACCGAGGCGCTGCTGGCGGCGGGTACCACCGCCATCGCCTATGAAACCGTGACTCGTGAGCAACCCGACAGGGAAGGGGCGCGCCTCCCTCTGCTGGCACCGATGAGCGCGGTGGCGGGCAATATGGCGGTGACCGTTGGCAGTTATTACCTGGCGCGCTTCAACGGTGGCAAGGGCATGCAACTCGGCCGGGTAATGGGGCATCGTTACGGCAAGGTGGTTGTCGTGGGAGACGGGGTGGTCGGTCGCCACGCCGCCCGGGTGGCCAACGCGATGGGTGCGGAGGTAGCGATATTCAGCCGCAGGCCCGAACGCGAGGTGGCATTGAAGCAGGATATTGGAGCGGACCTTAAATTCGTCCTCTCCGGGCCGGACAATTTCACCCGTGAACTGCTGGATGCCGATCTGTTGGTGGGTGCTGTGTTGCTCCCCGGCGCCCGCGCGCCACACCTTATCACTGAAGAGATGGTGGCGGGAATGCAGCCCGGCTCGGTGCTGGTGGATGTCAGCATCGATCAGGGGGGGTGCATTGCCACCGCGCGGCCGACCTCCCATTCTGATCCTGTGTACCTGGAGCACGGTGTAATTCACTACTGCGTCACCAACATGCCGGGCGCCTACCCGGCCACATCCACTCTCGCCCTGACACGGGCGACCCAACCCTATGTACTGCGCTTGGCCGAAAAAGGGCTGGCAGCCCTGCACAAGGATGTTGGATTTGCCCAGGGCGTCAATACCTTTGATGGTTGGATAACGGACCGGGCGGTGGCGGAATCCCTGGGGCTGTTGGACCGATATCGGCCGTTTGCCATTCAGGGCCAGCAATAAATGCGTGATGAGCGAAGATAACTTCAATCGCGCGCACGCCTGTCAAAACTCCCGCTGGAGACACTGGTTGAAGAAACTACCGAAGATGCCCACTTGGACATTGCCAATGCCCGGACGCCGGCAACCTCTGCGGAACAACGACTGACAGATTGGCCGGAGCACTCGTTCGCGATGGAAGCCTGTGAGCGAAAAAGATCCCTGAAACTTGCGCCATTCTGTCATTTTACCTCCCTCCCCGTGTGTTTATAGTTGGCTCAATAGAGACGCTGACAATCAGGAAAGGCATCAGTTAAAAACAATAAGTGCAATGCGGTCCGCGTTCCGGCTCGCTTTGCGACGAGGGCAGAGTGATGAAGAACATTCGATGGAAAACGTGTAAAACGGCTGCTGCGCAGGCAAGCCACAATACATTGCCAACAGCCGCCCTCCGCTGGGCGGTGGCTACGGCTGCACTGGGCACGCTTACTTCCGCGACGGGTGCTTACGCCGCCGATGTCGAAGGTCGGGCAATCGAAGAGATACTGGTCACCGCTGAACGGCGTGAGGCCAATTTGCAGGATGTGCCGGTGGCGGTCAGCGCCTTTTCCCAGGCGGACCTGCAGGTGCAGCAGGTAACCACCATCGGCGATTTACAATCCATGGTCCCCAATTTGAGTATCCATGTCGGCGATGCCAACAATGCCGTGGTCTATATCCGCGGTATTGGCCAGGTGGACTCTATCGCTTTCTTTGAGCCCGGTGTGGGTATTTACCTGGACGACGTCTACCTGGGCCGTGCCCAGGGGGCTTTCCTGGATGTGGTGGACGTGGAGCGCATCGAAGTGCTGCGGGGTCCCCAGGGCAGTCTCTACGGTCGCAACACCGTCGGTGGCGCCATCAAATATGTATCCGCGGCGCCGACAAATGAACTGACCGGCAGTGTTTCGGCCACGGTGGGCAATTACGATCGGCTGGATTTAAAAGCGAGCGTCAGCGGACCCTTGGCGGGGGATACCCTGGCTGGGAGACTTACCGTGGCGAAGATGGTTCATGAAGGCTATTCCGATAATGCCTTTGACGGTGACAATGACGGTGACCGGGATGTGCAGTTTGCCCGAGGGGTGCTCCAGTTTGAACCCCGCGACAATGTCTCTGTGCAGCTGGCTGTGGATTATTCCGACGGTGACCCGGACCGCTCCCGCACGCCGGCCAAGGAAACGCCGATTACCATCTTCAGTATCGATCCCTTCAACTTCGGACTCTCTTCCCAGACCTTTCCGGCGGATGACGATCCCTTTGAGGTCAATGCGGACTTTAACCTGATTGAATTTACCGAAACGGTCGGCTACAGCCTTAACGCCAGCTGGGATATCAATGAAGCGCTGACCGTCAAGTCCATCACCTCCTACCGTGAGATGGAGTATGGCACTGAAATTGATCTGGACGGAACGCCGGTTAACGCCTTCGGTATTTTTTACTTCAACGACCAGCGCCAGTCCAGCCAGGAGTTTCAGCTTGCCTACAAGGGCGACCGCTTGTCGGCGGTGTCGGGACTGTATTACTTTAACGAGGAGGGCGATACCTTCGACGGAGGCGTGTTCAGCAATTTCCTGCTGGCAGCGGCGGGCGAAGCCTCTTTCAGCACTGACAGTTATGCCGTTTTCAGCCAGTTTGACTATGACCTCAGCGATCGCCTGACGCTTATCTTCGGTTTCCGCTACACGGAAGAGGAAAAGGACTATGCGCGCGTTGTCGAAGATTTTAACCTGACTTTACTGGCGGGACTGATGGTCGACGGCTCCGGCGTGATCAGTTATTCCCAACCCGGACTACTCAATCCCCGTAGCCGGGACCTGCAGCTCGGTGGTGGCATCGGGGTGGCGCGTCCGGTCGCCGATCCTTCACCGGCGGATTTCGACAACTTTTCCCCGAAACTGGGTTTCAAGTTCCAATGGGACAAGGACACCAATATCTACGGTACGCTCTCCTCCGGATTCAAGAGTGGCGGCTTCAACGGTCGACTGTCCGACGGTCAGCAGGAACCCTACGGGGAGGAAACCCTCACCAGTGCCGAGCTGGGCCTGAAAACACAGTTGTTCGACAATCGATTGCGAGTCAATACCGCGCTCTTTTACAACGAATACGACGATCTGCAAGTCAGTAGCTTTGAAGCCTCGGCCGATGGCACTACTTTTGTGCCGGTGTTCTCCAATGCCGGCGAAGCGGTGATGCAGGGCATCGAGTTGGAAATTGTCGCCCTGGTCACAGACAACCTGACCCTCAACGCCAATTTGGGTTATCTCGATACCGAGTACAGGGAATACTTCGCCGAGGTGGATAGCGTCGCCAAAACCGTGCGCGACGTCAGTGATGAACGGAGTCTGGCCAATGCCCCCGAGTGGGATACCCAGCTTGGTTTGAGATACGACATGCCGCTCCTGGATTGGGGGCAGCTGACATTCCTGGCGGATATGAGTTACCGCAGCAAGACCTACCTTGAGGTCAATAGCAGCGAGAACCTCGCCCAGAGTGGTTATACCCTGTTTAACGCCGCGCTGATGTTCGAATCGGCCGATGAACACTGGCAGGTGATACTGGGGGGTAAAAACCTGTCGGACAAGGCCTATCGTACCCACGCTTTCGATTTGTCTGCTTTCCCCGGGGTTGAGTTGGGTTACTACAACGCGCCGCGCACCTACAGCCTTAGTGCCAGCTACCAGTTTTAAACCATCCAGGGACGGAGCGACAGCGTGAACCCTCAGGACCATTTGCCCGGCGTCAAGTCCGCCTTCGTACAGACCAAGCGATTGCGAGTGCATCTGCTCAGTTATGGCGACGAAACAGCGACGCCGGTCTTTTTTATCCATGGCAACCTGTCCGCTTCCACCTACTTCGAGGAACTGATGGTAGCCATGCCCGGAGAATATCGCAGCCTGGCGGTGGACCTGCGGGGGTATGGCCGCACCGAGGACAAGGTGATTGACGCTACCAGAGGCGCGCGGGATTGGGCCGATGATCTCCATGCGCTGTTTGAAACCCTGGGAATCGCCGCCGCCCACCTGTTGGGTTGGTCGGCGGGGGCGGCGGCCGTGATGCAGTTCGCCCTGGATCATCCCACGGCAGTCAAGTCGTTGACACTGGTCGCGCCTGTCAGCCCCTACGGTTTTGGGGGCAGTCGGGATGCCGGTGGTCGTCCCTGCTATGAGGATTTCGCCGGTTCCGGTGGAGGTCTTGTTTCCCCCCTGTTTGTGGAGCAATTGCAGGCGGGGGACACGGGCACCGGGAATCCGCTGTCGCCCCTGAACCTGATCCGAAACGCCTATGTTTTCAATCCCGGTGTGCTGGTGAGAGAACAGGCGCTGGTGCGCGAGACGTTGCGCCAAAAAATCGGGCCCCAGCGTTACCCGGGCGACAGTGTGGCCTCGCGCAACTGGCCCTTTGTCGCGCCTGGACGCTATGGACCGCTCAATGCGATCAGCGCCAAATATTTCAATATGAATGCGCTGGTGGATATCGCGCCCAAACCGCCCGTGCTCTGGCTCAGGGGAGATCGGGATACGGTGATTGACAACCAGTCTCTCTCAGACCCGGCGATCATGGGGCAGCAACAGCTGTTGCCGGGTTGGCCCGGCAGGGAAGTCTATCCGCCGCAGCCGATGCTGGAGCAAATGCGGGAGCTGCTCAAGCGTTACAGCGACAGGGGAGGGGACTTCCACGAAGCCGTCATGCTCGATGTGGGCCACAGTCCGTTTATCGAGGACCGCGATGGTTTCCTGGCGATTTTCCTGTCTTTTTTGCGGGCTAAAGGCGTGTGATCGACGGCGGCGTTAGCGAGAAATATCCTCGGGAATAGTGTAACCGGCCCCGCGTACGGTTTTGATAAACTTCGCCGGTAGTTTCTTTCGGCAGTTTCTTTCGGCAGTTTCTTTCGGCAGATTCTTTCTATAGTTTCTTTCTATAGTTTCTTTATGAGATTGTGATGATTTCCGATTCGTGGTGATCATACTCCCCTTATTATTTCGGCGTAGAGCCCGAACCTGAAGATCAGTCACCTGCTGCTGAAAGCGGAAGCCAACCACAAACGCTGGGACCCTGGGGATTGCCGGTGCCGGGATCACCGGGGGTAGGGCATTATTGAAATGCTGGTAGAGCAGGGGTATGTACTTTGACTGAGCGCTTGCGGAAGCACCTGGGAAAGCGGAAATTGTTCAGTGGCTTATAGCGCCAATGAGATCGTTTGTGGTTAAGCGGGGTGTCGACGAAGATGGGTCATCGCTGTCGTCATAAAACTGTTCTATAATTTAAATGCCACTGGGTTCCATTATCAATGGATTAACGTTCTAAAGAGATTGCCATACGTCAGTGAAGATTGGATGGGCAATAATAACGAAAAAGAGCATTTCTGGATGAGGAGACTGGTCGCTCAATATCACGGCCCGCTGTTAAGGTTCTTTAACAAGCATTCGCGGAATACCTGGGACGCTGAGGAACTGGCCCAGGAGGTATTCTGTAAGATATTGAAGCGCAACGATTTTTCTGCTGAGCACTACCCGGAATCACATCTATACACCATCGCCTGGAGTGTTTTGCGGGACCGTGCGAGACGCGAGAGAGTTCGCCGTGTTGACAAACACGTTAGCTACGATGAAGCCCTGGGTAAAGAAGAGAATGTACCTTTGGAGGACGCCATTGCAGGGGAGGAGCGTTATCGGCGCTTTTTGGACGGCCTTGAGCGGTTATCCCCCAAGACCAGGGGGGTATTTCTGCTAAGCCGTTATGAGGGAATGACTTACGCGCAAATTGCCGAACACTATGATATCAGCGTCAGTGCCGTGGAAAAGCATATGATGAAAGCCATCGCACAATTAAAGAAAAGCCTTAAGGTCTGGTGATGTCGGATATGAATCGTGATGCCTCATTATCCCCCGGTGCCGCGCTTATAGATGAGCAAGCACATCAGTGGTTTGCAATCATGCGATCCGACACCTTTAGCCAAGACGATCTTGCGGCTCACAGGGCCTGGCTGGATGCGGATTTGAGGCACCAGAAGGCCTATAGGGAACTGGAGTCGCTGTGGGATATGATCGGCGACTACCGTGATCAACCCGAGGTGCGGGCGCTGCGCCAAACGGCACTCGCCGAGCGCGAGCCTGTTAACGAATCAGGTCCGCCTCGAAGGAGCCGACGTCAAACATTGGGCTTATCCCTCGCCGTAGCCGCATCCTTGATTATTGCGGTCCTGGTTTTACGTCTGGCCCCTGGCCAAATGACTGACGCCCTTTGGGGGATATTACAGGATACTGACTACAGGACGGACATAGGGGAGCAAAGAACCGTCAAGTTGACCGATGGATCGAAAGTCGTTCTGGATACCCAAACCCACATTGTGACGGATTTTACCGAGCAGGCGCGCCGTGTCTTTCTGCACGCCGGTCAGGCGAGCTTCGACGTGGCAAAAGACGCCAATCGTCCATTTATTGTTATAACAGGCAAGGGCAAAATAACCGCATTGGGGACCTTTTTTGTCGTTCGTATGAATGAGGACAGGGTTCTGGTGACATTGATTGAAGGGCGTGTAGAGGTCGCGAAAGTCGAACCATCATTGTCAGCCCCCGATACCTCCGAACAGGGGGCCACATCGGATATTGAGGTGCTGCAACTGGAGGCGGGGCAGCAAGTGGCCTTGATGGAAGAGGGTATCAGCAGCGCACAACAGGCCAGTCTGGAACAGGCGACCGGGTGGCAAAAGGGTCGCCTGGTATTCGATGATACTCCTTTGGAGGACGTTATAGATGACCTCAATCGCTATTCGCGGCAGAAAATTCTTGTGGGTGACGAATCGATAAAAACCATCAGGGTTACCGGCGTCTTTAAATCCGGTGACAATGATCGGGCCATCAAGGCATTCAAAAGTTATTTCTCATTGAAAGTGACCAGAGACAGTAACGGTAATCTGGTGTTGCTTCCCTCCAAAATGCCTTCTGCCGGTTGATGCCCGGCGTCGCTCGCCAATGCGATTGCAAATAAACTGTTTGGATTCTTTCTATTGAGATGTAGCCACTTCGAACGCCCGACGAATCGCCAACGGATTTTCCGAATCTGGACTCAGTGAATAAAAGTATGCCTCATAGAGATAGTTTCGACAAATCTTTATCAAATCGCTTGGAGAGCTAGAAACACCAACTATTAAGCCTATAAATCAAATTCGTCATAAATAGAACTGCTCGCTAACCAAAGCATAGGTGGATGGGGATCAGAGGCCCACTACTTGTTGAGTTGTCACTGAGTCTGTCTGTTCCCACTTATATGAAATAACTGTTGACTGCGTTAAAGTCAGATCCCTTATAAAAGACACCTAAGCCAAGCTCGATGTCCTTTTATTTACCTATTCAAAATCCGAGTCCAAAATACGTGGGTTTCTACTCTACTATTCCTGATGGACCTAACATCCCCCTATATAGAGCGCAGCCAGAATTCAACTATACTGCTACACCATGGCAATATTCTTATAATTACGGGCAAAGCAACCTCTATTTACTCATTCAATCTAAGTGAGGCAGTTACGAAAATGCACGTAATTAATCGTGACTGTAGATAATTCCTTCAGTACGCTAAAGTTAAAATAACAAGCGGAGAAAGAGCATGAATATGAGCAAGCCCAACCAGCGTGGTCTCCTAACCTCCTCAAATTCTAAAGAACTAAATTTACCACACTACAATCCAGGTCAAATTCTCAAAAGAGTAGTAAAAGCCGAAATCTGGAAAAAAGTTATCGGCACTTCAGCCCTGCTCGTAGGTACCGCAGCCTTACTCCAAAACCCGGCCTATGCCGACGATAGAATGTTCATTGAAATAAAAGCAGCCCAGGTAGGGGAGGCGCTAAAAAAGTTCGCGTTGCAAACGGATAACGAAATTCTCTTCACCGCTGCCCTGGTGAAAGATAAAACAACCAAGGGTGTCAGTGGTGAATACACGGAAGCAGAAGCCTTGGAAATGATTCTGGAGGGAACTGGGCTGACGGCAAATAAAACTGAAGATAATGTGTATTTGGTAGAGGTTGATACGGGGATTAAGGGTGGAAAAAAAAAGTCCGTTAATGATAGTTTGGTACAATATTTAAGTTCGCCGAATTCACAAAAACGAAACTATCAGGATCTAATTGAAGAGATTACGGTTACTGGGCAAAAGCGAGGGGAACAAAATATTCAAGATGTCCCAATATTGATATCTGTTCTAAGCGGGTCAGAACTAGATGGCAGTAGCTTTGAGGGCGTAAATGAAGCGCTAAAACAGGTGCCGGGCCTATTCCTCTTCTCAACCTTCCAGGGCGGAGGCACTAAGATTTCTATGCGTGGAGTGACATCAAATAGTTCTCTTTTTGACGGGAGTGGCACGGTAGGATACTACTTAGACGAGATTCCTTTTGCATTTGTAAAATTTCCGATAACCCCAGACGCCGGTGCATATGATCTTGAACAAGTAGAAGTGCTCCGTGGCCCGCAAGGAACATTATATGGGGCTAACGCTTTAAACGGTGTAATCCGCATACTCACAAAAGACGCTGATTTAGACAAATTCGAGTTTAAAGCAAGATCATCTCTATCAAATACCAAAGACGGCTCTGATAGCTATCGCGGAGATATGGCTATTAACGTACCACTGGTTCCCGGTAAGCTTGCAGCAAGGGCAGTAATCGGATACAACGACCAGGGGGGGTGGGTTGACAAGTCTACAGAGAAAGATGCAAATGATGCTGAAATAGGAAATTATCGCCTCAAATTTAACGCAGAGCCTACTGATGCCCTTGCAGTAGAAGTATCTGCTTGGTACTCGCGCGATAAGCGAGGGGCTCCTTCTGCTTCCGGTGATGACAGATTCAGTATTAGCACATTAAAAGAACCCATCACGACAGACTATGACGCGTATAACCTATTATTAAGCTATGAATTTCCCACTTTTAATGTAATGAGCGCTACCAGCCATATTGATCTAGAAAACATTGGATCTCTCGATCTTCAAAACTTAGGGTTAGGTTCAATAATCACAGAAATGTATGCGAATCTAACAACGGAAGAACTGAGGATCACATCTACAAGTGACGGTCTATGGAAGTGGTCACTTGGCGCTATGTATCGCGACGCAGAAGACCGTCGCCGTTCAATTCTTCCAGACCTTTTTCCTTCGCCAGTTGATAACCATAATATTTCAGAATCTATCGCAGTCTTTGGAGAAATTGATCGAAGCTTTCTTGAAGGAAAATTGGGGCTTACTTTGGGATTAAGGTACTTCGAAGATAAATTCGAATACAGGGAAGCAAGCCGCTTCGACGGCACGCCTCCAGAGAACCTGATATCTTCTGATAAAACTTTTGATGCAGTTACTCCACGTGTAGTATTAACTTGGTACCCCAATGAAGACCTCACTGTATACGGTTCATATTCGCAAGGCTTTCGTAGTGGATTTGAGTTAAATGGCAGCATCAGACAGTTTGCTCCAACAACACCTCCAGTAGAAGAAGATGTACTAACAAACTATGAGCTCGGAGCAAAAGGAACCCTACTGAACAACTACATAAGCTTTGACACCGCAATATATTACATTGATTGGAAGGATACACAACAAACACTATGGATTGATATAGGAGGGGGGGTCGTTGACGCAGTTGCTTTGAATGGCGAGGATGCTAGTGGGATAGGCGTTGACTTTGGTGTTAACGCTTACATTACTCAATCATTAAATATTGGTTTGTCGTTGAGCTGGAACGACCTAACAATTGATGGAGATATGAATGCCGACGGCGTAGTAATATTCGAAAAAGGGGATCGTTTAGACGAATCTCCCAAAACTACGGTTGGACTCACCGTCAATTATAATTTCCCTTTTGGAAAATCAGGATATGAAGGGAAATTATCTGCTTCCTCTAACTATCACACTGAACAAATTAGACGGGACACTGTGGGAGCAATTTCTGAAAGCGATAGCATACTGAATACTAAGCTAAGTTTTTCTATAAACGCTCCTAAACGCTGGAGCGCAACGCTCTATGCTGACAACATCAACGATGAAGATGGAATTGTAAGAACTGCCCCGGGATTTCCCCAGTGGAGTTCTCGAATACGCCCTCGCACAGTGGGGCTAATTTTCGAGTATCAATATTAATATCGCAGTCAGCTAAAGATCGACTTGAAGATGCTTGGCATCCAAGTCGATCATTGTATGCAAGCTAGCGTTATCATCATGACTTTTCTCTATGGCTACTCTATCTAGGATCGGGCCTCTAATCATCGCAAATTAATCCTACGACTATGATATATCAAACGTAGCATTTTCGAATTACATATCAATAGGACAGTAAGTTGTACGCACCTATAAAACGTCACCGTCTCCTATCTCAAGTAGCTCCAATTAACGGCTCCTATTTTTTTTATATTCCAATGTGGAGCATACTTCCTGGAATATACGCCAAGTATTTCCAAATCGAGATTACCTCAGTCGCGGCTGTTGTACTATTAGTTCGGATATTTGACGGTTTTAGTGACCCAACTATTGGATATTTAGCTGATCGTCATAGAGAATCCGGAGGATCGAGAAAACCCTGGGTTTTAGCTGGAGGCATCGGGTTAATAATTGCTTGCTACTGTCTTTTTATTCCGCCAAAACAGGTTTCAACGGCATACTACCTCTTTTGGTCTTTGGCATTTTTTTTAGCATTTACGACCATAGAAGTCCCTCATTTAGCGTGGTGTAGTGAGCTAACTACAGACTATAACCAAAGAGCCAGTGTTTTTAGCATGCGAACATTTAGCATGTCTCTTGGAATTCTCCTTTTCTATGCATTGCCATTATTACCAATCTACCCAAACAATAACTATACCCCTGAAGTACTTGAAGACGCTGCTAAAGTTGGAGGGCTTTTTATTATATTCGGCTGTTTGGCAGCTCTGTTATGGGCACCACCTGGACGCATAATAATTACAGATCGAAAAGACAGTTTAAAACTTCTTATAAGCTCACTTATCCATAATAGACCCTTACTCATATATCTTTCCGCATATATTTTTACGGGTCTGTGTTTAGGAATGTGGTTCGGACTTCTTTATATCTATATGGACAGTTACCTCTGTGTAGGCACACACCTCGCCATCATGTTTACCGCGGGTGCACTTACTTCAATTCTGGCTATTCCATTTTGGACATTAGTAATCGAAAAGACGAATAAGCATATAGCCTGGTCAATTGGTATGACTCTATTTTGCTTACAACTTATAAGTACAAGCTATTTAAATATGGATTCTCCTTGGATTCTTTCCCTTATCCTAATCGTAATCGCACATGCTGCATTTTCCTGTAATAACGTCGCTTCTATGTCTGCACTAGGAGACGTTATTGACTACGGTAAACTCAAGTTTAGAAAAGATCGAGGAGCCACATATTTTGCGATAAATGGGCTGCTGTATAAAGTAGGTCTAGGTTTGGGGAGCGGGGTATCACTAGGTATAGCTGGACAATTCGGTTTCGATCCTAGTGAAATACAGTTCACAGAAACTGCTGCTTATGGACTCAAACTGGGTTTTATCTATCTTCCGGTAATATTTGGATTAATAAGTATAGTTTTTATCTTAAGAACTCCGATTAATCGACGCCGACAAAAAATTATTGAAAGAAGGTTAGCCTCAAAATTAATTGACGCACACAATCTACAATAAATCTTAATTTAAACATCAGGAATAAGGGGAACAAGATGAAATTAGATAACAATGCGCTTTTGGAAATTTACAAAAGGATGGTAAGCATCCGAAAGTTTGAAGAGGTTGCCACGATTCTATATCTTGACGGACAAATACCAGGTGCTTGTCATAGTAGCATTGGTCACGAAGCTGCTATTGTGGGAGCTTGTATGGCGTTAAGAGATGACGACTATATAACAGGGACACATCGCTCCCATGGTCATCCAATTGGAAAAGGTGCGAATTTGGACGTACTTATGGCTGAACTTATGGGTAAGGCCAATGGAATTTGCAAAGGACGAGGTGGTTCTATGCATTTAGCTGATAGTAGCGTTGGTATAGTCGGCGAATCCGCTATTGTGGGGGGGGGGATCCCTTTAGCAACTGGCTGCGGATTAAGTGCAAAAGTAAGAAAAACAGATCAAGTAGGCCTGTGTTTCTTTGGAGATGGTGCAAGCAATCAAGGAACGTTTCACGAATCAATAAACATGGCATCGGTCTGGAAATTGCCGGTAATCTATTTTTGTGAAAACAACCACTACGCAATAACCACATCGGTAGAAAATAGCCATGGACAACCTGATATTGCCAAAAGAGCACAAGGATATGGCGTTCCGGGAATCACTGTTGATGGACAAGATGTACTAGCAGTATACAAAGTTTGTAAAGAAGCTATAGAGCGTGCTCGCCGTGGTGATGGTCCATCAATAGTTGAAGCCAAAACGTATCGGTTTGACGAGCATCAAGTTGGTCTCAATATTTTAGGCGATCCATACCGTCCTCTATCCGAAGTTGAGAACTATATTAACAACCGCGACCCAATTTCTCAATTTAGAACTTTTCTTCTTAAAAAGAATTTCCCGGAAGGAGATATTTTGGATATAGAAATAATAGTAACAAAAAACGTTGAAAATGCTGTCGAATTCGCAAAATCCAGCCCGTTACCCAATCCAGATTCACTATTCGATTACATGTATTGTAATGCAATTTAACCATCCATAAACAGGTATCTAAAAGTAAACAATAATTCCTACATTTAACACAGACAGGAAAATTACTGACATGAGCCAAAAAACTCCTTTTGATATAAGTAGGCAGCATGGAAATAAGATTAGCTATCTTGATGCCATAGTACAAGCTCAGATAGAAGAGATGGCTAACGACGAGCGTGTCATTTTAATTGGTGAAGATCTCACAATATATGGCGACGGAAAAGTGATGAAGGAATTTGGTCCAAATCGGGTATGGAACACGCCAATATCCGAAAACAGTTTTAGCGGTATGGCAGTAGGAGCTGCAATGACTGGACTACGACCAATTGTCGCGCTCTCGATTGCTAGCTTCATGTATTTAGCTTCTGACCAGATTATCAATCAGGCTGGAAAGTTACACTACATGACAGGAGGTCAGATGAAAGTTCCTGTAGTGTTTCGCTGTACTCTTTATCACAATGGATCCATCGCAGCTCAACATTCAGATAGACCATACCCTATGTTTATGAATGCTCCTGGATTGAAAATCATCGCGCCTTCCACTCCAGCAGATATGAAGGGCATGCTAAAATCCGCAATTCGAGATGACGACCCTGTTATGGTATTTGAAGACAAAAACCTTTGGACATCCAAAGAAGAAGTTCCGACTGATAACAACTTTGTAGTCCCGATTGGCAAGGCCGACGTGAAGAGAAAAGGTTCTGATATCACATTAGTTTCGGTTTCTGGCTGTTTAAAACCGGCCCTTCTTGCTGCAGAAGCTTTAGAAAATAAAGGCGTATCTGTTGAAGTAATTGATCCTCGAACCTTGGTTCCCTTTGACTCTGCAACAGTAATAGATTCTGTCTGCAAAACGGGTCGATTAGTTATCATGGATAATGCAAATAAAACTTGCGGAGTTGCATCAGAAATCGCTGCAATAGTAGCAGAAGAGGCATTTGGAAGCTTGCGAAAACCCATTGTGCGAGTATCGACACCTGATGTACATGTACCTTTTAGCCCCGTACTAGAAAAACAACTCTATCCAACTAAAGATTCAGCAATCGCTGCTATTGAAAGTATTTTGTAGCTAAGCAACGTCTTGAAATAACAGAAAAGTAATTTGGAGAATAGAACTATGACAATGAAATTAATAATGCCAAAATCAGGAATGGGAACGTCGGAGGGGACAATAGCACGCTGGTTAATAGCGGAAGGAGACGCATTTACGAAAGGAGATGTCATTGTTGAAGTCGAGACTGCAAAAGCGGTTGAGGAGGTTGAAGCCCCGATAGATGGCATACTTAGAAAAATATTGCTTGCAGAAGGTGAAACTGCCGAGGTTCACTCTGATATTGCATTACTTGAAGAGAAAGAAGAGTAGCGATATAAAAATACGATTATTATCATACCTCTGAAAAATAAACTGTAAGAATATGATTGAATCCAAGAGGGGTGCGAATCTTCGCGCCTCTATTGAGATTAGAGTATATGAATTAATGAATGCCAAAAAGACTATATAATAGAGAAAGAAAAAAATTTGTCGTATTTGCCTCTCTATATACAAATTCCTGTGCAACCGCCAAATGGAATTTCCCAGTTAAAATTGTCGGCTTCTGGGAAACGAAATAAGCCAGTATCAACGCGTTAATACCTCAATAATGGCCGCTGATTAAAGGTGTAACTTTTCTTCTAAACGTGGGACCTTGGCTTCTATGAGAGTTTCAATTTACCTAACGTGGCGGAGATCTCTGAATAGGAAATACCACACTGAAGAGGAAATAATTAAAGCCATCACAGAGCATGAGGCCGGGGGACAAGTTTGATGACATAAGCTGGATGTCGACAGTCGCCTTTTACAACCAGCGTTGCAAGTGTGGCACCTAGTGTGCTGAGCCAGAAATTCGTCGAATAATACTCTATACTTTCTTCAGGGTGATTAACATTACTGGGGGAAGTTATATGATGGGTAGACCAAAGGCAGAACTGGTTTTAAATGCAGATGAAAAGGAGCAATTGGCGTCTTGGTCTCGACGCAGAAAAACGGCAAAAGCTCTGGCATTTCGCTCAAGGATTGTTCTCGAGTGCGCCAAAGGCCTTGCGAATACTGAGGTGGCAGAGAAGCTCCAAACGTCCAATCAGACGGTCTGCAAATGGAGAAATCGGTTTGTACAGTTTCGACTGGAAGGGCTACAAGATTCACCGCGTTCCGGTGCCCCTCGCAGTGTTGACGACAAGAAGGTGGAAGAAGTAATTACTAAAACATTGGAGAGTACACCAAAAGACGCAACGCATTGGAGCACGCGATCCATGGCTGCGCAAACTGGGGTGTCGCAAAGGACGATTCAACGTATCTGGAAGGCGTTCGGACTGCAACCACATCGCCTAGAAACGTTTAAGTTGTCGACAGATCCACTTTTTGTCGAAAAAACTCGAGACATAGTTGGTTTGTACATGGAGCCTCCCATGAAGGCGATGGTGCTTTGTGTCGACGAAAAGAGTCAGATACAAGCTCTGGACAGAACCCAGCCGATTTTACCGCTAGCGCCAGGAATACCAGAGCGGCGAACGCATGACTATATGCGCCATGGCACGACTACATTATTTGCGGCGCTGGATATTGCAACTGGAAAGGTAATCGGTGAACTTCACCGAAGACACAGGAGCAGCGAGTTTTTGAAGTTTCTGAGGACAATCGACAAGAACACGCCACCGGAGATGGATTTACATCTGATAATGGATAACTACGGTACACATAAAACCGAGAAAGTGAAAAACTGGCTTAATCGTCATCCTCGATTTCATGTGCACTTTACGCCAACTTCGGCATCCTGGCTTAACCAGGTTGAACGGTGGTTTGCAACACTTACTCAGAAGCAGATAAGACGTGGAACTCACCACTCAACACAGGCCTTGGAGAAATCCATCAGGGAATATTTGAAAATGTACAACGAAGAACCGAAGCCATTTGTTTGGACGAAATCAGCAGATGAGATCTTGGATAGCATTGCTTGATTTTGTCAACGAACTTCTGGCTCAGCACACTAGGGGCCTTACAAAACTGTTTACGTATCGCTAACCATGCAATAAACTAAATAAACCAAGATCTAATTATAAACCGCAAATTAAATTACCTCAAAGGTTAGAGAACGTGGATTCAAATCTGAGGTGCATCACCTAATCAGGTAGGAAAAGAGGCCAGCTGAAGGTAAACTTCGCCGCTTTTTCTCCGGCAAGAGATTAAGTGATGATGAAGCAGTACAATCAGCTGGCTTACGAGCAAAGATGC
>JBNKHG010000069.1:0-73266 GCA_050290225.1 Cellvibrionaceae bacterium
TCAAGGTGATAATGACGGATATAGGTAAGTGGGCTTCGATCCGGCCAGAGTGGCTGGGGAGTCTTCAGAAACACGCCGTAAACCCGTCCATGGACCCAAAGCACTCGTTGCACTCGCGGGGCCGGCCCGGGGCTCGGGCGCGACGTCCTTGTCGCGCACGGTTTCTGAAAACATCCCAGCCACTCAGACCTGGCATCGCCGCCGATTCGCAGAACTAAAGCGTCATTATCACTTTGAAGGCCTACTAGCACGAAAGCAGTAACCGACGGGTTTGTTCTTTCGGGAAAAGCTGTCGCCGCGGCCTTCTCAGACTTCGCCAGTCTGATCGATGAGCTGCAAATTCCGCTTCCGATTCAGTGTAGCCAGCAATTCCTGCAAGCGGGGCAACGCCAAGGTCCCCACGATATAGGGGGACAGGCTATCCAACCCCCTCTGCTCAACGTTCGCCAGCAAAGCTCGCAGGCAGACAACCAGGTCATCGCCTGGGGACTGTTGCCGTTCGCTCTTATTCTGCCCAGGCAGCTTTTCATCGCAAGCCGTTTTTTTACTCTCACCTGCCAGCGTTTTATTCTCGATTGCAAGCTTTTTACCCTCGCTGGCAAGCTTTTTACCATAGTCGCGCAGCATAAAACCGATAGCCAATAGCTGCCCTTCATCCACCAATTGTTCAACGCAACTGACGTCGATCAAGTCAGCGCCATAGCGCAAGGTCCCGATGCCCTGCGCCTGGATTTTTTCACGTCGTCCCAGATTCGCGTCGAGACAGTCAACCGCGGGACAGCGGGAAACGGACGGCAAATAAACCGGCCGAAACCGCGTCGACGTCTGTGGTGGCTGGGCCAGACGATGCGCCTTGGCTGTCACATCGCGGGGGCGGTAGTTATCCATCATGATCACCCGGTCGGCGCCGGCAAAAAAATCGCTGCTGCCCCCCATCACCAAAACCACCGATACGCCATCGCCACGAAACAGATCGCCAATGCGCTGAACCAATGGCGTAATAGGCTCTTTGTCCTTCGCCACCAATTGCTGCATACGCAGATCGCGAATCATAAAGTTGGTGGCCGAGGTGTCTTCATCAATCAACAGGGTGCGTGCGCCTCCAGCCAATGCCTCGAGTATATTTGCCGCCTGCGAAGTGCTACCGCTGGCGTTTTCGGTGGAGAACCGGTGAGTGTTTTTTCCCTGAGGCAAATTGTCGATAAAGGGGCTGATATCCACGCCGGTAATAGCACGACCGTCTTCAGCCCGCACCTTGACAGCACTGGGCTCGGTCACCACCCGTTCGCGACCATCACCGGGAATATGGTTGTAGACACCCCGTTCCAGCGCCTGCAACAGCGTTGATTTACCGTGGAAACCGCCGCCGACAATCAGGTTCACACCCCGGGGAATCCCCATACCCCGCAAGGGAGGTCCGTGCAGAGGTTGGAGGGTCACCGCCATTGAGTCCGGGGCACAAAAAGGCACAGCATTAGTCAGCGGGCGGTCATCGATCCCGCTGGATCGGGGCAGACTGGCGCCGTCGGCAATAAAGGCCACCAGGTTCTGGGCGGTCAATTGTCCGCGCAGGTGCTCCTGGTTCTCCACCGATTCCACATGGGCATACACATCCTCAAGCGGCTCCTTTGCCGTCAGCAGGGCGGCCTCCACCAGCTGCGGTATTTCCTCGAACAGCATAATTTCCGCCTGCTGCGCCAACACCTGACGGCCTTCGGCAGGCAGTGCCAACTGGAAACGCAACTCCACTGCCCCTTCGCGAACCAACACCGCGTTGCGCACCAACACCTGTTGGCCATAGCGGGCGATGCGGATCTCTCCGCTTTTCCCCGAACCCCGCTGACCTTTCACAAAACGACCGATAGCCCCCGCATAGCGGCGGCCGAGAAAGTCCTCCAGGGCAACAGTGCGAATCGGATTGCCAAACAGGTCCGGAGGTAACGCCATCCTCGCGGCGTCCAGAAAGAGCCGGGCACGGGAAGGCTCGGCGAAGGGGTCACCCTGAATATGATCGAGGCGCAGCCGGTAGTCGGGAAAGCGATAATCACCCGCCAGCCGCTTGTATGCCTTGTAACCCTTGCCGTCTATTCGCCGCAGCAGGTCGCGCAACAGCTGCATTCGCATTGATTCCCGATAACGTTCATATCCCTAAGCTTAGACAAGCCTTGGGCAATATCCGCCCGGCGGGGCTGTCTATAACAGCAGCTACACATCAATGCAGCCACCCATAACTGCACCTACCCATCAGCGCAACTCCATTACCGCCTCATACCGTCGACCTTGTAAACCTTGCCATCTTTCATGACAAAAGAAACTGTTTCAAGGACACTGATATCGCTGAGCGGATCGCCATCCACGGCGATAATATCCGCCAGTTTGCCGCTTTCTATCGACCCCAGTTTATCCTCAACGCGCAGTAGCCTGGCGCTATTGATGGTCGACGATTGAATCGCCGCCATCGCGGGCATTCCTGCTTCCACCATGTAACTGAACTCACGCGCATTTTCACCGTGGGGTGAGACACCGGAATCGGTGCCGAATGCAATCCTGACCCCGGCTTTGTAGGCCTTGGCGAAGGTCGATTGAATCTGGGGACCAATTCTCGCCGCTTTCGGACGTACCAGCGGGTGGAAGAAGCCTTCCTCCCCGGCTTTTTCCGCCACCCATTTTCCGGCACTGATGGTGGGCACGTACCATGTGCCGTGCTTCTTCATCAAACGGATCGCTTCCTTGTCCATAAAGGTACCGTGCTCAACGGAGGTGACGCCGGCCCGGATAGCACGCTTCATCCCCTCGGCGCCGTGAGCGTGTACCGCCACGTGAAAGTTATAATCCCCGGCAGCCGCCATAATCGCTGCCAGCTCTTCATCGTTAAATTGTGGATTGTCACCGCTCTTTGCCACACTCAGGACGCCGCCGGTCACGGTCAACTTAATAAAGTCTGCACCATCCTTGTAATGTTGACGAATGGTTTCCCATGCCTCGACCGGGCCATTGATCACGCCCTGCTGTGGCCCCGGATCACCCATCAGGTCTTTGCGGTAACCGTTGCTGGGGTCTGCGTGCCCGCCGGTGGTAGCAACGGATTTACCCGCGGAAAATACCCTCGGCCCGTCGACAAGGCCTTTGTCGATAGCATTGCGCAGGGCGATGGTGCTGTTGTAAGCGTCGCCCGGATTGCGGACGGTGGTAAAACCTGCCAACAGGGTTTTCCTGGCAAAATGCGCGGCCTTGAAAGCGTAATCGGCTTCTCTGGCCTGGAATTTTTCCAAGTCGGCGTTTTTATGGTATTCGATGTCGAGATGGACATGCATATCCATCAGACCGGGCAATAATGTTTTATCCCTGAGATCAATCACCTCATCGTCGGTGTCGACATACCCCGCCCTGATCGCCGTGATTCGGTTACCCTCTATCACAATGGAGACTTCATTCCGCACCTGGTTGGAAACGCCGTCAATCAGCTTGCCCGCGTAAATGACTGCCCCATTCGCCTGTGATGCTAGCGCAGACAGCGCCAGTAAAATACAGCCCAGTTTTTTCATCGTTGATCCTTAGTTGTCCATATTGCTGATAAAGCGGCTATTTGATGATAAAGCCGCTATGCCGACCGCTTTTGTGCATCGGTCCAATGATCAACCAGCTGCTCCAACGCCGTCAATGGCTAGCGTTTTGGCAAGCCGTTCCCCCAATAAAAAAAGGGAAGCTCCTGGAGCTTCCCTTTTTGGTTGCAAGCGATCAATTCAACTATTTAATGCGAGTCTCGCCCAAGCCGAACAGGGTCAGGTAGTTATTCTGATCCAGACGCTGGGTCACCGGCGCATAGGTGATGCCATTGCCATTTTTGATCATCTGGTTGTTGGTTACGGCACCGGCATTGGCCTGGTCGAGGCCCAGGGCAAAAAACTGGGTCACATCGCCAACTTTATTGTCGGTGGACACGGAACCGTCCAGCAACAAAGAGCGCAGGTCGAAACCACCTACCACGGCAGCCATGGCTTTGCTGTCGAGTTCTTTGCTTACGGTCAGGTCTTTGATCTTCAACATGATGAGTTCCTCTTGGGTTTATGTACTCGGTTTCAAAGGGGTTGAGCCTTCAGCTCGTTTACACTCTGGATATTGCAGAGGTCGTGCCATAAAATTGAACAAGCCAGAAAAGGAGTCTTAAAGAACTGATTCATAAGGAATTATTTCCCCTTTGACGATTTTGATCTATATTTACGCCGATTGAGAGCTTGAAGTGTGTGGGCGTGAATCAATCTAAAACCACCAGGCTGTTGGTTCGAACACAACATCACACGAGGTCTCAACACTTCTTCAAAAGGTAACGGCGGCATCCAACATCGATGCCGCCGTTACCTTTTGAAGAAGTGTTGTAGATTCCGTAAAAAAACCACTCGAATAAATGGATGAAAACCTTCCCATGATCAACCGTTATCTCCCACCGTTACTCTTCGCACTTATCATCAATGGCTGTGGCAGCGATCAGGAATCAACCAACAGCGATGCCGTTCTGCGCCCAGTGAAAACCCTGACGGTAGGCGAGCACATCGGCGGGTTTACCCGGGAGTTTCCCGGTGTGGTGGATGCTGTGCGCAAGGCTGATCTCGCGTTCAGGGTCGCCGGTAAACTGCAGTCAATGCACGTGCACGAAGGGGATGTCGTCGAACTCGGCCAGGTGCTCGCCGAGCTGGATAAAACCGATTACCAAATTCAGCTCCAGTCCTCACAAGCCAATTACGAACAGGCCAGGGGGGACTTTCAGCGGGCGCAGGAGCTGGTTAAAAAGGGCTATTTGTCCAGCTCTGACTACGACGCACTCAAGGCCAAGCAGTCCACCGCCAAGGCCAGCCTCGACACAGCACGCCAGAACCTGACCTACACCACCCTGTATGCGCCCTTTTCCGGTCGGGTTGCCAAGCGGCACCAGGAAAATTTTGAAGATATCGCCGCCGGACAGCCCATTTTTACGCTGTATGATTTATCCGCGTATACCGTGAAGGTAGACCTTCCTGAAAGCTTTATCGTCAATATCACCTCGGATACCGATATTCCCCCTACCATTTTTGCGACCTTCGACACCATCCCGGGAAAGCAGTTTCCACTTAAGTTCAAGGAGGTCGCCACACAGCCTGACCCCAGCACGAAAACCTATCAGGTGTCCCTGATCATGGCACCGGACTCCAATTACAACATACTGCCGGGAATGTCGGTCAGGGTGACCGGCAAGTCACCTCTGCCAACGCGAGGTCAGAGTACAGGTATCTTTGTGCCCGCTGTAGCGGTACAGGAAGACGCCGAAGGGCGCTTTGTCTATCTGGCCAAACCCACAACCGGAGATGGGCGTATGGCCAAGGTTCACCGGGCTGAGGTAAGTACCGGGCGTTTGACGGAATTCGGTGTGGAGATTATTTCAGGGCTCTCGGCCGATGACCGGGTCATTGTCGCTGGCGTCAGTAAGATGCGAGACGGCCTGGACGTGAAGCTGATGGGTGAGTAACCATGGATATTACACGTCTCGCTCTCGATAACAACCGGGTAACCCTGGTCCTGCTGTTCGCCATTACCGTGTCGGGTCTCTACGCTTTTTTCAGTTTGCCCCGCGCCTATGACCCCGGTTTTATTATTCGTACCGCACAGATAGTCACCTACTTCCCCGGCGCCAGCCCGGCCAGGGTGGAGGAGCTGGTGTCCTCGCGGCTGGAGGATGCGATCAAGGAAATTCCGGAACTCGATTTCGTCACCAGCGAATCCCGTACCGGTGTGTCCATTGTCATGGTCAATATCAAGGAAAGCTACACTAAACTTCGTCCCATCTGGGACCGCCTGCGGAGAAAGGTCGACGATGTTAAAAAGGAACTGCCAGACGGCATTAGCGGTCCCTTCGTCAACGACGAATTCGGTGACGTGTTTGGTATTGTCCTGGCCCTTACCGGCGAAGGATTTAGTTATACCGAACTACAGGACTACGCCGAGGATATCCAGGACGAACTCCTGCGCCTGGCCGACGCCGCCAAGGTGGAAATCCACGGGGAGCAGGAGGAGCGCATTTTCGTCGAGTACGACAACGCCCGCCTGGCGGAACTGGGCCTCTCTCCCAGCCAGCTGTCGCAGTCGTTGAGCACGCGCAATATCGTATCAACCGGCGGTGCTTTCAATCTTGACAGTGAACGTATATCCCTGGAGCCCAGCGGCAACTACACCAGCGTCGACGATATCAAACGCACTATCATCCAGATTCCCGACTCGGACAGAATCGTCTACCTGGAAGACATTGCCGAGGTCTCACGGGCGTATATCGACCCGCCCGATTCCGTAGTGCGCGCATCCGGACACCCGGCTCTGGTGTTGAGCGTCTCCATGCGAGAGGGTGGCAATAACGTCACTCTGGGGCAACAGGTCAATACGCGTTTGCAGCGGCTGTTCAGCGACTATCCCCACGGGATCGAATACGAGGTTATCAACTTCTCCCCCACCGAGGTCGATATCAAGGTCAGGGATTTTACCATCAACCTGC
The DNA here is from genome assembly GCA_050290225.1 of Cellvibrionaceae bacterium. Lineage (GTDB taxonomy): Bacteria > Pseudomonadota > Gammaproteobacteria > Pseudomonadales > Cellvibrionaceae > JBNKHG01. Next base: position 6,518 of record JBNKHG010000069.1, read on the forward strand.
TGCAGGCGGTGGTTGTGGTTTCCGCTGTGGTACTGGTGGCACTCGGTTTGCGCACCGGGTTGGTGGTATCGACCCTGATTCCCTCGGCCATGCTGTTTTCCCTGTTGATCATGTCTTATCTGTATATAGGCCTGGACCAGATCTCCCTGGCTGCGCTGATTATTTCCCTGGGCATGCTGGTGGACAATGGGATTGTGATGTCGGAAAACATTATGGTACAGATGGAATCGGGCATGTCAGCACAGGCATCGGCATTGAATTCCGCCGCCGAATTGAAGCTGCCACTGCTGACTGCCTCTGCCACCACGGCCGCTGCTTTCCTGCCGATTTACCTTGCCGAGTCCAACGTCGGTGAATTCACTGCTTCACTGTTCAAAGTGGTTTCCATCACCCTGCTCTGTTCCTGGTTGATCTCCATGACGGTGATCCCTTTGTTGTGTATCTGGTTTCTCAATGTAAAGCAGCAGGCATCCACCTTCGATACGCCCTTTTACAGGCGCTACCGTGCATTTCTTGCGGGACTGATTCGCAATCGCGCCCTTACCCTGGCAGTCGCCGCCGTGATATTCGCGGGGGCTGTTTACAGTGCCGGTTATCTGCCCAGTATTTTTTTCCCGCCCTCCGACCGCGAGTATTTCAAGTTGGAGCTGGAGTTGCCGTTTGGCACCAACCTGGAAACCACTCAGCAGGTGGTCAGCGATATCGAGCGCCATATCGATACGGAGTTGAAAATCTCTGAACAAAAAAGCGAAGGGGTTATTAACTGGGTCAGCTATGTGGGCGAGGCGGGCCCGCGCTTCGTCCTGTCCCACAACCCGAAACCCGCGAGTGCCAACTATGCGCTGCTGGTGATCAACGCCACATCGGCCGGGGTGATCGAAGAGTTGATGGCCAAGCTCTACCACTACGCGTTCAATCATTTCCCGGACCTGGAAGCCAAAGTCAGGCGTATCGAGAATGGTCCCTCGGTCGCCAACCCGGTGGAGATCCGATTATCGGGCAGGGACGAAGAGAGCCTGTTTAAACACGTCAACCGCCTCAAAGCGCATATGGCCACCATTCCAGGTATGACCAACATCTCCGACAACTGGGGCCAGCGTATCAAGAAGCTGGTCGTCAATATCGACCAGCAACGCGCCCTGCGGGCCGGATTGACCAGCAATGACATTGCAATATCCCTGCAAACGGGACTCAGCGGTATCGAAATGACCGAGTTTCGCGAAGGGGAGGATATCATCCCGGTGGAACTTCGCTCCCATGCCGCTGAGCAGCAGAATCTGGCAAAAATATACGGCCTTTCGGTCTATTCCCAGTCAACGGGTCGATCGGTGCCCATTACCCAGGTGGCCGATATCAGAATCGCCTGGGAGCCGGGAAGAATTTCACGTCGCAACGGTTTGAAAACAGTCACCGTAGGCGCGCAGTTGATGGAGGGGCGTACCGCTTCGGAAATGTTCGCCGGCATAGTGCCCTGGCTGGAGCTGGAACAGCGAGACTGGCTTCCGGGAGAGAAGTTCGAACTCGGCGGCGAATCAGAGAGTTCCGGCAAGGCCAATCAATCGATAGTTGATAAATTGCCAGTGGCCGGTTTTATTATCCTGATCCTGTTGGTTAGCCAATTTAATTCCATTCGCAAGTCGGTGATTGTGCTCTCCACTATTCCGCTGGGTTTTATCGGCGTAATCCTTGGGTTGCACCTGGGGCAATCGTTTTTCGGGTTTATGACGCTGCTGGGGGTGATCTCTCTGGCTGGCATTGTGATCAATAACGCCATCGTGTTATTGGAGCGGATTCAAATCGAAGAGCGGGAAAACCAGCGTGATCCCGCCTCCGCTATTATCTTCGCCGCACAGCAGCGTCTGCGCCCTATCCTTGTCACCACCATTACTACCGTATTGGGAATGCTGCCCCTGTACCTCGGAGGCGGAGAGATGTGGGAGCCCATGGCCATCGCGATTATGGCTGGACTGACCTTTTCCACCCTGTTGACACTGTGTGTAGTGCCGGTGCTCTATGCGACATTCTACCGGGTGAAGATATAACTGAAATACTGCAAAAATTTGTTTAAGCTATTCATTGAGCAAAAAAAACGGGAAGCCCTTGGAGCTTCCCGTTTTTCTGTGGCGACTACCGATCCAATTAACGGATGTAGGTGTTACCCAGGTCGTACACCTTCATGGTGTTATCCTGATCCAGGTACTGATCTACCTCGGCAGTGACAGGGCCGTTACCGCCCTTGATGGCCTGATTGTTGGTTACCGCACCGGCGTTGGCCTGTGACAGGTCCAGGGCAAACAGCTGATTCACGCTGGCCACCTTGTTATCCAGGTGAGTGGAGAAGTCCAGGTCAAACATGGGGCTACGCATCTTGCGCCCACCACCAATCACAGTGCTCATGGACTTGGCATCGAGTTCTTTGCTTACGGAAAGGTCTTTGATTTTCAACATGGTGATTACCTCTACAGAGTTTCGGTCAGGGTTTAAAGTATTGAGCGTTTTGCTCGTGTACACCCTGAATATTGCAGAGGCCGTGCCAAAACTGTGGAAAAGACAAAAAAAAACTTAAGTCATTGATTTATAGTAAATAATTTACAGAAGCCTAAATATCAGCACCCTTTGTTCCGCCGCCAGGTATATTAAATTTACCGGTTAAAACCAAACGGAATGGCCAATGTGTTCGTATAAATACAACAGCCTCCGGAACATGAGCGTAATCCATCGTTCATTCTCAGTTTCCCGATCGCGACAGTGCTTACGCGCCTGGAGGCTGACTAGGGACTTTCGACCGACAGATACACCATGGTCTGGTTTAGCAGCTGATAAGCGATCTCACCGAAAGTGATCGGCCCGGTAATATCGGCGGTTTGTTTTCCTTCGAGTTCCAGGAAAAGATAATTGAGTATGCAATTACACGAGAAGACCCAGCTGTTTGTGCATGTTGGAGTTGCCGCTTCGAACGCCCCAATGTAATCACCTACCGGTAATGCCACTCGGTAGACGGCATCCTCAAACACCGGCGCGTAAAACTCGACAACCTCCTTTTCGTGATGGTTGGCCTTGATGCTGACATTGATCATTGCGCCACTGTAGTCGGCAACAAGTGGCAGGCGTGTATCAATACCATTATCCATTAAATAGCGGGAGAAGTTTTCGGGTTTACCGTCGACAAGACATTCTCCGGCACTGAAACCGGACCGGGGAAAGGTTATTTCATGGCTGTCACCCTGGCTGAAGAGGTTGACGATATCCAGGTGAACGTGATTGCTGTCTGGCAGTTGCATATGCATGACAACCGCTTTGTCGGTCCAAAGCTCGCCTGTCTCTCCGCTGATCACCTTGGGTTTTGCCGTGGCGATATCGTCAAGGTGAGTTCCGGAAACCCAGCCGACAATGGGTTTGATAAACATATCATCATAAGTCGGGGCATTGCGTGCATATTCTGAAAGAATCTCGCTGCCGCCAGGCAAAATAATCAATGAGAACCCGTTATCGGGAGCGTCGCAGGCAACCATGTGCAGTTGATCTCTATCGTAACTCTTGATTACGCAATGACCTTGCAGCCGGGAAAAATCGTTGACAAACAATTTTTCCCGTGTGGTGACACCACCCTCCTCTCCGATAAAATAGGGAATACTGCCGCCAATCCAATTACCCAAGGGCAGCTGCCTGAGCAGGGATTCATCCCCGGCAATGGAGAGGCAACGACCGTCGGCAATCAGAGAGGACGCGGTTTCCAGGTCCACCAGTCCTTGTTTCGTCTCTTCGGGTTTGTTCGAACCAACGTTTTCCACACTGATAATCACCCTGCCTACCCCCTCATCTGCGATATTTCGTGTGTCAGGAACTGCTCATGTTTAAGGAAGTACTTCCGCAGCTCGTTGATTCTCAGCATTCTGGTTTCATCGTCACTTGCATTCTTGAACTGCGTACGCACCCGGCTTATTAGCAGTTTAAGGCCCAGCTGGCGAATATGTATCTCAATCTCATTATTGATCACCTGAACCCAAACCGGATCTTCAACCGGCGGAACTCGACTTTGTGTTGCGTTTGTATCAGTGTCGTGAATGTTGGCTTTTCGCTCCAGGTGGGTGAGCGATTCAGTCTCCTGAAGTTGAAGATCGCCTTTGTCGTGCAGGCGCTTTACAATCCATACATCCTGGAAGTCAACGTCGAGCAGGCTGCAGGCGGCACGATAACTGATTCTTTCGCTAAGCAGTTCTACCAATCTTCGAGACATCGCATTGCTAAAAGGCGTGCTTTTTTCTCCCAGCCAGGGAACAGATCGATCTTCGTCCAATCTCGCATGAAAATAGGTGCGGCATTCGCCGATACTGAGGTGCTGCCAGACACCGGTTTCCGCTCCGGTTGCAAGCGGCAGAGTGCGCTTAAACCAGCCGCCCGCTCCCTTGGCTGCGGAATCTGTCGAAACCCAGATATCAACGCGTTTTCTGTCTTTGTCCCTATCTACCCGAATGATGTGCCACGGCGGCTTAATGTCGAAAACGTGTTCGCACAGCTCTCTGTCAATCATACGCCCCCCAACTAGTATTTTTTATTTTCTATCCCGCAACAAAGCAGGTTTCACTCTTCAGCAACCGGTTACCGAACTATCTGTCCAGCTCTTGTGTCACTTGGGAAAAGTTCTGTCAGCGCTTAAAACTGATTGGCCACGGACGATTATAGAGAGGTGACGAGCCGTTTTGGCATCCTACGATGGGACTATGGCGTTACGATCTTGCTACTACTTTAGTTGCCAATAGCAAGCAGAACGAGATATCTCTCACAAAAAAAAAGGGGGAAGCCTTTTGAGCTTCCCCCCTGTTGGAGACAACTACCGGTCCGATTAACGGATGGAAGTGTTGCCCAGGTCATACACGTACATATTGTTGTCCTGATACAGGTCCTGATGAACCGGGGCGTCAATCGTACCGTTACCGCCTTTGATGGCCTGGTTGTTGGTTACCGCACCGGCGTTGGCCTGTGACAGGTCCAGGGCGAACATCTGTTTTACATCGGCCACCTTGTTATCCAGGTGAGTGGAGAAGTCCAGGTCAAACATGGGGCTACGCATCTTGCGCCCACCACCAATCACGGTGCTCATGGACTTGGCATCGAGTTCTTTGCTTACGGAAAGGTCTTTGATTTTCAACATGGTGATTACCTCTACAGAGTTTCGGTCAGGGTTTAAAGTATTGAGCGTTTTGCTCGCTTACACCCTGAATATTGCAGAGGCCGTGCCAACACAGGAACAAACCGTAAAAAATATTTTTAACCCTTTGATTTGTATGAATTTATTAAACAAGACTTGATAAACAACGCCATTAACGCTGTATTTCCGATATCAATTATGCCGGGATAGAACAAAGCGAAATCCGAAGCAGTTTGATGAAAACCAACACCCAGGAAATTGCCAGAGTATCCAAGCACCCAAAGGCTCTTACAGAGTACCCCCTTCGCCTATTCTGGCCTGTATGCTCGCACCTGCGCCTCTGTCGCCCCACCTGAGCTCGCAAAATGGAATCAGACTTCTAGTACTGTTTCATCGCGGGATCGATCTCCCGCGCCCAGGCCAAAATACCACCCTGCAGGTTTACCGGCCGCGCAAACCCCTGATCAAGCAAAAATTGACACACCTGTGCTGAGCGCGAACCACTCTTACAATGCAGGATAATTTCCTGGTCCGGATCAAATTCGTGCAGATGGTTTGCAAAGTCGTTCACTGGAATCAAGCGGGCTGTTGCTAAATGGCAGATTTCCCACTCGTAGGGCTCACGCACATCGACAATGGTCAGTGATTCTTCATTCTCGAGCCTACTCTTGAGTTCCCCAACACTGATTTCACCCCAAGGCACCCGGGCCGGAGTTGGGGGAATGCCACAGAAAGTCTCGTAATCGATCAGTTCCGTAATGCTCGGTTTATCACCACATAACGAACAAGTGGTTTTGCGACGTACCTGCAGTTCGTCAAAGCGCATCTGTAACGCATCGTAAAGCAGCAAACGGCCGCTCAGCACTTCGCCGATACCGGTCGTGATCTTGATCGCCTCGGTCGCCTGGATACTGGCGATAATCGCGGGCAACACCCCCAACACACCGCCCTCGGCACAGGAAGGCACCATGCCCGGCGGTGGCGGTTCCGGATAGAGACAGCGGTAGCAGGGACCGCCATCATAATGAAACACACTGGCCTGACCATCGAAGCGGAAAATGCTGCCGTAAATATTGGGCTTGTCCAACAGTACACAGGCATCGTTGACCAGATAACGGGTGGGAAAGTTGTCGGTGCCGTCGATCACCAGGTCATAGTCCGCGATGATGTCCAGGGCATTGTCTGCCTTCAGGGCCTGCTCATAGGTACGGACTTCCGTAAAGGGATTGAGGTCGCGAATGCGTGCCGCCGCCCGCCGCGCTTTGCTTTCGCCGAGATCGGACACACCAAATAATATCTGCCTCTGTAAGTTGGATTCATCCACCTGGTCGTAGTCGATAATGCCCAGGGAGCCAATACCAGCGGCAGCCAGGTAGAGACACAGAGGCGAGCCCAGGCCACCGGCGCCTACAATTAAAATTTTTGCGGCTTTCAGCTTTTGCTGACCGGCTATCCCCACCTCCGGCAGGGTCAGGTGGCGACTGTAACGAATCAATTCGTCGGGCTTTAGAAGTGGCAGCTCCTCTCCGCCGGCAATCGCAGGCACAATACGTAGCTCACAGTTATCTTGCAGCGCGGTGGCCAATCCCTGCTGCTCACGGATATCCACTTTATTCAAATAGAGATTGACGAAATTGCGCAAATGGCCATCGTCGTCCAACAACTGGGGGCGTAGTTGCGGGCATTGGATTAAAAGTTGATCCAGCGCCTCTTGAACAGTTGCCGCCTCCAGTGTCAATTGACTCTGGCTGCCGGTAAAATGTCTTAATGGCGAAGGGATTTTGACAGTCGCTTTCATTGTCCTCACCTCAAACAAGAATGCTTTCCTCTTCAAAACGCTCGCGGTTTTCAGTTAACCGCCAGGAGCGGTAGCTGACAGCGCGTCCTGCCCGCACGGCGATAATAATATAGCTGAGCCCGGGCCACGCATGTGTACGATCGAACTCCGAGGGCCGGTCGGGGTGGTCGGGGTGGGAATGCACCACGCTGACAATGGCCAGGCCTTCGCTGTCGGCGCGATCTTCGGCCATCTGATAGATCATCGGGTCGATTAAAAAGCGCCGTTCGCTGTTGTCCCTGCGGTCGTTTTCAAAGGGCAGGTAGTAGTGAGCGTGGCTTTCCGCTTCGCGGCTATCATCGTCACAACTATCGTCCTGACGACTTTCGCCCACAATTAAACCGCAACTCTCCGCCGGGTAGACAGCTTCCGCCTGGGTCATCATGGCCACAATTATTTCCTGGCTGATTCTGATAGACATAGGGTTAATCCCATAGCCCGGCACTAAAATAGCGCTCGCCCAAGTCGCAAAGCAACGTCGTTACCACCGCTTCTTCACCGCTTTCGTCCAGCTTTGCCATCAACTTGCAACAGGCGGCCAGATAAGCACCCGAAGACTGGCCGAGAAAATAGCCGTGTTTTGCCAGTGAGTGACAGTATTCCCGGGCTTCGTCGGCCGTCACATCCAGCCATTCGTCCACCAGGGAATCGTCAAAAATTTCCGGCACTATATCCTCGGGCTCGCCCAGAGGCTTCAGCCCTTCTATGCCCGGCCAGCGCTCCGGCATCACGCCGATAATATTGATGGCGGGGTTTGTTTCCCGCAGTCGACGACCGATACCGGTCAGGGAACCGCCTGTACCCACGCCACAGACAAAGTGAGTAATGGGCCGTGGCACCTGCGAGATCAATTCAACCGCCGTGCCCTGATAGTGGGCCATCACGTTATTCCGGTTGCTGTATTGATCGCAGAAAAAATAGGCCTCCGGCTCGGCGTCGTACATGGCCCGCACATGACGCAGGGCCTGGTCGTAGCCCTCCAGGGGATCGGTTTCGATCAGCTCGGCACCATGAGCCTTGAGACGCGCCTTGCGCTCACGACTGGCGTTGCCGGGAATCACTATACGCACCCGCAGGTCCAGGGCGCCACCGATCATGGCGTAGGAGATACCCGCATTGCCGCTACTGGAGTCCAGTACAATTTTTTCGCGGGTCAGTTCACCGGTTTCCAGCGCAGAACAGAGCATCTGTTTAACCGGCCGGTCTTTCAGGGAACCGCCGGGGTTCATCCACTCCGCCTTGCCAAACAGTGACATTCTCTTCCTGTTCGGGATGAAGAAGCCGAGATCCACCAACGGGGTATTGCCTACCAGTGCCAGGAGATTCATAAATCATCTCCCTGAAGTATCAACTGAATACTTCTAATCATTGATCAGTTCCGCGCCTGGTGCAAGGGGCAAAAAAAACGGTAAAAACCTCGCGGGTATTAGCCTCGGAATGTTAGCCACCAGTCTTTAAAGGCGGTCCTGTCAAAAGGGCCGGAAAGAGTCTGTTCCAATCGCTTGCGCGATCTAAAAAATTTTGGTTCCTCTGAATAATCCGTGGGTATGATGTAATTCGAGAGCCTATTAACCTGTTGAAATTCAAGATCTTTTTGTGGTAGGTCGGTAAATATTATTCGGATATCATTTATTAGAAGGTTTAGGCACGATGTGATAGTCAGCAAAGTGCCACAAGCGGACGAACCGACGTGCCACGAATACTTGTGGCTTGCCGCTTGAAGCCGCAAGCCGCAAGCCGCAAGCCGCAAGCCGCAAGAGTCCGCTTTTGGCACGAACGAGACGTCGTTACCAAAACATGAATCATAACAACCCACAAATTTTTCTGAAGAACCAAAAATTAAAAAAAGGGGAGACTCCAAGAGCCTCCCCCGATGCTGACTACCGCCAGGTAGGATTACCGGATTTTGGTGTTACCCAGGTCATACACCCGCAGGGTGTTGTCCTGATCCAGGTACTGATCAACGTTGGCCGTGATGGGACCGTTACCGCCCTTAATGGCCTGGTTATTGATCACTTCACCAAAGTTTTCCTGAGCAAAGGCAAAGTTGAACTCCTGATCGATATCGGCGACTTTATTGATCGTCGTCGTCGAACCGTCAAACATCGCAAAGGGGTTCCAACCTCCAGACACCTTGGCCATGGCTTTTGCGCTCATCTCTTTGGTTACGCTCAAATCTTTAATCTTCAACATGATATTTACCTCAATTATTAAATTAACAGTGACTCAATCGATTAACGAATCCGGGTGTTGCCCAGGTCATACACGTACATGTCGTTGTCCTGATACAGGTCCTGATGAACCGGGGCGTCAATCGTACCGTTACCGCCTTTGATGGCCTGGTTGTTGGTTACCGCACCGGCGTTTTCCTGGTACAGGTCCAGGGCGAACATCTGTTTTACATCGGCCACCTTGTTATCCAGGTGAGTGGAGAAGTCCAGATCAAACATGGGGCTACGCATCTTTCTGCCACCGCCCACGACAGCGCCCATGGCCTTGGCATCGAGTTCTTTGCTTACGGAAAGGTCTTTGATTTTCAACATGGTGATTACCTCTACAGAGTTTCAGTCAGGGTTTAAAGTATTGAGCGTTTTGCTCGCTTACACCCTGAATATTGCAGAGGCTGTGCCAAAAAATTTCAAATTCTCAAAAAAATTTGTAACTCTTTGAATTTAAATAGAAATAAATGTTAGAGACATCATGTATGCGTGATTGAAAGGCGCCTTTAGAGATCACGTGTGTTAAGCGCTGGCCAACACGTGATTGCCAAGGTGTTTGGAAGAAGACAACAGCTGGAAATAATTAGACTGACCAACACGTACGTTCGACACTGCCACTAGTGCTGTTGGAGGCGATCGGCCTTGGCCGCCCCCCCGTTCGGCGCCGCAGTGGCCCGAAAATCTTTTGAGTGGATCTGGTGTTTTTTGAGGATGGTCTGCAGGTGCGAGCGGTTCATATCGATACGCCGAGCCAGTTCCGCTACCTTGCCCCCTACTTCGCGCAGGCCATTTTCCAAAAAAGTCTTTTCCGCGCTGTCGCTGGCGGCTTTTTTAAATTCAGTCAGGCTGCCACTGCGCAGGTCTATCTTTTGCGGTGCCCCCCGGTCAACGCCTGCCTTGGTCAGTGGTTCGGCATCGCCGTCGATCTTGGGTCGAATCTCTTCGGCGAGATGATCCAGGTCGGCGGTATCCCCGGCCAGGCAGGAGAGCCGGTAAATGATATTCCCCAGCTCGCGGATGTTGCCCGGGTATTGGTAACTGCGCATAAACTGCTCTAACCGCCGCGACATTCTGATCGGGGGGCGATTCAACCGCTCGGCGGCCTCGTCGATAAAATATTCGCACAGCAGCGGAATTTCATCGGCCCGTTCCCGTAACGGGGGTACAGTCACCCGAATGACATTGAGGCGATAAAAGAGGTCCTCGCGGAACAATCCCTGCTCACTCAGCTTTTTCAAATCCTTGTTAGTGGCCGCCACCACCCTGGCATCGCAGCGAATAATCTGGTCCGAGCCCACCCGCTGGATTTCGTTTTGTTGCAACACCCGCAACAGTTTAACCTGTGCCAGCAGCGGCATCTCACCGATTTCGTCGAGAAAAATGGTGCCGCCATCCGCACTCTCGAACTTGCCCCGCCTGTCGCTGGAGGCACCGGTAAAAGCGCCCTTTTTATGGCCGAAGAGTTCCGACTCCAACAGGTTCTCGGGAATGGCACCGCAGTTGACCGAGATGTAAGGCTCATCGGCACGGCTGCCATTGGCGTGGATCACCTTGGCCATCAATTCCTTACCGGTGCCGCTCTCGCCATCGATTAACACCGGCAGATCTGTGGGAGCGGCTTTCTCCGCCACTTCCAGGGCTTCGAGCAGTTTGCGGTTCTCGCCGAAAACACCGTCGAACACAAAACGGCGTTCGATGAGTTGCTGTCGTCGCTGACCGTAATCCTCGGTTTTGACCTCCTCCTGCTTGGTGGTGGCAGTGACAAAGCGCTCTCGGTGGGACAGTTGCATCACCTCGTCGCGCAGGTGATTGCATTGATTCAGGAGTTTCTGGATTTCCGGACGTTCCAGTTTAGAGGCCCAGCGCAAGGAGGAACGCAGTATCTCCACCTTTTCCAACACCCCGGCGTAGGACACCGTAGCCTGCTTTTTTCGGGGATTGTAGAGTTTCATGGTCTTCGCCTCCCCAGTTTCTTCATTTAGCACTGGACATCTGTTTCTGCACCAATTGGTAGTACATCCCTTTTCGCTCCACCAGCTCTTCGTGTTTGCCCTGCTCGACGATAGCCCCCTGGTAAAGCACCAGGATTTTGTCAGCATTCATAATCGTGCTGAGGCGGTGGGCGATCACGACTGCGGTACGTCCCTGGAGAATTCTCTGCATATTGTCGAGAATGTTGCTTTCAGACTGGGTATCCAGGGCCGAGGTGGCCTCGTCGAACACCAGCAACCGGGGATCGTGGTAGAGGGCGCGGGCAATACAGATGCGCTGGATCTGGCCACCGGACAGGCCCATACCCCGCTCGCCCACCGTCTGCTCATACCCCAGCGGCAGTGCGTTGATAAAGTCGTGGGCATCGGCCATTTTCGCCACTTCCACCAGGTGGCGCCGGTCGGGATTCTCCTCGCCCGCGGCGATATTTTCCGCCACGGTACCTGAAAACAGCAAGTTGGACTGCATCACATAACCCACTTGGGTACGAAAATATTCCTTGTCCACCAGGTTCAGGTCAAAACCATCGACACTGATTTTTCCTTCGCAGGGCGGATAAAAACCCACCAGCATTTTTGCCAGCGTGGTCTTGCCGGAACCGCTCTGGCCAACGATCGCGATCAATTCCCCGGGCTTGATATCGAAACTGATATTCTCGAGGATATAGGGCGTCTCGCTGCCACCGTAGCGAAAATACACGCCGTCGAAACTGATATCCCCCTGCATGTCCGGCAACAGAATACGCGAAGCCATATCCTCGGCCTTCTGTTCGGGCTCCATATCGAGAATATCGCCGAGCCGCTCCATGGCCACACCCGCGGCGTGCACCCTGCTCCACAACCCCACCAATCCCATCAACGGCGCCAGCACACTACCCATCAGGGCATTGAAGGCGATCAACTGGCCGATGGAGAGCTCCTGGGACAACACCATGTTGGCCCCTACCCACAGGATCACAATGGTGGTGGTGGCATTCAACAGCTGGCTGGTGAGACCGACAAAAATACCGAAGCGCTGGGCGGCAAACTGCACGCCCAGGGCGTTGGTGTATTTCTTTTCCCACTTCATCCGCATACTGCGCTCTATCCCCATCCCCTTGATGGTTTCCACCCCGCCAATGGTTTCCATCAACGCCGCCTCGGCATCGGTGGAGGCGGTAAAGGAATCGCGGGCGTAGTTTTTCATCTTTGGGGTGACCGCCACGGTCAGCACCATGATCGGAATCACAAACACAATCAGCAGCCAGGTGAGCGTGGCGTTATACATAAACAGAATGGTGAAATAGATAAACACCATCAGCAGATTGAGCACGGTGGTAATGGTGGATTCAGTGAGGAAGGCGCGAATGGTCTGGTTTTCCTGAAAGCGCGCAAAAATATCACCGGTCTTGCGCTTGGCAAAAAAGGAGATGGGTAGCGACATGGCATGTTTAAAAAAGTGCGACATCATGGTGAAATCCATATTGCGCACCATATAGGCTGACAGGAACGCCCGCAGCACCGAGGTCAACTGGGTAAAGACATTGGTGATGATCAGTCCGATGATCATCAGGTTCAGCAGCGACACGTTCTGGTGCACCACCACCCGGTCGAGAATATTTTGCATGATAATCGGCGGCGCCAGCCCCAGCAGCTGGATAATCAGGGTGGCCATAAACAGGTGGCCGAGGATCTTCTTGTAGGGCCGCAGGTAACCCACAAACCGTACCCAGGGCGAGCGCGATGCGGCCAGTTGCACCATCTCGCTGCCGGGGTTGAACAGCAGACAGGTGCCGCCCCAACCGCGTTCGAACTCCTCCACCGTCATCTTCTTGAAACCGGGCCCCGGGTCCGCCACCCACACGTGATGCTTCGACAGACCGTAGACGATGATATAGTGGTAACCCTCCCAGTGGGCGATAAAGGGGAGCTCGAAACCGAGCAGGGATTCGTAGGTGCATTGCACGCCGCGGGTTGTGAACCCGAGGGATTCCCCCACCCGCGCCAGACTGTCCAGGGTTGCGCCCTGGGTGGTGACATTGGCCATTTCCCGCAGTTTGCCCAAGGTCATGGGAATGCCGTAGTGTTTGCAGATCATCGCCAGACAAGCTGCACCGCAGTCCATCTCCTCGGCTTGGGGCACCATGGGAAAACGCTTGACCACCCGCTCGCCACGGGCGGCTTTGGATTCGAAATCAAACAGCAGCGGGCGCCTGCGGCGTTCAACCAGTTTTTTCTGGCGCTGTAATTCCCGGTCCAGATCCTGGATACGCCGCTCCAGCACCTCGCCCAGTTTGGCGTTCTGACCGAGAATCATATGCAGCGTCTGTTCCGGAATGACCAGTAGCGCCACATCGGTTATCGCGATGGCGGCATAGGGTTGCTCCTGGCGCAATAGACAGGCCTTTTCTCCGAACACTTCGCCCTGCTTCAGGGTGGCGAGGGGGTATTCGTTGCCCTCCTCGGTGCGCTGGATTTTCACCTCCCCCTGGCGCACCACATACAGGCGGCGATCCTCGCTGCTGCCCTGTTCGAGAATGCTCTGGCCCGCCTTTAGGCGTTTGACGCCAACGCTGCGGACCATCGCTTCCATCTCTTCCTTGTCGGCTTTGCCGCGCAGGTCGAACAGCCGCGTCACCAGGCCACCGGCGGAGGCGATGGCCACGTAGCTGGCGACAAAGGCCTTGGCCTTGTCGTTGTTCTGCAACAGCGGCGTCAAGGCCTCTCGCGGAATACACAGCAGCTCGGTTTTACCGGATGAGCGTACCGAGTAGTCCAGCAGGATACTGCGCAGGGCCGCCAGCTCGGCAAACACCGCTCCCGCCTTGCGCACACCCATGCTGATCTCCTTGCCCCTCTCCTCGCTGAAAAGGCGTACACCGCCGGACTTGATCACATAGAGGTGATCGCAGCGTTCACCGGCATTGACGATCCCTTCGCCAAATTTATAAAACCGCGTTTCAGCCTGTTCCAGCAGCTGTTTGCGTTCGGCGGGTTCGAACGCTGAGAGGATCTCGACGCTGTCGAGAAAATCCGATGCGGTATCGGTGGTGGCGATATTCACTACAACAACTCGATCCGGTGCTCACGGGCTTTTTTCGCCAGCCAGTCGTCACGCAACAGGCGGCGAATTTCCACGGCGGTTTCTTCATCCAGCTCCGCGGTGCGTTTATCATCAATACGGAAGATTTCGAAGTTGGAGCCGTCGCCGGTGGGGAAGGGTCCCAGTAATTCTCCCACTTCGGCATTGAACACTTTGGCCTCCACTTCCGGGTGCAGGGAGCCGCGCATCACTTTGCCTATCGCGCCACCACTGCTGCGGGTATCAGCCAGGGAATGCTCCCGGGCCATTTCGGCGAAGTCCTCGTCTTCCTCTTCCAGCAGCGACATCAACTCCCGGGCACCGCCCTCCGAATCCATGACGATATGACTGATCACCATACTGTCGAAACGGGGCGAGTTGCTCTGGAAATAGGCTTCCACCGCCGACGGCTCGCAAACCTTGTCGGTGATTTTTTCGTGGTAGAGCGTGTCGACAATAAAGTTTTCGAAATCGTCCAGGGTCAGGCCCAAACCAGCGAAGTAATCATTGGTATCGCTGGCGCGCTGCAACCCGTGGGCCCGCCGGAACTGATCCGCGCGCTCCTGCACTTCGTCGTCGCTCAACGATATCCCGGCGCGCTTGGCGGCATGGATGGTAAGCTTGTCCCGGAGGATATCTTCCATCAGCCCCTCGAAACGGCCGTTCAGTTTTAGCAATTTGATAAAAGAATCCGTGGTAATGGTTTCTTCATCGATTTTGACAATATCGGACATGACCAGACCTCCTGCTAGAGTTTACCGATTCCTTCCCGTTGCCGATTAACCTTCCAGGTTGCGCAAGGGATCCAGCGCCAGGTCGATCAGGCGCCGCTTGCGCACCACTATCTCTGCCGTGGCCTCCATGCCATATCGCAGTGGATACTGCTTGTTATTGACTTCGAAGTAGTCCTTGGCCAGTTTTACCCTGCCTTTGTACACCGGCACCTGGGACACACTTGAAACCTGGGTCGATGGGGAAATGTATTGCAGCTGCCCCTCTATAAAACCATAGCGCTGATAGGCGAAAGCGTTAAACTTCATCTTTACCTTTTGCCCCACCAGCAGGAAAGCCCGATCCCGCTCCGGGATTTCCACCTTGAGAATGGCTTCGGCATCCGCCGCGGCTATGCCCCCGAGGGGCGTATTGGCCTGCACTTTGTCACCGGGCTGGGTAAAACTCACCTCGGTCAATACGCCGGTTACCGGCGCCTGGATTCGCAGGTAGTTCTGCTCGTCGATATTTTCAAATTTGATATGGGCAGCCGCATCCGCCTCCAGCTCCGCCGCCTGCACCGCCACTTTGACCTTGTCTTCCTCATAAAGCATTTCATCGCGCAGGCGGTCGTGCTCGATCTGCAGGCTGATCAGTTCCTGGTCGCTGCTCTCCAGGGCCACCCGTGCCGCCTCGTACTCGGCGCTCAACTGGAAGTCCAGTTCGCTCAGGCGCGCCTCGGCGAGTTTGAATTTCTCCCGCGCCACCACCATTTCACTGCGACGCTGTTCCACCTGGGTCTTGGACACACCACCGCCGCCCTCCATGCGGTAAAGGCGTTCAAACTTGGCCAGTTCGCGCTTGGCCACATCGAGGGCGCGCTCGCTGGTAAGCAGCTCTCCCCGTGCCGCCTGCAGCTTTGCCTGTTGCGCCGCCGCCAGTTTGCTCATGCCGTCCGCCACCCGTTTTTCGTGTTGGCTGCGGGCGATTTCAATTTTCGCCTCGAGGGCCTGCAGCTGCCGTTCCATCAATTGTTTGCGCACGGGAAAACGCTGCAACTCGCGGCGGGCATTGGCCAGTTTCAGTTCTGCTTCCAGGGCCCGGCTGGCCACTTCGATGGCCCGCCGGGCCTTGAGCCTTGCGATCAAATCCCCCTTTACCACCGGCTGTCCCTCGGCGATGTAGATGTCCACCAGTTCGCCTTCCACCGGCGCATAAAAACGACGGATCTCGGCATCCGGAGCCAGGGTTCCCCTAACGGTGACAATCACATCCAGACGGCCGAAGAAGGACCAGAGCACGCCCGCCACCAACAAGGCTCCCAACAGCATGATGGTCAGGTTAATCAGCCGCGGCGGTTCCGAGGTCAGTACAGCTATACCTTCGGGGCTGTGGTCCTCCAGGGCTTCTGCCAGACTCTGGATAGGGTTGTCGTTGTTTTTGCTCATAGGGTCATTGCGCCTCGCGCCGGCCATTGGACACCGCCGGATCGGCCAACAGCGCCAGCTTGGCATCCAGCAGTTCCGCGCTGAGCACCATGCTCAGCTGTTGCAATGATCGACGCTGAAGTTCGCTTTCAGATTTGATTTTCTGGTACAACGCCTGTTGTTCGGAGTTCAGCGTCCGATTCATGGCGTCATAGCTGTGCTTGGCCAACGCCACCTGGTTCCAGGCGTCTGACAGCAAACGGGCCTTGCGACGAAAAGCCGGCGATATTTTCTCTTCAAGACGCTGCGCGCCGCGAATACCGCCATCGCGTTGGTAGCGCGCCCAGCGATCATCGGCGTCGCGCCAGGCCTGGTCGGCACTTTCCAGGCCGCTGCTGCCGAGGGCGCGATAGGCGGGTTCAAGCGCCGCAATCAGGTAGGTATCCCGCTCGCTGTCCAGTTGACGGTAGAGGGCCTGTAAGCGTTCGCCATATTCGGATTCGCGTTTTTTCACCCGCGGTTGTGATTGCAACCAGTCGTACGCCTGCCAAATTTCCTGCTTGCGCTCCAGATCCTGACGCAGCGTCTCGCGCCCGGTTTCCTCGACCAGTGACGCCAACTGGGCGATAGCCGCTTCCAGTTCGCCGTTGCGCCACGCCGCCGCCACCCGCTGCTGCCGTGTTTCGACGTCCTGCAGGGGTTGCATACGCTGCTGCATTTCACGGTAACGTCGCACAAAGGGTTCACTACTGAAGCTCACCTGCGCCAACGCCGCTGTCGCGCTGGCCGAGGGCTCAGCTTCGCCTTCACTCAACAACGCCTGCAGCTTCAAATAGTTTTCGAGGTCGCGCTGCAGGAGATCCAGTCCACCCACTTTGGGGTATTGCTCGGCGAATGTGTGTAACACAGCCTCCAGCTCTCCGGCACGGTCGCTGTCCAGCTTGCGTTCAATGATCATTTTCAAATTTTCGATAGCGGACAGATACACCGAACGCTCACTTTCCAGGGCCCGCAAATAGCTGAATGACAGCCGATGCAGCTCGGCGAATTCCGGTGCAGTCGTGAGCAGATATTGCATGTGGCGACGGTGGTTGGCTTCCTCCGCCTGCCACCACTGCCACAGTTGCTCGATGGTGGCTTCGTCGCGATAGATATTCAGTCTGGCGTTAACGCCACCCCGTTCAGTCACGTACTGGTGCAACCCGGTCAACCCCTGCAGCAGCTCGAGCAGTTCGGCGGACTCACCGGTTTGCATCACCAGCTCCCGCCCAGCCTGCAATTGCGCCAAGGCCTCGCCATAATTACCCTGATCCATCGACTGCATCCAGGGCGGCAGCAGTGCTTTCAAGGTCGCCTCGCGCGACCAGGCTGCCACATCCTCCGACGCCGGGTGCCGGGACAGGTATGCCTTCGCCTTCAGGGCGCTTTCACGGTACTGCCCGGCCTGCAGCAGCTGCTCTATTTCGCGCGTGTCACTGCCCTGATAGTAGACGGCGGCAGCGATAAGCCCGACCACCAGCACACCGCTGACGCCCCAACGCCTGTGCCGACGGGATTTCTTGTCCGGCTCGCGCAACGCCTGGCGAAGTTCGCCGGAAAATGTACGAAGGTTACGCCCCCAGCGAACCAATCCCGAACCGGATCGGGGTGGTGCCGAACCCGAGGCGCCGGGGGACTCCGGCGTGTCATCCTTCTCCGGGACGTCCTCGCTTTGCCGCACCGCTTCGTCCTCATCGTCCGTGGCGCAAAAGATATCGAGAAAGGAGTTGGCCGAGGAGATGAAAATGGTGTGCTCACGCATCTCATCGGGAATTGCCGCCGAAACCTCCGCCTCCAAATCTTCGGATTCGCTCCGCGCCCCATCACCGTCGACACTGCTTGCCGCTTTCTTTGACGTCGTCTGCAACTTGACTTTGAAGGTCAAGTCCGCGGCGCCGAAGGCGAGTTCATCCCCGTCATTCAACACATGAGCAGTCTCACCAAGCCGTTCACCGTTGACATAAGTTCCGTTAGCGCTGCCCAGATCCTCGATACACAGTTTTTCGCCCTGGGAAAAAATATGCGCATGGCGACGGGAAAGATAGTGGGCCGCCTCCTGTTCCGTGGCCAACTCCTCTACAAATGCCGGTGCCTTCTTGCCGATCAGGAAGGGAAAACTGGATACCACCATGGGTTCGAGGCGGCTTTTCTTACGTTTTGGAATCAGCACAAGCACGGGCGTGCCGGTTTTCTTTTCCGGCGAGGGGACGTCGCTCGGTTGGGGTTCGATTATCTCGACCTGGTAATCCAGTTTGCCCGCAAAAGACAGGATATCGCCCTGGTGGATCTTCACCGGCTGTTGTTCCACCGGTTTTTGGTTGAGACGGGTACCGTTGCGACTGCCAACATCAGCCACATAGATATGACCCGCCTCCTGAAAAATACGCGCGTGACGGCGCGAAAGATTGGCCGTCAACTTGCTTTCGTATTTCGAAAAGGGTTCCTCATCGCGCCCGATGGGAAACAACGGATCGCGAATCAAAACATCCTCCAGTGGCGGTTCTGAGATTGACTTTAGCCTTACCTGCATTTGCTTGTCAGTTTTCGCTCAGGGCCGCATTGCCAGGCGATTCACTGTTCCACCCCCCACCCAAGGCTTTGTACAGGGCGACCGTATCACTGAGATAGCGTTGGTGATTTTCCAACAGGGCCAGCTCGGCTGATAACAGCGAACGCTCCGCCTCAAACACTTGCAATTGAGTCACCATTCCTTCTCGCAACTGGGCGCGAATCTGGTCGGTGACGATACGCAGCTTGTCGCGACGCTCCAGAAACTGCCCGTGTTGGCGGTTGCGGCTGGCAACATTGACAAGGGCATTTTCCACCTCCTCAAACGCCCTTATTACCGTACTTCGGTACTCCGCCTCAACCACCTTGGTTTGCGCTTCACTGACCCGGACCCGCGCGCGCACATTGGGATCAAAAATGGGCAGGGTGACGGTCGGGGTCAAGCCAAAAGTCAGGTCCTTCAACAACTGGGAAAATTCACTGCTGGTGGCACCGGTGTTAGCAGTGAGACTGATCGAAGGCAGCTTGGCAAGACGCGCCTGCCCCTCAAGCTCATGCGCCTGCAATACGCGATACTCGGCGGCGAGAATATCCGGGCGGCGGGATAGCAATTGGGCCGGCAACCCACCCGGCACCCGCTGAACCTCCACAGTATCGCTGAGGTGCTGTTTGGGTATCCGCAAGTCCCCGGCAGGCATGCCCACCAGGGTAGACAACGCATTTTCGGAAAGCTTCCGCAGGCGTTGCAATTCCATCAGGTCGTTATGTAAACGCCCCACTTCCGCCTGTTGTTGCAACACCTGTGTTTTGGGGATAATGCCCTCACGCAGCTGGGCCTCAAAGATACTCTGTATCTGGCGGTTATTGCGCAATGCCGATTGCTGGCGGTCAATCTGCTCATCGAGTTTGCGCAACTGAAAATAGGTTTGCGACAGATCGGATACCAGGCTCAGGTAGCCGGCGCGCCAGTCCGCCTCTGACGCCTTCAAACCCGCCGTCTGTGCTTTCACTCCCTTTTTCAATTTACCCCAGATATCAACTTCCCAGCCCAGCGCCACCGCCTGGGAAACGGTGTGGTCGACATCGGTGCCCTCGAATTTTTGAAAGCTGGCCCCCAGGGCGGCGTCAATGGTAGGCAGGCGCGAGGCCTGCGCCTGGCCAATGGCGGCTTCGGCCACTTCAGTGCGCGCAGCCAGCACTCGCAGGTCCAGGTTATTTTCAACGGCCTGCGCTATCAGTTGATCCAGGTAAGGGTCGTTAAAATTGCGCCACCAGTCCGGGCGTATTGTCTCCTCAGCCGTCGCCTTTAGCAGCGCCGCATCGGACCATCGACTTTTTTCCACCACATCCGGGCGCTGGTACTCGGGTCCAGCCAGTTCTCCACAACTATTGAGCAGCAGCGAGACCACCAGTACCGGGCAATAAATGAGGTGATATACAGAGAAATGGGTCGAGATTTTCCAAGCGTTGGATGTCGCCCTTTCCAACGTCGATAACATGCTCGACCTCCACCACCTGTATCAGTGACTGTGAATTTTATGGCGTGGCCAGCGAGAACAGCAGAACCTCAATGATACTAACGCCACCTAACCAGAAAGATACCCCTTCGGAAAAATACTCGCCGCCTAGCGCAGACGACGTTGATTTGCCCAGGCATGATCCATCAAAAAGTGTTTTGAACGCTTAGAGGTATCCTGTTGTTTTTGTTGCAACTGAAAACCCGCACGGCGTGAACTGGCGCCACCGAAAATGACACTCATCGCCTGCTGGTCCAGTTCGACACTGTCAGCCAAGTCTTTCACAACGATCTTTGCCATGGTCTTACTCCCATCGTCGATGGATACAAACACCTGTCGTTAACAGTCGTCTGTTGTTAATGGCCGTCCGCGGTTAACAGCAAACTGTCGTCAACAGCCATCTGTCGTTAACAACCATCTGTCGTTAACAACCATCTGTCATGATCAGCTATCCGCGATTGATAGCCGTATAGCCAACTGCTCTTCCAGTATAGTCGGTTATTTGCCAACTCATTGCGGTGTAACCACTTTCTATTAGCACGGCAATTCATTAGCGGATTTTTTATTAATACGTTTATTAATAAATGGTCAGTGAGATAATTTGGGGTTGTCTGTGCCGGCTGTTAAAACGATGAATCGATTCACTGCGCGCACAACACCTGCTCGACAGGCGCTAATTGAACATTGACACCAGCTCTCGCACCCTTGTTATCAACTCGGTTACCACACTATCAAGTAAGCCTTTGCGCCAGAGGTAAATCACCACGGCGGCAACCAGCCCCAGCAACAGCAAAGTCACACCGTGCCAGGCGGCGGGTGCCCGTTGCCTGTTTGGTCGCCGCTCTTCCGGCACCGGCCTCGTGATATCCGCATCCTGCTCGGGCGCCTGGTAGTAGACAGTCACCATCGGATCTTCGGCCGCGGCATTTTCCGCGCTAAACGCCAGGCGAGCCCGGCCCAACTCGATCTCATCGCCCGACTGTAACCGGGCATTGTCCACCAACGCACCATTGATTTTGACACCATTGCGGGCGCCCCTATTTTCAATCGACCAGGATCCATCGATAAATTGCAATTTGGCGTGGACTTTGGAGACACTGCGATCTGACAAAACAATATCATTGTCGTCCCCACGACCGAGTAAGTAGGCGCGTGGCTGCAGCTCCCATTCCTGGGCAGGCGAAGCCGATCGGTCCACCAGGCGTGCTATCGGGGGTGGAGTGAGGGGAGAAGCCAGGTTATTGATAGATCCCAGAAACTGCGTTTCATCGTCCGGGCCGGGTGCCGGCTGGTCAACGGCGGGAGGGGATGGTGCAAAAGCGTTGTGATTGGCAGAAGATACCGCACCCGGCGACACCGGCTTGGGCGCATCATCACTCAGGGGAGAGGGCGGCGACGGTGGGTGTCCGGCCCCGGGCGTGGCCTTTAATCCCTGGGCGGCCCGCGCACCTGCCAATACTCTCAGCCCCGGTGAATGGGCGTTTGGCTTAGAAGATACCGGCGCCGGCGACGGGGCCTCGGGCGGACGTTCATTGTCGGTGGCAGCGGCCGAAGTCCCGGTCATGCTTTCGACTGTGCGCAATTGGGTTCGACCGTCATCTTCGGGTTCCCGCTGGAGCTGGGTCTGCGACGGTCCCAGCAATATAAATCGCTGTTGGTCAAAGCGCAGTTCATCCCCCGGGTAGGCTTTGGCCTCCTCCACCCGGGTGTCATTAATAAAGGTTCCATTGGCGGATTGAAGGTCGACCACCCGCAGGCAGTCCTCTTCGATAATCAGACGCGCATGCCGACGCGAGAGCAGATTGCTGTCAATGGAGATATCACATTCCGCTGAACGACCGATAACGGACTCTGCGTCGAGGCGATAGAACTGGTTGCCGAAGTCGTTGGACGCCGAACGCAGCGCCCAATCGCCGGGGCGACACTGGTTCGGGTCGCTGACTTCAAGCTCCACATTGCCAAGGCGGATCCGGTCCCAGCTTTTCAACTCGGCCCGCTCGCTGATTCGACGCTCGTTGACAAAGGTGCCACTGGCACTCATCAGGTCGACGATATAGTAACGGTGGTCTTCGCAAATCACCTCCGCGTGGAAGTCGGACACGCTCGGGTCGTCAAGCACCAGGTGATTACTTTCGTCTCGCCCCAGGGTCACCGTGGCAAATGAAAGCTTTACAAAGGTTTGCGGTTTTTGGCACAACTGCAGTTTGAGCATCCGTCGAAAGCCCCGGTCTCACCGAAAATTCTAATGTATGTCCGTCCGGAAACACGAATTACCACTCGGGTTTTTCATTGGAGCAACACTGCGAGCGTTTTCTTTAAAAGCACCAGGGCCACCCAGTGAACTCAAAACGCTGAGATTCTCTCAGCTATTGAAGTATTGGATTGCCACGCTGTCGGACCATCGCAATGACGAACCTGCGTCTCCGGAAGTGCACTGCCTAAGCCGCACACGAGATAAATCGAAAGTGCACCTCATAAATCTAAAGTGCACCTCATAAATCTACAGTGCACCTCATAAATCAAAAGTGCACCCCATAAATCAAAAGTGCACTACATAAACCATAGAATATAGCAGAGCCTGGCGCCCCGTCCTCGACTACACTAATAACCAATGTGTCTTAGCGATACGGGTTTATGAGCCAACAAGCCGATATCAACCACGTGCTCGACGAACATCGCCAATGGCTGGCATCGGGCAAGCAAGCGGGCAAGCGTGCGGATCTCGCCGGCGCTCGCTTGGACAGTATGGATCTCAGCGGGGTCGATCTCAGCGCCGCGGTCCTGAAGGGCGCCTCACTGAAAAATACCAACCTCAGCGGCGCCCGCCTGATTCATACGGATTTCAGCGACGCCTGCCTGCAGGGTGCCAGACTCGATCGCACCACCCTGTTGCTGGCGGACTTTACCGGCGCCGATCTGCGCCAGGCCAACCTGTCGGATTCAATCACCGATCCCGATCAGGCGGAGGGTCAAATGCGACGCGGCCCCAAGTTCAAGGATGCCGACCTGCAGGAGGCCAGCCTCATCCGTGCCTATTGCTATATTTCCGATTTTTCCGGCGCCAACCTGCAAGGCGCCAATTTGGAGGGCGCCCTGCTGGAGCGGGCCAATTTGTCGGACAACAATCTGTCAGCTATTTCACTGCGCGGCGCCAATCTCAGCGGCGCCAATTTACAGCGCAGTGACCTGAGTCGGTCAGACCTCTCTGACGCGCGCCTGGTCCACGCCAATCTGCATCGCGCCCGGTTGAGCCAGGCGCGACTCTCGGGTGCACAACTGCAGGCCGCCAACTTTGACGACTCCCAGGTGGATGGCGTCAGCTACGACAGGCAAACACTTTTTCGCGGCATTCGCGTCGCCAACTGCTTCGGCAGTGCCCGCTTTCGGCGCTTTGCCCAGGATCAGGACTTTATTGAGGAATTCAAAGAGGCCCACCCCTATTCCTACTATGTGTGGCTGGGGCTTACCGATTGCGGTCGCTCCATGCTGCGAGTGGTGCTCTGGTCGCTGTGTCTGGCGGTCAGTTTCGGGATCATCTACTTCCTGCTGGGGGAAAACGCTTTCGCCGTCAGCAACAAAGACACCCTCAGTTGGAGCCTGTTTACCAGCCTCTATTACAGCGTGGTTACCTTTACCACCCTCGGTTTTGGTGACATTACGCCACGCACACCGCTGGCGGCGGCACTGGTCATGGTGGAAGTGATCGTGGGCTATTTAATGCTGGGCATTTTGATTTCCATTCTCGCCACCAAGGTGGCCCGGCGCAGCTGATACTACCGACAGACTTTTAAGCATGGTTTCACCAACGTCAAACGACCGGGAAACGTCCACCTGCAACCAGCGCTTTAACAAACGCCTGTTCAAGCCAATAGCGATCATTTTTACACTGCTACTGTTAGCGAGTTGCACCCTCGGACAGCGTGCCGGCCAGGCACAACTGCGACTCGCCGTCGAGCGGGGTTTTACGATGCGAGTGCTAGCCGCACCCCGGTTCGATCTCCTGATCGCCGAACGCATTCATGCCCCGGGACTGCCGCTGGTTATTTATATCGAAGGTGATGGTCACGCCTGGTCATCCCTTCACCGGCTTTCCCCGGACCCGACACCGCAACGGCCACTCGCGCTGCAGTTGGCCCTGGTCGATCCACGTGACAATGTCATCTATATTGCACGCCCGTGCCAGTATGTGTTGACGCAGGGACGGGACAGGGGCTGCGACCCCGCGTTCTGGAGTTCCCACCGTTTTGCCGAGCCGGTGATCGCCGCGGTCGACGCGGCCGTTGGTGATTTGCGCCGGCAATACAACGCCCCCGAAGTCGAGCTGATTGGCTATTCCGGCGGTGGCGCGGTGGCTACGCTGGCGGCGGCACGGCGACAGGATGTGTCATTGCTGAGAACGGTGGCGGGCAATTTGAATCACCGCCTTTTGATGGATCACCACCGGGTCTCCCCCTTGAGCGGCTCCCTGAATCCGGTTGACGTGGCCCCGCAAATTTCAGACCTGTGTCAGGTACATTACTCCGGGGAACGCGATACTCGAGTGCCGGCATTTGTCGCCAGGGATTTCATCGCGCACCTGGCTCCCGATCACCGCGCTATTCACACCACTGTTTCAGGCGCAGAACACAATCGCGGCTGGCTGTCGCAGTGGCCGCAGATTATCGCCGTGTCACCCGTCTGTGATCCTTCCGCTTTATAAACCCCACGCCTTATTTTTAGCACTTTAAAGATGAATTCCATATAACAAACCGGCTTAACAAGAAGGCTAATCTTTGCGCGTTTCGCTGGAGTTTTCGGTAAAAAAAGCTTTAATTATGGAGAAAAGTGTGATTCCGTCCTTCACTTCAAACTTAAAGGCATAAGCATGAATCCTCTAGTGCACGAAGAACAACAAACCCTTTTTGTTTCCTGCCTCAAACACACTTCCTGTTGCGCGAGTATTGTATTGCTGGCGGCCAGCGCCAACGTCGCGCAGGCGACACAAAACGGCGTGCAAGCGGCGACGTTCGAAGTCGTATCAACAATTTGTCCACAAATGGGTCAGCTCAACTCGGAAGGCCTGCTTGACGAGACTCAACAGCAGTTATTTTTCCGCTGCCGCGAACTGGTGCAAACTAATTTGGAGTTACAAGGAGCTCAAGACCTCCCAAACAGCTTGAGATTGTCCGAAGACGAATTTAACGAGGCCGTGCAACGAATAGCCCCGGAAGAAACCGAAGTGATGGGCGCCGGCGCCACTGACACTTCCCAGGATCAGCTCACCAACCTCGGCAGTCGCATGCAGGTTTTGCGTACCGGCCTGAGCAACAATTCCCTGGCGGGCATTTCCTGGTCCGGCGACAGCCTCAGCGGGCTTTCCACCGGCGACAGTAATATGAGCCGCTGGGGCATGTTCATCAATGGTATCTACGGTACCGGTGAAAAAGACCCAACGCGGGAAGAGGACGGTTTTGACTATGACGCCTATGGTATCACCCTGGGCCTGGATTACCGCTACAGCGACACCACCGTCGCCGGTGTCGCCCTCGGCTTCAGTAATTCCGATGTCGACCTGGACAACAACTTCGGTGAGTTCGATACCGACGGTTACAGCCTCTCCCTGTACGGCACCTATTACCTGGAGAACTGGTACATTGAAGGCTCTCTCACCTACGGCGACTATGACTACGAAGGCGAACGCAGAATTACCTACAGTTCCAACAATCCCGGCGTAGCGGGCACCAATCAAGTCGTTGAAAGCGATACCGACGGCGAACAACTGGGCTACAGCCTCGGGGCCGGCTATAACGGCAACAATCAACAGTGGCACTATCATCTGTTTGGCCGCGTTTCGGGAATCGACGCGGACGTGGACGCCTACACGGAAACCGGTTCGGAACTGGCCATGCGCGTCGAAGACCAGGATGTGGATTCCCTGCAGGCGATCCTGGGCGGCCAGCTCTCCTACGCGTCCAGCCAGGATTTCGGCGTATTCATGCCCTTTATCAGTGTCGAAGCCAGGCACGAATTCGACGATGAAAGCCGGCGTATCAGGGCGCGGTATCGCTTTGACCCAACCAACACCAACTTCAGCTTTTTGACGGAAGACGCGGATGAGGACTTCTATCTGCTCAGCGTGGGTACCAGTTTCATTATGAAGAACGGCACCCAGGTATTTTTCAACTATGACAGCGTCTTGGATCTGGACGATGTCGACAGCGATACTCTGACCCTGGGGGTTCGCTTCGAGTTGTGATGACCTGAAAGGAACAGACACCGTCATCAACAGGCATTTTTTACGGGTGAAAAACTCCGGTGACCGTCACAGACTGGCAAATCAGTAGTCAAACGCACTGTGGCAATGTTCGCAAAGTTAACGAAGACAGTCTGTTGGTGCAGCAGCACTACCCGTTATTGGCTGTCGCCGATGGGATGGGCGGACACCAGGCCGGCGATATCGCCAGCCAGATGTTGATCAATCAGTTGGCCAACCTGTCACTGGAAAATGAACTCACCGATGCCGCGGCACAAGTCAGGCAGGCGATTCTCACCGGTAACACCGACATTATCGACTACGGCAAGCGCAATCTTGGCGGACAGACCATCGGCACCACGGTGGTCGCCATGCTGGCGCGGGGCAGTGACGGCGCCTGCCTCTGGGCCGGGGACTCCCGCCTCTACCGATACCGCGAACCCGATTTGCAACAGTTGAGCGAAGACCACAGTTATGTGGGCGAACTGGTCAAATCCGGGCAACTGCACCCGAAGGATGCCCGCCATCACCCCAACGCCAATGTAATCACCCGCACCGTGGGCGTCGATCCCAAGCTGGAAGTGGCGCAGCTAACTTTTCATATCGTGCCCCGGGACACGTTTTTGCTGTGCAGTGACGGACTCTACAACGAGGCCAGCAATACGGAACTGCAACAGGCGATGTCTGCCGACGATATCTATCGCGCCTCGGACCAGTTGCTGAACCTGTGCCTGCACCGGGCTGCACGGGACAATATCTCATTTATCATCGCCCGCGCACTGGATGACAAAACCCCGATTCTGGATGCTACCCTGACGGTTTTCAGTGAGGATGTGTGAACCACGCCGCAAAGGTATTAATTACGCGCCAAGCGACGGTGCATACGTTGCAGTTCCCGATTGTCAGGAAAGAGCTGGGCCGCCAGTTCCACATGGTTGCGCGCATCGGCCAGGTTGCCGGTGTCGATCATGCGTTGGGATTGCAACAGGATTTTCGCCTGCAACTCTTCGATCGCAGCCAGGGCCTCGGCATTTCCCGGGTCGATTCGCAACGCTTCGCGGTAGGACTGATAGGCGTTGCTTCCCTGGGGCACGATCAGGCGCCCCACCATCGTATGGGTTTTGCCCAACCGCAACCAGCGCTGCAATTTGGCCAACTGTTTCTCCGTAAGATTGACCGTGCGCGCGTTGCTTATCTGTGCTGCCGACGATGTCGTCGGCCCCGGCGCCCGCTCGGCCGCGGGCGGCGTTACCCAGAAAAACGCCAGTGCTATGGCGAGTACGCCAAGGCCACCGCCCAACCAGATTGCCAACCAATGTTTCTTGACAACCAGGGTATCATCGTCGACTTCGGGCGCATTTTTTTTCGAGCGGGCGACAAGTTTTTCCAGGGCTGCGGAAAATTCCACGGCATTTTGGAAGCGCCTGTCCGGATCTCTTTGCAGAGCGCGATTGAGAATGTTTTTGAACAGTTCCAGGGTTTCACTGTCGGCAATATCGAGTTTTTCCAGGTGCCAGGCTTCCAGGCCGTTAACTTCGCGGATCGATTTTCCGGCGAAGGGTTTGATCCCCGCCATCAGCTCGTAAAATACCAGAGCCACGGAGTAAAGATCGGAGCGGCCATCGGTTTTCTTTCCCAGCGCCTGTTCCGGTGAAAAGTACTGCGGGGTACCCATCACCTGCCCGGTTCGGGTGAATTCCGACTCCTCCATCTTGGCGATGCCAAAATCCGCAATCTTGATACTGTCGTCTTCCAGCAACAGGATATTGGCGGGTTTGATATCCCGATGCACCACTCCGCGTTTATGGGAATAGGCCAGGGCACTCAGCAGTTGCTGCACAATGTGCAGGGACATCTCCAGGTTAAAATGCATACCCCGGGACAGGAACTCCTTGAGCGTTTTGCCTTCCACATATTCCATGACGAAAAACGGCATGCCTTCGGCATCTTCCTGATACTCGTAGACGGCGACGATGTTGGGGTGGATCAGGCTACCCTCGGCCTGGGCTTCCCGACTGAAGCGGTGCTTGAGTTCCTGCCCGGCCTTGCCTTTAAGCAGGCTGCGGCGGATGGTTTTGATGGCCACGGCACGGGCCAGTTGCGGGTCGTAGCCGCGGTAAACCACGCCCATACCCCCCTCGCCCAGAATGCCCTGGATCTGATATTTGCCCAGGCGATCCGGATTGCTCATCACATTAGCTGAGGAGTGTGGTGCCATTGGCGTTTCCGCGGCATTGAAACACTTTCAGTGGTTGTTTAGGACCCAGGGTTACTTAGGACTGATTTCGCGCAATAAGTCCCATCTAAGTGTGATCGAGAATGCCGAATTCTTCAATATTAGGACTGTTTTATTCCTAATCACTGCCGAAACCCTTCTACCAAACGCACAACGCCCCGCCGAAGCGGGGCGCTTTGCATGAACACAACTTCCCTTAGATCAAATCGATTTAAAGAAGAACTCGCCCGATTCGTGTCCCGCCAAATGAATAGGTGCATATTGGGGCACCTGACCGGAAGCGGCCGGTACCGATGCCATACGGTTGAGCACTTTCGAGTACAGGGAGTAACCTTCCAGGATACCGTTGTTGGCGCGCAGAGTATCGATAAAGGCCTTGGCGAATACCGAATGGGTTCCCCCACCGCCATCGAGAACCGGTTCCACACCACCCGACGTGAGCGTAATACGCGCCCGGGTTTCGTTCATCACTTTGATCCATTCCTGGCGCACATCCTGGGGAATATCGGTTTCCACCCGCGCCAGTGGGGTTTGGGTCAAGGTGCCGGAGTAGCAGGAGTCAGCCACCACCAGGATATGCTTCGCCTCAGTGACATTCAGAATGTCGGTAATGGCGGTATTGGAGATCCAGTTGGAGATATTGTCGCTCTCGGCATCCACCGGCAGCCAGTAACCGCGATTGTTGGGCACGTCCAGCTTGCCATGACCTGCGTAGTAAATCAGCAGGTTGTCTTCCGGCTTCAACGTCTTGCGTAATTCATTCAGGCTCGAAAGAATGGCATAGCGGTCGGCGTTGAGCAGTAGCCGGGTCTTGAAGTTGTATTTGAACCGCAATATCCGCTCGGTCTCACGCGCATCGTTGACCGCCGTGGACAGAGTGGAAAAGTGCTGGTAATTGTTGTTGCCAATAATCAAGGCATAGTAGTCACCCAGGGAAAGCGTGTCTTCCACCGCTGTTTTGCGAACACTGGCCGTCTGCGGACTACGATAGCCGTTATGCTGATCCTGGGCCACAAAGGAGAAGGAGACTGCGGCACGACGCCCTTTCTTATCCACCACGACCACATCCACCGGTGTCGGATCGCCCTGCAGAGAAACGGAAGTCCGGAACAGGTTATTGTCCATCACCTGATGAGGTTGGCCATTGACGCTCAGGGACATCAATCCGGCTGGCGCCATCACCTTGCCGATCACCTGCCGCTCACCCTGCACCCGATTCACCCGTACCGAGGCGCGGCTGCGAGTCAATACCACCGGCGGTTCGATAATTTCAATCCCGGGGTAATCATTGACCGCCACTTGTACCACGTTACCCGCGGCGGGTTTCGGTGCGTCCAGCAGCGCCTGCTGAGCCTGTTGCTGCAGCGCCTCGATTTCCTGCTTCTGTTTTGCCACCAGAGACAACTGTTGCTGGTAATCGCGGGTTAATTGCTGCAATTTATCGCGCTCCTCGGCCATGGCGCGTTCATGTTCCGCACTCAGGCTGCTGAGGGCTTCGGTTTTTTCCGTACGCGCCAGCTCCAGTTCGGCCTGGTTCAGTAGCAACTGTTGACCAAGGCTCGCCAGTTCGGCCTCACGCTCGCCCAACTTTTTGTTCAGGGCCACCAGTTGTTTTTGATAGGCCAGATTTTCAGCCTGCAGACTCTTCTGTTGGGCATCCAGTTTCGCCACTTCTTTTTCCAGGGTTTTCTGTTTGTCGCTGTTTTTCTTCTGGAAATCGGCAAGTCGCTTCTGCTCATCAATCAGGTTACGGTTTTTCTCCGCCAGATCATCCTGCAAAGCCAGGATAGTGGGCGTTAACTGCGCGCCCTTCTCACGCTCCGATAGCAAACGGTCGCGCTCCTGTTGTAAGCGCTGTTCCGTTTGTGCCAATGCCTGTTGGGACTCCTGCAGCCGCTGTTGGTGCGCCATTAACTGCTGCTCCAGTTCACGCAGCTGCTGTAGGTAGCCAGCCTTGGTGGACTGGGCCTGCTCCAGGCTCGCCCGCAGTTTTTTCTGCTTGGCGTCCAGCGCCTGATTCTGCTGTTGGAACTGTGACAACTGTTGTTGCAACTGCGTCCGATTGTCTTCCATCAGCGCCACCTTGCGCATCAATACCGCCTCTTGCTGACTGGCCTGCTGGTGTCCTTCGGATACTGACACCAGTGCCTGTTCGGCTTCAGACAAACGCTGGTTGGTGGCAGCCAACTCCTGTTCGCGCTGCTTCAGCTTTTGTTGCGCTGCTGCCAACCGGGCTTCATAGGCCTGGTTTTCCTTCAGGATGGCGTGCTGGCTATCGCTGAGTTCTCCCAACGCCGTACGCAGTTGGCTGATTTTGTTATTGTTGTCAGCCTCAATGGCTGCCAGCTGCTGACGTTTTTCGGTCAGCGTCTTATCTTTATCAGCCAATTCAGCTCGCAGCGCCAACACCTCCGGTGTTGCTTCGCCCGCAGCCTGTTCCATTTGCTGTAAACGCTGGCGCAGTGAAGCGGCAGCTGTCTCAGATTCAGCGACTTGGCGACGCCAGCTATCCAGCTGCGCTTGCAGGGCCTGCAATTGATTTTCGTATGCCTGTTTGTTGCTTTCAGTTTCTTTCAGGCGCTCGTTCAATTGTTGATGGCGCGCCAGCAACTCGGTGTTCGCCTGATTGCTTTCTCGCAACTGGCGTTGCAGCGCTTCCTGTTCACTCAACAGTTTTTCGATTCTGGCATTATGAGCCTGCTCACGCTCGCTGTTAGCATTCTTCCCGAGTAATAATGGGCTGGAGCTTTGCTCTGTGAACGCCTTTAACGCCATCTCGGTTTGCTGCAGCTGTTCTTCCGCTGCCTGCAATGTCTGATTTCGCTCTGTCAACGCCTTGTCGATTTTCGTTAACCGCACCTGCAGCCGTTCGGCTTTCTGCCGTTGTTCCCGCAGCGCGGTTTCTTGCGCCTCAAACTGCTCGCGGGGTACGTAGGTGGCATTCAGGGTTGAGGCAAACAGCAATGCGTCATCCCGAATCCCCGAGGCCAGGCGGTAAAGGTTTAACGCCTTTTGTTGATCCGGCGCCACGCCCAATCCCTTTTCATACAGGTGCCCCAGATTGATCTGGGCACGGGAGTGATTCTGTTCGGCGGCCTTGTGGTACCAGTGAGCCGCCACCTGAAAATCGGGAGCCAGCCCCAAACCCTTTTCGTAGATTTCGCCGACATAGGTTTGTGCCACTGGGTCCCCTTGCTGAGCCAGCGGAAGCCAGATTTTCAGTGCGGTACTGTAATCGGCACGATCGTAGGCGACGTATTCACCGCCGCGAATTTCGCAATCACTGGTTGCGGTTTTAATAGGACGGCGTTGGGTGATATAGGTAAAGTTACCGCCCAGCTTGCGTACCTGCCCCGGCAACAGGCAGTCGACAATCATAAATTCATCAGTGTCCTTAGCCTCAGGCGGGACAGCAGTCATCGGGTCCTTGGTGGCATTACAGCCGGTGAGATAACAAAAAATGGACAGCAGGCACACCAGCACACCATAGCGGAAACACAGGCGTTTCCAGGCTGGCTGATATGTAGACTGAAGAAGGCTGAACGGAGGAGAATAGGTTTTCACACGAGCCTCCCGAAAAATCTACTTTCGGTTGAAGAAACAAACATAGCGCACTCCCAATACCCCCACAATAGCAGCGCTAGATCGTTGGGAATAAACAACAGGCGGGTTAATCAGCTTCCTGTCTATGGGGTACTTCAAGCTGTTGTTTAAAGCCTAGCAGATGCTTTTGATCGGCGGATTATTTGATCGGCATAGATATTCATGTCAGCAAGGGGACCGGCCTTTACCGGGGGCCGGACCTTTGCGGTAAAAGGTGCCAGTTCCCTCTGGCAGTTAACCAGGTATTAGCTGGTTACTTCCGTATAGTTGCGATCTGAAATCACGATCGGTTTTTCCAGCCCGCCCATGCTCTCACCTTCATAGGCGATCACTTCGGGTTCCGGCTTCAGTGGTGGCCAGCCGAGCATTTCCTCCATCAGGCTGCGCAGTCCGGTGTGTACAAAGGGGTCCAGGCCGCCGACAATTTTGCCCATGGCTTCGCGGTCCAGAGATTCACTTGTTACTAAGTCACGTATTGATATCATGGTTTCACCTCACGTTTTATGCAGTTTTCAATGTCGTTTAACGTTATACAATTCGGGTTTTGCCCAGACCAATCAGGTCCAACCAGTTGGACTGGGTCAGGGTTTGCGTCACAGGGGCATAAACAATGCCGTTTTTGTTGTCGATCGCCTGGTTATTGGTCACGGCGCCTGCATTCTGCTGAGCCAGATCCAGGCCAAAGGCTTGCTGGATATCCGCGACTTTGTTAGTGGTCGATACCGAACCGTCAAACAGCAGGGATAGCAAATCACGTCCGCCACGAACCTCGGCCATGGCGCTGCGATCCAGTTCTTTACTCAAAGTCAGGTCATTGATTTTCAACATGGTTGATTCCTCTATGTGTTGGCAAAAAAAGTAACTGTCGTTACCGGGTAAAGTGTTTTACACACATGGGGTATTGCAGCGGCTGTGCCAACCGAGGATAAATATTTTTGAAAATGGGCTAAGTTATTGACACATAGGTTTTTTTTGATCGAGCAGAAAAGCAGGCACCGTGCTCAGGACTTCTTCGGTTCAACGGGATTGCTGCCAGTGCCCCAACACTTTTGTCCAAAACGTTGGGCGAATGGCAACAGTTCCAGGTAACGGGATTAAGCACGTCCCTTCCCCAACACCGACAGGAAAAAAAAAGATATATAAATCAAGACCCTAGCATGACAACCAGACATATATCCCAGTTTGGCACAATAGCTGCACTCTCTATGGCAGACACTGACTATTACCGCTGGACTAAGACAACTGGAGAAAAAGCCTTGGCCAAGATCATCAAACTTAACGACCTCCCGGCTTCACGCACCCTGGACAGCCAGGCATTGGGACGCATTCACGGCGGTGCTCTGGCCTCCGGATTTTTATTCCGCTCACGTCCGCGCTCGATGCAGCCGTCAATCAACTTCAACATCGAGAACTTTGAAGTGAATAATTATGATATTACCAACTACATTGATCAGCTGGTGCAACAAACCAACAACCAGTTACAACTGAGCACGATCAATGTGGAAGCCGGCGATGCGGCAGCCATCAATATCCTGTCAGACCAGGGACTGAATGGCAGCAATAGCAGCAGCATCGAATAATCTATTGTGATCGGAAGCAGAGGCTTTCCAATTACCGGGCTATAAGCGCAACCGGGGTGAAACACTCATCACCCCGAGCCTGGCCTTCTACTTCTTTAGTATGAGTCTTCGCCCAATGGGCTTCAGCTATCGCACTAGTCCAGTGCCTTCTTACCCCAACCTGCGCACTATTTTGGCCATTTATACCAATGGTTATGTTTACATTCAGGGCATCAGCCGGGACAATGCGGCACTGTGCACTATTTAAATGGACGAACGCACCAGGGAAGGCTACCTTTAATATGCTAAATCCCCAATCCACGCTATTTAACATTACGAAAATCAAAAGCAGAAATGAAATAGGCACGCATATTGCTGTTTCATGATCAATTATTTTACAAACGTACTTGCTAACCCAGCATCAACCTTATTAAAGAAGGACCCTCGACCAAGTTTCAAGTAAACCTGTTAAATGACGGACGAATACCTGTGCTTATTTCAGTAATATGCTCAAGCTGTAACATTACTGTAATAATATATCTGCACAATTTTCGCCCACTTTTACACGAACAATTAACAACAAAGAATAACGAAAAAAGCGCCAAGGAGACTGGCCGGACAGTTAGTAGTGAAACCAAAGCAATCTAACAACCTACACATCTAGAGGACGATATTTATGGGACGAGTTGCATTAGTTACTGGCGGAACCCGTGGTATTGGTGAAGCCATTTGCACGAAACTTAAATTGAAAGGATATACCGTAGTCGCCAATTACGGAGGTAATGATCAAGCGGCTGAAGCCTTTACCGAACGCACCGGCATACCCGCTCACAAATTCGATGTTTCGGATTTTGAGGCGGTCAAAGCCGCGGTAGCAAGAATCGAAGAGGACTATGGTCCTGTGGATATTCTGGTGAACAATGCAGGCATCACCCGTGACAGCACCTTGCACCGTATGAGCTTCGAAAATTGGGACAGAGTTATTCAGACCAACCTCTCTTCCTGCTTTAACACTTGCCGAGCAGTGATTGAGGGAATGCGCGAGCGCAGATTCGGCCGCATCGTGAATGTGGGTTCGATCAATGGCCAGGCCGGTCAATATGGCCAGGTCAACTATGCCGCCGCCAAGTCCGGCATCCATGGTTTTACCAAAGCACTGGCCCAAGAGGGCGCAGGCAAGGGCATCACCGTCAATGCTGTGGCGCCTGGATATGTTGATACCGATATGGTGCGTGCTGTACCACCGGATGTACTGGAAAAAATCATCTCCACTATTCCGGTAGGACGCCTCGGCAAGCCGGAAGATATTGCCCGCACGGTGGAATTCCTGGTGAGTGACAACGCCGACTATATTACCGGTTCGACCGTTTCCGTAAACGGCGGTCAGCACATGTATTGATCCTTTCTCCGTTCAACAAAAAAAAGGCCGCTAACAGCGGCCTTTTTTTCGGATATACAATCGCCTCAACTGTACTTATGGATGAACTCCGTAATCAACGGGCGAATGTGTTTACGAAATTTGGATCCACTGAAGATACCGTAATGCCCTGCACCTTCCTGAACATGGTGTCGACGCATATCCTTTGGAATATTCGAGCAGATATCCTGGGCCGCACCTGTCTGGCCTATTCCCACAATGTCATCATCAGCCCCTTCCACAGTCAGCAGGGCTGTACTGTCGATGGCTTCGAAACGGACAGGTTCACCCTTATATTTGATAGCGCCGCGGGCAATTTCGTTGCGTTTGAAGACGCGTTGAATGGTCTCCAGGTAAAACTCCGCCGGCATATCCAGCACCGCCATATACTCATCGTAAAAGCCCCGGAAGCGATCCGCATCTTCCTGCTCGCCAAACAGCAGGTTCTGGAAGAAATTTAAGTATTTCTTCGCGTGCGTCTGTGCATTCATGGAGATAAATCCACCGAGCTGCATAAAACCCGGGTATACCTCACGGCCGGCACCGGGATACCCGTGGGGAACCTTCATAATCGCAAAATTGCGGAACCAGCCCATAGGATGGCGGCCGGCAAATTCGTTAACACGGGTCGGGTTTTTCGAGGTATCAATGGGGCCGGCCATTAATGTCAGTGACTTGGGTACACACTTGTGGTTCCGCTCCGCCATCACTGCAGTGGCGATCAACGCCTGAACTGCCGGCTGGCAGATAGCGATCACATGCGTTCTGTCACCAAGGAACTCCAGAAATTCAATCAGGTAAGTCACATAGACATCAAACGTAAACTTACCCACTCCGCGAGGGACTTCACGCGCATCCAACCAGTCAGTGACATAGACTTCATGGTCCGGCAACAGCGCTTCGACCGTACCCTTGACCAAGGTGGCGTGATGACCCGACAACGGGGCTACCAGCAATACCTTGTGCTCGTCTTTATGGCCAACGCGCTTGAAGTGCATCAGGTCGCAAAAGGGTTTGCTATCCACCACTTCTTCGCGCACCGGAACCCTTTCGCCATCGATAGGGACTTGTTCGATATTAAACCCCAGTTTCTCGTAGCGACGCGTCAGGCGCATCCCGGTCTCAAGCGACGCGGTAGCAAGGCGGCCTGCCCAGGTATAGGAAAGCGGATTTGAGGGATGGCTGACCATATCGTGCGCCAGGCTGTAGCTATCATGCACGAGTTCAGCGGCCCGGGTTAAATAGTCGTATGCCTGATAATGCATAACGGTTCTATCCTTGGATAAAAGCGCCTTGCAGGAAAGCGCCTTGGGTGAAATCGATATCGAGTTCTACACTTCGGACCTATTAACCGATTGCCCGGAGTGACAGCGCTACTATTATGTATAGCAGTCCAGGCAATAGGTTAATAGGTCTCCCCGACAAGGGAAGACCTAATGCAAGGTTACTTGGCAACCTTGGCAACGTTGGCAACAGTGCTTTGCACGTCATCCATGGCGGATTTCAGCACTTCACCAGCCTGCTCCTGGGCGGAGCTCAATACTTCGTAAGCATCTTTGGCAGCGGCTACAACTTTTTCCTGCACGCCTTCCATATAGGCCTTTTGCGCTTCGACCAGGCTGTTCACATCTTTCTTGTCGCTTACGCCTTCGGCAAAGGCGACACCTTCGTTCAGCAGGCTGGAGAACAGGGCATTCTGCTTCTCCGCCAACTGCTGCAGCGCACTGGCGTTAACTGAGGCCAGATCAGTCATCGGCTTCAGGGACTTTTGGATTTGCTCATTTACTTTATCAAACATGGCGGTTTCCTCTTGGGTCTGCTGCAAAGCAGCATTGATGATGTTGGCAGTTTATAGAAAGAAAGCGGGTTGGGTCAAAGACTTTTTGCTGCAAAGCAGCATTTATTTAGTATTTTTTGGAATAAAAATTAATGTATTTATTTCTTCAAAATTTTGCAACTGCACATATAAAAAAACCCCGCCGTCACCGGAGGGGTTTCTGTGCTTGTCACGATGGACAAACCGAGGGGACAATTACTCAATAGTGCTTATTTGTCGGCCTTTGTGGCAGCCTTGGTGGCAGCTTTGGGAGCAGCCTTGGGAGCAACAGGAGTGACGGCTGTGGCCGCTTCTTTAGCCTGAGTGAAAGCACCCTTCAGGATTTCACCCGCTTTCTCCTGGGTTTCAGCCATTACCGCGTACGCATCTTTGGCCGCAGTAACCACCTTTTCCTGTACACCTTCGGCATAAACCTTCTGCGCCTCAACAATACCGGCAATGTCCTTCTGGCCACTCAGGCCTTCGGCATAAGCCACACCGTCATTGAGCACGCCGGTAAACAGGGTGGTCTGCTGCTTGGCCAGTTGTTCCAGCGCCTTGGCGTTAATGGCAACCAGCTCGCCCATCGGCTGGAAAGAGTTTTGGAATTGCTCTGCAATCTTGTCAAACATGTCGTTGTCCTCAGTGTGTGGTAAGCACGGCCAGCCAAGTAAAGGTTGCTGCACCGCAACAAGAATACATGTGAAGTTTAACCGTGAGAACAATCAGACGTCAATGCCTTTTGCTGCAACGCAGCAGACTGATTAAGAACATTTTGGAATAGATTTGCCAACTATCTATTACGGCATTGCTGCTTCGCAGCACGACAGTACCAGGTGTGCTGGAAAATTGGCAAATCAAGTATTAATCATCACCCTCATCGGATTTCTTGGGCTTGTTCCAAACGCCCATATTCTGTTCCATCATCTTGCCGAACATACCCAGCGGGCTGACTTCCACCAGGTTTTTCATCATGCCCTGTACCGCATCCTGCTGCTCCATAAAGCTTGCCAGGCTTTGCTCCAGATATTGACGTACAAATACTTGCATGTCGCCGCCATAGAACCGAATCAGCTGTTTTAACAGGCTATTGGTTAACAGCGACTGTTGCTCGTTGGTTTCAGACTCGCTGATAATTTGCAGCAAAATACTCTTGGTCAAATCCTCACCCGACTTGGAATCCACCACTTCAAAGTCATTGTGGCCGATAACCAGCTGTTTGATGTAGTCCAGATTGACATAGGTACTTTGAGAGGTGTCGTAGAGACGACGATTGGGATACTTCTTGATGGTGATCAACGGAGGCTCCGACTCTTGATAATATATCGCCGCAGTATATCAGCCCCCCACAGACCGCGAAACAAGCCCCTACCCGGCGGCAGGGGCTTTGGCTGTGCGAGAATCAGATTCTCACTTTGACGTAACTGCCGGGAGCATTTTCCAACGGGGGATATTTCTTGTGACTCCCGGGCATACCGGCCTTGATCTGCTCTCCGGACATGGGGGCCAACCACTCGCTCCAGTTTGGCCACCAGGACCCCTCGCGCAACTCTGCGCCCTCGAACCAGGCTTCAGCAGTCTCCGGCTGCTCCTCATTGAGCCAGTGGGGATATTTGCCGCCCTCGACCGGATTGATCACGCCGGCCAGGTGACCGGAACCGGCCAACACAAACCGGGTCGGACCGGAAAACATATGCACGCCCTTGTAGGCACCCTGCCAAAGTACAATATGGTCCGCTATGGTGGAGAGAAAATAGGCGGGTATATCAATCTTGCTTAAATCGATCGGCACATCATCGATCACGATACCGCCAGGCTCTTTCAACTTGTTCTCTATATAGGTGGATCGTACATACTGCTTGAAGCAGCCAGCGGTGATATTGGTGGCATCACTGTTCCAGTAAAGGATATCAAAGGCGGCCGGGTCCTGGCCTTTGAGGTAGTTGTGAATAAAGTAGGACCAGAACAGATTGTTTTCCCGCAGCATACTGAAACTCAGCCCCAGGATTCGGCCATCAAAAATACCTTTCATATCCGCATTTTTCTCAATCAGCGGCACCATCTGTTCCGACAGGTAATGCCCTACCTCTCCCGGCTCGGAGAAGTCCAACAACGTGGTGAGAAAGGTCAGGGAATTGATGCGCTCGTCACCCTTGGCCCGCAAATATGCGGCGGTGGTCGCCAACAGGGTGCCGCCGACACAAAAGCCCACCATATTAACCTTGTCCGCACCGGTGATGGCCTGCGCCACATCCAGCGCTGCGATGGGCCCCTCTTTGACATAGTCGCCCCAGTCCTTGTTTCCGAGAGCAGCATCGGGATTGACCCAAGAGATCATAAACACCGAATAGCCCTGTGACACCAGCCAGCGCGCCATTGATTTTTTCTGGTCCAGGTCGAGGATATAGTATTTGTTGATAAAGGGCGGGGTTATCACCACCGGACGCTGGAACACCTCCGGCGTGGACGGGGCGTAGTGAATCAACTGCATCAGGTCATTTTGATAGACCACCTTGCCCGGCGTGGTGGCCAGGTTTTCCCCCAGGGTAAAGGCATCCGGGTCTGTCTGGGTGATTTTGAATGCCTCGATCGGGCTTTGCTCCAGATCCCGCATGTAGTTTTCCATGCCCTTCACCAGATTCTGACCCTGGGTGTCCAGGATTTCCCGGCAGACTTCCGGGTTGGTGAGGATATAGTTAGTGGGCGAGACCGAGTTGATGTACTGGCGGGTGTAGAACTTGACCTGCTCCGCAGCCTTGGGATCGGAGAATTGAAGCGAGTCCACCATCGTTTGCAGCATCTGCGAGTTTAGCAAATAAGCCTGTTTCAGGTAGTTGTAGACGGGGTTTTCCGACCAGTCCTCGTCGTTAAAACGCTTGTCTCCGCGCTCCTCGGAAATCACCGGATCCACTTTTTCGCCCAACATGGCTTTGGTGGCGCTCTGCCACAACGCCACTTGCTTTTCCATAAACGCCATCTGCTGACTGACCAGTTTGGCGGTATCCACCTGCACCCCGTTTGACAGCAGTTCGGTCAGCTTTTTCGGGTCGAACATCGACGCCACATCGGCGGGTTCCCCCCCAAGCTTGCGCGTTAACACTTCCTGAACCATGGAATTAAACATGCCGGAGAACTTCTCCAGGTATTCCAGTACAGCAGCTTGATTATTTTCTTCCACAGACTACTCCCGATTACGATTTAAAAAATACGTTCAAAAACAATCCCAAAGACAGTAATTGAGTGGCGCCCTTTACCTATATAGCACGAAATATCTGTCAACCTGATTACATAACACGAGAAAAGTGAATAATCACTTCAGAAAACATTACTCAGCGGCCAGGGACATCAAGACCATTATTTTTTTTGGCTTAGATTGATGAATCCTTCCATGAGCTTCTGGTAGGAGGAGAAAGCCCGCTGACTCTCTGCCAAAAAGGGCTGTAGCATGGCGTTCAAGGTTTCATTGCCACCGTTTTTCAGCTGTTCACCGAGGGAATTCAGCATGGCCTCGTGAAACTTACTGACATCGGGCCAGCCCATCAATTCGCGTGCCTCCTGGGGGGAGAGATCGACTTCAATATTGACTTTCACAGCGCTGAATCCTCTTAAGATTGTAAGCGTGTTGAAATAGGTGTCATGCACTTATTTTGCAGTGCAGCAATTATAACAGACCTTACAGACACAGGAAGTTAAAAATTGAAAAAAAATTGATCAACTTTCACCGAATTTCCACCCAATTGATACAACTTAATCATCTATTAACGCTTCCGGGTATTGCGCTCAACCCATTATTGGCACTAAAGTCCCTATAAATATATATTATTAATAATAATGAAAAGCCATATAACTAATAATCAATTGGCATTTAGGAGGACCGCCCTTGCGTTATCAGACCTATGACTTCTATACCCGCGCCGCAGAGAACATGAACGGTTTTTTCGCCCTCGGCCATCAGATTATGTCCCACCCGTCGAACCCGTGGTCCTATACCCTGCTCGGCAAATCCATGGCCGCCGGCTTTGAAAGCGCTAACCGCACCACTAAACGCTACGATAAAATAGGCTTTCACTATGACTCCACCACGGTGAGCGGTGAGTCAGTTCGAGTGATTGAAGAGGTTGTGCGGGACAAACCCTTTTGCCAGCTGCGACGCTTTAAACGCGAGGCAACAAACGGCCATACCCAAAAACAGATAGAGGCTCAACCCAAGCTGTTGGTGGTCGCAGCGCTCTCCGGCCACCATGCCACCCTGTTGAAAGACACCGTCAAGGCGATGCTGCCGGATCACGATGTCTATATCACCGACTGGGCCGATGCCCGCAATGTGCCGCTCGAAGAGGGTTCATTCGGTTTTGACGAATACGTCAGTTACCTGATCGAATTTATGGAAACCCTGGGGCCCAACAGCCATACACTGGCAGTGTGCCAACCAACGGTACAGGCACTGATTGCCACGGCGGTCATGTCCGAACAGAACAATCCTTGCGCCCCCAAAACCCTGACCCTGATGGCCGGCCCCATCGATACCCGCATCAATCCCAACCAGGTAAATGAATACGCCGCCTCACACAGTATCGACTTTTTTCGCAAGTTCGCGATCATGACCGTGCCTTTTGGCTATGCCGGTGCCGGGCGCCGGGTTTACCCGGGCTTTTTGCAGCTGGGCTCCTTTATGGCCATGAACCTGGACTCACACCTCAAAAAACACCTGGATTATTTCACCAGTATCATGTTCGGCAAACACGAAGTGGCCGAAACGCACCGCGAGTTTTACGACGAGTATATGGCGGTGCTGGACATGTCCGAGGAATTTTATCTGGAGACATTGGAGAAGGTGTTTATCGAACACCACCTGCCAACGGGCAAAATCACCTATGGCGGCGAGCCGGTGGATTTCAGTGCAATAAAAAATACCGCGCTACACACCGTGGAAGGCGAACAGGACGACATTTGCTCCGTCGGCCAAACGGAAGCAGCCCAGGTTCTCTGCACCAGCCTCCCCGATAATATGCGTCTGCACGATGTACATCCCGGCGTGGGGCACTACGGGATTTTCAGCGGTTCGCGATTCAGGAATGAGATCGCGCCCAAGTTGAGGAATTTTATAGCCAGTCACGATTAGGAAAGTGGGCACTTAACAGCGTCTTCTTTCCCGCTTTTTTCCCGCGTTAGGCAGGTTCTGTCACACCACTGCCCAACTACCTACGTTGAAAAGCCTATGCGTCGCTGCTTCTGGAAAACCAGAACAGCGACGCATTCCAGTGCGCCGTGTTGAATTCGTTAGCGCGCAGTCCAAGCGCCATCCAGCACCATGGTCTGCGCCGTCATATTGCGAGCTGCATCGCCAATCAAATAACCCACCGTACCGCATATCTCCTCGAGAGAGATGAAACTCTTCTTTGGCATAGGGGCCAACATAATATCGTTAATCACATCCTCCTCGGAGATACCGTGAGTCCTGGCCTGGTCGGCGATCTGTTTTTCCACCAGGGCAGTTTTGACGTAGGCCGGGCAGATCGTGTTTATGGTAATGTCCTGATCCGCGGTCTCCAGGGCTATCACCTTCGAAAACCCGATCAGGCCGTGCTTGGCCGCCACGTAGGCACTTTTATAGGGCGAGGCCACCAGTCCGTGGATAGAGCCTATATTGACGATGCGGCCAAAGTTATT
Organism: Cellvibrionaceae bacterium; assembly: GCA_050290225.1. Taxonomy (GTDB): domain Bacteria; phylum Pseudomonadota; class Gammaproteobacteria; order Pseudomonadales; family Cellvibrionaceae; genus JBNKHG01. The sequence continues at coordinate 49,510 of JBNKHG010000069.1, forward strand.
GGCCCGCATCAGGGGCAGGCAGGCGCGGGTCAACATCGCCGGCCCCACCAACAGGACATCGTTGACAAGTTTCCATGTGTCCACCGGAAACTCCTCCAGCGGCGACACATGCTGGATACCGGCATTGTTGAGGAGAACATCCACGCGGCCATCGGACTCGCGGATAGCAGCCACAACGGCATCGATATCCGCCTGTGAGGTGACATCCAGCTTAAGGGGCGTGACCTCGCCGGACATTTTCCCCGCCGCCTCCTGCGCCGCAGCCAGGTTCATATCCGTTGCCCAAACCTTGTATCCTTCAGCGGCCAGGTATTCCGCCACCGCAAATCCGATACCACTGGCGGCGCCAGTGACCAGAGCTGTTTTCGTTCCCATTGCATCACCCCATTAATTCAACAGTGCCCAGGAGTCTGGCGAACCTTAGGTGTTCGTCGCGAGCAAGGTGGGAGGGCCAGCGCAATTTTTCACGATTTTAAGGTGCATAGTGGGCCTATGTAACGAATATTCGGGAAAATTTGAGCCGCCCATCCACCGGCGCAGTAGAACAGCCTCAAGTCCGACAGACTCCTCGGCTTTAAACTCGACAGCGAGCTTACCGCAGTACGACGACGAGTCCAATGGTGTCTCGACAAACCAACTGTCATACTTTAGTTGCAAGGCTATCTCGCGGCAGCCTTTAGACAAGCGAGACTCATATGCAAAAATATTCTCCGCAACAACAAGTGCCAACCCAAGCTTCCCTGGGCTACAGCGTGCTGGCGGCGACGGCTTTTACCGGGTTGCTTTGGTGGATAAAGCTGTGTGAATCACTGTTTGGCTGGGACCTGCATGAACTGGCGATCTATCCGCGTGCGACCAGCGGGCTGATCGGCATAATCACCGCGCCCCTTATCCACGGCTCCTGGCAACACCTGTCCAGTAACACGCTGCCGATACTGTTACTGGGCAGTATCCTGTTGTATGGCTACCCCAGATCCCGCTGGTGGACACTGGGTCTGGTGTGGCTGCTGTCGGGACTGGGGGTGTGGATCTTCGGTCGTACCAGCTACCACTTCGGCGCCAGCGGCTTGAGTCACGGTATGTTCTTTTTTCTGTTTGTGGGCGGTATCTTGCGACGCGACAAGCGCTCCATCGCCCTGCTGATGGTGGCCTTTTTTATGTATGGCACCATGCTGGTTACGATATTTCCCCAGGGACCGGGGATCTCCTTTGAGTACCACCTGTTCGGAGCCCTGGGTGGCAGCCTGTGCGCACTCGGTTTTCGCCACCAGGACCCCAAGGCCGAGGAAAAGTCCTATAGTTGGGAACAGGCGGCAGGCGATGAGGCGGATAGCGAAGACCCCATTATCGGAGACCAATGGAAGATCGACAGTGACAATAAACCCGATGACAGGATGTGACCGGGTCGTTTATTTGTTAACACGTGCATCTGTATCCATTTAAACCTGATATTGCACATTGAGAGGATACAGTCGAACTCGTCTGGCAGGGTGGATTGTGCCAGTAGCGGATCGATTTGGTAGGTAGTTTGATGTGCGTCCGGTGGCGGTGGATTCTTGCGGTGTTTCCGGCAGTAGTGGGTTCTTGAGGTGTTTCCTGCGGCGGGGGATTCCTGGTGTGTTCCTGCGGTGGTGGATTCCTGAGGTGTTCCCGGTGGTGGTGGATTCCTGATAGCTAAAATCGAAGTGCTGAGCCAAGGGGTGCCAGGGGTGTTGTAAGCAGTGGACAGGTCGTCCACGGTAGCGCGTGAGGGCAGGGTGATACGGCATTCCGGGAGCCCTCCCGCGCGGCGTCAACACCCCTGGCACCCCTTGGCGGTCTCGTCGTTAAAAACCAAACCGAAAAAATGGTCCGCTCCTAGCCCCCTTGGCAGATTCGTCGCAAACACCAAACCGATAAAAAAGAAAATGGTCCGCTTTTTGGCACCCGGGTAGCGCCATCCGGAAACAGCAGTGTAGTTTACAACTCACAGTGTACGACTCACAGCAAATGCCTATTTTTTCAGGCGCTTAACCGTTAGCTGTATACGGTACTCTGTAAGCTTTTTTACATTTCCGGACGCGCACCAGTTACCCGTCAGGCACGGTGAAAGCCCGAACCCGAATGTGTTAGTCAAGTCAGATTTAATACCGTTTATTAACAATCAATCGCCGAACAGCGATGGCTCAATCGAATGAAGGGCGCGTCCTTGCGCCCTGCTGACAACACACGCTTTATCGCATGGTTAGCTGTACACGCCTCAGAACGTATATCCAACGCTGACTTTCACATTGCGAGGCATGATATAACGCCCGTTAGGCGCATCCGGGTTACGGGGGTCGCCTTCGGTCAGTCCCTCCTCATCCGTGAGGTTGTCCAGCACCAATTGCAGATCCAGATTTTCAGTGGCATTGACAATCAACCCCAAGTCGACCTTCTCATAACCGGGCAGCTCCACAGAGTTTTCATTGTTCGCCCAACGATCATCGACAAAACTGAATGACCCGTACACGGTGCCGTTTATACCGCCACTGAGTTCAAAGTCGTAACTCGGCGACAGGCGAACCTGGTAGCCGGGCTGGCGCTGGGACTCATTACCGACATTGGCATCGCCTTCGACAACCTCCGTCTCCTGAAACGTGGCATTGACGGCCAGGATGAGTCCGCTATCGTGCACCCATTTCGCATCCACCTCCAGACCGTAGGCCTCGGTCGTGGCATCCACGGCGGGAGCACCCGGCCGGCTCACTGAACTGTCGCTCACTTCGTTACCAAACAATGTCAAATACGCGGACAGATTATCGAGACTCACCTTGTAACCCAGTTCAACCTGATTGACCTCTTTAATGAGATCATCGCCGTCGGTGTAGTCTCCATAATTATCGCGGAAGTCGTCAAAGTACGGGAATTTATATCCCCGGCTTACACGGGCAAACACGCCGGCATTTTCACCCAGGGCATAGTTGGCTCCAACGGTATAGGAGGTCTTGTTTTCGTCGTATTCGACAAATTTACTGATCGCGCCGGTGAGGCCTTCATCAACACTATAATCGACGTCATGGGATTCATTCCTGACACCAAGATCCAGCGACATTGCGTCGGTGACGCGATAGGTAACGGTGGTGTAAAACGCGTTATTGGTTGAATCACCCGAAGCGTCTATATCGTAATTCCAGCCACAACTGTCGACGCACTCGGCACCGGTGACTCTCTCGCCACCATTTCCGACCACATAATACTGCTGGTTGCCGAGCCCCCAGAACTCCTCGACAGAAGTGGAAGCGGTATAGTGACCGAATACCAGCTCAAGCTTGTCGAATTCACCGCTAAGGGCCAGGTTATTGGTCAAGGATTCGATCTGCTTTCTGACCTCCCAGGTGCCAAACTGCTGGGTATATTCGGTTGCCGCAATGGTTCTTCCGGTAACGGCGCCCGTTGTTGCACCACCGACCAGATCTCCCACCAGTACAGCACCACCATTGGGGACAAAACCGACTGTATCGGCATCACCCGAAGTCACATTCAAGCTATTGCTCAGGCTCCAACTTTCAGTAAGCTCCAGTTCGAATTTCAAGCCGGTCACAGAACCATCCCAACCACGACCATCGGCCAGATCAACACTGCGCTCAATATTGTCCTCGCCCACAACAATCGTCTGTTGACGATTAAGGGGCCCGTTTTGCAGGTAACTGGCATCAACGCCGGGTACATTCAGTGCGGCCGGCAAATACCAGGTGCCATGGTCGTCAGTGCTGCGGTGATACACACCCAGCTCACCGTTTTCCAGCTCTTTGGTGATATTGATGGTGAACTGGCTGCCCTCCTCAGCGTTGTAACCGGCGTCGCGTATACCCGGTGACGAACTGATGTAGCCGCCAACCATATAGTAAAGGTCTTCGCTGATTTTACCGCTGAGCACTGTATCAAAACGTTGCAGATCATAATCGGAGGTGGAGTACTTCAGCCGCCCCTGTGTGTCTTCACCGCCGCGCTTGAGCAGGAAGTTGGTGGTCAAACCCGGTTGGCCATTGTCCTGTACCGACTGGGGACCGCCGCGCAGGCCTTCAACGCGTTCGATAGTCTCATCTATGCGAAACAGTGTCGTATTTTCCAGAAATGACAGTGTCGCCGGCGGAAAGACCGGCGCCCCCTCCAACTGAAGGGTGTAGAAAGGCGCATCGCCGCTTCCGGGGAAACCCCGTACAAAAACGTTTGCGCCCGCCACACCTCCGGAGCTCTCCGCCCATACGCCCGGTACGGTTTTCAGCAGGTCAGCCGTGCTCTTGGGGGAGAACTTGATAATGTCCTCTTCAGACACATTGGTAATGGCAAAGCTGGCATCCAGTTTACGCATTTCACCACCATTGGCTGTACCGGTAACGACAACTTCCTCCAATACAAAATTCGGGACCTCATTCTTCTGCTCTGCCTCGGCAGCCACAAGCCCCAATGGCTGCATTGCCAGTGCGGACACGGCACTCATCCAGAGCAAGCGACGGCTTTCGGTTTCAACGCGGGCGGCTACTGCCATTGCGAGTCGGTTTTTTTTCATCGTTTTCTCCCTTTTTTTTGGGTCGCTATCGTTATTGTGCGCTAAAGCGCCTTGGGAGGGTGGGGCCGGCCCTGTTATCCCTGGTCGAGCCATCTCACCCGCATTGGCCACTATGTGACCTCACAGTCCGTTAAACTAAGGTTAAAGCACTAAAATTGATAATGCAATCGATTGCATTTAAATAACAATCAATTTGCATACGATTGCATTATTACAATGTACATCTATACCAGTGAAATGGCATAAGTGCCGATCAGGCGGAAAAGTACTTCTGCAGTGGAAACTCCGCGAGGGTGGGAATCACTTCGCTTGCTGCGCCCAGCACATCTGCATCCCCCACCCCCACGGAACGCATACCCGCACCGTTGACGGCAGCCACACCCGCCACCGCATCCTCAATCCCGACACAGGCGGCCGGTGCCACTCCCAGCCCTGCAGCCGCGTTCAGGAATATCTCGGGGTGCGGTTTGGGATGGCTCACCCGGTTGGCGTCAGCGATATAGGCGAAACAACGGGCAATACCCAAACGCTCGATCACCGCAGTCGCATTTTTGCTGGCTGACGCCAGGGCCAGGGGGATGCCGGCGTCAGCCAAGCGTGTCAACAGCATCCCCGCCCCGGGCAACAGGTCAGCCGGGGTCAGGGTTTCGATCAACTGCTTGTAGTGCCTGTTTTTCCGGCTCGCCAATCGGTACTTGTCCGACTTGCTAAACGCCTGAGCCTTTTGTCCCAGAACGGCCTCCAGTGATGCCATTCGCTCCAAACCCTTCAAGCGCTGCTCATCCTCGTCAACCAGGTCGATGCCCAATTCGTCGGCCAGCTGTCGCCAGGCGATAAAGTGAAAACGGGCGGTGTCGGCAATCACACCGTCCAAATCAAAAATCGCTGCCTGGTAAAAATCGTGTGCTATTGCCATTTTGTCAGTCATCCATAAAGCCTTCTGTTATGCGGATAGGGTCAACCGCTCTCCACGCAGGTAGAGAGTCAACGGCGCGCCCGACAACAAGGAGAAGTTCACCGCCTCGTCGTCCACATTGACTTCGATCAGACGGCCCTTAAACTGCAAACGGAATTGATAGCCCTCCAAATCCGCCGGCAGATAGGGATCGAAATGCAAGTCACCGTCTTTCTCCCGCAACCCGGCAAAACCATTGACCATGCACATCCAGGCGCCGCCCATACAAGCGGTATGCACACCGTACTGGGTGTTATTGTGGTGATTGTCGATATCCATGCGCGCAACCTGTCGAAAATAATCCCGTGCCTTGTCCCGATAGCCGACTTCGCTGGCAATGATGCTGTGGATACAGGCCGACAGTGTGGAGTCATGGGTAGTTATGGCCTCGTAGTAATCGAAATTGCGCTTTTTCTGCTCGCGATCAAACAGATCGCTTCGCAGCAACAGGGCCAACACCACATCCGCCTGTTTACACACCTGATGGCGGTATAGGGTCAACGGATGGTAGTGAAGTAACAGTGGATAGTGCTCGTCGGGAGTGCTATCAAAGTCCCACACTTCTTTGTGTAAAAAACTGTCGTCCTGCGGATGTACGCCCAGCGCCTCGTCATAAGGCAGGTACATGGCATCAGCCGCGCCCTGCCAAGCCTGTGGTTCATCAGCGGACAGTTGCAGTTTGGCCACCAGCGCCGAGAAGGTTTCGGACGAAATTTCCGGTAGCCGGCGATAGAGTTCCACCGCGTAAGCGAGGTGCGTTTGCGCCATCAGGTTGGTGTAAAAGTTGTTGTTCACCAGGGCGGTGTATTCATCGGGACCGGTTACTGTGTTCAGGCAAAAGCGCTGTCGGTTGTCGTAACATCCCAACGCCATCCAGACACGGGCAGACTCAAACACTACCTCTGCGCCATGATTGCAGATAAAGTCGGTGTCTCCTGTGGCTTCGAAATAGCGTTTTACCGCATAGGCGATATCTGCGTTGATATGGAATTGCGCCGTACCCGCCGGATAGTAAGCGGAACACTCCTCGCCGCCGATAGTGCGCCAGGGGAACAGCGCCCCCTTGGTAAAGGTCATCTCACGGGCACGAGCGCGGGCGGCGTCCAGGATCGAGTAGCGGTACTCCAGGAGCTTGCGCGCCAGCGCCGGTTGGGTATAAAGGAAAAATGGCAGGATATAGATTTCCGTGTCCCAGAAGTAATGGCCGTCATAACCATCTCCTGAAAGTCCCTTGGCCGCTATATTGGTTTTTCCATCGCGACCGAGGGACTGATACAACTGCAGCAGGTTATAACGCATACCTTGCTGCAAACTGAGATCACCGCGGATTTCCACATCGGACACCGACCAGAACTGATCGAGATGGGCACGCTGCTGCCGGGCGTAAAACTCAAATTTCTGTGCCGCCACGCTGTCGAGGTACAGGTTTAGCTCGCACAGCAGTTGATCATCCTCGGCCTCACTATCCGGGGCATAGGCAAAATACCCCAGGAACTTGCTCAGGGTGGCGGTCTCGCCAGCAGCCAGGTCAAAGGCGTAACGCACCTCGACAGACTGTTCACCCCGGACATGCTCCACCTCCGCACTGGCACCGGAATCCAAATACAAACGTTGCACGGCACCCGCGGCCAGGCGAAAGCCGCTACTGCGAACCCGTTGTAACAAGGTCAGCTGCTGCTCGCGGCACTGTCGCTGAAGCAGTTCAATATCGCCACTGTCATAACGCGAGCCGGCTCGGGGATCCTCATGCTCCTCGTGGGTGACTGCCAACTGGCTATCCAGGCCGGACACCAAATACAACCGGCCGGAAAAATCCACCGCCTTTACCCGGTAATCGATAGCACACAGGTGTTGGTTATCCAAGGACACCAACCGCACAATCTCAATCGCCACGGTCTTCCCACCGGGAGAGCGCCAGGTAAGGCGGCGGTGCAGCATGCCCGTGCGAAAATCCAGGGATCGTTCGTACTCAAGCAACTCACCATCACCCAGGGAAAACCACTCGCCGTCGATAGCGAGCCGGATGGAGCGGCCATTGGGCAGGTTCACCAGTCGCTGGTTATTACGGGCATAACCGTATGCCTTCTCGCCGTAGGTAATGGGTTCGGCGCTATAAACACCGTTGAGGTAACTGCCACTGTCCTCCCCGTCCGCCCCCTCCTCAAAGCTGCCACGTAGCCCAAGGAAACCATTGCCCTGGGCAAACAGGGTTTCACTCAAGCTCAACTGGCCGGGCTCATAGCGCGTTTCCGTTAACCGCCATGGTTCGGCGGGATAAAAAGACTCTGAATGCTGGCTCATACCTACACCAAGGAATCAACTGACTGGAAAATTGGCTGCCAGGCGATTCACCATTACCGACAATCGCCCTATCAACCCATGGAAAGCGCATCTTAAGGCCTATTTTTTCTATTTGCAATCGATTGCATTTAGCAAAAATGGTGGTATAGTGCCTACAAATTGATCAAAAACCGAAGAAAAGGCCAAAGCGGACAGCACAGTCAGCAAGGTCTGAATAACGAAAAGGTATGCGCGATGAATAACTGGCGGATCAAACTGTCCCTGTTTCTTACCTATTTTATGTTTGCCATCCTGCTTAACAGCGTGGGGACAGTCATTCTACAGGTCATCAATAATTACGGGGTCAGCAAGGAGAGCGCCAGTGTGCTGGAAGGCTTCAAAGACCTGCCCATCGCCTTGGTGTCTTTTGTAGTGGCCTCGTTTTTACCCCGCTTCGGGTTCCGCAAAGCCATGATGACGGGCCTGGCGATTGTTAGCGTGGCCTGTTGCACCATGCCATTGTTGCCCGGTTTTCTTACCACCAAACTAATGTTTCTGTGCGCCGGCACTGCCTTTGCGTTGGTCAAGGTCTCGGTGTACGCCTCGGTGGGATTGATAAGCAAAAACAGCCAGGAACACGCCAGTATTCTCAATACGGTGGAAGGCATGTTCATGGTGGGGGTACTGACCGGGTACTGGCTGTTCAGCCTGTTTATCGATTCCACAGACCCCGGCTCCCAGCGTTGGCTGCAGGTGTACTGGTGGCTGGCAGGCCTTTGCGCCATCAACTTCCTGCTCCTGCTCACCACCCCTTTCGATGAATCACAGTCGCACTCGGGCCACCCTAACCTGAAGCGGGATTTTGTCGCCATGCTGAAACTGGTGACCAAACCCATGGTTTATATCTTTGTGATCTCAGCCTTTCTCTATGTGCTGATTGAGCAGGGCGTTGGAACCTGGCTCCCGACGTTTAACAATGAGATCTTAAAACTCCCCTCGGCCATGAGTGTACAGGCGACCAGCATTTTTGCTGCCTGCCTGGCAATTGGCCGTCTGAGTGCCGGGGCCATTATGCGAAAACTGCATTGGTACCCGGTCCTGAACGCCTGCCTGCTGGCCATGGGAGCACTGGTATTGTTGACCCTGCCGCTCACGGAAGGCATTGAAAACAACTTGCAGGTCAGTTGGTTCAACGCGCCAGTGGCAGCCTACATCTTCCCTTTGATCGGACTGTTCATGGCACCAATTTACCCGGCCATCAATTCGGTGATGCTTAGCGCCTTGCCAAAACACCAGCACGCCGCCATGACAGGGCTGATTGTGATTTTCTCGGCCTTGGGCGGCACTACCGGATCTCTGGTTACCGGTATAGTTTTTGGCAAGTTTGACGGGCAGACCGCTTTTTACCTTTCCCTGGTGCCTTTGACGATTATTCTCGTGACACTGTTTCTGTTTAGGCGGGAAACGCTAAGAGACAGCCAGTTAGCCGCCACGGCTGTTCCGACGGCTTAATGTCAGGCTGATGACCGCACAGGGCGATTAAAACCGCCCTGTGCCCACATGCGTTGGTGAATTCCCATTATCGGCAGAGTTATCGATTTCAAGGGCGCTATTGCTGTCCAAGGCCAGCAGGCAGCGGAATCGCCTGGCCATTGAGATTGGCTTGGCCATTGCTCATACGGAAATCCAGACTGAGCTGATTTCCCTCGTCCCGCAGCATACCCCGCGCACCGAGCATCGCCAGCATCATGCTCGCCTGCTGCACACTGGCCTGCTCCAGTTCGGCTTCGGACAGTTTAAGTTCCGGGTTTTTGGCCACCTGAATACGGACAAGCTGTTTGGCCAGCCGTTCGGCCAGGGGTTTGTCGGCACTGGCTGAGGCATTGAGCACCAGATTCCGGACCCAGAATTCGGGGTTATTCAACTGCTGGGCCTGTAAATCCACCGAATTCAGGCTGAGGCTCAGCTGACTTTTGAACGTACCTTCCGGCAGCGTAAAGTGCAGATTTTCCAACCGCACCGTCGGATTCGATCTCATCAACAGCGGCAAGCTTTCCTTCCAGGCAGCCTCTATAAGCTCGGGATTCAGGGTATTTTGAAATGCGGCTTTTTTTACCAGCTGTTTGTACTGTTGATTGAACGCCGCGCTGTAGTTGGTCACTATCACATCAAATCCCAAATCGCTGAGGCTATAGTCAACACCGGAGATTTCCCCAATGCGATAGCCGGCGCGAATATCCGCCAGGGACTCATCCTCGTTCAGCGTGGTGTTCACTTCGACCTGAAGTTGCCGAAACTCTCCGCCTTCACCGCTCAATACCTTGTCAACACTGAACAAGCCGTTCATCGTGTAGAGATCGCCCTGGATCACTTTGACGAGATCGGCCTCTATGTCCGAGTCAATCCTGACACCTTCGATTTTGATGGTGTTGGCCGGCCCGCCAATCACCAGGGATTCTGCCTTACCGTTATAGGCGAACACGCCATCGGATTCCTCCCCTGCCCCCTGGAAACCACTAAACGTCACTGACAGCTGTTCACCAGCGACGGAAAATGGCGAGATATTTTCCTGGACATGCACATCGCCATCCACACCAATCTTCCCGGTCTGCCGGTAGAGTGGTTGGGACTGATCCCACGACAGGAAGGTTTCCAGCTCCGGGCTTTGTTTGATCTGTCCCGTCCAACTGGCGAGCGCCACTGTCACACCGGAATCGAAAATAACGGGACCATGGGCCAGATCGAGCTGGTATTGAAAATCAATGGTGGTCATTTCCGGTTTTTCGGCCGGGGACGCCGTCCAGGCAGAGACCTTCTGGAGTGGTTGCACATCGGTAACCGGGACGGTCAGCCTGATATCCAGCACACCGGAAGAACTGAACCATCCATGATGGTATTCACGCCACCGGGCCTCAACCATGGGATTGTCATCCAGGCCCGCGACAATTTCATTCATCCGGCCTTCCACGTGGTTGCCCACAAATCTTGGAGCCACCAGCAATCCGCCGACAAGCACAACGGCAGAGCCAATCAAAAGAGGGTTATTCATATGAGGGTTCCTTTTCCTTGGAATACGCGTCCAGTTACGCGTTTATTCTTGTCAATATGGCGCGAACGGCCAACGCTCATAATAGAGCATTATTATTTTATCATACAATAAAGCCCCACCTGCAAATTTACAATCGATTGCAGTTTTCCTAAGATGGCTTCCCCGTAACCCAGGAACCGACAATGGCCAAGAATCAACCCAGCCCAGTCTCCATGTCTGATATTGCCAAGGCAGCGGGGGTGTCGGAATCCACCGTTTCCCGGGCGCTGGCCAACAACAAGTTGATCGCCGAGAAAACCCGCCAGCGGGTGCAGGAGATTGCCCGCGCCATGAACTATAAGATCAACGAGAGCGCGCGCAACCTGCGACTGCAACGCAGTCACACCGTCTCGGTGGTGATCAATGCCCAAAAGGACAGTGGCCAGTCTTTCTCAGACCCCTTTATGATCGACATGATCGGCAGCATCGCCGACGAACTCAGCCGCCACAACTACGACCTGCTGTTCTCCAGCAGCATTGTCGACGAAGACGATTGGCACAACTACCTGATGGGTTCCCGCCGCGCCGACGGGGTTATCGTTATCGGACAGGGCACCGATGACACCCCGTTGCGGGAGCTTCAAAAACTGGGTGATCCCATCGTGGCCTGGGGTAATAAGCAGGCCGATACCCCCTACTGTACTGTGGGCAGCAACAATTTCGACAGTGGCAAGGTCGCCACCCAACACCTGATAGACCTCGGTCGCAAGGACATTGTTTTTCTGGGCGATATCGCCCACCCTGAGATCAACGCCCGCTTCCAGGGTTACGTTGAGGCCCTCGAGCGGGCCTCCCTGCGAGCCCATGAACACCCCAGCACCGCCTTTTCCATCAGCTCCGGTTACCAGCGGGTGATGGAACTGCTCGATAGCGGCAAACCCGGTTTCGACGCCATCTTTGCCGCCAGCGACAGTATCGCCATGGGTGCCATCAAAGCCCTGCAGGAAAGCGGCTACCGGGTACCGGAAGAGGTCAGCGTTGTGGGCTTCGACGACATTCCCACGGCCTCTATTTTTACCCCGCCACTGACCACCGTGCGCCAGCAGATCCACACCGGCGGCGAAGCGCTGGTGTCCAGAGTCATGGCGCTGATCAACGGCGACAAGGCTCCCTCTATCCTCTTGCCCACAGAGCTGGTGGTACGCGCCTCCTGCGGCGCCAACCCCGACTACCACCCGCTGGATGAAGCACTGCACGACCCGTTGACGCGATAGCCGTTGCATATCCCCGGCAGACCGCTAAAATCCCGCTTCTTTGCCTCTGTATCAGGGGCAGATTCCATTTTCGAGGCACGCCCGACGACCTATGAACATCCGCGAACTGCTTAATACCAAAGTTCACCAGGCCATGCTGGCCGCCGGTATACCCGCCGAATGCGCCGCCCATGTGGCCCCCGCCAAGAAGGCCGGTTTTGGCGACTACCAGGCCAACGGTGCCATGGCTGCGGCCAAGGCCATGAAAACCAACCCGCGAGAGCTGGCCGCCAGGATCGTCGACAATCTGGATCTGGATGCGGTGGCCGGGAAACTGGAAATTGCCGGCCCCGGCTTTATCAATATTCACCTGAAAGCCGACTGGCTCGGTAGCGAGCTGGACAAGGCTCTTGCCGACCCCCGGCTGGGCATTGAAGCCGCCGCCGAATCGCAAACCGTGGTAGTGGACTACTCCTCCCCCAACCTGGCCAAGGAGATGCACGTTGGCCACCTGCGTTCGACCATTATCGGCGATGCCCTGGTGCGATTGCTGGAATTCCTCGGACACAAGGTGATCCGCCAGAACCATGTGGGTGACTGGGGCACCCAGTTCGGGATGCTGATTGCGGAACTGGAAGAGCACCTGGGCGAGGGCGAAGAGGCCACCATGGCCCTGAAAGACCTGGAAGTGTTTTACCAGCAAGCGAAGAAACACTTCGACGATAACCCCGCGTTTGCCGACAAAGCCCGCGACTATGTGGTGAAACTGCAGGGTGGGGACGACAAGATTCTGAAATTGTGGGAAAATTTCAAGGAAGTCTCACTGCAGCACAGTGAAGAGATCTATCGGGGACTGAATGTCACCCTGGATCGCAACAGCGTCAAAGGGGAGAGCGCCTACAATGACGATCTGCCGATTCTCGTAAATGAATTACAGGAAAAGGGCCTGGTGGTTCAAGACCAGGGCGCTCAAGTGGCCTTTCTGCAGGAACTGGCGGATAAGGAGGGCAACCCCTCGCCGGTGATCTTGCAAAAACAGGGCGGCGGTTATCTTTACGCCACCACCGATATGGCAGCCATGCGCCACCGGGTATCCCGGTTGCGGGCCGACCGCATTATGTATTTTATCGACGCCCGCCAGTCCCTGCATATGCAGCAGGTGTTTACCCTGGCACGCAAGGCCGGTTTCGTCCCCGATGATGTCAGTCTCGAACACCACGCCTTCGGTACCATGATGGGAGAGGATGGCAAGCCGTTTAAGACCCGCAGCGGCGGCACCGTCAAACTGGCGGAATTGCTGGAAGAAGCGGTGGAACGCGCGGGGCAGGTAGTACGCGAGAAAAATCCGGAACTGTCGGAAGAAGACTTTGCGTCCATAGCCCGCAAAGTCGGTATCGCGGCGGTCAAGTATGCCGACCTCAGTAAAACCCGCACCAACGATTACATTTTTAGCTGGAGCGCCATGCTCAGCTTCGAGGGCAACACCGCACCCTACCTGCAATACGCCTACGCCCGCATCCAGAGCATATTCCGCAAGGCCGGTGTTCAGCCCGAGAACCTCAGCGGCGACATCCGCCTGGCATCGGAGCAGGAACTGGCGCTGGGTATCAAACTGCTGCAGTTCAGCGAAGCGGTGGAGCAGGTCGCACGCGAAGCTTATCCCCATGTGCTGTGTAACTACCTCTACGACCTGGCCAGCCTTTATATGAAATTCTACGAGGCCTGCCCCATCCTCAAAGCGGGCATTGACGAGGCCACCCGCAACAGTCGTTTGCGTTTGTGCCAGAATGTCGCGCGCACGCTGCAGACCGGGTTGGATCTGCTGGGGATTGAAGTGATGGAGAGAATGTGAGCCCCAAAATCAGCAGCGCCGTTGTTGCTCTACGGCACTGCTGAATTCCAAAGAGGTTAGAACTTGACAGTGAGCGACGCTCGATAGGACTCCCCAAAAATCGGGCGCGCATTGAAAGCGCCGCTACCGCCGGCTGCCGAAGCCAACCTGACATTTCCCTCGGTCAGTCCCACCTCATCGGTAATATTGTTTCCCACCACTTGTACGCTCAACGAGTCGGTCAATTCGTAGATGAAACCTATGTCTATGGTGTCAAAATCCACCAGGTCCTGGGTGTTTTCATCATCCCCAAACCGATCATCGATAAAGGTATAGGTCAAATACACCCGACCCTTGTCGCTGAAGTGATAGGTCGGTGTAAATCGGAACATGGTTTCCGGAATACGCCGAATCTGGTTATCGGTGTTATCAACGATAACTGGCGGGTCCTGGGAGTCGTCAGTCCTGACAAAGGAGCTGTATTCCGGTTCCTGCAACGTCAGACTGGCGCTCAGGTTCAACGCCTCCATGGGCACCCATACAACTTCCAACTCAACGCCGTAGGTTTCGGTTTCCGCAAATGCCTGCCGGGTAGATCCATCTGCCAGCACATCATTGAAAAAGACATTATCAAACTCGCTCTGGAAGGCTGTGGCAAACAGCGAAAAATCGTCCATCGACAATTTGTATCCCAGCTCAATTTGGGTAATGTCTTCAACCTCATCCTTGCCATCACGCAGATCATCAAAATGGGGAATACGGAAGGAATCGGTATAATGCCCAAAGAAACCCATATCACTGTTGAGGTTGTAGTTAAAACCGATAGACCATGCCACGTCCTCCAGATTTTCATCCACTGTACGGAAATTGCTGCCGGCCTGGGCGGTATTGTTATCCCAGGGGGTATCGGGATTGCCATCAAAGTCGATACCAAACTCCCCGCTGCTGATTGAGGAATCGATTTCGTCTTCCTGCCAGCGAGCCCCGAAATCCAGGCGGAAATCATCGCTCACTTCCCATTCGTCCGAAACGTAGATAGCCAGGGAAGTCGCTTCGTGATTGGCTATAAGATTAAAAGTGGAAAAGTTGGTATGACCCTGATCACTGGTGACCCCCGGCAAAAACAGCCGTTGAGCATTATCACTGGCTTCCATTAAAAAACCGTGGCCCAGACTCCATTTGTCGTCCGAAGAGTAATCCGCATAGTAAACGCCGACGGTCAAGTCGTTATTCGATGTTGCAAAGTTGATGCGGAAATCATTGGCAAAGCTTTCGAGATCCTTGGTTACCGCCCATATTTGGGCATCCATAACCAGGTTGCTGGGGTCGAAAACATCGCCGCTGCTGACAAATGTAATGTTTGGTTCAACGCCGCGCTGAGCCGCGAAATTATCGCCGGAGATTGCGGCATCGCCGGTGAACACGCTGGTAAACAACACGTCTGCATCAGTAAAGCGAAACTTGTTATTAATACTAACAGCATCGGAGATTTCAATATCCAGTCTCGCGCCAAAGGTCGCGACCTCAGAGTGAATGCCATCGGCCAGGTCGTTATCGCTCAACCCCACTTCCGCAGCCGCAGGTAGTGGCGCTCGACGCAGATCATTGCTATGCAAAGTTCCCTCTCCACCATCAAACCCGGGTACCCCACGCGGATCGTCAGGGTCCTGCATGGGTAATCCGGTCAGGAACTGGGTACGGTCATCCATCACGCGACCAAACAACTCCAACTCGCCATTTTCGATTTCCCGCATTAGAGAGAACCTAACCTGACCACCGCGATCACTGCGAAATTCCGGGTCACGAATACCGTCTGAAGAGCGGAAGAATCCACCAATGGCAATGAGCCATTCGTCGGAAAGTGGCCCACTGTAGAAATAGTCACCGCGATACATGTCGTAATCGCTAACAGTGAATTTCATTAAACCTTCCGGCTCCGTTGTACCTTTTTTGGTTACAAAATTGACAATTCCGCCGGGCGCACTAGAGGCAAATATTGGAGACGTCCCGCCCCGGACCACCTCCATACGCTCCACCGACTCATCCAGGCGGATCAGCATATCGGCACCAAAAAACGACAATGCAGAGGTCGGGTAAACGGGAATACCATCCTCCTGCAAATTAATGTAGAAATAACCACCGTCCTGGGGAATGCCCCGTGCGAAGACATTGGCGTTTGAGTCTCCTGCCGATGATTCAACCCAAAGACCTGGCACGGCGGCAAACAGATCTGCCGTGGTCAAGGGGTTGATCTGTTTGATCGCATCCGCATCCGTAGTGGTAATGGCCACACTGGATTCAAACTTGGTACGTTCGCTGCTCGCGGTTCCCGTAACCACAACTTCTTCCATTAACAGCAGCGAAGATTCACCTTTCTTGGAATCCTGCGCTTGAAGCGGTAGCGCGACCAGTGCCAATGCCAGTGGAGAACAACATGCAACCAGTTTTGAGGGACCTTTGAAGGTCTTCGTTATCGCAGATATAGTCTGAGAGAGCGTATTTTTCTTCATCATTTGACTCCGTAAGCAGCGAGCACAATAAGTGATGTATACCCCTATTCAACGGCAATATCTAGGATAATATTGCCATAACAAGACATCTCGATATAATGTACAACTCTTTGCTTGCCGGGGAAGAAACTCACGACATATTCCCCGCGCGAATAATGTCACAACAATTCACTGATAATCATTATTAAACCAGGATGTATGTCACTTCCTTAACAATAAGCAAGGATGAATTCTTTTTCAATTTACTGAATGTAATCAATTTATTCCGAGCGATTTTAATCCTCAAAGACGAATAATCTTCAGTTAAATCAAACGCTTTCACTTCCAGTGCCAAAGCACAACAGTTACAAAGAAAAACTCAAAAATAGCACAAACATATTACAAATAACGCGTTAGCGGGTGTATGGTAAACTAATTAATTAGCCGGCTTATTGAATTAAGACGACAACACTGTCATCGCAAAAGATAGGCCAAAAACTCTTTCTGAAGCAGCATTTTCTCTGCTCATGAAATTGTTTTTTTTGGAAAAGTTGCCCGCTATGCAACACCTCCCTATAAAAATATCACTCTTTATAAACTATTTCGTATTTGCGATGCTGTTAAACAGCGTCGGCACGGTAATCCTGCAGGTTCAAAACACCTACCAGGTCAGCGCCTCTGACGCCGCCATCCTTGAAGCCTTCAAAGACCTGAGCATCGCCGTCACCTCGTTCCTGATAGCTTCCTTTATTGCGCGAATCGGTTACAAGCTCAGTATGATGCTGGCGCTGGGTTTTATCAGCCTGGTGTGCCTGTCGATGCCACAACTCCCGGCATTCTGGATGACTAAACTGATGTTTGCCGCCACCGGCGTCGGTTTTGCATTGGTCAAGGTCTCGGTGTTTGCCACCCTTGGCCTGGTAACCGACAGCCAAAAGGCGCATGTCAGTATGATGAACTTTCTCGAGTCGTTTTTTATGGTCGGCGTTATGTCCGGCTATTTTGTTTTCAGCGCTTTTGTCAATGACGCCGATCCGGGCTCACCGGACTGGCTTGGCGTCTACTATCTGCTGGCCGGCCTGTCGCTGGTCGCACTTGTGCTCTTGCTGGTAGCGCCCCTGGACGAAACGCCGATCGCAACCGACAACCCCACTTCGCTCAGTAGCGACTTTGCCGATATGCTCGGGCTCTGTATCAAACCCCTGGTTTTCATCTTTATTATCAGCGCCTTTCTTTACGTACTGATCGAGCAGAGCATCATGTCCTGGCTACCGACCTTCAATAACACGATTTTGCATTTACCCTCATCCCTGAGTATACAGATGACCAGTATACTGGCTGCCTCCACCGCGCTGGGGCGGTTCGCGGCTGGACTGGTATTGCGGAAATACGACTGGTTTAGCGTGTTGCTGGTGGGGCTCTGCCTGGCAGCCCTGCTGGTATTGATATGCCTGCCGCTGGCAGCCGGGGTCGGGCATAGGCAAGTCACCGGCTGGGCCAACGCCCCGATAGCCGCCTTTACTTTTCCATTGATCGGGTTCTGTATCGCTCCCGTTTACCCCGCCATCAATTCAGTGATTCTCTCGGCTTTGCCGGCGCGACAACACGCCCCGATGGCCGGTTTGATCGTTGTCTTTTCTGCCCTGGGAGGCACCACGGGCTCGATCATTACCGGCCACCTGTTCGAGACTCTGGGAGGCAGAACGGCATTCTATTTTTCCCTGGTCCCGCTAACGATTTTGTTGATAACGCTCTACCTGTTTAAACGCACAACTTCACAAGCCACTGACTGATTTTCGACTATGCGCAGGAAAAGTCCGACACCAGCGTCCCCTTCCAGGTATCGATCACCAGACGATCTCTATCCCGAACTTTTCTCCACGGTTCAGCAGAAACAGCTTTACCCGGATTCAAAAACCTTCGCCGATGCCATACCCAAGGTGGCTCCATCCAAGCTGGACAATCTCTTTCGACAACAGGCGAAACAGAAAGGCTTCGAATTGCATCGATTCCTGGCGCACTATTTTGATTTGCCTTCCACCGATTACAGTGGATTGCAGTCCGTTTCCCAACGGCCGCTGCGGGCGCATATCGAAACCCTGTGGGATTTACTGACACGCACCACAGGATCGGAAGCTCCGCATTCATCGCTGATTGCCCTGCCCTTTCCCTTCGTGGTGCCCGGTGGACGCTTCCGTGAGATCTACTACTGGGACAGCTACTTTACCTGCCTGGGCCTGGCGGCATCCGGTCGGCTGTCATTAGTCGAAGCGATGGTGAAGAATTTTGCCTGGCTGATTGACGCCATCGGCTTTGTCCCTAACGGCAATCGCAGCTACTACTGTTCTCGCTCCCAGCCTCCCTTTTTTGCCCTTATGGTGGAACTGCTTGCGGAGTGCAATCAGCAGCCTGACACCTTACCGCAATTCCTGCCTCAGCTTGAAACTGAATACGCCTTCTGGATGTCGGGTGCAGATCGTTTGACAGAGGACGGTGCCGCCACCGGGCGTGTCGTCAAAATCGGAGACGGTTTTCTCAATCGCTACTGGGATGAGCGCGACACACCGCGACCGGAGAGTTACCACGAAGACTGCGAACTGGCGGCTCAAAGTCTTCGCACAGCCGCAAAGCTCTATCGCGATATCCGCGCCGGCTGTGAATCCGGCTGGGATTTCAGCTCCCGCTGGTTGGCCGACGGCAGTGCTTTCGACTCGATTAACACCACGCAAGTTTTACCGATAGATCTCAATGCGCTGATGTACCACCTTGAAACCGTCATGGCAAAAGCCTATACGCTGGAAGGAAATACCGCACAGGCTTCGACGTTTATCCAGCATGCCGAACGGCGCAAGACATTGATCCAGTCGTTATGCTACTGTCCGCAACAGAAATGGTATACCGATCTCTGGCTACCCGATCTGCGTCGAAGCCAAACCCTGTCGCTCGCTGCCGCCTACCCGCTCTTTTTCGGCATCGCCGAAAGGGAACAGGCCACCGCCATGGCCGAGCGGATCGAGCGCGACTTCCTCAAACCCGGCGGTTGGGTCACCACCCTCAACCACAGTGGGCAACAGTGGGATGCGCCCAACGGTTGGGCACCGCTGCAATGGATTGTCTACCAGGGCTTGCTGCGATACGGCTTCACCCATGCCGCCCGCGAAGGTGCCAGGCGCTGGGTCGACAATAACCGCCAGGTTTACCAACAATCCGGCAAGTTGCTGGAAAAATACAATGTGGAACAGGTGGGACTCTTGGCCGGGGGCGGGGAATACGAAGTCCAGGACGGTTTCGGCTGGACGAACGGTGTACTGCTGCGACTGATGAACGACCTCGGTATCGAGTGATCAGAAATAGGGGGATCAACCACACACCAATCGCCAAAGTCACCGACGGGTGCGTGCTCCCATCCCCAGGGATAGCCTGATCAGAAACTGTAAACCAGTGTCACCGAGGTTTCGGTATCGGCATGGTCAGTGTCCAACGGCACGGTTTCCGTGTATTTGATGGTGTAAGCCAGTTTCAGCGCAAACTGACCGACGATAGTGGTTTTTAGCGAAGTGATGGACTTGGAAATCGTGTTGTCGGAGCCGCCTTCCACTGTCAACGCTTGCGCAAAAACGGCGGAATCGCTCAGTTGCCACTCGTAGTCCGCCGACGCGCGCAATATGGCCTCTTCCTGGTCATCCTCCCCCACCGCATCTTCATCCACTTTACTGATGCGATAACCCGGGCCCAGTTCCAGGTTCAAACGCATATTGTCGATATTGTTCAGCAGGGTGCGGCCATAGCCGGCTGCGATGGTAGCCTGCCAGTCAAAGCCGCTAAAACGATCATCGTCGTAGGAGACAAAACCAAAAATGTATCCATGCTCACTGAATTTGTAATCCACTTTGTTTGACAGAAAATATTTTTCCGCGGAACGCTCGTCGTCCTCTTTGGTATTGAGCGAACTGAAAATGGTGCTGTTGCGCCACTTTACGCCCTCTTCCACCAGCTTGCCATTGGTTTTAATGGTGGTGGTTTCGGTATTCCCCGATGTGGAAACGAAGCCCAGTTCCAGGTCGCCTTTCCAGGGCTGAAATTCCTCTCCCGCCGACACAGTGGTGACCGAGGTCAGCGTCCCGGCAACGATTACCGCCTGGGTTAATTTGCCGATAGCTTTGGTTTTCGCATGAACATTCCGAACCATTGCAATAACTTCCTTCTTTGTGATGATCGGGTCAATTGAGGGGCGATTATAAAGAAACTTGTACCGCCCTGACAGCAATGGACGTTATTCCCATCCCGGCCCGGGACCGCTAAACTGCCGTCACTGTCAGCCATAAGATTCGAATGCTATGTCCTTCAACACCATTGAGCACAACCGCCGGATGAACGAATTCGACCACTGCCACAATCTGTGGTTATTTGGCTATGGCTCATTGATCTACAAAGACGACTTTCCCTACCTGGAGAAGCGACCGGCCAGCATTCGCCATTGGAGTCGCCGTTTTTGGCAAGGCTCTCACGATCACCGCGGCACCCCCAATGCACCCGGACGGGTGGTCACCCTGGTCGAGGAACCCGATGCGCTGTGCAAAGGGGTTGCCTACCGTATCACGCCGCTGGAGTTTGAATACCTGGACCATCGGGAGAAAAACGGTTACCTGCGCCTCAGTATGGAAATGACGTTCGACGACGGCTCCCGGGATCAGGGATTGGTCTATATCGCCCGACCGGACAATGCCGCTTATTTGGGGCCCGCTTCTGAGCGGGAGATCGCCCACCATATCGCCCGTGCATGCGGTCCCAGCGGACACAACCGCGAGTACCTGCTCAAGCTTGCCGATGCCTTGCGGGAATTACACGACAATGATCCCCACGTCTTTGCCGTCGAAAAACACCTTTTGTCATTGGAAACAACCTCCTGACGGACTTTAGCGCGGCAGGAGCAAAGCTGGCACATTCACAGAGTAAATTATTCTAACACCTGCAAAGGTATCAACTAGAATCAGGGTATTCGTCAGGTGGTAAGGGGACGCAGGCCATGACAGACACCGCCAGGGAATCCCACAGAGCTTCCAGGAAAAACCGGTCTGGAAAGCTTTCGAAAGAAGACATTGCGGAGCAACGCCGACTGTTTGAGGAGTCATTCAAAGACCCCCGTTGCTACAGGGACCGGCGTCAAGACGATCACCACAGCTTAACCCCCATTCCCGACTGCCGGCGCAAGTACCGGCGCCGGGCCACTTTCGACCGCAACAGCGATACCTGGTGGTTAAAGCGACGCTACAGCGGCCATTTCCTGCACTGATCATTTTCCACCGCTAACGACTCCGTGAATTACCCGATGGAGAGTAGAGGTGTTAACTCCATTGCCAGAGTTAACACCCCCCTCGCAGAACCGGACTTGGAGTGTTACACCATCCGGCTCCCAGATTAAGTCTTTCACACTGTACATGTTGACCACCGATGCACTATTTTCGCTTTCGGGAACCAAAGAGCCAACCAGGCACCAAACCGATCCCACGTAAAACTCCTACGTTGGCTTCGGCGATTTAGACACTTGAACAGTATCCTACTCACTTGGTAGCGATAGCGGTGAAGACTAAGGAAGTTACCACTAACACCATAGTACTGGATATGTCCCTGCAGATGCCGGGTAACATAAGCCTGTATCTCTTGTATCGGTGATGATCTCATCTTCATCAGTCGCCTCTTAAGTTCATTGAGCTTTCCACAGAACCGTTCTCGTTGGGTCTTTCGGCGGACTCGAACACGGCCGCCTCGAACAACTTTCAGGTAATGTGTAAAACCCAGAAAGTTAAACGTCGCCATCTTTCGGAGACCTTCGTTTCGACATATAGCCGGAGCGAGGTCTCCAAAGCGGAACAACGCCGTTTTGCTTGGCTCCACTTCCAAATCAAACTGATTGAGCCGTTCGATGAGCTGTTGCTCAAAGTCACGCGCATCCTTCTCTTGACTGAAGCAAGCCACAAAGTCATCGCAGTATCGCACCAGAAACGCTTTGCCTTCGTATTGACGGGCAACGCGTTTTTCAAACCAGAGATCCAAGACGTAGTGCAGGTAAATATTCGCCAGTATTGGCGACGCCAATCCACCTTGGGGCGTTCCTCGCTCAGAGACCGTAAACTGACCAGCTTCCATGTGGCCCGCCTTCAACATTCGTCTTATCAAGCGCAACAGGTTTGTATCTCCTATTCGGTGCGACACGAACCGCATCAGATGGTCGTGGCTGACGTTGTCAAAGAAGCCTTTGATGTCTGCCTCGACTATCCATTGTGTCCGCTGCTCCTCTACGAGATTATCCAAACGGGTTAGGGCTTGGTGGGCATTTCTGCCCGGCCTAAATCCGTAAGAGCAGTCTCTGAATTCCGGTTCCCAAATGGCCTCCAGTATCCGGCTGAGCCGGTCTTGTACCAGTCGGTCCTCGAAACTCGGTATTCCAAGCGGACGACGCCCGCCCGACGCTTTCGGGATGTAGACCCGACGAGTCGGTTGGGGTCGATACCCCATCCGTCTCACCCTGGCTGAAAGGTCCGCTAAGTTGCTCGACAGCTGTTCTGCATAAGCCTCTTTGCGTACACCATCTACACCTACGGCTTTGCGTCCGTCCTGACGATGAAAACTCTCCGCCAGCCCGTGCTCATCCGCAAGCATCCCCAATAACGACGTATAGCGCCTCTGCGGTTGGGTCGATGCCCAGTGTGTGAAACGTGTCAGTTCAGTTGTCATGCATCAGATCCGCTCAGTGTCGGGACATGTTTCCCTAACACGTTATCTTAATCCGCCACCCCTTTGCTCGATCCGCATTACCGGACTTCATTGCTCATACAGGTGGCTCCGACTTCCCCATTGCTTCCAGTCCCATCCTCGCTTTTTACACTTGTCAGGAACCTGCTCTTTCCCTATGAGCAGCAACAAGGATCTCCGTGGTTACCGCACATTCTCAATTCAAGCTCGACTTGGCCAAGACCCCGGGTGGGCACAGCAGTCTCGCTCTAATTTAACGACTGCTACGCTGTTGCCTGCTGTCGTTCTAAAAACATCGGCCCGATCCAACAATTACTTTTCGGGGCTATTCCTTCAGGGCAGCCGTTCGCCGCCTTTTCACCTCGCTTGCTTTCCTACCTACGCATCAATGAACCTGTTACCAGAGATCACTGCAAGGCTGGATACCAGGCCGGGGGCTAACCGTTACCTGGGCGGGACTTTCACCCGCTAGAATGTGCGACATTGCCACGCCGCTAGTAAGTATCCCCCGGCAAAGCCGGGGGCTTTAGTTCTGTGAGCCGCTCAAAGCGGCGATTACGGAACCTACGGTTCCTTGAGACCCCTAAAGGGGTCTACATTAGCTTCAGCTGCTCAAGCCGTCGATCTTCCTGCTCCT